>NZ_JAPYPC010000035.1 GCF_029937855.1 Christiangramia sp.
CGCCTGCTTTGGGAGCAGGAGGCCGCAGGTTCGAATCCTGCCACCCCGACTAAAACCTTGTTAATCGTTTGATTATCAAGGTTTTGTTATTTTTGGTCATTCATGGAATTTGATTGGAAGTCCTCTAAAATGAGTTTGATTCGGTGACCTCTTATTAGGATTATTTGTGATCATGGCTAAATGATGTGAACTAGGCAAACATGCTAGTTTATCTGAAGAGGAAGAATTCTACAGAATAACTTATCCAGGGGAAGCTACTAAAATTTGGTAGATGTAATCAAAAAGGGGGGAATCACTTGTAATCATTTCGCAGAATATAAAAAGGGTCAGATTCTAAATTAGTCCAACCCTATTTTTTAAACTTTACCAACTTTTACGAAAGTCGGTGTCAAGAAATTTTTATTTTTGGAAATTGAAGGTTTTTACTTCTTTAAAAATAGGTAATTCCAAAGCTTCCATTTCTGACCGATATTCCGGCCATTCATTTTCAAAAAATTCATTGGTACTCTTTAATGCCTCCTGCAATTCTTCTCTGGCATGTTTAAGCAAAGTCTTTTCGGTAGAAGTCAGGCCATTTTGCCTGCTACTTATATAACCTCTGGCGATACCTATTCTTTCCTGCACCGTATTTTCCCTATTTCTAACGATTCCCTGTCTCTTGTCAAGGGTGCCTAAATATAGCGCAATTAGCTCTTCAATGGTATTTACAATTTCTTTACTTTCTGCAATTTCTTCATTAAACTCTTTTGTTTCTCCCTGCTGTTTTTTTAAATCTGCCTGGAATTTTTCGGCTATATTTTTACTTTCTACCAATTGCTTTACAGCATCTGCCGAAGTTTGAGTCATTTGTTCCAGTTCTTTCAGACTCGTATAAACTTCTTCAATATTTTTAGAAGAAACCTCCAGACGGGGATCAGATTTCACTTCTATCATTTCTTCGGAAGTGTGATCGCCATAGTCTAAAACAAGTCTGTATTTACCTGGTTTCACATCTATACCTGAAGGTTCATTCTTCTCTTCTTTGATCTCTCTGGAGGGTTGCTCTGGACCTTTCTCGTCCAGTCCCCATATTATAGTATGCAAACCAGTGGTATCTGGAGCTTTTCTTTTGAGTGTTCTAATAAGTCGACTTCCATCATAAATCTTTAGCTGAATAGAGTCCCATTTAGTCTCAACAATCTCGGTGGTTGTTGAATCTTTTTCTACAACTGTTTGTCTTCTACCAGATTCGCCTTCACGTTTCTGTTTTGAATTCCTTCGGGATCTTTTCATTTTTTTATCTGACTGCTCCTTTTCTATAGCAGTTGAATCTTTTTTAGCGGGAATTTCAGCAAAATAGGTAATCCTGGCACCAGAATCCCTGTTTTCTCCATGGTAGACCGCATCAGCGCCAAAGCGGCTTCCTGTTGGCTGTTGATAGGCAGTATGATAGGCTGTTGGAGGTTCAAATAATTCTACTTTTTGTTGAAGAAGATTATTACTCCTGGCAATTTCCCGGAAAGGTCTAATATCATCCAGTATCCATGCTGCCCTTCCAAATGTTCCAATAACAAGATCATGTTCCCTTGGATGAATCACAAGGTCTTTTACCGGAACCGTTGGAAAGCCGTTGGTATATTTCTGCCAGTCTTTTCCTGCGTTGAATGAAACATACAGGCCATCATCTGTTCCCAGGAACAAAAGGTTTTTTTCTTCCGGGTCTTCAATAATACTTAAGGTATAACTTTCAGTATCCTCTTCATCTACAATACGGTTCCAGCTTTTACCATAATTAGTAGTTCTGTAAGCATATGGTGTATAATTAAACCTACGGTAGTCGTTGGCAACAAGCAGGGCTTCCCCTTTATTTTTATTGGAAGCCTTTATCTGAACTATCCAGCTGCCTTCAGGTAATCCAGGTAAATTTTCTGAAACATCATTCCAGTCATTTCCCCCATTTCTTGTGTAATGAACTTTACCATCATCGGTTCCTACCCACATCATATCTTTCTCCAGAGGTGAAGGTTCAATGACCAGTATTGTGGTATAATTTTCGGCTCCTGTAGCATCAATGGTTAATCCGCCACTTTCTTCCTGTTTTTGTTTTTCAGGATCGTTTGTAGTAAGATCTGGCGAAATCACTTCCCAGGTAAGGCCTTTGTCGGTACTTTTATGTACAAACTGACTTCCGAAGTAAATCGTATTGTTATCAAAAGGATCAATATTAATAGCAGAATTCCAGTTAAAACGTAATGCCACTTCAGGATCTGGATGAGTTGGTTTTACCGTATAATTATTGCCGGTGATATGATCGTATCTGCTCACATAACCCTGCTGACTCATACTCCAGCCATAGCGGCTATCGTCCCTATCTGGTACTACATCGAAACCGTCTCCAAAAGAGATCTCCTGCCAGTATGAATTTCGAATTCCCTGGGCTTTCCATACATAAGCCGGACCGCGCCAACTTCCGTTGTCCTGCATTCCGCCATATACATTATACGGAAATTCATTATCCACTGCGATATGATAAAATTGGGCAACAGGGAGATTAGCAACAAATCTCCATGTTTTACCGTGGTCACGGGTAATATTTAGTCCCCCATCATTACCGTCCATCATAAAACTTCCATCTTCGGGATGGATCCACCAGGCATGGTGATCGGGATGAATTCCATTGTTTACTCCATAAGCGGGCATTAAACTTTCAAAACTTTTACCTCCATCTTCAGAAACATTTACATACGTAAACACGGAATAAACTCGATTGGAATTTTCTGGATCTACGAAAATATCACTGTAATAGAACGGTCTATTGCCAATTTCATCTTTATCATTGATCATTTTCCAGCTGAAGCCACCGTCTTCAGATTTATACAGAGCATTATTTTTAGATTCTACCAGAGCATAAACAATATTTGAATTGCTTGGTGCAATCGCTAAACCAATTCGGCCTAATTCTCCTTCCGGTAGACCGTCTTTCTCCGTTTTTTCGCTCCAGGTCTCTCCACCGTCATGAGTGATAAACATTCCTGAACCTTCCCCGCCAGATTTAAAGAACCAGGGATCCCTTTTATGTTCCCACATTGCAGCGATAAGTTTATTGGGATTATTAGGATCCATTACCAGGTCTGCAGCACCGGTTAATTTATTTGAATATAAAATTTTCTCCCATGTTTTACCTCCATCGGTAGTTTTATACACACCTCTTTCTTCATGGGCTCCCCAGGGAGATCCTATAGCCGCGGCATAAACAATATCTGGATTTGTTGGGTGAATTATAACTCTATGGATATGGCGTGTTTTTTCTAAACCCATTCTCGTCCAGGAACGACCTCCATCAAGAGATTTAAAAATTCCGTAACCTCCATTAAGGCTATTTCTTGGATTCCCTTCACCGGTTCCTACCCATATTACCGAAGGATTTGACTGCTGAATTGCTACGGCGCCTATAGATGCAGTAACCTGATCGTCGAAAATAGGCTCCCAGCTCACACCTCCACTTGTAGATTTCCATAATCCACCGGAAGCAGTTCCTACATACATAATATTTGGATCTTCTGTAATCACATCAATTGAAGTTACCCGACCACTCATTCCACCGGGGCCAATGTTTCTTGGTGTTTTATTCTTTAAAAGTGAAAGATCTACATCCTGCCCGGCAACTGTAAAAGTGAGCACTAAAAACGACAGGAAAAGTGTAATTTTTTTCATAAAAATAATTTTGATCAATTTTGGAAGCCCTAAAATACAATTTTAGCTTTATTTTATACTATTTGTGTAAATCCGTTTTTTATCCTAAATCCTTCTGTTTCCCTGAATTTATTTAATTCCGTCTAATCTTCGGTTTCAAGGTCTCCATATGACCTGGACTTTTTATTGAAATGAGTTTCTGAAACAAGTCTAGAATCACAGAATTTTTCATTTCTAAATACTGTAACCAATACTATCTCCTATACGGTAACAATAAAAAAGGGAAACCAACATGATCTCCCTTTAAATTAAATTATTTAAATATTTTTTTATCGATAATCCCTATCCCTAAATTCCCGACGGTCATAGAATTCTTCATTAGCTCTGGTGTTTTCTCTTCTGCTAGTGCGGTAATCTTCATCCTCCAGATTTCGATTATCATGAACCCAATTATTATCTTCGTCAACCGTTCTTTCAGGATGAAGATCATTTGAAGTCTCATGATGATGCGAAGCCCGGTTATGATCATCTATAGGTTTACTACGATCATCAGATTTATACCTGAGGTTTTCCTTTTCCATGCGAATTTTTCCTTCTGTATCTTCTACTATGCTGTCATTTTTTGATCTTTCCTCATGATTAGGTCTCACATCTTCATCTCTAAAATTTCTTTCTTCCAGTTCAGAATCTGTATAGGCAGTTTTTGTTCTTCTCAATTCGTTTTCATGATTCAAACGATCTCTCCTTCTATCATAAGAATCTAAAACATGATGTTCGTAATCACGGCTTATATGAGAACCAGACCTGTATCTTTTAGTTTCGGCAAAAGTTTGATAATTAATACTTTCGGTATACACATACTTGTTATCCACATTCAGGTCTATCAAACCTACGGGGATAATAATATGGTTTTCTCCTTCTTTGTTTATAAATTCTTTAACTTCGGAATTAGGTTGTGAAGAATATGGATCATGTTTAGCATCAATTATTGACTGATCTACTTCTACATCTACATAAACCACTTTTCCTCGCTCTTTGTTCACAAGTAGATTATCTACCTTTCCAATTACCCTGTTATCCAGGTCCTTTACGCTCCATCCTCTTATATCGGGATCTTTTCTATCTACTTTATAATCTTTGAGTTCATTCAGATAATATAGATGTTTCTCTTTGGTATTCATAACAGTTTATTTTGGTTAATTACCTCTTCATTTTTATATAATCCTGGTTCCGGATTTATATAAGTTACTTCTTCTAATTCTGTGGTTTCCATATCATCTGTTTCTTCTGTATCCATGCTTCCGTAGAAATAAAGAAATGCGAGGACGCCCAGAATGATAACTAATAATAACCACGGCCAAATAGGTTTCTTTTTCTCTATTCTGATATCTGCCATAATTGAATTATTTATTGGTTGAGTAACTCTAAATTACCAATGAACACTCCTAAATACTTTTAAGTTTAGTCTAAAGTATTGTTAATTAGTCTTTTATTTGGAAATCTGGTACGGGGGGACAAAAAAGCCGAATCTTAAAATTCGGCTTTTTAATATCTGAAATAATATATTGTTGTTAGGTTACCTGAATGTTCCCGAAGGGAAAACAACAAGGCTTTCATGTCCGTTTTTGCCCACAGCTGCAACTCCAAAAAGATAATTATCAATTACGATTCCTTCTAAGGTAAACTCGGTTACATCTCCTACAAATCTGGAATGTTGCCACTGCGGTGAGGTAGTGTCTCTCCAATAGATCTTATATCCTGCAATATCGCCTTCTACAGGTTCCCATCTAAGTCTGGTACTAGGTTCAACAATTCCACCAATTTCAACTTTTTCTGGTGCGGGCGGTGCCCAGGCCAGGCTGGCAAGATTAATGGCATTAACAGCAGTTAGTTTTTTTGCGTAATTAAAGTTCACTCCTTCTACCACGTCTCCATATTCAATACCATTTTCAGTACGAATATCCTGGTGCTGTCTATTATAATTTTCATGAGCTTCCATAATTCTAACACCAGCAAAACCAAGATCATTAAAAGGTCTATGATGGCCTCCCCTTCCAAATCTATCCAAACGATAGATCATCATGGGGTTCATCTCTGGCATATAAGTTTCTACATTCTTATGGATGTACCTGGCGAGTTGCCGGGAAATTCCATCAACCTCACCGCCGTAAAATCTACGCATTCTTCTTTGCTGTTCAGTTTCAGTAGGAGGTACCGGTTCAGAGAAGATCCTAAAACTTCTATTGTCTATAACACCATCTACTCCTTCAATGTTCCCAATCATATCATTATTAAGAATCCCTATGATGTCCCAATTGTTCTTTTTGGCATATTCGGCCAGACCTTTTCCACCAAATAGTCCCTGCTCTTCCCCGGAAAGGCCTACATAAATAATACTGCTTTCAAAATCATATTTTGATAATACCCGTGCTGCCTCCATGGTGCCCGCCATTCCGCTTGCGTTATCATTAGCTCCCGGTGCATCTGTAGTAAAATCCATGGTATTACTGGCTCGAGAATCTATGTCACCACTCATGATCACATAGCGATTGGGATATTTCGTACCTTTTTGTATGGCTACCACATTCACCACCCAGGCTTCTTTAGGAATACGCTCTCCATCCTCAGGAGTTACATGATCCTTCTGGTAAATTACCTCCAGGCAATCGTTACAATTAGCAGAAATGTTATCAAATTCAGATTTTATCCATCTTCTCGCAGCACCAATACCACGGGTTTCGGAAACTGTATCACTGAATGTGTTTCGGGTACCAAAACCTGCTAGTTTTCTTATATCATGTTCCAGACTGTCTGCTGAAACATTCTCTATAATTTCATATAAACGCTGGTCGGTATCTTGAGAATTAGCAGGCTGATATAAGAATCCTACCGCCGCCAGGAATAAAATTTTAATGGGGTTTAGTTTTTTCATATGTTTATTTAATTAGCGCCCTAAAATACAGAAGTTTCAGAGATATTAAAAAAAAATAAAGCCCCGGGAAATTCCGAGGCTTTATAATAATCAAGTTTTTCTATAAATTAACTAGCTACTTCGTGCATTTCTGCTTTCGCCTGGTTAAGCTTTTCTTTAGACTTAGATCCTGATAAATTTGCTTTTGTTTTGGCTTTTAAAGCTTCCATCTTATGATTTACCGAATCGGTAAAGTCATTAATACTTCTATTTGCTTCCTTAAGGTAATTATCTCCCTTATCTGAAATAGCTTTACGTGTGTCTTTTCCTTTTTTAGGTGCATATAAAAGTCCAACCACAGCTCCTGCCACAGCTCCGGATACTAGTCCTAATAACAATTTTCCTGATTTCATAGAATTTGGTTTTAAATTGGTTTTCTTTAAATTCATGATGTAAAATTAAGCAGAAAATGATAGGAAGCCATCTAGATCGAGTTAATGTATATGTAAACTTTTATTAGAATTCCCAAATTATTTAACAGTAAATATCTGCTACATATTTTTTTTGAAATCTTCCAATAGGTCACGCACCTTGGGAGTGCCTTCCACATAATATCTCGCACTGGTTTTCTTGATTCCTACTTTTACCGTATAAGATGATTCCGGCAGGTCCTGAAACATATATTCATCTGTCCAGTCATCCCCAATGGCAAAGACGAAATCGTAATCCTTTCCAACCAGTTTTTTGGAAGACGCCTTTCCTTTGTTTACACCACTACTTTTTATTTCAAGTACTTTATTTCCTTCCAAAACGCTTAAACCACGATTGGAGATTAGTTCTTTTAGCACATTACTTAATTCATTCGCTCTAATTTCACCCAGTTCAGGATCTGCCTTTCTGTAATGCCAGGCCAGGGAATAGTTTTTTTCCTCAATAAAAGTACCCGGTGTACGGTCTACAAAGTTTTCTATCACCGGTCTTACCGCATCCATCCATTCACTTTTCACATTTTCTGAAAGTTCCCATTCACCATCTATCTGTCTCATCCATACCCCATGTTCAGAAATTAGCTCTACGGGAATATCTTGCCACCAGGTTCCAAGTGTATTTTTATCACGCCCGCTTATTAAGATTACATCTGTATTTTCGGCAGCATTCAGAGATCTTATCAGTTCTTTTAGTTCTGCGTCAGGTTTAGCATTTTCAGGTTTATCTACGAAATTCACAAGCGTACCATCATAATCGATAAATAAGATTCTTTTTTTTGCGTTTTTGAACTGATTCATGATCTCATTAGAAATAGCAGGTGTTATCCTTATAGCTTTAAAGGCATCCCGGTTTTCCTTTGTTTTTCTTAGAGATTTCATAAAATCTTCAGCCCATTTCTCCACACTATATCTCCGTAATCTTTTCTGAAGCATTTTATTTCTCTCTACCTGCTCTTCTTTAGGCATTTCAAAAGCCGTTTTTAAAGCTTCCGATATTTGTTCAAAATTATTTGGATTAATGATAAGCGCTTCGTTCATTTCGTGCGCAGCACCTGCCATTTCACTTAAAATAAGTACTCCTGTTTTATTTGTTCTTGTTGCTATATATTCCTTGGCAACCAGGTTCATTCCATCTCGAATAGGGGTTAATAAAGCAATATCACAAGTGGTATAAAGATCTATGAGATTTTCAAAAGGCATGGACCTATAAAAATACCAGATGGGGGTCCAGCTAACCGTAGAAAACTTACCATTTATCCTGCCCACAAGCTCATCTACTTCTTTTTTCAATCTTCTGTATTGGGGAACATTCGACCGGGATGGAACCGCTAACATGACCAGCCTCACTTTTTCTATAAATTCAGGATTTTTATCGAGAAAATATTCATAAGCTCTTATTCGGTGGGCAATTCCCTTGGTATAATCCAGCCTATCTATACTTAGAATCAATTTGGCATCTGGAGTTGCTTCAAGGTGATGATCTAATCTTTTTTGAAGTTCAGACTGTTCTGCTGAAGTACTTTCAAAGTGATCTAATGCCGCCTGTTCAAACTTCTTGTAATCAATTCCCATGGGAAAGGAATCTACTTTTACGATTCTGTCTGGCAACGTAATTTCATTGAAATCTACCTGATGTCTTAAAATCCTACTTACTGAACTTAAAAAATGGCGTTCATAATCATAGGTGTGAAATCCTATGAGATCTGCTCCTAATACTCCTTTAAGTACTTCATCTCTCCAGGGTAAAGTTCTAAACACCTCATAAGATGGAAACGGGATATGATTGAAAAACCCAATGATCGCTTCCGGAGCTTTCTCCCTGATCATATTGGGAACGAGCAATAATTGATAATCATGTACCCAAATAATATCACCATCTTCATAATGCTTCAGAATTTCATCGGCATACCTCTGATTTACCTGCTTATAATAGGTCCAGTACTCATCATCAGATTCGGTATATTCCATAAAATAATGAAATAAAGGCCAAATAGTTCTATTGCTGAAGCCGTAATAAAATCCATCAATTTCATCTGAAGTAAGATGTACCGCCACACAATTCTCTTCTTTTGCTTTTTTCTGAACTTCCTCTACAAGATGCTCTGGGATCTCCTCCCGGGTAAGCCCGGGCCAGCCAATCCAGACACTATCGCCGTCCTTATGGAATGATTTCAAGCCTGTTGCGAGCCCACCAACGCTTGGAGTTACCTCCAAATCGTCATTTTCTATTGAAATTTGCAGGGGTAATCGGTTAGAAATAATGATGGTTTTGCTCATAATAAATTGTAAATGGCGTTGTGACGAATTTGTTTTTTATTAAATTTCCGAAAATCATTTTACACAGCCATTGATTTATAAGATTTTTAAGATATATGGATAACCTCGATTACGGAATAATAAGCAATTGTAAAAGTGCAGCCCTAATTTCAAAGACCGGATCTCTGGATTGGTGTTGTCTCCCGAATTTTGATTCCGCAGGTGTTTTTGCAAAAATACTTGACGAAAAAAAAGGGGGAAGTTTTGAAATTGTAGTAGAGGAGGATTATAAAATTGAGCAGGAATACCTGTGGGAAACCAATATTTTAAGTACTGTTTTCGATAACGGAACTGATTCTTTTCAGTTGATAGATTTCATGCCAAGATACCAGCGCGAGGATGGTTCTTATTATGCTCCGCCAGATATCATTCGGTTTTTCAGATTAACAGGAGGCAAACCAAAATTCAGGATCATTTATGACCCAAAATTGGAATTTGGAAGGGAAAAAACGCACAGCGAGAATAAAGGAGATTATATAAAAAGCTTTACGCGCCAAGGCAAATATGACTCTCTGTATTTTTATTCCAGTCTTAATCTCAAGGATATTCATCAGCAAAATGAAATAACTTTAGAAAGTAATGCTTACTGTCTTGTAGGTTATCATGAAAAGCTCGTTGAACAAAGTTTAGACAGGTCTTATCTCAAATTTCAGCGTACCAAGGTGTACTGGATGAACTGGAGTGACAAAACGACCCGCTACACTCATTACGGAAAT
The DNA here is from genome assembly GCF_029937855.1 of Christiangramia sp. Classification (GTDB taxonomy): domain Bacteria; phylum Bacteroidota; class Bacteroidia; order Flavobacteriales; family Flavobacteriaceae; genus Christiangramia. Next base: position 10,104 of record NZ_JAPYPC010000035.1, read on the forward strand.
GAAATAATGCGTAGTGCATTGGTTTTAAAAGCCCTGAGCTATAAAAAATCAGGCGCAGTGCTCGCGGCGGTTACCACCTCACTTCCGGAAACGATAGGAGAGGAGCGAAACTGGGATTATCGCTTTTGCTGGATACGCGATGCTTCCATGGTAATTAAAGTTATGGCGGGTCTGGGACATGTTAAATCTGCAAAGGATTTTCTTCGGTTTATCATCAATATCATTCCTAATAAAGATGAGAAGATCCAGATCATGTATGGTATTAATGGGGAAAAGGAGCTTACCGAACATATTCTGAATCATTTAGATGGTTATAAAGGATCAAAACCTGTAAGAACAGGAAATGCGGCCTATATCCAGAAGCAAAATGATATCTACGGAATTTTAATGGAGGTTATTTATCAGCAATTTTTAATGTTTGAAACTTCCCTGGAAAATTCAGAAGCACTCTGGACGGTGGTTAGGGGAATAGTGATGATTGTTGAAGAAAACTGGCGGAAACCAGATAAAGGAATTTGGGAACTTAGAACTGAAGATCGACACTTTGTATTCTCAAAACTACTTTGTTGGGTGGCGGTTGATAGAGCCATAAAAATAGGTGAGGTGCTTAGAATGGGTATAAATGATACCAAATGGAAAGCACTGAGGGAAGAAATTTACCAGGACATCTATGAGAATGGTTGGAATGAGGAGAAACAGGCGTACACTCAGTTTTACGGATCTTCAGATCTGGATGCGTCCACTTTATTAATGCAATCGTATGGATTTATAGAGGCTGATGATCCAAGATTTATTAGTACGGTTCAGGCTACGGAAAAAGAACTTTGCGAGGATGGATTAATGTACAGGTACAGGAACACCGATGATTTTGGAAAACCTACTTCATCCTTCACTATTTGCACATTCTGGTTGATTGACAGTCTTTATAAAATTGGAGAGAAAAAGAAAGCAAAAAAAATGTTCGATCGGCTTTTATCTTACAGTAACCATCTGGGCTTGTTTAGTGAGGATATCGACTTTGAAACCAAACGTTTGCTGGGTAATTTTCCCCAGGCATATTCTCATTTGGCTTTAATAGAAACGGCAGCTAATTTTAGTAAGGGGATTGCCACCGAAGGAATGATATTTCAGGATTAAAGATCCATTTCATTCTTTTTAATGCTTATCCTGGTTTTAGGTAAATGTTCCGGATATTTATCCTGAATGAATGCTAATAGTTTTTCCCTTAAATATACCCGGAGGTCCCAGGCTGTAGGAGAATCTTTAGCACTTACCAGTACCCTTAATTCTACAGTTTTTTCTGAAGCATTGGTCACTTGTAGCACATTCACATTCCCGTCCCAGAGATTTGTATTATTTAATAACCTGGTTTGTTCTTCCCGTATAACTTCAACAGGAAGACCATAATCGGTATAAATAAATACCGTTCCCAAAATATCAGCTGAGGTTCTGGTCCAGTTTTGGAAGGTCTTTTCAATGAAATAAGTAGTAGGAACTACCAGTCTTCTTTTATCCCAAATTCTAACTACTACATAAGTAAGGTTAATTTCTTCAATCCATCCCCATTCGCCCTCAACAATTACTACATCATCCAGGCGAATTGGTTGGGTAATAGCTATTTGTATTCCGGCCAGAAGTGTTCCAATAGCTTTTTGAGCGGCCAAGCCAATTATGATGCCCGCGATCCCTGCAGAAGTTAATAGGCTTACCCCAACAGATCTAATACTTTCAAAACTCATAAGTGCTATACCTACAGATAATGTTACGATTATGAAAATGATAATATTTTCCAGGATAGTATATTGTGTATATACTTTCCGGGCTTTCAGGTTGTTGGTGCTAGTTACATCATACTTTCTTAACATTCTCTTTTTAAATACCTTAAAGAAAATAATGAGGAACCACGCCATACCAAGTATTATGGTAATTGTACTTATATGACCTACAATTAACCTGGTAGCTTCAAATCTAAAAATATCACTTATCACGGCTATCTTGGCGATAAGGGAAGCTAAAAAGATCAAAAGTGGTACTCTTAGCTTTTCAGCAAAATCTACTGGTAGAATATTCCGCGGATTTTTACCTATTCTCTTTAAAATATAAAAAGTAATACCAAAACTCAGTATTAAAGTAAGGGTTCCGATAATAAGATAAGTAAGTCCGCTTTTTTCCAGATTTAACATGCTAAAGACTTTAGAGAAAGCTAATTTAAAATTTTAATTTTTTATTGAGAAAGCGTTCTCCAAATTAACCTAAAAGGTAATAGTGTTAAGCAAGCAAAAACGTTTCCTTCTTACAAGCCATGGTCAGGTGATAAATGCCACTGGGCAAGTTGATTTTAATTTTTGCAAAACAAAAAAGCCACCAATCAAGGTGGCTTTCTTCAGTTTAAAAGAATGTTCCTTTAGAAACAATACTTATTTTCAGAAGTCAGTTTTTCAGCGACTGTATTTCTTAATTCAACAACATTCGGCATATTGGTATATTTAGTGAACCTTTTAAGACCCATCAACATCATACGTTGTTCGTCACCTTCAGCAAAAGAACCAATTCCTTCTTTAGCTTTACTATTAATAATATCTACAGCATGGTACAAATATAATTTGGCCATGGCGATCTGTTCTTTTTGAGCATCTACTCCTAATTTCTTAGCATTTTTCTCTGCTCTTAAAATTCCAGATTCTGCCATATAGATCTCGATAAGGATATCAGAAGCTGCTAAAAGTAATTGCTGATGCTCTTCCAGTTGAGGTCCAAATTTCTGAACCGCGCTTCCGGCTACCATCAAAAACACTTTTTTTAATTTCGCAACCATTTCTTTTTCTTCAGCAAATAATTCAGAATAATCAGGTTTATCCATGGAGGGAATTCCGGTTAATTCATCTGCCACTTTAGTTGCAGGTCCTAGAAGATCTACGTGACCTTTCATAGCTTTCTTTACCAGCATTCCCACAGATAACATTCTGTTGATCTCGTTGGTGCCTTCGTAAATACGCGCAATTCTGGCATCTCTCCATGCAGATTCCATTGGGGTATCTGCAGAGAATCCCATTCCGCCATACACCTGTATACCTTCATCGCTACAATTCTGAACATCTTCAGAACACGCTACCTTAAGAATGGAACATTCTATGGCATATTCTTCCACACCTTTCAATTCAGCTTCTGAATGTGAGGCTCCTTCTTCTAGCCGGATGTTAATTCTGTCTTCAATATTCTTGGCTGCACGGTAAGATGCTGCTTCGCCAACATAGGCTGAAGTAGCCATTTCTGCTAACTTAGACTTGATCGCCCCAAACTTAGCGATAGGAGTATCAAACTGAACCCTGTCATTGGCATATTTCACGGAAAGATCTGTGACTCTTCTTTGAGCATCCAGAGAAGCCGCGGCTAATTTAATTCGACCAACGTTTAGAGCATTCATTGCGATCTTGAAGCCATTTCCACGTTCTGAAAGCATATTTTCAACAGGAACTTTTGTTTCATTGAAAAATACCTGGCGGGTAGAAGAGGAGTGGATCCCTAACTTCTTTTCTTCTTCACCAAAACTGATTCCATTTTCCTTATCATTTTCAACGATAAATCCGGTGATATTCTTATCATCTTCAATTCTTGCGAATACAATAAAAACGTCGGCAAATCCGGCATTGGAAATCCACATTTTCTGTCCGCTAATACTATAATGTTTTCCATCCTCAGAAAGGACTGCTTTAGTTTTTCCCGAATTCGCATCAGATCCGGCTCCAGGTTCAGTTAGACAGTAGGCTCCAAACCACTCACCGGTTGCAAGTTTCGGAACATATTTTTTCTTCTGCTCCTCAGTTCCATATAGCGTAATAGGCATCGTACCAATTCCAGTGTGTGCACCAAAAGCAGTGGCAATAGAACCGGTAGCTCCCGAGATATAGTCACAAACGAGCATCGTGGAAACGAATCCCATTCCGAGTCCGTCATATTCCTCTGGCACAGCAACTCCTAAGAAACCGAGTTCTCCGGCTTTACGCATAATTTCCTCAGTTAAAGCGTAATTTTTCTTTTCGAACTCCTCTTTATTCGGCCAAATTTCGCGTTCCACAAATTCCTTAACAGAATCGCGCATCATTTTTTGTTCCTCATTGAAATCTTCTGGTGTGAAAACATCTTCGCTTTTAGTCTCTTTTACCAGGAATTGACCACCTCTTAAAATATCCTTTTTTGCTGTATCTGTACTCATCTTTTTTAGTATTTAGTAGTGAGAAATTAGTATTTAGAATCTCACTTAATGTTATTCTACTTATTTAAAGTTAACGAGTATCTCATTACTAAGATCTCAATACTCAATTCTAATTCAGGAATTCAAAAACTCCCGCAGCGCCCTGTCCTGTACCTACGCACATGGTTACCATACAGTGCTTGTTCTTTAATTCACGCTTACGCATTTCATCAAAAATCTGCACTGAAAGTTTTGCTCCCGTACAACCAAGTGGGTGTCCCATAGAGATAGCACCACCGTTAGGATTAACTTTGTCCTTATCAAGGCCTAGCTCTCTAATCACTGCTAATGACTGAGAAGCGAAAGCTTCATTCAATTCAATTAATTCCATATCATCCTGCTTAAGTCCGGCTTGTTTTAAAGCTTTCGGAATTGCATGAACCGGTCCTATCCCCATAATTCTTGGTTCCACACCAACGGCGGCATAACTAACCATTCTGGCAATAGGTTCCAGATTTAGCTCTTTCACCATTTCTTCACTCATAACCATCACGAAAGCAGCGCCATCACTCATCTGAGAGGAATTACCAGCAGTAACGCTACCGCCTTCAGCAAATACGGGTCTAAGTTTATTAAGAACTTCAACAGAAGTATCTTTTCTTGGACCTTCATCTTTATTTACCGTGTAAGATCTTGTTTGTTTTTTACCATTATCATCTACATAAGTTTCATCAATGTTGATTGGAACGATCTGATCCTGGAAACGATCTTCCGCCTGGGCTTTTATTGCTTTTTGATGTGAAGCGTATGCAAACTCATCCTGATCTTCACGAGAAACTTTGTACTTGTTAGCAACCGCTTCGGCAGTTAATCCCATTCCCCAGTAATAATCTTCATTGCCTTCCTTGGCAACTTTATAATCAGGGACCGGTTTATAACCACCCATGGGGATATAGCTCATGCTTTCTGCACCCCCAGCTATTACACAATCGGCCATTCCACTTTGGATCTTAGCCGTTGCTATCGAAATTGTTTCCAGTCCTGAAGCACAATACCTGTTCACGGTCATACCAGGAACGTCTTCGATCTTTAATCCCATTAAGGAGATCAATCTACCCACGTTTAGTCCCTGCTCAGCTTCTGGCATCGCATTTCCAACCATCACGTCATCAATACGTGTTTTATCGAAATCTGGTAACTTATCCATCATGTATTGAATCGTTTCAGCTGCCAGTTCATCTGGTCTTTTGAAGCGAAATACACCTCTTGGAGCTTTTCCTACTGCGGTTCTATATGCTTTTACTATATATGCTGTTTTGTTCATAGTTCTATTTTTTATTATGAAAATGTGATGCAAGAAACTCGATCTTAGATTCTAGACATTTCAGTTCAGTTTGTCCATAAAGGAACCTATCATTTTCTGAATTTGTAATATTCTATTTTCAAGATTAATAAATTCTTCTTCTAAAAGATAATTCTCATTCCTGGCTACAATTAATTGGGTTTCCCATTCGAAAGCCGAACCCAGGCTATTCTCAAGGAATTTTTTAAAGTGCCTATTTGTACTTTTACTTGATCCTTCTGCGATATTTGAAGGAATAGAAACGGCGCATCTATTCATTTGAGAAATAAGATTAAATTTTTCAATTTCCGGAAAACTTCTGGTAAGTTTATAACTAGCACTTACCAAATTGATGCTCTCCTCCCAGATTTTCATTTTTTTAAAATTGTGCCGTCCCATGTCCAGTTTCTATAAATCCAGTCTCTAGACTCTAATTTCTAAGCGGTTTCCCCTTCTTCAACATATGCTGAAGACGTTCCAGGGTTTTTCTTTCTCCTGTTAGCGATAAGAAGGCTTCTCTTTCCAGTTCTAATAAATACTGCTCACTAACCAGCTGATTTTCTGAAAGATCTCCACCGGCCATTACATAAGCCAGTTTGTTCGCAATTTTCTTGTCGTGTTCACTAATATATTTTCCTGCAGCCATCTGGTCGGTTCCCACAAGGAATGCACCCAATGCCTGTTTACCCAGAACTTTAATATCCTTACGCTCGATAGGTTTGGTATATCCATTCTCGGCCATTAACAAAGCATGTTTCTTAGCAATTGCCAATTGCCTGTCTGGATTTACCACTACTATATCTTTTCCTTTCTGAAGTAGGTTCAGGTCAAAAGCTTCATGAGCCGAAGTTGAAACCTTCGCCATACCAATAGTAAGGAAATGTTCTCTTAGGCGGTTTAGCTCTACATCATCTTTCTGAAAGGTATCTGCGGCTCTAACTGTCATTTCTTTGGTTCCACCGCCACCTGGGATCACACCAACCCCAAATTCTACTAATCCGATGTAGGTTTCAGCTGCTGCAACAACCTTATCTGCATGTAGTGACATTTCGCATCCACCACCCAATGTCATCGCATGAGGAGCGGCAACTGTTGGAATAGCCGAGTAGCGCATTCTCATCATAGTGTCCTGGAAGTATTTGATCGCCATATTTAGCTCCTCATATTCCTGTTCTACAGCCATCATAAAGATCATCCCGATATTGGCACCAACTGAGAAGTTCTTACCATCGTTGGCTACAACCAGTCCCTGGTAATCTTTTTCAGCCATATCAATAGCCTTATTAATTCCGTCCAGAACATCACCGCCAATAGAATTCATTTTACTTCTGAATTCAACATTGAGGATGCCGTCGCCAAGATCCTCAACTACAACGCCGCTGTTCTTGAAGACTTCCCTAGATTCCCTAATATTGTCCAGAATGATAAAGGCATCCTGACCAGGAACCTTAGTCTGTTTTTTATCGTCTATATTATAGTAATAGGTGTTTCCTTCTTTAACGGTATAGAAACTGTCGCTTCCGCTTTCAAGCATTTCATTCACCCAGGCCGCAGGTTCGTATCCCTGCTCTTTCATCATTTCAATACCTTTTTCCACACCAATAGCATCCCAGATCTGGAAAGGGCCATGTTCCCATCCAAATCCGGCTTTCATGGCATCATCTATCTTGTAAAGCTCATCTGAAATTTCCGGAATACGATTCGATACATAGGCGAAAAGCGCAGAGAAAGTCTTTCTGTAAAATTCACCCGCTTTATCTTTTCCTTTAACCAGAACTTCAAATCTGTCGGCAACATTATCTATAGATTTTGTTTGTTCTAAAGTCGCGAAAGAAGCTTTCTTTTGATCGCGATATTCCATAGTATCCAGATCAAGGGATTTTATCTCACTTGAACCATCTTCATTTTTGATCTTTTTATAGAAACCCTGTCCGGTCTTACTTCCGTGCCACTTATTTTCCATCATGGTACCAATGAAATCTGGCAGGGCGAAAAGATCATGCTGCTCATCTTTTGGCACATTTTCGTGTAGACCATTGGCAACGTGAACCAAAGTATCAAGGCCCACAACATCAACTGTTCTAAAGGTGGCTGACTTCTGCCGCCCAATTACGGGTCCGGTGAGTTTGTCTACTTCTTCAATGGTCATTCCCATATCCTTCACCATATGGAAAAGACTCATAATTGAGAAAATACCGATCCTGTTTCCAATGAAAGCAGGGGTGTCTTTCGCAAGAACAGACTTTTTACCAAGGAATTTCTCTCCATACATCTCAAGAAATTCAAGAACATCTTCAGAAGTTTCCTTCCCAGGAATGATCTCAAATAACCTTAAATATCTTGGAGGATTAAAGAAGTGAGTTCCGCAGAAATGCTTTTTAAAATCATCGCTACGACCATCGGTCATAAAATTGATTGGAATCCCTGATGTATTGGTAGTAATTAAAGTTCCCGGTTTTCTATGTTTTTCAAGGTTTTCAAAAACCTGTTTTTTAATATCAAGACGTTCTACAACAACTTCAATGATCCAGTCTGCCTCAGAAACTTTGGAAATATCATCTTCAAGATTTCCTGTTTCGATCCTGTTTACAAAGTCTTTATGATAAATAGGAGAGGGCTTGGATTTAACCGATTCCTGAAGTGAATCGTTCACGATCCTGTTACGAACAACTTTATCGTCCAGGCTTAGTCCTTTTTTCTTTTCCTTTTCATTCAGCTCGCGGGGAACAATGTCCAGAAGTAACACTTCCACGCCAATATTGGCAAAATGACAAGCGATACCGCTACCCATAATTCCGGATCCGATCACTGCAACCTTATTAATCCTTCTTTTCATTTCTTGGTTTTTATTGTTTTATCTGATACTAATCTTTTCAGTATATATTTTCTTTTCACTAATGAGCTCCATTATGGTATTGGCCACCTCTATAAAGGTTTTTAAATCTTTTTCTGAAACATTTTCTTTAACTGCCTCATCGAACCTTAGAACCACCCTTTTAGAGTAATCCCTCATTTCTTTACCGAATTCGGTTAAATGGATTAAGACGCTTCGGCCATCACTCGGATTTTTCCTTCTTATGATGAGTCCTTTTTCTTCCATAGTCTTAAGAATCCTTGAAAGACTGGTGGCCTCCATCCCCATTTTAGGGCCAAGGGATGTAGATGGGGTGCCATCTTCAGGATCAATACTTAAAAGTGCAAAGCCTGTAGCCATCGTGCTGCCTGCTTTTCCAGCTTCCTCATTATACATTTTGGAAACTGCCATCCAGGTGGCACGCAATACATAATCTATCGTTTTTTCTTTCATCTGGATTTTTGAATGAATCCAAAGTTAGGAAAAAATATTATGCATGCATAATAAAATTAGTTTAAAAATATTAATATCCTGAATAAAGGTTATTAATATTCTTAAAACAAAAAAACTCCTCTGGTTGGGAGGAGTTTTTTTTATCATTTTCTTAATGCTTTTTTAAAAGCGACCATATAATTTTTCGTAAGGCTCTTTATATTTTTCCCTGATGATGCGTCTTTTCAATTTCATGGTAGGAGTAAGGTGCTCGTCTTCCACGGTCCAGGCTTCCGGAGTAAGTTCAAAAGTTTTTACTCGTTCCCATTTTCCGAATTTCTGATTATAGAAATCAACCTCTTCCTGAATACGATCTATAACTAACCTGTTTCCTGAAATATCTGCAGGAGTGCCTTCCCCAAGATCTATGTTTTTTCTTTGAGCCCAATCTGCAATAAATTCAAAATTTGGCTGAATCAAAGCGGCGGGCATTTTTTCTCCATCACCAACCACCATGATCTGTTCTATAAATCGCGATTGCTTCATGGTGTTTTCGATCAGCTGAGGAGCTACATATTTCCCCCCTGAAGTCTTGAACATTTCTTTTTTCCTATCTGTTATTTTCAGGAAACCTTCTTTATCGAGTTCCCCAATATCACCGGTATGGAAGAAACCATTTTCTATAACTTCATTTGTTTTTTCTTCATCCTTGTAATATCCTTTCATAATATTAGGTCCTTTTGCAAGGATCTCACCATCATCAGCAATTTTAACTTCTACATTATCTAATACTTTACCAACGGTCCCAATTTTAAAACCACCGTTACGCTCATCGTTTACCGCTATAACGGGAGAAGTTTCTGTAAGTCCGTAACCTTCCATAACGGGAATTTCTGCCGAAGCAAATACACGTGCCAGCCTCGGTTGCAAGGCTGCACTACCGGATACAATAAGTTCTATGTTTCCACCTAAACCTTCTTTCCATTTGGAGAAGATCAATTTCCTGGCAAGTTTCAGTTTCGTTTCATACCACCAGCCGTTTGCGCCGTAGGGTTCGTATTCCAATCCTAATTCTACTGCCCAGTAGAATAATTTTTGTTTGATTCCCCCAAGAGCAGTTCCTTTCGCAATAATCTTATCATATACTTTTTCAAGCAGTCTCGGCACCGCTGTAATTACATGCGGTTTTACCTCTTTAAGGTTATCACTAATCTTATCTATAGATTCAGCAAAATAGATAGAAACCGAATAATACTGATATAGATAAAGTATCATCCTCTCAAAAATATGGCAAACCGGAAGGAAACTTAAAGCTACATAGGTCCCTGTTTCAAAAGGAACTCTTGGTGCACTACCCAAAACATTACTCACAATATTGGCATGGGTAAGCATTACTCCTTTAGGTCTTCCGGTGGTCCCCGAGGTATAAATTAACGTGGCAAGATCATCGGTTTTAACTGCTTTTTTTAATTTTTCGACTTCATCCTGATTTTCTTTATCTTCACCTGAATTAAGAATTTCTTTCCAGTTCTGGCAGCCGGTAATTTCATCAAAACTATATATTCCTTTAAGCTCGGTAGTGCCTTTTATAGAATTGACTTTTTCCAGAACTTCTTTATCTGAAACAAAACAATAAGTTGCACCACTATGATTTAGGATATACTCATAATCATCTTCAGATATGGTTGGATAGATTGGCACATTTTGCGCACCTATTTGAAGGATGCCAATGTCTATTATATTCCACTCCGATCGGTTGTTAGTTGAAATTACCGCAATCTTTTCGTTAGGTTTAACCCCAAGCCTCAAAAGGCCACGGCTAATTTTATTTGCCTGATCTATATATTGCTGGGTCGAGATGGTTTTCCATTTTCCATCATATTTTGTTGCCAGAGCCTCTTCCAACGGATGATTTTCAAGTTGATAGTAGGGGAAGTCAAAGAGACGTTTTATTTCATTCATGGAGAGGAAGAATTTTAGATATACCTTGCAAAATAGTAATTTAAATAGCTCATTCAAATCAAAATTGATAAAAAAAATACATATTGATTAAGTATATGCTAATTGCAATATGCAAAATTTGGCATCGAATCATATCGTAATAAAAACTTAATATCCTCAGGATCAAGTTAAAATACTTTTTTAAACCTTCATAATTGCTCGTCTTGGGAAGAGATTATTTTCTAAGTTAGAGCAGAAAAAAAAATATTATAAAAATTAAAATTACTACTTAAAGTGGTACTTGCAGTTATAAGCGACGGCCCCAGAGTAACGGCCACTGAAAAAAGCAATGAAGATCTTTCTAAATCTGAAACCTTTACTTATTTGCCTAATTCAAATGCTGAAGTGGACTGAAAAAATTATAACCATAAGAATATTAATGCTTTAGTAGTAGAAAAGCTAAGAAGCTAGATGATGAAGGAAGGATATACCTTGGATCGCGATAATCCAGATTTTTTAGTATTGATTAGTACTAAAGTAGATTCTGAAATTGATCCAGAAACATAGTTGGCTATGATACCAATACCTATTCTTACAAGGAAGAAACACTAATTATTAATCTGGTAGACCTAAAAACAAAGGAAACTTTTTCAACAGACGTAGAGATTAGTAAAAGCTAGATAATATTTTAGGGAATATCCTTTAAAAATAAAATCTTAAAAAAAGAGGTCGTCTAAAAAGGCGAGAAAACGTCATCCTGAATTTATTTCAGGATCTTAACTAATTGAAAAATCAATATCAGTTAGAAGCTGAATCAAGTTCAGCTTGACGTAATAAGGACTTTTTAGACGACCTTTTTTAATTTCTGAGATCAATCTGCTGAAATCGAATAAAAGCTATTCTTTATTTTCCAACCATTTTCTGGCATTTACAAAAGCTTCCAGCCAGGGAGATATTTCATCTTTTCTTCCTTTTGGATAGTTTGCCCAGTTCCATTGGAAAGTAGAACGCTCCAGGTGAGGCATCATCACAAGATGTCTTCCGGTATCATCGGTTAGAACAGCAGTATTATAATGGGATCCGTTGGGATTAGCAGGATATCCTTCATAAGCATATTTACCCACGATATTATATTTTTCCTCTTCATATGGGAAGCTGAATTTTCCTTCCCCATGTGCTGCCCAGATACCCAAGGTACTTCCAGCAAGACTAGAAAGCATCACAGAATTGTTCTCCTGAATTTCTACGGAAGTAAAGTTACATTCAAATTTATGGGATTCGTTATGTAACATCTTCGGTTTTTGCTCATGCTCAGGGTTAATAAGACCTAATTCAATAAATAATTGACAGCCATTACAAACTCCGAGAGACAGCGTATCTTCTTTGGCAAAGAAATTATCAAGGGCATTTTTCGCTTTTTCATTGTAAAGGAAAGCTCCGGCCCAGCCTTTAGCGCTTCCAAGGACATCAGAATTTGAGAATCCACCCACTGTGGCAATGAATCGTATATCTTCAAGGTTTTCTCGACCTGAAATAAGATCGGTCATATGAACGTCTTTTACGTTAAAACCCGCCAGGTACATCGCTCTGGCCATTTCCCTTTCAGAATTTGATCCTTTTTCCCGAATAATTGCGGCCTTAATTCTAGGTTTGCCGGAATCCAATTCAGGAAGTTTTCCTGTAAAATGTTCCGGGAACTTAAATTCTAAAGGCTGTTCTTTATAATTATGGAAACGTTCGGTAGCTTTATCAATTCCGCTTTGTTGTTCGTCCAGTAAGAAAGAAGTTTTATACCAGGTATCCCTTAATTCAGGAATATTGAAACTCAAATCAACTCCTGAATTCTTAATTCTTAACTCATTTCCTTCAGTTACTTTTCCAATTTTGAAAAACTCTATATTTTTATTCTTTAAAAATTCTTCTACGGAATTGTTTTTCGATTGAAAAACAATTCCGCAGTTTTCATTAAAGAGAAGTTTGATGATGTCTTTCTCGTTTAAAGCTGAAAGATCCAGATTTGCTCCAAGGTTTACATCGGCAAAACACATTTCCAACAATGTAGTGATTAAACCTCCTGAAGCTATATCATGACCGGCAAGAATAAGATCTTTTTTGATCAGCTCCTGGATCGCATCAAAAGTTTTAGCAAATTTTTTATCATTTTGTATAGTTGGAACTTCATTTCCCACTTTATTCAGGATTTGGGCAAATGAAGAGCCACCGAGTTTAAATTTATCCTGCGAGAGGTTGATGTAATAAATATCTCCACCCTCTTTTTGAAGTACTGGTTCCACAACCTTTGTGATATCGTCACAATGCCCCGCTGCAGAAATAATTACAGTTCCGGGAGAAAGAACTTCGCGATCCTTATATTTTTGCTTCATAGAAAGGGAGTCCTTTCCCGTAGGAACATTAATTCCAAGATTGATGGCAAAATTTGAAACTGCTTCAACGGCATCATAAAGTCTGGCATCTTCACCTTCATTATTACAGGGCCACATCCAGTTTGCGGAAAGCGAAATTGATTTGAGTCCTTTTTCCAGTGGCGCCCAAACAATATTTGAAAGTGATTCAGCGATCGAATTTTTGGAACCTGCCACAGGATCTACAAGGGCTGAAATAGGGGAGTGACCAATAGAAGTTGCCACCCCTTCTTTTCCTTTATAATCCAGTGCCATCACTCCGCAGTTGTTTAATGGAAGTTGTATTGGCCCGGCAGTTTGCTGTTTGGCGACTCTTCCAGACACACACCGGTCTGCTTTGTTTGTAAGCCAGTCTTTACAGGCTACAGCTTCTAGTTGTAGCACCTGATTGAGGTATTCATGAACTTTAGAAGTTTGGTAAACAACCTCCTCATAATTTCTTTGAATAGTCTTATCTGTCATGATCGTTTTTGGAGAACTTCCGAACATATCTGAAAGTTCGAGATCCATAGGTTTTTGACCCGATTTCTCTCCTTCAAATGTGAATCTGTGATCTCCGGTGACATCCCCAACTTCATAAATTGGCGAGCGTTCCCTATCTGCAACTCTTTTTAGCTTTGCGATCTCAGCTTCTCCAATTATCAGTCCCATTCTTTCCTGTGATTCATTACCAATGATCTCTTTTGCTGAAAGTGTAGGATCTCCGATAGGAAGTGAATCTAGATCTATTTTTCCACCTTTCTCTTCGACAAGTTCGCTCAGACAGTTTAAATGTCCGCCGGCGCCATGATCATGAATGGAAACTATGGGATTTTCATCGCTTTCTACCATTCCACGAACGGCATTTGCAGCTCGTTTCTGCATTTCAGGATTTGAACGCTGAATAGCATTCAATTCGATCCCGCTGCTGAATTCTCCTGTGTCTGCTGAAGATACCGCGGCACCACCCATTCCAATCCGGTAATTTTCACCGCCAAGCACAACAATTTTATCGCCTTTATTTGGAACATCTTTTAGCGCCTGTTCTTTTTTACCATAACCTATACCACCGGCAAGCATGATCACTTTATCGTAGCCTAAAGAACGCTCATGTTCAGAATGTTCAAAGGTTAGAACAGACCCTGAAATTAAGGGTTGTCCAAATTTATTTCCAAAATCTGAGGCTCCATTGGAAGCTTTAATCAGGATATCCATGGGAGTTTGGTAAAGCCAATCCCTTTCTTTCATCCCGTTTTCCCATTTTCTATCTTTATCCAATCGGGAATAAGAGGTCATGTAAACGGCAGTTCCTGCAAGTGGAAGAGAACCTTTTCCGCCGGCAAGCCTATCTCTAATTTCACCACCACTTCCGGTGGCAGCTCCGTTAAAAGGTTCAACCGTAGTTGGAAAATTATGAGTTTCAGCTTTTAATGAAATAACTGAATCAAAATCCTTTACCTGGTAATATTCGGGAACATCTGCAGCCTTAGGCGCAAATTGTTCTACTCTTGGGCCTTTTACAAAAGCAACGTTATCTTTATAAGCCGAAACAATATCATTAGGATTTTCTTCCGAAGTTTTTCTAATCATTTTAAAGAGAGAAGAGGATTTCTCCTCTCCATCAATGACAAAAGTTCCGTTGAAGATCTTGTGGCGGCAATGTTCAGAATTCACCTGGGAAAATCCGAAAACTTCAGAATCGGTTAGTTTTCTTCCAATTTTATCTGCTAAACCCTGTAAATAAGCTACTTCTTCAATATTTAACGCCAATCCTTCCTGCTGGTTGAAAGCTGCAATATCTTCCACCTCAATAATCGGAGCGGGATTAATATGAATATCAAAAATATCCTGATCTAAGCTCTCATATTTTTGAGAAAGCATAGGATCGAAATCGGTAAAATTTTTATCAACTCTTAAGAATTCTTCAATTCTAATCAAGCCATGAATCCCCATATTCTGAGTAATTTCAACGGCATTGGTACTCCAGGGAGTGATCATGGCGGCACGGGGACCAACAAAAAAATCTGCAAGTGCAGATTTATGTATTTGTTGCGTATTTCCGAAAAGCCAGTTGAGTTTAGAAATTTCCTGGGCTGAAAGTTGTGAGTGTGTTTCCACAGCAAAAACCTTGGTAGTTTGGTTTCCGAAGAAAAGGATCATTTGGGTTGTGTTTGTGTTGTTTTTGAAGGCACAAATTTATGATTTTTTATCGGGTAGATTAAATATTTTAAGAAAGTTAAGGCTATTAATTTTTGAAAATAGAAGTATCTTAAGTTCATCAATCAAAACAACCATTAGAATATGAAATATGCTATGATAATGATCGTGGGGCTTTTGTCTTTTTTCTCTACCAATTCATGTTCTATAGAGGGGGAGGAGAATGATGAGACAATGGTGAATATGCAAATTAACCATTTTAAGCAAACCGCATTTGGAGTTGAACCGCAGTTAGTACTTTTAGTAAAGGAAGGCGATGAAATAGAAGGAGGGGAGTGGAATTATTTTTATGATGACATTGATGGTTTTGAATTTAAACCTGGTTATTTATATGACATTATGGTTTCTAAAGAGAGAATTGAGAATCCACCTGCAGATGCTAGTTCTTTTAAATATAAGCTAGAAAAAATAATTTCTAAAGAAGCGGTAGGCAGTGACGAAACATTTGACATTAGGTTGAAATGGGGAGGTCATAATTTTGTAAAGGTCACAGATGATCATATTTCTCTTATGAATGAATCACGTATTAATTGTGGTGATCTGTGTGATGATCTTATACAGCAATTGGACACGAGAGAAGAAATATCGGGAACTTTTTCGCATGGGCCTAACAGCGAATTAAGGTTTATTGAGCTTCAATAGAAAAATCGCTATGTAGCCTGTATTAATCTTTTTGCAGCAGCGCCATATAGAATCCGTCATAACCACTTTCATGAGATAGAATTTTTTTCTCTCTAAGCAATTTAAAACTCTTGCCGGTCTCAGTTTTTAAAAATTTCTGAATTTGCTTATCATTTTCTGATGGTAAAATGGAACAGGTGGCATAAACTAGTTTCCCTCCTTTTTTGACAATCCTTGAATACTTTTCTAAAATTTCAAGCTGTGTATTTCTAATCTTTTCCAGAAAGTCTGGTTGTAATTTCCATTTAGCATCAGGATTTCGGCTTAATACTCCCAGCCCACTACAAGGGGCATCAATTAGAACCCTATCGGCAGAATCGTAAAGTTTTTTGATCACTTTTGTAGAGTCAATACTCCTAGTCTCCACATTGTGTGCTCCAGCCCGTTTTGCCCTACGCTTTAATTCCTTTAATTTATTGCCGTAGATATCCAATGCGATAATCTGGCCTTTATTTTCCATTAATGCGGCAATATGCAGGGTTTTACCTCCCGCACCGGCACAGGTATCTACTACCCGCATCCCAGGCTGAACATCCAGAAATTCAGCTACACGTTGTGAGCTGGCATCCTGAACTTCAAAAAAACCTTTTTGAAAAGCATCGGTTCTAAATATATTAGCACGTACTTTTAATTCCAGTGCCTCCGGATAATTCCGAAGATTTGATGTTTCAATTCCTTCTTCCCTGAGTTTGGAAGCCAATTCCTCAGGATTAGTTTTAAGTTTGTTAGCTCTTATAACTACCGGAGCCTGTTCATTAAGGGCATGAAGTTCTTTGGTCCATATTTTTTCTCCCAGTTCCTTTTCACCAATTTCGTCCATCCAGTCTGGAACAGATTCCCTGAATTTTCTAATTCGGCTTAATTCATCAAATTTTCCTTTGATGCGCCTTTCCGGAGTTCCGGAAAATTGCGGCCAATCTGGCAACTTTATACCTTTGAGCACACACCATACAGCGAAAATCCTAAAAAGGTCTTCTCTTTTGAAAGGTTCTTTCACTTCAGCTATTTCGGCATACAATCTCTTCCACCGAACGATATCATAAGTGGTTTCCGCTATAAAACTACGATCGCGAGAGCCCCATCTTTTGTCTCTTTTCAGTGTCTTTTCAATAACCTTATCGGCATAATTTCCATCATTAAAAATTTCGGCTAAAGCATCAACGGTTGCAAAAACAAGATTCCTGTGTAGGCGCATAAATATTCTTTAAAGCGGCAAAGTTACGGTTTTTTGGATCGGAATAATTTATATTTGATTCAAATTCCAACCATGAGAAAAATTAGTTTTTTATTGATTTTACTTGCCTTCGGCTGTAAAGATGCTTCTAAAGAAAATGATAAAGATGCTGTTGAGAAGGCTCCTCAATTTTTTGATTCTGTTGAAACTGAAGTAATCCTCGAAGATGATTCTTTAAGTGTACGGGCAATCGAGGTGATAGGGCAGAATCTAGCCTTCGCCGGTAATAAAGCAACTTATGGATTATATGATTCAGCAAATAATAGCTGGAAAACCAATCTTCAGAAATTTGATAGCATAATTCCTGAATACAGGGCAGTCGCCAGTACTTCAAATGACTTTTTTATGCTAAGTGTGGGAAACCCAGCCCTGCTTTATAAAACAGGAAATTCAGGAAACATGGAGCTGGTTTATAAAGAAGAAAATGAAAAGGTATTCTATGATGCTTTGGCCTTTTGGAATGATAAGGAGGGAATCGCCATTGGAGATCCAACGGAAGCTTGTATTTCTATTATTATTACCCGAAACGGGGGTGAAAGTTGGAGGAAACTGGATTGCAAAAATTTACCTGAAGCTGCAGAAGGAGAAGCCGCTTTTGCCGCCAGCAATTCCAATATAGCTATTGAGGGCAATAATACCTGGATCTTGACAGGAGGTATGAAGTCCCGGATTCTTTATTCTCCTGATAAAGGAAAATCGTGGGAGGTATTTGAAACACCTCTTTTGCAGGGCAAACCAACCACCGGAGGTTATTCCATGGATTTTTATGATGATAAAAACGGCGTTATAATAGGAGGTGATTATACCAACCCGGAAGGAAATACAGCAAATAAAGTTGTAACTAAGGACGGCGGAAAAACCTGGGAATTACTAGCAGAAGGAGAGGAGCCGGGTTATAAAAGCAGCGTGAGATATGTTCCGAATTCTAAAGCGAAACAATTAGTTGCCACCGGATTTACAGGGATTCATTATAGCAAAGATGCCGGACAATCCTGGGAAAAATTATCTGATGAAGGCTTCTATTCCTTGAGGTTTGTAAACGATACGCTGGCATATGCAGCAGGAAAAGGTAGAATTGCGAAATTAATATTCCGTTAAAAAGAAATAATCCGACAGATAAATAATCTGCCGGATTATAACTACTAACTAACCAAAAAACTAACTATGAAACGTTCTACTATTCACTGCTATCCTTGCGATCGCGTTTTGAACGGTATTCTTTTATAAGCTTTTTATGGAATTCATCTTCCAGCTTATGTAATTTAATAATATCTTTTGCTGAAATGATCTGTTTCAGCTCTCTGAACAATTGTTTCTTAATTTTATATTCTTCGCTTTCAACCGTTAGAAATTCATCAAGTAGATCATTTGCTTTGGCTTCATTGATGCATTCTATATTTTCAAACTCTATATGCTCCCTTTTATGGAGTTCTCTTCTTTTTGTTTCATATTCGTTATAGATGGGCCAGAATTTTTCAGCGAGCTTATCGTTTAAATTCAGTTCCTGGGTAAAGAATGCCACCTTCAGAGCCTTTATTCGTTCCCTTTGGGCGTCTTTATCTTCTTTCTGACTCATCATATTAGAGCTGAAAAGAATGACAAATAATATTAAAACAATTTTCTTCATAGTTTATTCCAAAATATAAGTAGGATCTTCAATGTTTTCATCAATATAATCAAACACAGCATCTGAATTTATCGCTGTAAAGTCTGAATCATCAATAAGCTTACCATCTTTAAATATAAAATCTGAAACTTCTACTGGATTTAGTTCCATATAACCCATATCATAACCTTCGTCAATGTAGTTTTCCATAGCCGAAAGTTCAATGTTATCCCATCCTATTGGCTGAGTACTTTCAGTATTAAAGAAATTACCAAGCATAAGGATAAAGAGAGCTGCCACAGCTGCCGCATAATAGAAATACTCCTTTTTAAACAATTTGATCACCTTTGGTCGATCTTTACTTGTCTTAGCGACAATCTTATCTTCCAGGGAATCAAAATAGCCTTCTGGCACTGAAAAAGCTTTACCTTTAACCGGGATATCCAAATATTTAGAATCTTCCAGGCTATTCATCATCTTTTCGTCAAAGTTTCTGAAATAATCCTCAGGTACCTTGAAACCAGAATTTTGCGAATATTTAGAGGTATTGTTTTTCATTAATTCTATGACTATCTAATTCTCTAATGGTTTAATTTGATTTCAGATATTCTTCGATTTTTTTTGCTGCAATATGATAAGAAGCCTTGAGAGCGCCTTCGCTGGTTTTTAGAATTTCTGACATTTCTCGATATTTTAGTTCCTCAAAATATTTCATATTAAATACCTGCTGTTGCTTTTCCGGGAGCCTGGCAATAGCTCTTTGTAATTTTAGCTGAATTTCATCCCCTTCAAAATATACATCGCTTTCCAGGTTATCAATGATCTGATTTTGTAATTCTTCAGAAGTAATTTGAAGTTTCCTTGACTTTTTATTTAAAAAGCTAATAGCCTCATTCGTCGCAATACGGTACATCCAGCTATATAATTTACTATCCCCTTTAAATTTACCAATATTTTTATAAACCTTTAAAAAAGTATTCTGTAAGATATCATCGGTATCATCATGATTTTTTACGATGTTCCTGATGTGCCAATAAAGTCTTTCCTTATATTTTGATATAAGTTCTCTAAAAGCTTCCTGAGAGGAAGAGGCATCCTGAAGTCGGCTGACGAATTTATCTTCGGAATTTTGCAAAATTGGAGAATTACTGCGATGTAAAGATATTGAAAGCTTTAGGCTTAAAAAATTAATATTTATAAATTATAATGAAGGAAAAAGATTACAATTACTACTTTTTTAACCGATAAAAGGTAAAATTAAATGGCAAAAAGCATAATTTTTTTGGCTGCTAACTTTCTTTGACATATATTTGAAATATAAATGATTTGATCTTTTTTTGCCCCTATAAAAAATTGAATTAGATCGCATTATTTCCATTTGCCCCAAAATGGAAATAATTTGATAAAAATGGATGATATTTTATATCATCCATTTTTTATTTTTATCCGCTTTCCCTATTTTTAGGTAGTACACTTAAAACTGATATTATGAAATTTATTAGCACGTTTTCACTTTTGATATTTTTGATTTTATCCCCCACTTTAAGTGCTCAGGAAATCGATGAAGTTAGAGTAGGGGAAGTATTGAAAATAGGAATTTCAGATACTTATGAGTACTCTGATGTTAAATTTCCGAAGGCTAATTTTATAATTAAAAAAGGCGAAATAGTAAATTATAAAAAACTGGTAGGAACCCTCGTGGAGGTTACAGAAGTTAAAACCAATAATAATGGGAATACTGTTGTGATCTTAAGGAAAAAGAACGGTGAGAAATTTTTCGGTAGTTTTCCTGAAATAAGAGCAAATTATAAAGAAGCATTAGCATCTGGTGAATTATCCAGAAGTTAATTAAATGTAGTTAATCAAAAGATTGCATCTCTACCAACTTTCTATAGGTTCCGTTAGTCGATATAAGTTCCTGATGTTTTCCCTGTTCCACGATTTCGCCTCTTTGCATCACAATAATATTATCGGCGTTTTGGATCGTAGATAAGCGGTGGGCAATTACAATGGAAGTTCTATTCTTCATCATATTTTCCAAAGCTTCTTGAACCAGTTTTTCACTTTCTGTATCCAGGGCAGAGGTGGCCTCATCCAGGATCATCACCGGTGGATTCTTTAATACTGCTCGAGCGATGGATAATCGCTGTTTTTGTCCGCCACTAAGTTTGTTTCCGCTATCGCCAATGTTCGTATCGAGCTTTTGAGGTAATTCCTTCACAAACTCCCAGGCATTTGCAATTTTCAAGGCATGTATGATCTCTTCATCTGAAGCATCTTCCTTACCTAATAATATATTATTTCGAATGGTATCATTAAAAAGAATAGAATCTTGCGTTACCAGTCCCAATAAATTCCTAAGCGAAGACTTTTTTATTTTTCGAATATCTATTCCATCTAATTTTATGCTTCCGTCGTTAACATCGTAAAATCGGGTAATAAGATTGGCAATCGTAGATTTACCCGATCCGGACTGACCTACTAGCGCAATAGTTTTTCCTTTTGAAACCTTTACACTGAAGTTTTTCAATACTTTTTCCTTCTCGTAACTGAAGCTTATTTTCTCAATGCTGATCTCTTTCTCAAATTCTTTTTTGTCAATAGCATCTGGTGCATCATTAATTGTTGATGGCGTTTCCAGAACTGCCAAAATACGTTCTGCGGCGGCATTCCCTTTCTTAACACTGTAAGATGCCTTGGAAATTTGCTTTGCAGGAGTCAATATATTGTAAGCAAGTCCTAGAAAAGCAATAAATGTGGCAGCGTCTAATGTTCCTTCTACCAGTACCATATTTCCTCCAAACCAAAGAATGATCACAATGACAAAAATTCCCAAAAATTCACTTGTAGGCGAAGCTAAATTTTGCCTGTTTACCAGTTTGTTCAGGATATTCTTCAATCGGTTGGTAGAATCCTGGAAACGAGCGTAAAATCTTTTTTCCGCGTTAAAACCTTTTACGATCTTTAGACTGGAAAGCGTTTCTTCCACGATGCTTAAAAAATGGCCGTTTTCTTCCTGAGCCAGATTAGATTGTTTCTTTAACTGCTTTCCGATCAGAGAAATTATAAAACCGGAAATTGGCAAAAATACAAAGACGAACAAGGTCAGTTTTGCGCTCATTAAAAGCATGGCAATAATAGTAAAGAGAATCGTGAGTGGTTCCCTAACGATTAATTCCAGAATTGATAAAAATGAATATTGTACCTCATTTACATCTGCCGTGATCCTGGAAATAGTATCTCCTTTTCTTTTTTCAGAAAAGTAAGAAATTGGCAGTGCGAGTATTTTTTTATACATGGCGTCTCTTAAATCCCTTAATACGCCGTTTCTAAGAAAAGTAAGAAAGAAAGAACTGAGATATCCAAAAAGGTTTTTTAGAAAAAACAAAACCACCACAATTCCGCATATAAACACAAGAGCTGCAACTTCATCTTCATTCACCCTTTGAGTGACCTCGTAATTAAAATAATCGGTAAAATAATCCTTAATTCCTCCAATGCCATCCCACACCGGTTTTTTAGATTCCCTTTTGGTCTTATCAAATAAAACCTGAATAACCGGGATTAAAGCAATAAAAGAGAGCGTACTAAAAATTGCATAAAATATATTGCAAATAATATTTAGTATCGCATACTTTTTATAAGGCAATGCGAATTGGAGTATTTTCCGGAAGTAGGTCATTTAAAGTAAGTTATCCCAGTTTTAGTTCCTGTTTGATCCGGGCAATTTTATCACTCAATTTCTGGTCTTCAGCAGCATAGTTTTCAATACTATCAAGATCTGAATTCACACTTATATAGAATTTAATTTTGGGTTCTGTACCACTTGGCCTGGCTGCTATTTTAGTCCCATCTTCAGTATAATAAATGAGAACATTGGATTTTGGAATATCAATGCTATTTTCTGTATGATCCTGAGTGTTTTTAGCAATCGATGTTTTATAATCTTCAATCAAAACCACTTTCTCGCCATCAATTTCTTCCCAGGGATTCTCTCTAAGGTCGATTAACATTTGCTTTATTTCCTGTTCACCTTCAATTCCTTTTTTAACCAGGGAAATAAGTTCTTCTCTATATAGGCCGTAATTTTTATAAAGCTCAAGTAGTTTTTTATAGAAGGATTTACCTTCAGCTTTCATTTTTGCTGCAATCTCACAGGCAAGCAGGGTAGCGGTTACCGCATCTTTATCCCTTACAAAATCACCCACCATATAACCAAAACTTTCTTCTCCACCTCCAATAAATTCTAATTCCGGGTGATCTTTTATAAGTTTCGCGATCCATTTAAAACCGGTAAGGACTTCCATGTATTTTACACCATAATCTTCTGTAAGGTTCTTCAGCATGGGAGTGGAAACAATGGTAGAAGCTACAAACTCATTACCTTTTAATTTCCCTTGTTTCTTCCATTCATCCAGTAAAAACCAGGTCATCACCAACATGGTTTGGTTTCCATTAAGAAGGATCATTTCTCCATTGAGATCTCTAACTGCCACGCCAAGCCGATCACAATCAGGATCGGTTCCAATAACGATATCAGCATTTTCTTTTTCGGCTAATTCCAGCGCCATTTTCAGAGCTTCCGGTTCTTCCGGGTTTGGAGATTTAACCGTGGGGAAATTACCATTAGGCTCTCTTTGTTCTTCCACAATATGAACATTGCTGAAGCCTGCTTTTTCAAGTACTTCTGGAACCATGGTAATAGATGTACCGTGAAGAGAAGTGAAAACGACCGTTAAATTTTCCCTTGCGGAAGCTTTCGTGTCAAAACTTCCATTTTCCACAGAAGCTTCCGCAAATGCTTTATCCACTTTTGAATCAATCTTTTCGATCAGCTCCTCATTGGCCTTAAAGTTTATGGCCGAATATTCCAGGGCATTTATTGTATCTACCAGTTCTGTATCTTGTGGTGGCACTAACTGGCCGCCATCTTCCCAATAGACTTTATATCCGTTATATTCTGGTGGATTATGGCTCGCGGTTAGAACAATTCCGCATTGACAACCTAATTTTTTTACCGCAAAAGACAATTCCGGAGTAGGCCTTAATTCTGAAAACAAAAAGACTTTGATACCATTTGCTGAAAAAACATCAGCAACAACTTTTGCTAGTTCCTGACTGTTATTTCTACAATCATAAGCAATAGCTACTTTTATCTCCTTATCTGGAAATGATTTTTTGAGATAATCTGAAAGCCCCTGGGTATTTTTACCGAGGGTATATTTATTGATGCGGTTTGTTCCCACGCCCATAACGCCACGCATACCTCCGGTACCAAATTCGGCATTCTTATAGAAGCTTTCTTCCAGTTCTTTGGGATTTTCTTCAATAAGCCTGTTAATCTCAGACTTGGTATCAGCATCAAAAATATCAGTAAGCCATGCTTCGGCTTTCTGAAGGATTTCAGGTTTGTTCGTAGCCATAATTAGATTGTTTTGCTAAGCAAAAATAAGGTTAATCCTTGAAAGGGACTAAATATTGGAAGTGGTTTTCTTTATAAGATATCGTTCTTTATCTCTTTTGGATCGAAGAATGAGTTCGCCCAGGAATCCCGCAAGAAAAAACTGGGTTCCAATGATCATTACTGCTAAGGAAATATAGAACCACGGATTTTGAACCACCAGGATATTAGGCATCCCATGGTATAATTTATAAAGTTTGGAAAGCCCTATCCAGCCAGCGGAAGTAAACCCAATGATAAACATTAAAAC
>NZ_JAPYPC010000036.1 GCF_029937855.1 Christiangramia sp.
ATTATATCGAATCATCGAGAAAAATTTCTAGGGTGTTGCAACGCTGAAGACAGGATGATCTAAGAAATAATGTTTTTCATTTTTACCTTACCTTTTTCATTAGTTATAGCATTCATATAAAACATTAACGATTCATGCTGATAGTGGGCCCTGGATATTTCAGTGGTATCCAAAAAGGGTGAATTATCATAGGTCATCGTTAATTGAAAATAAAGTTTTGAATATAGATTAGCATCAAAATCTTCCCTGTAGAGTCCCTGTTTTCTACCTCTTTCAATATTATGCACAAGAATTTCCGAAAGCTTTTCTGAAAAATATAGCATGTGTCTATTAAATATCTCGGGATAATATTTTATTAGCTGCCTTAGCATAATGGAATCGTTAGTTCTTGAAGCTCTTTCAATATCCTCATCTCTGGCAAACATCCTTTCCACGGCGTTATCTATGGTTTCATCTAGATTTCTCATCTTTAAAAGAACTTTTTCCAACTTATACGTTAGCACCTCTTCCAGCAGAACTTCCTTATTTTTATATTTCTGGTACAACGTCTTTTTAGAAATTTTTAGTTTCTGGGCTATGTCATCCATGGTCACTGTCTTGGCTCCATAATAGATGAAAAGATCTGCTACCTTCTCTAGTAATTCAATATCTTTCACCATTTGTTCTGGTTTTAAAAATTTTATTTAGGTAATTGGTTTTATAAAAATATTCCTTTTTATGCTTTAGTACAAAAAGGAGCTGACTGCCCTTTAACAGTCAGCTATTGCACTTTAATCAAATTCTAATTCCTGTTCAGGATGAATGTGCTCATAATCTGCTACCATCAGCTCCTCATAATTCTTTTCCTCTTTAGAAGAGAATTTCTCCTCCAGGCGTACAAAAATCATATATACCACCGGTACGATTACCAGGGTAAGGAATAACGATGATAATAATCCTCCAATAATTACAATTGCCAGACCATTATTCATCTCCGCAGCCGCTCCCGAGGCCAGTGCAATAGGAAGCATCCCGAAAACCATGGCAATGGTCGTCATTAAAATTGGACGCAGCCTCGCATGGTTTGCCTGGATTAAAGCTGTTCTTATTTTTTCTCCATGGTCCAGCCTATGATTGGCAAAATCTACCAGTAAAATCGCGTTTTTAGCAACTAACCCAATAAGCATTATTATCCCCAAAATGGTGAAAATGTTTAAACTTTGGTTGGTAAGAGCCAGTGCCCATAATGCTCCAATGAAGGATAGAGGAATAGAGAACAGCACTATAAACGGCTTCACGAAATCATCATACAGTACCACCATGATCATGTACACCAACATAATAGCTGCCAGTAAGGCAATTCCCAGCGTACCAAAACCTTCGCTTTGGCGTTCCATATCTCCGCCCCAGGTCCATTCCACACCTTTAGGCTGCTCGATATTCCCAAGTTTTTCTTCCCACTCCTGGGCCACTGCTCCCGTAGTTTTACCTACTGTTTGTGCCGAAACGGTTACAGAAGGCGAACGGTCGTAACGTTCAAGCAGGGAAGGGCCTGATTCATAATTAATATCCGCAAACTGGGCCAAATTAATCCTTTGCCCACTGTTATTTACAAACTGGATATTTCTTACATCTTCTATATCATTTCTCGCTGCTTCATCAAAAATAATATTAATGTCATACTCGTTGTCTCCGGTTCTAAATTTATTGTCTGTATTGCCACTAAACGCTGTGCGCAAAGTTTGCCCAACTGTGGCTACATTTAATCCCAGGGAAGCCATTTTATCCCTGTCTGCACTTACCGAGATTTCAGGATTACCATCTTCCACACTTGTCTCCACTTCGGTGGCACCATCCACAGTCCGTAAGACTTCCTCAGCAGCCTGGGCATAGGCGAAAGCTTCTTCAAATGAATTACCAGTAACAGTCATTTGGAGTGGGGCTGCCTGGGCCCCCATTATTCCCACAGGGACGACAGTTACTTCAGCACCCACTAGTTTCTGCTCAAGATCACGTTGTAATTTAGCGGAAAAGACATTGGTTTTATCTTCTCTTTCAGATCTGTCAACTAAAGTAACATTGATCTCAGATTTATTAGTGGTAGCCTGCGCAGCGCCCATTCCTCCACTACTGGACTGGCCAACTGTGGTAAGAAGACTCTCCACCTGTGGCATGTCCTGCAGATAAGCTTCTGCTTGTTGAGTGATAAAGTTGGTTTCTTCAATGGAGGCATCTTTATCAATTTCTAACTGAACAAGAAACTCTCCCCTATCTGTTTCCGGAAAGAAATCAGATCCAATATAGCCCATTGCAACAAGAGCAATAGAACTTACAAATAAACCAATCACTACCAGAAAAGTCTTAATTTTATTGTCAAGAGACCAGTTCAGGATATTTGTTACTTCTGCAGTAAACCAGGAAATCCCTGCTTCGAACTTATTTATTATCTTTCCGAAGAAAGATTTATCGGTTATAAGCTCCAGTTTTCCATATCTGGAAAATAACCATGGCACCACCGTAAAGGAAACCAATAGGGACAAGAGGGTCGCAATGATTACCGTAACACAAAACTGCGCAATAATATTTGCCACAAGGCCGGTACTCATCGCAATAGGGAGGAAAACCACCACGATTACCAGGGTGATCGCTGTTACCGTGAACCCAATTTCTGAAGCACCGTCATATGCGGCACGGATTTTATTTTTACCCATCTCCATATGGCGATGAATATTTTCGATAACCACAATGGCATCATCCACCAGGATTCCCACTACCAGGGAAAGTGCGAGTAAGCTCATCAGGTTGAGGGTGTATCCCATCAAATACATTCCTATAAAAGTGGCAATAAGCGAAGTAGGAATGGAAACCATTACGATAAGGGCATTTCGATAGCTATGCAGGAAGAAAAGCATTATGAATGCTACAAGTGCAATAGCGATAAATAAATCTTTTATTACTGAATTTGCCGCTTCAAGTGTAAATTCTGAAGAATCATCTGCTATTGTTATCTGTACTCCCTGCTCGGCATATTGCTGCTCCATTTCATCAATTTTCTCCTGCACAAGTTCACTTACAGTCACCGCATTCGCATCGGTTTGTTTTTGAACCTGAAGTAAAATGGTATTTTGACGATCAATACGTGCAATCTTTTCTACTTCCTTTTGCGTATCCTGAACTTCGGCAACATCAGAAAGTTTAATATTCTGTCCGTTTTGAGAAGCTATTGTAAGATTTCTCAATTCCTCTACAGACTGAATTTTTCCAGAGAGCCGGATAAGCGTAGTATTCTCTCTGGTGGTAAGGTTTCCAGTAGGAAAATCCAGGTTTGAAGCACTTATTATTTGCTGCACCATTGGAACGGTAAGCCCGTAACCCTGAAGCCTGTCAGGATCCAAATTTACCCTGATTTCTCTTTCCTGTCCTCCCACAAGATTCACCTGTGCGACACCCCGAAGCCGTGAAAAGGCAGGTTCTATTTTTTCATCAATTAGATCATAAAGTTCACTTTCTGTGAGATTTGCGGTTACTCCCATACTCATTATAGGTAGATCTGAAATTGAGAACTGTGAGAGCGAAGGTTCCTCTACGTCATCAGGAAGATCAGAGCGAATGGCGTTTATTTTTCGCTGTGCTTCATTGAGCGAAAAATCGACATCCGCTTCGTTTTCAAATTCAATAGTCACCAACGACAGGCTTTCAAAAGATTTCGACTGGATCTTTTTAATGCTCTCAAGGGAAGACACTGCATCTTCTATTTTACGGGATACGGTGTTTTCCACCTCGGCAGGAGCTGCACCGGGATAAACGGTCATGACGGTAACCACCTTTACTTCAAATTTTGGGATCAACTCATAGCTGAGTTGGCTATAGCTAAAAAGACCACCAATAATTAGTAATGCGAGCATTACAATTACAAGGCTGGGCCTTTTTATAGATACTTCTGCTAATTTCATTTGTTTTTCTTTATTTTATGATTCTCACCGCTGCATTGTCAGTAAGATTGATTTGTCCACTGGTCACGATCACGTCACCCTCTGAAAGACCGTTGGTAACCTGAACCTTATCGCCATAATTTATACCTGTCTTAATGGTAGTAAGATGTGCGATACTATCTTTTACAAGAAATATTTTATTATCACTTACACTACCAACAAATGCTTTTCTTGGGATGGTCAAAATGTTATCCAGCCCTGCTTCGTTAAACACTGCAGTAGCATACATTCCTGCTCTTAAATTTCCTCCGGAATTGTCCACAGTAATTTCCACAGGAAACTTAAGGGCTCCATTAGAGGCAGGCGCAATGAAACTGATCTTCCCACTAATGGTATCTTTGGTCACGCTGGGTACCATTTTTACAATGTCGCCCCTTTGTAACTGGCTTACCAAAGCTTCATCTACCTCTACGCGTAATTTAAGGGAAGAAATATCCACTACTTCTAGGATTGGATTGCCCGGAGCTACAACCATTCCTACTTCCACCATTTTTTCATTTACAATTCCGCTGATTTTGGAGCGGATGTTGGTGTCTCCGGAGCTTATTTGTGCAGATTGATACTGTGCTCTCGCATTTTCTACCTGCAACCTCGCCTGGTCCAGTTGTGCTGCGGTTACACCTCCTGTTTTAAAGGCTGCTTCGAACCTATTCAAACTGGAAATGGCATTATCAAGATTGGCTTTTGCATTAGTCACGTTTACATTAGTCTTATCACCAGAAAGCTTTGCTACAACCTGTCCCTCTTTGACCCGGCTTCCTTCCTCAACATAAATTGCCACAACCTGTCCATTCATTTCGGCTGAAATCTGCACCCTTGTCTGAGGTTCATAAGTACCATTTACAGTGAACATTCCACTAAGGCTTTCTTTTTGAACGGTGGCAGTTCTTACAGCTACTTCTGAATTTTTCTGAGCAACTATTTCCAGTTCTTCTTCATTGTTTTTTTTATTGTTTTGCAGGATCAGGAAGAAAGCTACGGCGACGCCGATTAGCACTACAATGGTTATGATTGTTTTCTTTTTCATCTTAAAGCTTATTTTCTTTTAGTATTTCTAGTTTCCCCTGTGACTTTAATAGCTCCACTTCGGCTAATTTATAATCAAGGCGGGCATTGGTTAGGTTATTTTTTGCTTCGGCGAGATCCCTTTCAGCATCAAGCATGTCATTTAAGCTTGCCAGTCCCAATTCATAATTGTTTTGGCTGTCTTCGAGCACTCCCTGCGCAAGCTCTACATTTTCTACCTGGGTTTCGATCGTGAGAAAACTGTTCTCTAGCTGTGCCACAGCATTGCTGTAGGCCAGTTGTAACGCAAGTTCTGTTTCCTGGAAATCTGCCTGCGCCTTTTCAATGTCGATCTGGTTTTGTTTTACCTTGGATTTGGTAGCAAAACCGTTAAAAATGGGAATTCTGATGTTAATTCCAACAGATGCAAGATCCGACCAGAAAACGCCTTTATCTTCACCGTTCCAAAGGGGTACCTCATCACCCTGGCCAAGCCAGCCATAATTAGCGGAAAGAGATGCCGAAGGATAATATTCGGCAAGGGTCGCTTTTTTCTGCCAGTTTAAAAGCTCGATCTGCTTTGCCAACAATTGAAGCTCTGTTCTTTCAGTCATTTCCAGACTTTCATTGGGGAGCAATGAAGGCTGAAAATTTTGTTCTGGTAGTTTTATTTCCTGACTAATAGGCATCCCGATCATAAATTTCAAGGTATTTTCACTCAGCTCAACGGCATTAATCATCCGCTGCCTGTTTGCGATAAGATTATTCAATGCTACTTTACTTCTGTCATAATCAATCTTTTTTGCCAGTCCGGTTTCATAAAGACCTTTTACGATTTCAACAGTTTGCTCTGTTAGCTCCAGATTGCTCTCCAAATTTTCAAGCATTTGCAGGGTTTGATATACCTGGTAATATGCAGTTGCAACCTTTTCAATAATTTCTTCGTTCGTAAGCTGTGCATTCAGTTGATAAAATTCCTTTGTGGATTTAGCCGCTTTAAGGCCGGTAAATACCGCCTGGTCAAACAGTGTTTGCGTCAACTGCGCCGTGGCAGTCGAGTTCCATTTTCTTCCAAATGCCACAGCTATATCTTCGCCCGGCCTTCCAAAGAATTCCCCGGGCAGGATATTCTCCTGCAAAAGAGGATTATAAGATGTATTTGCACTTCCGTTAAGATGTGGCAGTGCGTTAGATCTTACTTCGGCGATTTGCGCATTGGCCTTAATAATATCCAGACGTGCTTTTTCTGCTTCGGCTTTATGATCTAAAGCATAAGAAACAGCCTCTGGCAGGCTTAAAATAACTGGTTCCTGCCCAGAAGTAAGGCTCGTTACCAGAAGAAAACATATCAGTATTTTTTTCATTTAAACTTTATTTTTAATTTCTGCTTTTCTGAAATCAGGCGCAAAGGTAAACAAAGGAAACTATGATACAAAAATAGTTTTATTGTTTTTTTTAAATTAGTCTCCAAGTAAAAATGAAAATTTTTTTTTAATGGTGGAATGCCCCACTAGAACCGGTTGTTTTCGTTCTGATCAAATAGGATCATGTCAATTAAAAATGAAGAAATTTATGCCTATGATTTAAAAGGAAGTCATGTACTGACCCAAGATCATTTCTACTATATGATACAAACGATCTCATATATGATCGGGATCCAATAGCATCTGTCATACGTCAGGACGCTGTAGGAAACAGGTGTCTGAGCTGGTAGTCGACCTATCATTATCACCAAAAATTGTACAATGTTACTAGTTTAGTTAAGTTATCTGTAAGCTTCATTGATGAATTTCAAAAGAGATCTGGCTTTTCCTTTTGATATGGAAGGTATCAGTGGATTAACCTATAACGAAGAGAAAAAAGCATTCTGTTTTCGTTTATTTTCAGTTCCTATGAAAACCTACTTAGGAAAAGATTACACCGATAAACGTAGATTGCTAGAGCGGTTAGTAGCAGGCGAAACTAAGCTATGCGCCTCGCAGATTCAACTGAAAGATAATAAAACCTATTTACTGGCGGTTTTTGAAATTGAAAAGGAAAGGCATACCCTGAAACCGGATGTTATTGCCCAGGCTTCTTTATCCCTTGAATACCCGATTGTTGTAAAAATCGGAATGACAAAACTTAGCATTGGTACCAGGGAAGAGTTTTTATATCGGAGGTTAGCCATACAGGCTGCACGGAAAAGGGCAGAGGCAGGAGCTACTTTTTCCAGATCAGGACAAGGACGTAAAAGAAAAACAAAAGCAGTGCAAAGATTCCATGAAAAGGAAAAGAATTATGTTAGTCATCGCCTCCACCTATACAGCCGGAAATTAATTGATTTCTGTGTGAAACACCAAGCAGGAACGCTAATTTTAATAAACCAGGAAAATAAGATAGGCATTGCCAAAGAGGAGGAATTTGTCCTAGAAATTGGAGTTATTATGAGCTGACCACTAAAATAAAATACAAGGCTGAGAAAGCCGGGATTGAACTTATTATAGATTAAAGTTTTGGTTATGAGGGTGCTTGTACACCCGTAATGTGAGGCATTAGTTGCACTCACTAAATGCGTAAAGCATATACAACGGCGTGGGCTTTCTTATTTTATTTTCTTCGTGCATGGAACCTTTTTACAAATTCCATCTGGTTCTGGAACAAACACAAATATTTATTTTACGAGGAAGTCACAATTTATGGCCCCATATCTCCCATAACTAACCTTGCGCGTGGTTCCTGTGCTGTTTTTATAGTGTACGGAAAGTTAAGCGTAAAGTAAAAACAGCATAGGGCGCATACTTACTTATGCCACTGTTCCAGCCAATTGCAATAACCTTCTTTTATTTCCAGATTTTCCGAGAAAAAGATTTGATAGGATTCAAGTTTTGATTCAGAAATAGTTCGATAGATCCAAAATTTCTCTCCTTCGGTTATTTTGGAAGAGTAAATAAAATATCCCAATCCGGATAAAAGCAGGATCAGAATACTCCCAAATAACACAAGAATATAGTTGGGGATCAGACTGGCTCTTTCCAACTGGATATTGATATCTCTAAATAATTCATTTTTTAATTCATCAGCCTCTTCCTGTTTTTGAAGAAAGCTCTTTAGATTCTCATCAATAGCAGCTGTACTGATAGGAATACTCATTTTATTGAGCTTTTTGGATAATAAATCCAGTTTTAAAATAGAAACTTTAAAATCGGCCATTTCATCAGCCATCAGTTCCATGATCTCATCTAGTTTTTTCATACTCATTAATATTTAGTAGCCCATTCCCATACCCATACCGGTATCAAGTCCTCGCTTGATCACCTGTTTAGCCAGATCTTTAGCTATTTTACTGGCCATGTTTGTGCTAAGTTGTACGGTGTTATTCACCAGCTTTAAAGTCTTAGGTACTTCCCTGAGTTTACTGTAACAATTATTCTGAGAAATTTCTGCGATTAGTTTACTACCACTCATGGACCGGTGGACCTCACTTCCTTTTAAATTGGCGCCCTGATATTCGAACCGGAAGCCCTGCAGCTGATTGGATTTGTTGATACTGGGAATGACCTTTACATTACGTGCATTCATTTTTTGTATGTACTCATCCAGGGTTTTGGGCCTTGATTCCAGAACTTTGTTATGGATATGTTTAATGGCCAGTCGCTGCCATTTTAACTCCTGTAGCTTTCCCTGTTGTACTTCTCTTACCCGGGTTAGCCCTAATTGTTTGGCTACATTATCTGCGGCGATCTGACTTCGTTTTCCTATAAAGCTATCTTTATAAACTTCCCCTTTTAAGCTGATACGATTTGCATAGATGTGAATATGGGTATGTTCCTTGTCTTTATGGACAAAACCAATGGCCTGATTATTCTGGAGATTCATTTCCTTTATAAATCCCTGGGCAATCTTTTCTAAATCCTGGTGGCTTAATTCCTTCCCGTCTTTGATGGTTGGACTTACTATAAAACTCAGGGTATTTTTAGTACAGCGGTCATTTTGAGATTGAATGATCTTAAACTCATCGGTGATCTGCCCGGGCGTATCACCGGCCAGGTGTTGTTTGAGAACTACTTCTGCTTCTTTTTCCTGATTCCATCCATAGTCGAGGGAAGCCTTGGTGCTTGCTATAGACTGTCCTTTGCCAATCATTTTTTAAAGTTTTGAAGGTGCGTTCTAATTTCTTCAGCGAGATCTTCAACGTTTTTCGCCAGCCGGGGATCACTTTTTTTAAACATATTAGTGATTCGCATAAAATTGTTTTTATACTGGATCAGTAGCTGGTAGCATTCTACTTGTTCCGGAGTTAATCGTTCCACGATATTGATTTTAAAAGCGGTAGCCCGGAGATATTCTGAAAGGGAGATTCCTGCCCGGGCCGCTCTTTTTTTGAGTAGCTTTTTCTCGTAGATCGAGCAGCGTATCTGGATGTATTCCCGTTTCATTTTTAATATTTATTTTCTTTGCAACCTCCGGGCGCAAAGCAAGATTGTCATGACAATGACACATCTTGCTTTGCTACTCAAAACGATTTATGGCCACTGTAAATCGACTACCCACAAGCTAGTTTTTCATTAAGGTCTTTATAGTTTTTATAGCGATTACTCTGGTCTTTTAAGTGGGGATAATACTGAAATAATTTCTTTGCGTTTTTCTTCCCGGATTGATCATTATCCAGGTAGAGATCAACCGACGTATAGTTTTTGAAATAGGATGTTATCTGTTGTAAAAATGAAAGCGAGTTTAAAACGATGATATCCGAACCATTTAATTCCTCCGGATATATTTCAGCAATGGATAATAGATCAAACATTCCTTCACAGACGACCAGGTTATCATTTTCATTCTGGAGGTAGGTATAGCTTTTAGGAGAACTGGAAGTTTTAAAATAGAGACTGCGCAGTTCCCAGCCACCATCCTTATTTTGAAGTCCGATGGCATAATAAGATTTTTCCCGGCATTCGTACCAGACTTCCTTACAGTAGCTTCTGGCAACTTCAAGGGAAATACCTCTAGATCTTACATACTTCTTTAGGTAGCTCTTGGTGATCGGTTTTACTTGTATGATGGTATTACCGCATTCCTTTTCTGAAGTATCGGTTATAGTACCCTGGAAGCTAAATACAGGCAATTCATCCGAGAGAAACTGCAGTGCTTCTCCAACGCTGCAATTTGATAGTAGACACACCAGATCAATGATATTCCCACCTTCACCAATTCCGAAGTCATACCATCGGTTCAGTTTTAAAGACACTTTGAAAGAGGCCTGTGTTTCTGACCGAAGGGGACTCAGAAACCAGGCTTCTTTCTCCGTTTTCCTACTGGGGAAGTGGCCCAATTTTGCGAGGGTTTCCACGATGCAAATATTGCGGGCTCTTTCACAGGTTAGTTTTTGAAGTTTCATTTTTCTATAATTTTAGTTACCTACTTACCTTTTCCAGTCATAGCAAGGCTTTTCAAATAAAAATGCTAGTTACCTTTAGTTACCTATCTTACCTAAATTCCAGGTTTTAGGTAACTTAGGTAAGATGAATTAAGTT
Source organism: Christiangramia sp. (assembly GCF_029937855.1). GTDB lineage: Bacteria > Bacteroidota > Bacteroidia > Flavobacteriales > Flavobacteriaceae > Christiangramia. The sequence continues at coordinate 10,490 of NZ_JAPYPC010000036.1, forward strand.
TTACTTACCTGGTCTTAAGCCTTGTCATAAAAGGGATGATCTAACTTTAGGTAAGTAGGTAAGTAGTATTTATGTTATTTCCCAAGGGCTCGATGTAAACAATTGTTTTGTCAAGAAACCATAGACCTGTCGTTTAGGGTGTTTCACTCGTTGAAAGTTCAAAGCATTCAGAGCTCTGCCGATAAAAACTACATTCAATCTTATATTGAGGCATGAAAGTTTAGCTAGAATTTCGGAAGAGGTATGAAAATCTTTTATATCCTGGCTCGGTTCAAAATATTTGGTGATTAATTCTTCTTCCGTAGATAACTGACGAAACTCGCGATTTCTTTCTTCGTTTTCCTCAATATCTTTTAGAGTTAGTTCCGGAGAAAAATCAGGATCAGAATAGGCCAAATGATATGCCTGTGACCAAATCTGGTTAACCTGAATTTCCTTGGAATAATTAAAATCAATTTTCCTAAGAAGTTTAAAGCATAACCAACGGACAGAACCTGTTTCGTCATTCAGGAAATTAGCCTGATTGGTTGAACCAATAAATGAACAGGTCCTAGATAGCGTTGAATTTTTTCTGTCATAAGGCAATCGTTCATTTATGAATGTTTTAGAAAAATATGCTTTAAGACTATTTATGTCTTTTTTGTTTAGCATGGAAAGTTCATCGAGGTTAATAATAAAATTTCGGGTTAACTGAATTCGGGCATCTTTATCATTACTAATGTCTTCTGCTATATATTTAGAGAGAGGGGGAGGACATATAAAGCGACACCAGGTTGATTTGCCTGAATTCTGTTGGTTGTGGACTAAAACTAGACATTGCTTATTAAAATAACTCTCCTCCAGGGCACATCGAATAGTTCTAACCAACCATTTTTTAAAATGATAGGAGAAATTATCAGAATCCTGAACTGGAACATAGGAACATAATTTGGAAATATAATCTTGACCATCCCAATCTTCTAAATCTTCAAAATATTTACTAATAGGATTAAAATGCGGAACAACATATGATCTTAAAAAGATCTCAAGTTTACTGGGAGGGACCTCAATATTACATTTGGCCAATTCAATAAGAACTGAGTTAACTTCAAGTTCTTCCCAATTATTAGAATTTTTCAATGAGATTTGAAAATCCTGGCTTATCTCATTATATCGAATTTGGTATTTATCAAATAAATATTCCTCCATATAATCGTAAATGGTTTTCTTCTTGGGATTCTCGACCATATAGATATTTGGTGGTTTACTGTCCATAACTGATCAAGAAAATTATCTCCTGTTTCGGAAAGTATAGTTAAGCGCTTCCTGTTGAATTTCAGCTTTTGATTTACTGGGACTGGATAGCAGCCATTCATCCAGTTTTTCTCTTGAGAAGTAAATCATTTTACCACGAGGTTTTGAAAATGGAATGTCTCCGTTGGCAGTTAGTTTATACAGGTAGCTACGTGAGATACCAGTATACTCCGCAGCCTCTTCAATGGTTAACACATTCTTATTGGCGCGAACCATATTTTCTATTCGGTCAAGTTTTTCAAGTATTTGTAATGAGTCCATGATTAAAGTGTTATTAGTTAGAGATTGATTTTCGCTTTATGAGCGATTCATGGAGCCAAACTAGCAAGTGAAATAAAAGGGAAGGTGTGCTATGCGTGCTGGGTATACAAATCTATTTGAATGGTATGTAAGAGAAAATATGTGGCAGGAGGATAATAGGGATAATGGAGTTCGTATATTTATGAAAAAGAAAGACCTTCCTTAAAACATTGCATTCTAATAGTGAAAAATATACCATAATGTAGTTTATTTATATCATAATATATATATTTGATGCAAATAAGCGACATATGAATTCTAAAAAAGCATTAATTCTTCCGAGATATCAAAAGATATTCGCAGGATTAGGAGAAAATATTAAGCTTGCTCGTAAACGCAGAAAACTAACTGCTGAACAGGTGGCTGAACGAGCGGGCATCCATCGTGCAACATTACATAGAGTAGAAAAGGGAGATCCTTCCGTTGCAATAGGTATCTATTTTAATGTACTGAAAGTATTAAATCTTGAAAAGGATTTTGCTAATCTGGCAAATGATGATAAACTTGGTCGTAAACTTCAGGACCTGGATTTACTCTAAATTATGGCGGAAGGAAAAATCAATATATACGTGTATGCCGACTGGAAAGGACTAGAAGCTCCCACCGAGATCGGAGTACTTTCAGCACAATTTGCTAAAGGCAAAAAGGCATTCAGCTTTGAGTACAACAAAGATTGGTTGAAGCGCAATTCTTATCAATTACTGGACCCTGAAATTAATTTTTTTTCCGGGCCTCAGTATCCGACAGATAAAGAAAATTTTGGAGTTTTCTTAGATAGTATGCCCGATACATGGGGTAAAACTTTGATGAAGAGGAGGGCGGCACAGGAGGCCAGATCTAGAAATGAAAAAATACCCAAACTCTATGAAATTGATTACTTGTTAGGTGTTTATGATGAAAGTAGAATGGGGGCTTTACGATTTAAGACCGATAGGAAGGGACCATTTTTAGATAACGATACTAAGAATCCAACTCCGCCGTGGTCCTCTTTGGGCGATCTGCAGGAGGCGGTAAATCACATAGAAAGTGATTCTGAAACTAATACTATCAGACAATGGCTTGCTGTACTGATTGCTCCAGGATCTTCTCTTGGCGGTGCCAGACCAAAGGCCAATGTATTAGGGAAAAATGGAGATCTTTGGATTGCAAAATTTCCTTCTAAAACGGATACAATTGACAAGGGGGCATGGGAATTCCTAACATATAGACTAGCCCTTGATTGTGGGATAGAAATGGCAGAATCGAAAATTGAAAAAATTACAGGACCTTACCATACATTTTTGACAAAGAGGTTCGATCGTGAAGACGGACAAAGAATTCATTTTTCTTCAGCAATGACAATGACCGGTAATACCGAAGAATCTTTAAAAAATGTTAGTCCAAGTTATCTTGATATCGTTGATGTAATTGAAAATTATGGTATTAATGTGGAGGAGAATTTACATCAATTATGGCGCCGTTTAATTTTTAATATCGCTGTATCAAATACTGATGATCATTTAAGAAATCACGGCTTTATAATGAATGAAAAAGGATGGGAGTTATCACCGGCTTATGATATAAATCCTTCTGTGGAAAAGGATGGACTAGCATTGAATATCGATGCAGACGACAATGCACTCGATTTAGATCTAGCCATAGGCGTTGGAGAATATTTTCGTTTAGGGGAAGATGATATGAATCAGATTATTGAAGAAATTTTATCTGTAATAAGTAATTGGAAACACTATGCAAAAAAGATTGGTATTGCCCAGAAAGAGCAATTAATTATGGAACCCGCTTTCAAAGTGGAACTATAAAAAGCCTTTATTTAAACTTCTGAAAAATGGCTTCTAATGCTTCATGTTGCTTAGAAATAGGAGAGCGGGTAGGAGCATTTTTCAACGTGTTATAATTGTATTTCTTGCCATCAGGTCTAATAAGTAATCCAGAGGTAACAAATAGATTTTTCAAGGTTATTGAATTGTGTGGAAATGTTTTAATTAGGTGATCATAAAATTCTCTGCAACTAGGACCGTCCATTTTTAAATGAATTCTCGAGCGTTGATTACCCCAATCCTCTAGTAAAACGTTTTTAAAATCTAGTAGGGAAGTTGCTTCCTGGTCAATTAAATCAAAGCGTACCATTTCATTATATAATTGAGTTAAATGAATATCCGAAATGGATAGATTGAAATTATTTGGAGACTTATCCGAATTAGAGATTATTTTTTTTAAGAAAGAAGATTTAAAATTTTCTCTCCAGGAAGTAAGGCAGAAATATAATCCTAGCAAATAGACTAATACTATTATAAGCTGGACGGCCAAATTTGAAGTTTGATTTGAATGATGAAAATTAGACATCAAATGCATAAAACTTAGTCCAGTAAAATGAAATAATAATCTTGGTTTTTCTACTGAATTGACTAAGCTTAAATTTTCATTTAAAAAGTGTGAATAAATTACGGGGAGATAATGAATAGCTAAACGACTATAGACGTATATAAATGCAAAGAAAGATAGATATGTAATTATATCAAAATTCATAATCCATTTGTAACTCTGGAATTAAATAGGCTGCTTCTTTTTTCTTTTTGTCTACGATTTTAGCATATACCTGAGTGGTTCTTATTTCTTTATGGCCGAGTACTTTTGAAACCGTATAAATATCTGCTCCGTTTTCAAGTAATAGTACTGCATGAGTATGTCTGGCGCTATGAAAGGTAATATGCTTGGTAATACCGGCCCGCATGCACCACCTTAGAATTTCTGCATTAAAATGTGCACCATACTTCAAACCTTGAAAAACCCGATCATTTTCTTTTCTTCTTTTTCCTAGTAAATTCCTGGCCTGACCTGAAATATACTGGTATTCCTGACCGGCAGTCTTTTTCTGTTTAAAAATAAGTCGGGAGCCTTCATCTTCATCTCGAACTTCGGCCCAGTTCAATTTATTAATATCGCTCCATCTTAAACCGGTTAAGCAGCTGAATAGAAATGCATTTTTTAGTATTTGATGTTTACATCTGGCTTTAGCAAGCCCCTGTAATTCTTCATGAGTTAAATACTCTCGGGAGGTTTCACCCTGGGCATATCCTTTGACCGTGGCAGCGAAATTTCTTCGCGTATAGCCATCATTAAAAGCTTGCCGTAAAGCTGCTTTAAATTTATTGTAATAAGTATACTTTGAGTTTTGAGATAGAGGAGTATTCGATTTTGTTCGGGATTTATGATTTAAAAACTTTTTGAAGCCTAGAACAAAATCTTCATCAACATCTTCAAATGTTATTTTTCTCTTACCTATATAATCCTCAAGGTGATTTTGAGCAGCATCCCAATTGTCGTAATTACCTTTGCTTTCATAACGCTCCTCTTTAAGTTTATCATAATAAGTGATAAAGAGTAGTCTATCCTTATTTTTATCTTTTATACCATATTTGCCTTGTGCATATTCAGCCTTACGGATTGATAGCACCTGCTCGGCTCTCAACAGGACCTCAGCATTTTCTTGGCGTTCTTTAGTTGTCTTTGGTTCAATAATAAGGTATTCTTTTAAATATTCAAATTCCCTATTATGTTCAATCTTACCTTTATCATTCTGGATGAAGCCTTTATAATATTCAATATAAAGGCTATACTTTCCAGTCTTTAATTTTTTCTTTTTGAGTTTGATTTTCATAACTGGTTAATTTCTATAAATATAAGAAAAATAAATATTGAGGTGTAAAAAAATACACCTCATTGATGAAATTTAACAACGAGGTGTAAATTAAGTGTAAAGAAAGGTGTAAAAAGAAATTAGATTCGGAAAATATGAAAATAAAATAGAGGCTCTTAAGCCTCTATTTTAGTATTATTTGGTGTTATTTGATGTCATTTGGTATCAAATAAAATCTTCTGTTTATTTTCCAATACAAAAATTCGCAAAAATATTCCCTAACAGGTCGTCATTTGTAATTTCTCCGGTGATCTCTCCAAAATGGTGCAGCGCCTGGCGTATGTCAATAGCTAAAAGATCTCCCGAAAGTTCAGCATTTAAACCATCTTCTACCTTGTTGATCTCTTCGAGAGCTTTTAAAAGTGCGGCATAATGCCTTGAATTCGTCACGATGGTATCACTGTTTCGCAGCGCACCGGTATTTACATATTCAAGGAGCTTTTGTTTCAACTCTTCAACTCCTTTGCCTGTTTTAGCTGAGAGTAATAAATATTGAGATCTTTCACGTTCATTGGAGATGACTTTCAACTCAGATCTCAATTCCTGTAATTGCTCTTCAGAAAGCCTGTCTACTTTATTGGCAATGATCAAAAGTGGTTTTTGAGGGAAATTATTTTTTATTTTCTCTATTTCCACTCTGAACTCCGAACTCCGAACTCCGAACTTTTCTGAGTTTATCAGAAACACCACTACCTGCGCCTGGCTTATCTTTTCAAAGGTCTTTTTAATCCCGATACTTTCTACCACATCCTTTGTTTCCCTTATTCCAGCGGTATCAATAAACCTAAACCCAACACCGCCAATACTCATTTCATCTTCAATGGTATCACGGGTAGTTCCGGCAATTTCTGAAACGATGGCGCGCTCCTCATTTAATAAAGAATTCAACAGAGTAGATTTACCCACATTAGGCTCTCCCACAATGGCCACCGGAATTCCGTTTTTCAATACATTTCCGGTAGCAAAAGAATCAATTAGTCTTTTTAATACGCTTTGAATTCTGGAAACCAGCTCTTTAAACTGATCTCTATTAGCGAATTCCACATCTTCTTCAGCGAAATCGAGTTCCAGTTCAATAAGCGAAGCAAAATTCAGCAATTCTTCACGCAGTTTTTGAATTTCATTTGAAAAACCACCACGCATCTGCTGCATCGCCATCTGGTGAGAAGCGGCATTTTCAGAATTGATAAGATCGGCCACGGCTTCGGCCTGACTAAGATCCATTTTTGCGTTCAAAAAAGCACGCAGGGTAAATTCTCCGGCTTCCGCAGCGCGACAACCGTTCCGAATCAACAACTGGATGATCTCCTGCTGGATATACGGACTCCCATGACAGGATAACTCCACCGTTTCCTCACCAGTATAGGATTTAGGAGCACGAAAAACCGAAGCCAGCACTTCATCAATAGTCCTTTCGCCCTCCATCACATTTCCCAAATGAATAGTATGGGTGGGCTGCTCAGCTAAATTCTTCTTGCTTTTAGCTTTGAATAAAGGAGCAACGATCTTTATTGCATCAGGGCCTGAAACTCTAATTATGGCAATAGCACCAGCACCAGAAGGTGTGGCAAGAGCAACAATGGTGTCATTCAATTTCATAGGGCAAAGATAGGCCTCCCCCCAACCCCCTCCAAAGGAGGGGAGAAAAAAATGAAGCCGAGAGTATGTAACAAAGCTTAATTCTGCTCGTCTTTTATATAGAGACCATCAATAACCATCAAAAAATTGAAAATGAGAGAAGACAAGCAATTGTTAGTAATAACACATTTAAGTCAGTTACTGGACCTGGTAACAGGAATTGGGGGATTTATCGTTCCGCTCGTACTTTGGTTAACCCAAAAAGATAAAGTAGCCGGAATGGATATGCACGGTAAAATGATCCTGAATTTCCAAATTAGCCTGTTCATTTATTCTATCATCTGTATTCCGCTTATCATATTGTTAGGGCTGGGAATACTTCTATTAATTATTATAGGCTTGATAGCGCTTATTCTACCTATAATGAATGCAATAAAGGTAAGTAATGGTGAAATGCCTTATTATCCATTAACCATACAGTTTTTGAAATAGAGTTTTAGTTTTCATTTAATTAGTTAGTAAGAAAAAGCCCATTCAAATCAATGAACGGGCTTTTTATATTATATTTTTTTTCTGCCTACTGCGACTAAAAACTGTCGACTAATTATTCAGCATCACCGGCATTACCAGCATAGTGATCTTCTCACCCGGATCCAGTCCGTCTACCGGCGTAAGGATGCCAGCTCTGTTTGGTAAGCTCATTTCCAGCATAACTTCATCTGCAGTTAAATTACCCAACATCTCAATAAGGAATCTTGAGTTGAAACCAATCTGCATATCATCGCCCTGGTAAGAACAGGTTAAACGCTCTTCTGCTTTATTGCTGTAATCTACATCTTCTGCGGAAATATTCAGTTCAGCACCGGCGATCTTCAATCTTACCTGATGCGTGGTTTTATTAGAGAAAATAGAAACCCTTCTTACAGAGCTTAAGAACTGGTTTCTTTCAATTGTAAGTTTATTTGGATTTTCCTTCGGGATTACCGCTTCGTAATTTGGGTACTTCCCATCGATCAATCTACAGATCAGCTGAGTTTCGTCAAAGGTGAACTTCGCATTGGAATCGTTGTATTCTATCAATACTTCAGATTCGCTTCCCGCAAGGATTCCTTTCAGAAGGTTCAAAGGTTTTTTAGGCATGATGAATTCGGCAGCCTGATTTGCTTTGATATCTTCTCTGGAGTATTTTACCAGTTTATGAGCATCTGTAGCTACGAAAGTAAGTCCGTCTTCAGTGAACTGAAAGAAAACACCACTCATTACGGGTCTAAGATCATCATTTCCTGAAGCGAAAATAGTTTTGGAAATTGCAGAAGATAAAATATCAGCCTCTACAATTGTACTGCTTGGATCTTCAAGTTCTACCGGGTTAGGAAATTCCTCGCCATCGGCATATGCAAGTGCATACTTACCGTGGTTAGAGCTTAATTCTATGGTATTGTTATCTTCAACTACAAAAGTCAGGGGTTGCTCCGGAAAGGTCTTTAAAGTATCTAAAAGTAATTTTGCAGGAACGGCAATTTTTCCTTCAGAATCTGATTCTACCTTAAGTTTCGCAGACATCGTTGTTTCAAGGTCTGAAGCGGAAACCGTTAGTTCGTCGTTATTAAGATCGAAAAGGAAATTGTCTAAAATCGGTAACGTATTACTGTTGTTAATTACCCCTCCAAGTATTTGTAGCTGTTTCAGCAGATAGTTGCTGGATACAATAAATTTCATCGGCTTTTATTGATTTATTTTGAATCAATTACAAATATATTTTAATAAGTCAAAAATAGAGGGATGTTCAGGGAGTTTTTATTAACAGACTTTGGTAATGAAAATGATTCAAAACCCTGTAAAATAAGGTTTTATAAAATTAAATAAAATTGAAATTGTTAATATGTATCTGTTAAAAGCTTCTCTGGATGCTGCGGAAGCCTTACTTCACGTATTTCTGTTTTCGGTAGAACCTGAAAACGACCCCAAAGATCAGGAGTAAAAGGAGAGGCCCTGCAATATTGATCAATTGCCATTGTTCCCTTTGAGCAGCAGTTTTTTCTTTATCCAGGAAAGCCAGGTTGATCTCTTTGGAACGAATTTCTATGAGCCCGGTATCGTCCAAAAGATAATTCACAGCGTTAAGAAGAAATTCTTTGTTTCCGTAAGTATTTCCGGTATAACGCTGAAAACCGAGTTCCATAGGTTTTCCTCCCTGTAGATCATTTTTAATCACATCGCCATCAGATATTACCAGCATTTTTGAATCTATTCCCTGGTCTTTATGTTCTGAAATTTTAAAAGGTTTTACCCTGTTTTTATATACAGACTTAAATTGCCCTTCCAGTAAAACAGCCAGAGGTTGTTCACCGGCATCATAAGATGAAATCTCTGGCTTTTCGCCAACCATATCCAGGCTTATTTGCGCCGGAACGCCTTCCAGTTTAGTTTTTGGCGAACTGCTCAAAAGAATGGTCTTTTGAATGTTATTGGCCAATGTATCAATAGGATTGGCATACTCGAATTTTACCGCTTCAATATTGTTGATGATCGGGTGCTCGTTTGGAGAACTGGTTAACGGACTATAGAACCAGGGATATGGATTGAACCTCGTATTTTGTCCGCTACCGCTTGCCAGGATGATAGGAGCAGAATAGAGGTCGTTCACAATTTCAGGATTTATACGAACTCCGTAGGAGAAAAAGTAATCGCCCAGGTTGAGGTTTCTTGGCAGTGCAATAGCAGTGCCTCGTTCGTTAAAAAGACTGTCGGTTTCCATATTGGTAACTTCAGCCAGCCATAACATTTTCCCGCCATTCATGAGATATTGGTCTAAAACATACTTTTCATTTTCAGAATATGGCTGAGTTGGCTTGGGTTCCAGGATAAGGTCGTATTCCTGAAGATCTTCCAGTGTTTTTTGTGGATTGATAGCTGCGGAATCCAGCGTAAAAGGAGCCATAAAATAATACTCCTGAATGGTTTTAACGAAATCTGCAATTTTAGCATCGGGCAATTCACCGTTTCCACGCATCACTGCGATCTTCTTTTCCCGGGGATAGATAAGCTTACTCAATCCGTCTGCAAGGGAATATTCCAGTTGTTGTACCGAAGCATTTACACGTTCTTCATCGGTAGCGCCAATCTGATTTTTCAGCAACGGGATCTTTACGGTTTTATCTCCATAATTGGCGATCGCCCATGGGAAAATGATGCTTTCGCTGTTCTTTCCATTTTCCTTAACATTCAATCGGGCCGGGGTCATTCCCATTTTATAGAATTCTTCAGCAATGGCGTTCGCATCGCCTCCTTCTTCCAGCGGATCTACAAAATTGAATTTTATATTGCGGTTATAGGCTGAAAATTCTTCCAGCATCTGTCTCGTTTCATTTTGTAATCTTCTGAATTCAGATGGAAAATTTCCTTCCAGGAATACGTCGAAAATAACCGGTTGTTCTACATCTGCCACGATCTCTTTAGCTGCGGGAGAAAGGCTATATCGCTGATCCTGGGTTAGATCGAATCTGGAATAAACTTCCGAAGCCAGGAAATTCACCGCGATAAGGATAACCAGCAAAATAAGTAAAGATTTTATTTTCTGATATTTCTTCATTATCTCCTGTTCTTTGTTGCTGAAAGGTTGATCTCTGTTAGTTTGAGAAACAGAAATATCAGACTCAGAAAATAAATAATATCACGGGTGTCTATCACTCCGCGGCTAATGCTTTTATAATGAAAACTGATTCCGAAGGATTCCAGAATATAGCTTGAAGTGCCAAAAATGTTGGTTTCGCCAAGTCCTTCAAAAGCATAATAGCAAATAAAACATAGAAATACTCCTAGTAGAAATGAAACGATCTGGTTTGATGATAGGCTGGAAGCAAATATTCCGATGGCGGCATAACAACCACCTAAAAATATAAGTCCAATATAAGAACCAATAGTAGCGCCAACATCAAAATTGCCAACGGGACTGCCCAGTTGAGAAATTGTTAAAACATATAAAAGTGTTGGAATAATTGCCAGAATCACTAAAAAAAGAACACCCAGGTATTTTCCTGTAATCAATTTCCAGAGTCTTATTGGTTTGGTAAGCAGGATCTCCATGGTTCCCATTCTGTTTTCATCGGCAAAGCTTTTCATGGCGATAGCCGGGATTAGTAATAGAAAGATCCAGGGAGCAAGGGTGAAAAATGGCTTAAGATCTGCAAAACCGCTGTCCAGAATATTATAACCTCCGGAAAATACAAAGAGAAAAAATCCGCAGGCAATTAGAAATAGTCCAATAACAAGATATCCCGTAAGGGATGAGAAAAAGGATTGTATTTCTTTATTCAGTATCGCCAGCATACTTTTAATTATCAATTATTATTTATCAGTTGTGTGTTGTGTCTTTGGTGTTTTGTCATTTCGACCGCAGGGAGAAATCTCGTTTTTATTTCGATCTAAGTAATTTATTTCAATTTAAACTTTTCACTCTTCACTCTTTACTCTTCACTTTTCACTTCCACATTTTGACTGCGCTCAATGTGACACTGTTCGCTGTTCACTCTTCACTCTTCACTTTTCACTTTTCACTACTCCAAACTAACCAATTTATCCACACTCCAGGCTTCAGGTTTTTCATTGAATAAAACCTTTGTGTTTGCCCACACATTTTTAAAAAGTTCAGAATTTCTATAGTTTTCTAAAGATTCCTCATCTTTCCAGTAACTATACGTGAAAAACTGGTTTGTATTGTCTTTACCTCTATAGAGTTCTAAAAAAAGGCAACCTTCAAAACCTCTTATTTTTGATTTGTTTTCTTCAAAATTAACCAGGAATTCATCGATCTTATCAGCTTGAAATCCCATTTTGACTATACGTACCAACATCTATTCAAAATTTACTGTTATCGTATCCAGATATTCCAGTCCGAAGAGACTTGCCGCACTTCCTACCGTACTTGGATTACTTTTATAAATAGCTAATTCAATATAACCGGCCGAATTAAAAACTGCCAGTTTTTTGCCGTCTTCTTCTTTTCGTTTTTCCTTTTCCACCTCAAAATTAATGGCATGGCTGTAAGTTTCATATATCGTACTGAAATTCACTGTTCTTGCACTGATTTTAAAGGTTCTCCCTTTCCCTACAGTTTCGAAAAGTTTCCTGGAAATATTGGTGATCACATTTCCGTAGTTGTCAATATAGATCACATGACCTAAGATCTGATTCTTTTCAGAATTGATAATAGGCTCAAATTGTTTAAGATGCCTGATCTCACTAACGCTTTTACCTATGACTTCCAGGGTTCCGCCTCTGGAAATATGGCAGGCAACTTTTACAAAAACGTCCAGCACCGGGAAATTGGTCTGGATCTTATCATGAATATTGATCTCTACGATTTTTTCAGGTCTTATTTCTGAAGCCAGAAGTGAAAGAATCCCGTTATTGGCGCAAATAAAATAATGTTCATCCAGTTTAACCGCGAGGTGTTTGTTTTCCGGGGTTAATTCAGAATCTATGCCAATAATATGTATGCTTCCTTTTGGAAAACTTTTATAGGCATTCTTTATGATGTAAGCAGCTTCACTAATATGAAAGGGAGAAACAGAATGGGAAACATCAACAATCCTAACATCACTTAATTCACTATAGATAGCTCCTTTAACCGCACCAGCGAAATAATCTTTCTCCCCGAAATCGGTCGTTAAAGTGATGATTGCCATAGGCGATTGTTAATATTTTTTTAATCTGAGACTGGTAATTTTCCTTAAGTTTGTATAGAAGGCGAATATAATTTTATTTTTAGTGATTCGCTTAGGCTAAAAGCTAAAAAATACCATAAATTCGGTTTCAAAATTAGGATATTGAAATGCGAAGGACAAATAAAAATGAACTGAAAATTGCATAATGCTTCATCTTAAAAAACATAGCTTTTGAACGAACTTCTTATTGAACTCTCAGAAATTAGCCCTCGAGAATTTTTCGGGCAACAGAATGAACACATTGAACTCCTAAAAAAGTATTTTCCGAAACTAAAAATTGTCGCCAGAGGTAGTAAAATACGCGTCTTTGGAGATGAAGAAATGCTGGAAGAATTCGATAAGCGTTTTTCCATGCTGATGGATCATTTCGGAAAGTATAATAAGCTGGACGAAAATACCATCGAAAGGGTGTTAACCAGTGAGAGTGAAGAAGATTATGCAAGTTCAAAGGAAAGTGGTGAAACTATAGTGCATGGGATAAGCGGGAAGGTGATTAAAGCTCAGACCGTTAATCAGCGGAAACTGGTAGAACTTTCTAAGAAAAATGATCTGGTATTTGCTATTGGTCCTGCAGGTACCGGGAAAACGTACACTGGAGTTGCCCTCGCAGTAAAAGCACTGAAGGAGAAGCAGGTAAAAAGGATCATTCTAACCAGGCCGGCGGTGGAAGCAGGAGAGAATCTTGGTTTTTTACCGGGTGATCTTAAAGAAAAACTGGATCCTTACATGCAGCCGTTGTACGATGCTTTAAGGGATATGATCCCTCATGAAAAACTTGAAGTTTTTATTGAGAAAGGGGTGATTCAAATAGCACCATTAGCATTTATGCGTGGACGTACTCTGGATCATGCATTTGTAATTCTTGATGAAGCACAAAATACCACCCATGCTCAAATGAAAATGTTTTTAACCCGAATGGGGAAGAGTGCAAAATTCATGATCACAGGAGATCCGGGACAAATTGATCTTCCCAGGAGAACAATTTCAGGATTAAAAGAAGCGCTATTAGTACTCAAAGATGTAAAGGGAGTTGGAATGGTATATCTTGATGATAAGGATGTAATTCGTCACAGATTAGTGAAAAAAATAATCGCCGCCTACAAAACAATAGAACATAACGATTAATTATAAAAGTTCAAACTCTTTATGAGTAATACGATTACTAAATCAAATTTTAATTTTCCCGGACAGCAATCTGTTTATAAAGGCAAAGTGAGGGATGTCTATTTTTTAGAAAATGATCTTCTTGTGATGATCGCTTCAGACAGGCTTTCGGCTTTTGATGTGGTGATGCCAAAAGGTATTCCTTACAAGGGACAAATCCTGAACCAGATCGCTACCAAGATGATGGAAAAAACCAGCGATATTGTTCCAAACTGGCTGGAGGCAACACCAGATCCTAATGTCGCGATCGGTAAAAAATGTGAACCTTTTAAGGTAGAGATGGTGATTCGCGGTTATATGTCTGGCCACGCAGCCAGGGAATATAAAGCCGGTAAAAGGGAATTATGTGGGGTGGCGATGCCTGAAGGTTTAAAAGAGAATGATAAATTTCCGGAACCGCTTATAACTCCTGCCACCAAAGCAGAACATGGAGATCATGATGAAGATATTTCACGGGAAAACATCATTAAGCGAGGAATTGTTTCTGAAAAAGATTATTTAAAACTTGAAGATTACACCAGGAAGTTATTTCAACGTGGAACTGAAATAGCTGCAAAGCAGGATCTAATTTTAGTGGACACCAAATATGAATTCGGAAAAACTGCTGATGGTAAAATTGTCCTTATAGACGAGATCCATACCCCAGATTCTTCCAGGTATTTTTACAAAAATGGATACCAGGAGAGACAGGAAAAAGGAGAAGCCCAAAAGCAACTTTCAAAAGAATTTGTTCGCCAATGGTTGATCTCAAATAATTTTCAGGGATTAGAAGGACAACAGGTTCCTGAAATGAGCGATGAATATATCGAGTCTGTTTCTGAAAGGTATATTGAGCTTTACGAGAATATTACCGGTGATAAATTTGAAAAGGCTGATGTTTCTAATATTGAAGAGAGAATTCAAAAAAATGTAGAATCTTATCTAAAAGCTCAATAAAATAATTTTTAAAAACGAATTGGCAGATTGAGCCTGTCGAAATCTAAAGAATCAGTTTAACAAAAAAAATTTACCAGATAGAATAGAATATTTTTACCTGTTATAACTTTTTTGATTCCTTACGATTTAATAATTTTAAAGACAGAACCGGTTTAACCGGTTCTGTCTTTTTTCATTTAACCAACTTAACCATGAGCAATTATCACATAAAGAATCTAGAGGAATATTTTCAGGTATATCGTAAATCTGTTCGGGAACCGGAAAATTTCTGGCAGGAAGTAGCCGAAGAACATTTTGTCTGGAGAAAAAAATGGGATAATGTGTTGAGCTGGGATTTTTCAAAACCAGAGGTGAAATGGTTTGAAAATGCTAAACTTAATATTACTGAAAATTGTATAGATCGTCACCTTCTGGCACATGGAGATAAAACAGCGATCATTTGGGAGCCTAACGATCCAAAAGAAGAGGCTTTACATCTTAGTTTTAATGAACTTCATAAAAAGGTAAATCAATTTGCCAATGTGCTGAAAGATAACGGGATCCAGAAAGGTGATAAGGTATGTATTTATTTACCAATGATTCCCGAGTTGGCTTTCGCTGTTTTAGCCTGTGCAAGGATTGGAGCTATACATTCCGTGGTATTTGCTGGATTCTCAGCTTCGGCCCTCGCCACCAGAACTGTGGATGCCGATTGTAAAATGTTGCTTACTTCAGATGGTTCTTTCCGCGGGGAAAAGACAATAGATCTGAAAGGGATTGTTGACAAAGCGCTGGAAGACTGCCCCGATGTAGAAACAGTCTTAGTAGCCAAAAGAACCGGTGCAGATGTTAATATGAAAGAAGGTCGCGATAAATGGCTGGAACCATTGATGGAAGAAGCTTCAAAAAAATGTGCTCCCGAAATAATGGATGCTGAAGATCCTTTATTTATCCTTTATACTTCAGGATCTACCGGAAAACCCAAAGGCATGTTGCATACCACTGCCGGATATATGGTGTATTCTGCCTATACATTTAAGAATATTTTCAATTACCAAGATGATGATGTCTATTGGTGTACAGCAGATATTGGCTGGATTACCGGGCATTCCTACATCGTTTATGGCCCCTTGTTAAATGGAGCAACTACAGTAATGTTCGAAGGAGTGCCATCCTATCCCGATTTTGGCCGGTTTTGGGAGATCGTGGAAAAACATAAAGTAAATCAATTTTATACTGCTCCAACGGCTATCAGGGCGCTGGCAAAAAAGAACCTTGATTTTGTAGATAAGTATGATCTTTCTTCCCTTAAAGTTCTGGGAACTGTGGGTGAGCCAATTAATGAAGAAGCATGGCACTGGTACGATAATAATATCGGTAAAAATAAAAGTCCGATTGTAGATACCTGGTGGCAAACTGAAACCGGAGGAATTATGATCTCGCCAATTCCGTTTGCTACTCCAACAAAACCGACTTTTGCTACTTTACCATTTCCTGGAATTCAACCCCTTTTGATGGATGAAGAAGGAAAAGAGATCAAAGGAAATCAGGTTGATGGTAGGTTGTGTATAAAGTTTCCATGGCCTTCCATGGCACGAACTATTTATGGAAATCATGATCGTTATAAAGAAACCTATTTTTCAACCTTCGAAAATAAATATTTCACTGGTGATGGTGCCTTACGAGACGAAACCGGATATTACAGGATTACAGGTAGAGTAGATGATGTAATTATTGTTTCCGGTCATAATTTAGGGACTGCTCCAATTGAAGATGCAATTAACGAGCATCCGGCGGTGGCAGAATCTGCTGTGGTTGGTTTTCCTCATGAAGTGAAGGGAAATGCGCTATACGGATTTGTGATTTTGAAGGAATCCGGGGAGTCAAGAAATCAGGATAATCTCCGAAAAGAAATCAATCAGCAGATCGCAGATAAGATAGGACCTATTGCCAAACCCGAAAAAATACAGTTTGTGGAAGGCTTACCGAAGACCAGAAGTGGTAAGATCATGAGAAGGATACTTAGAAAAATTGCTTCAGGGGATACTTCAGATCTAGGGGATACTTCTACTTTATTAAATCCTGAAGTGGTAGAAGATATTATTGCAGGTGCAGAAATGTACTAAAATTCTATATTTTATAAATATCCTTTAAGCTCGTGTCTTTTCCTTTATTAAGACGGCCCAGCAATTTCATAAAAACCAGCGCGGTTATAAAAGCGTCCCCAGCTGCGGTATGCCTATCGGTAAGATCGATGTTATAATCCTCTGCGATTTCATCAAGAGAATATATTTTATTCTTATCTATCAGGTTAGTGGTAATTCTTGTTTTCTTATAAAGGATAGCGGTGTCCAGGAATTTGTTTTTTAGCCCGGGAAGCCCTTGTCTTTTCAATGCCTGATTGATCATTTTTTTATCGAATCCTGCATGATGTGCTACTAAAACTGAGTTTTGAATATAGCTGAGAAATTTCTTTAGTGCTTCTTGCTCTGAGAGTTTGGTGAATTTCTCATTCTGAATAATCCCATGGATTTTTACGGTTTCCGGATTAAATTTTTCCTGGTCAAGAAATACCTCAAAATTATCACTGATCTCTATGCTTTTATTTTGAATCCTCACCGCTCCAATACTTAATATTCTATCTTCCTCATAATCGAATCCCGTAGTTTCGGTATCGAAGCTTACAAAGTTAATTTCTGAAATTTTTGCCGGGAGCTTTTCTTCAAAACTTTGAGAATAATTTTGCCAGAAAAAAGGAAGTTCCTGCTCATTTTTATTTTTCTTAAACCATTCTCTAATCATAAGTAGTATGTAATTTCGAACCTGACTTTAATAAGTTCCTGGATCTCCTTAATAGTTTTAAAACATCGTTTAAGCTTAATTTTATCTTCTTTTCCCAGATCTTCGAGATTTATAAACCTTCCGTTATCTTTATTTTTTAAACCCTGCTTTGTCCTGAACTTTATAAGAACTTTGGAAGAATAAGCACAGGCCTGGTAGATTTCTTTATTATTAGGTTCCAGTTGAGCCAATTTTTGAAATCTTTCTGCAGTATTACTTATATTTTTTACCTGGTGTTCCAGGATTAAAACCCGGGCAGCATCTGTAAGCGGCAGGATTCCACGCTTTTTAATATCAAAAAGATCCTTTTTCTCTCCATCGTGTTCTACTAAAAACTGCCGGAAGAACCCAAGTGGCGAAGGATTCCTCAATGCCTGTGCTGCGAGTCTATTTAAAAAATTTCTATTTCCTTTTAAAATTTCAAACACATGATCTGAAAGTTGATTTGTAAGCCTTACATCTCCATAACTGATGTCAAAATCAAAAAATATCTGGCAAAGCAGGATTTCATCTTTCCCCGAGCTAGTCACCCATTGGGAGAATTGATCTTTCCATTCTGAAAGTGATAAACAATATTTAGGATTTCTGGCCATCATTTCTGCAGGACAAAATTGATAACCTATAATATTTAATCTTTTAGTAATCTTTTTAGCAAGTTTCAGAAAATAAAGTCTGGTTTCTTCTAGTTTTTCTTCAGGAACATCTTCAAATATTAAAGCATTATCCTGATCTGTATGCAGTAATTGTTCTTTTCTTCCCTGACTTCCTAAAGACATCCATGCAAACCTGACAGGAACAGGAGACTCCATTTTTTCAATGCACCTTTCAATGGTTCGTTTAATAGTGGCGTCGTTCAGTTCAAAAATGATATTGGAGATATGGGTTAAGGGGATATTACTTTTTAAATATCCATTTAAAAGAGTGCTTATTTTATTCCTTATCCGCTTAAGTTTCTTTGTACTACCAGCCCTTTTGATCGCTTTCATTAAAACCGCAGGATTATTTCCCTGTGATACCATAATATCATGTTCAGATACTATTCCCTTTACTTTGGTATTAGGGGTGCCATCTTTAGTGATGCAAATGTGGTTAATATTGTGTTTCATCATTGTAAGCTGAGCCTGGGAAATAGTTAGCTCTTTAGAATAACAGATTACGGGGGAATTCATAACTTCACTAATGGTTTTTTCGATAGGAAATTTACCTGTAACCACCAATTCCCGAAAATCAACATCAGTTACTATTCCTACAGGTTTTTTATTTTCTACTACAATAACGGATCCCACATTTTTATTGCTCATTAAAATGGCAGATTTTTTAATACTGGTTTCAGGGGAAACCGTCACGATCTTTTTAATTATGTTAATAGGCTGTAATTCGAAAAGTGCCTCCTGCTTAAAGCTTATGTCTTCATCTTCTGAAATAAGTTTACCTCTATTTTCCGTAGAATAAGGGTTTCTCGTGTTGGAGGCAAAACTCTCCATAAGAAAATTACCAACATTTGCATTGCTTATTGCATAAGGTCTGAAAATGTGTAATGGGATAGCGTAAATCACGCTTTCTTCATCGGTTATTGCATTAATTTGGTAATTCTCTTTTGCAAAAAGGGGGCGTAATCCAAAAATATCGCCTTCGTCACATTTATCGATCGTTTCAGGATTATGGTTCTCATCTATTTTTTGAAGATCCACGGCTCCTTTCTGAACGATGTAGAAATATTCATGAACATTTTCGTCCTTAGCAAAAATTGTTTCCCCCTGCTTAAAATATATTACTTTAATTTCACGGGCAACAACCTCTAATTGCGAATTTTCCAGCAACGAAAAAGGAGGGAAGTTCCGTAGAAAATCAGCAATACGTGTGGCAATAGAATTTGGCATAGTTCAAATTTATCTGAATTATAACAATTATGCCCCTATATTAATCTTCAATTTCTATTTTATAATCCTTAATTAATTTGTGAATTGCTTCTTCTGTTTCTGAGAGCTGCGTATAGGTTGGAGCTTTATCCTGCTTTACTTTTTTAAAATAAGGAACAATCTCACCGGTTTCATAGGTTTCAATAATCTTTGGATGCACATAATAACTTCTGCAAACTGCACGGGTATTTCCCAATCCTTCAGCGGCAGCATCAAAGCCTTTAAGAATATTCTTTTTATTCTCTTTCTCGTCCTTTGTAAAGCCTATTTCCCGTAAGGTTTCAAAGAAAATTTTGGAAGCAGACCATGTTCTGAAATCTTTAGCAGAATACATTTCACCACTCAATTCGTGGATATATTCATTAATCATCCCGCTATCAATACTTTGCTTTTCCCCATTTTCATTATAAAACTTGAAAAGCTCCCACCCGGGAATCTCTTCGCATTGATTTATTAATTCTACAAGTCCCTGGTCTTCGATGCTAATAGAATGTTCTTTCCCTTTCTTGCCCACAAATTCAAATTTAATTCCGCCCTCGAAGGTCTTAACATGCCGGGTTCTAAAAGTGGAAAGTCCATACGTTTTATTTTGCCTGGCATAGTAATGATTTCCAATTCGTATATGGGTTTCTTCCATTAAACGAATTACAAGCGCCAACACTTTTCTTTTGGGCATTCCTTCAAGATCCAGATCTTTATCAACCTGTTTCCTGATTTTTGGAAGGATCTTTCCAAAAGCGGTCATTTTGAAAAATTTGGTCTGATTTCTAATTCTAGACCAGGTGGGGTGATACATATATTGCTTACGATCCTTTTCATCCCTACCAACCGCTTGTAGGTGCCCATTTGAGAGGTGGGTTATCTTCACATTTTTCCATGCAGGAGGAATCACAAGTTTTTTTATTCTTTCAATAGTATCCGGATCAGAAATTTTCTCCTCTTTCTTATAATAAGCAAAACCACGCCCTACTTTTTTTCTTTGAATGGATAAGTGGTTTTCTGAAACGTATCTCAGATTGGCAATTTTTACGGCTTGGTGAGGATCGTTTAGTAAAGTTTCAACATCATCTGGCGACAGCGTCATAGTTTTTCAGTTAAAGATAAGCTGAAATTGTCCTTACATTATTTAAAATATTGTGAAAATATGTCCGCTATAAAAAAGTAAACTCCCTGAATTCAGGGAGTTTAACACATAATTAAACAATGTTGTACTAATCGAAATAACTAAAACGCTCCCCTTCTTTAATATTTAGAAGTGATTCGTAGATAAGATTGATCACATTTTCAACATCATTGCGATGCACCATTTCTACAGTAGTGTGCATGTACCTTAAAGGTAGTGATATCAATGCGGAGGGAACACCACCGTTACTGTATGCAAAAGCATCAGTATCGGTACCCGTAAATCTGGACGAAGCATGACGCTGAAAAGGAATTTTCTTGTTTTCAGCGGTCTCAATGATCAATTCCCTTAATCTATTCTGAACTGCGGGAGCATAAGAGATCACCGGGCCAGCACCAATCTTATTCAATCCATTGGTCTTCTTTTCGATCATGGGTGTAGTGGTGTCGTGGGTTACATCTGTAACAATGGCCACGTTTGGCTGAATTCTATGTGTGATCATTTCTGCACCACGTAACCCAATTTCTTCCTGAACGGAATTAGTAATGTAAAGACCAAAAGGTAATTCTTTTTTATTTTCTTTCAGGAGTCTTGCTACCTGGGCGATCATAAAGCCCCCAATTCGGTTATCCAGCGCACGGCAAACGAATTTATCTTCATTAAGAACAAAGAATTCATCTGGATAGGTGATAACGCATCCCACATGAACCCCTAATTTTTCCACATCCTCCTTATTATCACACCCAACATCAATACATATATTGTCCATCTTCGGAGATTGCTCTTTTTCCTTATCTCTGGTATGAATGGCCGGCCAGCCAAAAACGCCTTTTACAATGCCGTTCTTAGTATGAATATTTACTCTTTTTGAAGCGGCAATTTGATGATCACTACCTCCGTTTCTTACCACATAGATCAATCCTTCATCATTAATATAGTTCACGTACCAGGAAATCTCATCAGCATGACCTTCTATTACTACCTTGTATTCAGCTTTAGGATTTATAACGCCAACTGCGGTCCCGTAGGTATCAGTAATGAATTCATCTACATAAGGCTTAAGATATTTCATCCATAATTTTTGACCTTCAGATTCATAACCGGTTGGAGCTGCATTATTTAGATAGCTTTCTAAAAACTCTAATGATTTTTTGTCCAGTATTTCGTTTTTCTTCATAGTTCAAATTAATTTTTACGAATTTAAAAAGTTTTAGATGGGTAACAACTTGCTATTGATTAATTTTGGAATGATTTTGGTGAAATTTAATTCTGTAATAGTTTGAAATTAGACTTTTAGTGATCAAATATTTATACATATTAATTGGAATAATAGGATTGAATGGATTTGCTCAGGAGAGAAGATCAGAGCCTCAAGACACTGTTGAAAATGATACTATTGAAAAACGGTACATGATTATCGCGGGGGATTCTATTCCTCGAGAGACCATAGATCTTGAAGAAGTGGTGCTGCTGCGTAAACTTAAATTCGATAGTAATACAGATAGGAAGCGCTATTTAATATTAAGGAGAAAAACCAGAAAAGTGTATCCTTATGCCAAACTGGCATCTGAAAGACTGGTAGAGTTGAATTCCAGATTAAACGATATAAAGTCCAGAAGGGAAAGAAAAAAATACACCAAAATCGTTCAGAATTATATTGAAGATGAATTTTCAACTGAATTAAAAAAGCTTACCCGAACTGAAGGCCAGATTTTAGTAAAACTAATTCATCGGCAAACAGGCGTTACAACATTTGACCTGGTAAGGGAGCTTAAGAGTGGTTGGAGAGCTTTTTGGTATAATACTACGGCAAGTATGTTCGATATATCTTTGAAAGAGGAGTATCACCCTGAATCTAATCAGGAAGATTTTTTAATCGAGGATATTTTACAAAGGTCTTTTCGAGATAATATTTTAGAAAGACAGTCAAGCGCATTAGATTTTGAGTATCTTGATCTAAGCGATAAATGGAATAATCGCGAATCCCTTAAAAAAAGAAGCAGGTAATTCTACTTCAATCCTACAAATTTCCAGACGGCTCTGCCTGTGGACTGTTTGCTTTTTGGCAGAGGTTGGAACTGCTTTTTTGCAGTTCTGGATGAAGGAAAATAAAAAAAGTTTTTGGACGGGATACTAAAATGATACCGATAACTATCGGTACGGTGAAATACCCTTACTGATTGTCTTGGGAGAGTCTTTTTTAAAAAATTTTGTTAACTCTGACCTTCAGAGGATTAAGTTTTAATCTTAATTTTATCTAAAAAAACTCAAATTTTTATTTGGTGGAAAGGAAGAAGTTGGTGTATATTTGCAGC
>NZ_JAPYPC010000037.1 GCF_029937855.1 Christiangramia sp.
ATCACATTTTCAATAGCCGGTTTTGTGGCTATTATTATATTCTCTGTGTGTTTTCTGGCTTCTGAAGCGGTTGTTTCCCCAATACAAAAAGCCGTGGTCTTTAACTGATTCTGGGCTGTATAACTTTGAACTCCGCTGGGACTGAAAAACATAATCCCATCAAATTGAGATTCAAATTTTTTAGGATTCAGCAGTGTTTCGTAAACTTCTATTTCAGTAAATTTAATACAGTTTTTTTTAAGTAAACCGGGTAATTCCTCCCGACGTTTATTTCCACTGAAAAAATGAAACCTTTCTTTTACGTGTCCACTAATTATTTTTTCGGCTAAGGCTTTAGCGTTATTTCCTTTTTCTTCAACAGAATATCCTTTTTTCGAAGCGAAGGCAGCAGTTTTATCTCCCACACAAAAGCACTTTTCAATACTAATATCTTTTCCTTCAATAGCTTTCATTGCATTTTTACTGGTAAAAATCGCATTTTTTATACATTGAGACTTTAAAGCAAAATCAATGAACTTAATAGAAATTGCGTTGAATTCCACAAAACTAATTCCGCTATTGAGCAACAACTCTTTTTGATTAACAGCCAGCTTTTTTGTGGAAAGAACCGTGGCCATAGATCAATTGTTTAGAAAAGATTTAATCTGGGCCATAAGCTCCTTACCACCATTTTCTAAAACTTCCAGCGCACATTCTCTGCCCATATTCTGAACTTGATTTATAGGAAGCGCTCTTTCTACTTCAATCTTTTGTTTTCCATCCAGGCTGAATAAAGCTCCGTGAAAATGGATATGATCATTCACTCTTTTGGCCAAAGCTCCTATCGGTGCGGTACAACCACCTTCCAGGACTTTTAGAAACTCTCTTTCAATATGTACGCAAAGCTTAGAATCCTCATGATTTAAAATCGCTAAGGCTTCCCGGCAGTAGTTATCTTTTTCCATAGCAACCACCAGCATTGCGCCCTGTGCAGGAGCGGGGATCATCCAGTTGAGGTCTATAAAATTTTCAGGTTTTATTTCGATGCGTTCCAGGCCGGCGGCAGCGAAAATTGCTCCGTCCCAGTTATTATCATTCAGCTTCTGCATGCGGGTGTTCACATTTCCACGAAGATCAACTACTTTATGTTTGGGGTATTTATGAAGCCACTGTGATTTTCTACGTAAACTACCTGTGGCAATAGTACCTTCTTGCGATTCCAGAAACTCAACTCCTTTATGGATAAGAATATCCTTGCTGCTAGCCCTTTTCATAACGGCGCCTTCCACGATTCCTTTGGGAAGAGCGGTGGGAACATCTTTCATAGAGTGAACGGCGATGTCTATTTCTCCCTTTATCATAGCAACGTCCAGGGTCTTCGTGAAAATTCCGGTGATGCCCATTTCGTACAATGGTTGATCCAGGTTGAGATCTCCGGTAGATTTTACAGGAACCAATTCAGTTTTATGACCTGTTTTTTCAAGAGCATTTTGAACTGTTTTGGCTTGCCATAGTGCTAACTCACTATCTCGCGTCCCAATTTTTATTACTTTGCTCATTTGGTAACTTCTTCAAGCTGAAAGACTTTTTGGATAAGTTCCAGGCTCTCATCGGTAGTTTCTGTATCTCCTTTTAGATGATTGGCAAAGTGTTTCATGATCTTTTGAATGATCCTGTTACTTACAATTTCAGCCTGTTCATCGTTAAAATCGGTTATTTTTTTTCGTTGAAAATCCAATTCAGCGTCTTTCATCATTCTCAGCTTTTTCTTTAAGGCTTTGATGGTTGGCGCGAATTTTCGGGTTTCCAGCCACTGGTTAAAATCTTCTTCCACTTCAGCGATGATTTCTTTTGCCTGCGGAATAAATTGCTTTCTTTTTTCCAAAGTTTCGTCGGTCATCTGAGAAAGATGATCTAAATGGATCAATTTTACATTTTCAAGTTCACGAACATCATCTGAAACATTTTTCGGAATGGAAAGATCCAACACCAGCAATTCTTTTTTAGGATAGATAAGTTCTTTAGAAATCGTAGGATTTTGAGCACCTGTGGCGACAATTAAAATGTCGCTGTTCCTTATTTCTGCCTGCAAGTCGGCATAATCCTTAACGATCAGGTTGAATTTCCCGGCGATCTTTTCAGCCTTATCTTTCGTACGATTTATTAAGGTAATATGATTATTTCGGGTATGTTTCACCAGGTTTTCACAGGTATTCCTCCCAATCTTACCGGTTCCAAAAAGTAAAATATTCTTTTCTGAAACATTTTCTATGTGCTTAAGTATATATTGAACCGAAGCGAATGAAACAGAAGTCGCTCCGCTGGAGATTTCCGTTTCGTTCTTGATACGCTTGCTTGCCTGAATTACTGCATTTACCAGTCGCTCTAAAAACGCATTGACCAACCCCAGTTTTTTAGATCTCACAAAAGCAACTTTCAACTGACTAATTATTTCAAAATCTCCCAGTATTTGGCTATCCAAACCAGTCCCTACGTTAAAAATGTGAGAGATCGCCTGCTTGTTTTTATACACATAAGCGACTTTCTCGAACTCCTCAACCGTGCCGTGAGTATGTTCGCAGAGTAATTTTATAAGCTGAAAAGGATGTTGCGCGAAACCGTAAATTTCAGTCCGGTTACAGGTAGAAGTTACTAATATAGCATCAATTCCTTCAGCTTTGGCCTGTTCAAGAAGCCTTTGCTTAGATGATTCGTCCAGGCTAAAATGGCCTCTTATTTCGGCATCGGCTTTTTTGTAACTTAAACCAATCGTATAAAAGTGCTTTCCTCTAGAAATATGATAATCCTCCATGTATCTGTTTAGGGAATACGGATGCAAAAATAGGATATGCCTAAACTAAAAAATAACGCTGGAAGCACTAAATGTATCGATAGATGATAATTATCATTAAAATAAGCAGGGAAATTCCAAAATCCCGTACTTTTGTAGTAATAATAGCTTATACAAGGCTTTTAGTTTAGATTGATTCTAAATAATTAAAAATCTGGTTTCATGGAAGATCGATTAAAAAATATCGCTGTAAGTATCTCTGAAGAGATAAAAATCGAGGATGGATTTTATATACTAAAGTTTCAAAACGATACTTCTAACGTTAAAATTATGTCCCGGGATATAGATAATAGCTTTATCCAGTTTCATTTTAATGTGAAGGGAAACAGTAAATTTTTGTTCAACAATGGTAATTACGAATTGCCGCTCCTGGAAGAAAACTCCTTATTGCTTTATAATCCTCAGCGGGACCTGCCATTGAATGTTTCTTTAGAATCTGAGTCCTGGCTTGTTTCACTGGTAATTTCGATCAAAAAATTTCATGCCTTGTTTTCTCAGGAAGCAGATTATATCACCTTTTTAAGTTCAGATAATAAGGATAAGAAATATTATAAGGATGCACCGGTTTCTCCGTCTATGGCCGTAGTGCTGAACCAGCTAATGAACTTTAATTTAACGCCAAGCATTAAAAACCTCTATTTTAAGGCGAAAGCGTTTGAATTATTAAGTCTGTATTTTAATAAGGCTGAAAATCCAGATCTGGAACAATGTCCTTTTTTAAGTGATGAAGAGAATATTAAAAAAATAAGAAAAGCAAAGGATATCGTTATTTCCCGAATGGCTGAACCGCCTTCTCTTCAGGAACTTTCAGATGAAATAGGTCTAAGCCTTAAAAAGCTGAAAGAAGGTTTTAAACAGATTTATGGAGATTCTGTGTATAGTTTTCTGTTTGATTATAAAATGGAATATGCGCGAAAATTGCTGGAAACCGGAGAATATAATGTGAATGAAGTCGGCCTGAAGGTAGGTTATAGCACTGCCAGTCATTTTATAGCCGGCTTTAAAAAGAAATTTGGAACCACTCCAAAAAAATATACACTCTCAGTAAATTGATCTAATTATGCGGTACTTAATTGTTGTTTTTGTTCTTCTCTTTGGGGTGAAACTACAGTCTCAGGATAAACAGGTATTAATTTTTTCCAAAACCGAGGGCTTCAGGCATAATTCCATTGAAACCGGTATTCAGGCAATACAGGAAATAGGCGACGCGCTCAATTTTAAAAGTATCACCAGCCAGGATAGCAGGTTTTTTACTGAAAATGATATGAGCAAGATAAACCTCGTGATATTCTTAAATACCACCGGCGATATTTTGAATATGGAAGAACAGACAGCATTTCAGAATTATATGGATAATGGTGGAAATTTCTTCGGAATACATGCCGCAGCAGATACAGAATTTAACTGGAACTGGTATGGGGATTTGGTGGGCGCTTATTTCAAAGGTCATCCAGAAATACAGGAAGCGGTCATCAATGTGAAAATGCCACAGCATCCTACAGTTGAACATTTAAGGGATAATACCTGGAAAAGAACCGATGAATGGTATAATTATAAGGATATTGCAAACGGGCTTAATGTTCTTTTAAGCCTGGATGATACTTCTTATTCAGGAGGTGAAAACGGAGATTTTCATCCTATTGCCTGGTATCAGAATTATCGCGGTGGTGGAGTTTCAATTTATACCGGGGGAGGTCATACGATAGAATCTTATTCTGAACCGAATTTTCGGGAACATTTGCGCAAATGTATTGAATTTGCTTTGGGCAACTAAGCCTTATCAAATCATAGAAAACTCCAATTGAAAAGTGAAGAGTAGAAGTAGAGAGAATATTATTTTTGAGCTGAAAAAGAAAAATTATGAGTAAAGGTGTACTGCTCGTCAACCTTGGGTCTCCAGATAGTACCGACCCAAAAGATGTAAAAAGATATCTTGGTGAATTTTTAATGGATGAACGGGTGATAGACGTACCGCTCTGGGCCCGGACACTTTTGGTAAAAGGAATCGTCTTAAATACCCGACCAAAAAAATCGGCTGAAGCTTATCAAAAAATATGGTGGGAAGAAGGCTCTCCATTAATCGTACTTTCAGAAAGATTACAGGCGAAAATAGACGATCAAACCTCGGTTCCAATTTCGCTGGCAATGCGTTATGGAAAACCTGGTATTAAACAGGGAATGCAGGAATTGCACGATCAGGGAATAGATGAGGTATTGCTCTTTCCATTATACCCGCAATTTGCCATGGCAACTACAGAAACCATACTGGTGTTGGCCGAGGAACTTAGAAAGGAACATTTTCCCAATATGAGCTTTACTACCGTTCCACCTTTTTATAATCATTCAGATTATATAAGAACTCTGGCAAATAGTATTTCAGAATCCTTACAGGATAAGGAATATGAGCATATTCTTTTTTCTTATCACGGGGTGCCTGAACGGCATATTAGAAAAAGTGACATCACCAACTCACATTGTAAAATTGACGGCTCCTGTTGCCAGACTGCCTCTACAGCACATCAATTTTGTTATCGTCACCAATGTTATGAAACCACCAGGTTGGTTGCTGAATATCTGGAATTAAAACCGAATACCTACAGCGTTTCCTTTCAATCCCGACTTGGTTTCGACCCATGGTTAAAGCCTTATACAGACCGTACGATAGAAAGGTTTGGAAAACAGGGAATGAAGAAGCTCGCAGTGGTAACTCCGGCTTTTGTATCTGACTGCCTGGAGACACTGGAGGAAATAGCAATGGAAGGAGAAGAGATCTTTCATGAAGTGGGAGGTGAGAAATTTACCGTAGTTCCCTGTTTAAATGACAGGGAGGAATGGGTAAAAGTCCTTTCCCGATGGATTGACGAATGGGCACATCAAAAGTCTGTTGAAGCTTAATGGCTCGTAAGAATTCAAGAGAACTGGGAGAAAAACCCATTGGTAAACTTTTGATACAACAAGCGCTTCCAGCTTCGGTAGGAATTCTTGTAATGTCGCTGAATGTTCTGGTAGATACTATTTTCGTTGGGAATTGGATTGGACCCATTGCGATTGCGGCGATTAATGTGGTACTTCCGGTTTCATTCTTCATTGCAGCGCTTGGAATGGCCATAGGTATTGGTGGGTCATCTATAATTTCCAGGGCTTTAGGTGCTGAAGATCAGCCAAAAGCTTTAAAAACTTTTGGAAACCAGATAACTCTCACAATTTTACTGGCCATAGCGCTGGTAGTGCCAGGGCTTATTTTTGTGGACGATCTAATTCCTGCTTTTGGGGGCAAAGGGGAAATTTTTGATCCTGCCAAGATCTATTATATCATTGTTTTATGTGGAGTACCTTTTCTGGCTTTGGCCATGATGGGTAATAATGTGATTCGGGCTGAAGGGAAACCACGTTTCGCGATGACAGCCATGATCATCCCTTCCGTTGTAAACCTAATTCTTGATTATATTCTTATCAACCAACTGAATATGGGCATGGAAGGTGCAGCTTTGGCTACCACTGCATCTTACTTATGCTGCCTTGGGTATATTATCTGGTTCTTTCTTTCTAAAAATTCAGAACTGAAGATTAGCGCAGCCCATTTTCGACTGGATTTTCCAATCTTAAAGGAAATTTCTTCTCTCGGAGTGGTTACTCTGGCACGGCAGGCGGTGGTAAGTGTCACTTATCTTTTAATGAACAATATCCTTTTTGATTTGGGCGGAGCAGAATTAGTGACCGTATATGCAATTATTGCCCGTATGCTTATGTTCGCTCTGTTTCCGGTATTAGGAGTGACCCAGGGTTTTCTGCCAATTGCCGGGTTTAATTATGGCGCGGGTAAATATCCCCGGGTTAGAAAAAGCATCAATACCGCTATTTTATATTCCTGTATTATGGGTTTAATGATCTTCCTTGGGATCATGTTTTTTGCACCGGGTATCGTCAGAATTTTTACTTCTGAAGCTTCAATAATAGAACAAACACCCTCAGCAATGCGCTGGGTATTTGCTGCGATTCCCATTGTGGCAGTTCAGCTTATTGGTGCAGCATATTTTCAGGCTATAGGAAAAGCGGTTCCCGCATTCCTGCTTACATTATCCAGGCAGGGTTTTATTTTTATTCCGTTGATTTTAATTTTACCCATTTACTATGGGGAAATTGGGGTATGGATTTCTTTTCCAATAGCCGATGTTCTTAGTACTATAGTGACGGCCTTTTTTTTGAATAGGGAGATAGTAAAAACTCTTAAATAAGCCGGTATTTTAAAATTCACTTAAATCCTTATCTTTAAAGCCAATCAAACCTGAATTTCTATGAATAAAATTGTACTTCAGATAAGCATTTTTATATGCTTTTTACTTAGCGGAATTTTTACCGAACATGCTTTTGCTCAGAACTATGATGAGAAATTATATGATGCCCTGGAATATCGATTGATAGGTCCGTTTCGTGGTGGAAGAAGTGCTGCAGTAACTGGTGTTCCCGGGGAGCCAAATCTTTATTATTTTGGAGCTGCCGGTGGAGGTGTATGGAAAACTGAAAATGGCGGAAGAAGCTGGGAAAATATTTCTGATGGATTTTTTGGTGGTTCCATAGGTGCGATTGAAGTAGCCAAAGATGATCCCAATGTGATCTATGTAGGCGGTGGAGAAAAGACGGTTAGAGGGAATGTTTCTTCTGGCTACGGAATCTGGAAAACGGAAGATGCCGGAAAGACATGGCAAAAAGCGGGATTAGAAAAAAGTCGGCACGTATCAAGGATAGCTACACATCCTAAAGATTATAATACAGCTTATGCAGCGGTGCTTGGTAATATTTATAAACCTACGGAAGAACGTGGGGTTTACAAAACGACCGATGGTGGAAAGAACTGGGAAAAAGTGCTTTTTTCGAATGATCAGTCAGGGGCAGTAGATCTAATCATGGATCCTAATAATCCAAGGATTTTATATGCGTCTACCTGGAATGTTCAAAGAACTCCCTATAGCTTAAGCAGTGGAGGAGAGGGTTCAGCCCTTTGGAAAAGTACCGATAGCGGAGAAACGTGGAATGAAATTTCTAAAAATAAAGGTTTTCCTCAGGATACTTTAGGAATTATTGGGGTTACAGTTTCACCGGCAAACAGCGAACGGGTGTGGGCTATTGTTGAAAATAAGGAAAATGGAGGTGTATATAGAAGTGATGATGGAGGGGAAACCTGGGATCATATAAACGATGACCGAAGCCTGAGACAACGTGCATGGTACTATACCAGAATATATGCCGATTCCAGGGATGAAGATGTAGTGTATGTATTAAATGTGAGCTATCATAAAAGTACCGATGGAGGTAGAACTTTTGAATCTGATAGGGCGCCACATGGAGACCATCATGACCTCTGGATTGCGCCGGAAGATCCGCAGCGGATGATCATGGGAGACGATGGTGGAGCCCAGGTAACTTATGATGCAGGGGAAACCTGGAGTACTTATCACAACCAGCCAACGGCCCAGTTTTATAGAGTGACTACAGATAATGCATTTCCGTATCGTATTTATGCGGCACAGCAGGACAACTCTACGGTTCGAATTCCTCACAGAACTGAAGGCGGTAATATTGATGAAAATGACTGGGAATCAACCGCAGGAGGTGAAAGTGCCCATATAGCAGTAGATCCTGAAAATAGTGATATCGTTTACGGAGGTAGTTATGATGGGTTCTTAACCCGCTATAATCACGAAACAGGAACGGTGCGAAGTGTAAGCGTATGGCCAGATAATCCCATGGGCCATGGAGCAGAAGACCTGAAATACAGGTTCCAATGGAATTTCCCTATATTTTTCTCTCCTCATAACCCGGATAAATTGTACACGGCTTCCAATCATCTTCATGTAACTACTAATGAAGGAGAGAGCTGGAAAGAAATAAGTCCTGATCTTACCCGTAACGATAAATCCAAACAGAAATCTTCGGGTGGTCCTATCACCCAGGATAATACATCTGTAGAATATTATAGTACGATCTTCGCTGCTGCCGAATCTCCCGGGACTCCGGGCTTATTATGGACGGGTAGTGATGACGGCCTGATCCATGTATCAAAAGATGCTGGTGAAACCTGGCATGATGTAACTCCCAAGGGAATGCCGGAGTGGATGATGATCAACAGCGTGGAACCCTCTTCATTTGATCCCGGAACTGCCTATGTAGCAGGAACACGATATAAGTTAGGAGATTTTACTCCATATCTTTATAAAACAACCAATTATGGTGAAACCTGGAAAAAAATAACCAATGGAATCCCGGAGGAGCATTTTACCCGGGTGTTAAGGGAAGACCCAAAACAACAAGGCTTATTATATGCAGGAACAGAAACTGGAATGTATATTTCTTTTGATGATGGTGCAAACTGGAAACCTTTTCAGTTGAATCTGCCGATAGTTCCCATTACAGATCTCGCTATTAAAGATAATAACCTAATCGTAGCGACTCAGGGAAGAAGCCTGTGGATCCTTGATGATTTGTCCTTAATACATCAGTTATCTGAAGTTGAAAAAAAGGAAAACATACTTTTTAAGCCGAAAGACAGCTACAGGATGGGTGGTAGTTCCTCTAAATCACAAACAGCCGGCACCAATCATCCTTCCGGTGTCGTTACTTATTTTTATCTGAAGGATCCTGAAGAGAAGAAAGTTAAAATAAGTTATCTGGATGCCTCCAATGATACTATTCAAAGTTTTAGTACCGATGCTGAAAAGAATAAGCTGGAAGTAAGCGAGGGTGCAAATATGCATACCTGGAATATGCGTGGAGAAGGAGCTGAAAAACTTGATGGAATGATCCTGTGGTGGGCAAGTACCGATGCGCCACAAGCCGTTCCGGGAGATTACAAAGTAGTTTTGGAAATTGGCAATGAAGTTTTAGCAGAGGAATTCAAAATTTTACCTGATGAAAATGCAGAAGCTGATATTACCGGAATGCAGCAACAATATGATTTCATTAGCAGTGTGAATAAAACGGTGGATAAAGCACATAAATCCATCAGTAAAATGAGAAAAGTAGATGCACAACTAAAGGATTTTCAGAAGCAATATAAAGGAAATGAAAAAGTGGAACCGCTACTCGAAAAAGCAAAGAAACTCAGCGAGCAGCTTTCTGAAATTGAAAATGAATTATATCAGACTAAAAATAGAAGTAACCAGGATCCTTTGAATTTTCCGATAAAACTTACGAATAAACTGGCACATTTAAACAGCCTGGTAGGAATGGACGATTTTCCACCTACCACACAGGATATTCAGGTAAAAAATGAACTTACTGTAAAAGTCAATGCTCAACTGGATAGTTTTAATAATTTGCTTGAAAACGAAGTGAGGGAATTCAATGAACAATTTAACAAGTTGGACCTGAATTACCTATTTGTTGAAGCTGAAGATTAATGGAATACTATAATTATATAAAAGCACTGCATTTGATCTTTGTGATCACCTGGTTTGCAGGTTTATTCTATATTCCACGCCTCTTTATATATCATATTGAAGCAAATAATAAAGGGGAGCCGGAAAGGTCTATTTTGTTAAAGCAATTAAAACTGATGGCAAAACGGCTTTGGTTTATCATCACCTGGCCTTCAGCGGTACTGGCAAGTTTTTTTGCTTTTCTTCTGCTATTTTTGATTCCGGAATGGCTTCAGCAGCCATGGATGCACGTAAAACTCGGTTTTGTGGTATTGCTGTTTGCCTACCACATCAAATGTCATTTCATTTTTAAGCAGCTTCAGAAGGATGTCGTGAAATGGACCTCAAACCAAATGAGGATCTGGAATGAAGGCTCTACCTTAATTCTTTTTTCAGTAATATTTCTGGTGATCGTGAGGGATGCGCTCAACTGGATATATGGTGTGCTTGGAATTTTCTTGCTGGGCATCATGCTTATGTTGGGAATTAAACTCTACAAAAGAATACGCGCTAAAAATCCAGATGCCTGAAATGGTGCGATAATTGTAAACAATGTGGCAAGCTAGCGCATATGAGACTGCTTAAGTTATCCTTACGAACCCGAATTTTTATCTCCATGATTTTATTGGTGCTGGGCGCCTCTATTTTGATATTTGGGGTAACTGTATATCAATACAAACAGGAAGCTGAAAATTACCATAAAGAGCGTTTGGAGAGAAAGCAGAAGGCAATTCTTGAAAATATCAAATTTGTACTGGCCAGTACCACTTATGTGATAGATACTGAAAATCTTGAACCAATTTTCAATGAACGTCATAAAATTGACGAGATGGCTGAGGTTCATGAAATGCAGATTCATATTTATGATCTCGAGGGACATCTCATTATTAAATCTGACGAATCCTTTTTTAAGGATACTACGGAAGTAAAAATCCCTAAAGAAACTCTGGATAAGCTGGATGCAACTTCAGATAAGAGATATTTAAAAAAGACCGAGATAAATGGTCAGAAATACCAATCTTCCTACAGTTATATAACCGATCATAGATTTAAACCCCTGGCAATTCTTTATTTGCCATATCTCCAGGATGATAGTTTGCTTAATCGCGACCTCAATAATTTCCTGGTAAGAATGGCTGAGGTTTATCTGTTTATGTTGTTAATTGCCATTATTCTTTCATTCTTCCTTTCGAAATATATCACGAAATCCCTGAAGATAATTTCTGAAAAGATCAATCAAACCAGGCTTGATAAACGGAATCAGAAAATTGAACTTTCCAATGCTACCGAAGAAATTTATGCACTGGTGTCGGCTTATAACAGTATGATAGATGAACTTGAAGAAAGTGCAGTAAAACTTGCTACAAGCGAACGCGAACAGGCCTGGAGGGAAATGGCAAAACAGGTGGCGCACGAGATTAAGAACCCGTTAACGCCTATGAGGTTGAGCGTGCAGAGTTTTCAGCGGAATTTTGATAAAGATGATCCTGAGATTCAACAGAAAGTTGATGAATACAGCAATACGCTAATCAACCAGATAGATACCATGAGTTCTATCGCTTCGGCTTTTTCAAATTTTGCGAAGATGCCCGCACAGCAAAATGAAACTCTTAATGTACCGAAAATAGTAAAACTGGCACTGGATATCTTTAACGAAAGGTATATTGAATTTAAATCTGAAAAAGAGGAGATCCTGGCTAAATTTGACAGGACTCAGTTGATTAGAGTAGTTACCAATTTAGTGAAGAATGCCACCCAGGCACTAAAAGATGTGGAAGATCCACATATATTGGTCATGGTGGAAGAGGAAGAAGATATGGTTTGCGTCTCGGTTTCAGATAACGGATCTGGAATTTCAGAAGAGAATAAAGACAAGGTTTTCGAGCCAAAGTTTACTACTAAGTCAAGCGGAATGGGCCTTGGTTTGGCTATGGTAAAAAATATTGTAGAAACCTATAATGGAACAATTAGCTTTGTCTCTAAACAAAATAAAGGAACTATATTTAACGTAAGATTTCCAAAATAAAATTTATGAGCTATCAGAATATTTTAGAGAATATTGAGGATAATATTCTTACAATTACAATCAACCGACCAAAAAAATTAAATGCGCTTAACCGCGAGACCATTCAGGAGCTGCACAATGCTTTTAAATCTGCCAAAACCAATGAGGAGGTAAAAGTAGTTATTATTACCGGAAGCGGTGAAAAAGCTTTTGTAGCTGGCGCAGATATAAGTGAGTTTGCCGATTATTCACCAAAAGAAGGCAAGAGACTGGCCGCAGATGGTCAGGAAAAGTTATTCAATTATGTGGCGAATTTTCCAAAACCGGTAATCGCCGCTGTGAATGGCTTTGCACTGGGCGGCGGACTCGAATTGGCTATGGCTGCACATTTTAGAATTGCCAGTGAAAATGCGAAAATGGGATTGCCAGAGGTTTCTCTGGGACTCATTCCGGGATATGGAGGTACCCAACGTTTACCTCAATTAGTCGGAAAAGGCCGTGCTATGGAAATGATCATGACTGCAGGAATGATAGATGCAAGCCAGGCTCTACAATATAATCTGGTAAATCATGTAACGGAAGTGGATGAATTAATAGAGTTTACTGAAAATATGGCCGGGAAGATTATGAAAAATTCTACTGTTGCAGTTTCTGCAGCCATCAAGGCGGTGAACGCAAATTATGAAGATGGAGTGAATGGTTTTGAAACCGAAATCAATGAATTTGGACGCTCCTTTGGAACAGATGATTTTAAAGAAGGGACTTCAGCATTCCTGGGTAAGCGAAAAGCTGATTTTCCTGGTAAATAGGAAATTTAAAAGAGGTAATTTTTTAGGTTTTCGTCAAGCTGAATTTGTTTAACATGACTTGGAGAAAATTTTCAGTTGCCTCCTTTTTTATGTTATTTATATTGGAAATAATCCTATAAAAAGGAAAAATTCCATATTTTTGCTTTATGTCTTCGCAAGAATTTATAAAAGGGAGAGGAGCACAGGTAAATGTTTCCAATCGGTTTCATGAGCATAGTCATGAAATGCGGGATGATTTTCTTAATTTTTGTGCTGCGGAAGGAGAAGAATCCAGGGAATCTAAAACTACGATCATTGAAACCTTCCCAAAAACCATTATCAATAAGGTGACAAGTCCAGATGTGGGAATGGAATATTCTCTGAATCCATACCAGGGTTGTGAACATGGTTGTATTTATTGTTATGCTCGAAATTCCCATGAATATTGGGGTTATAGTGCCGGGCTGGATTTTGAACAAAAAATCCTGGTAAAAAGGAATGCAATTGAACTTTTAGAAAAAAAGCTGAGCAGTAAAAAATGGAAAGCCAAACCCATCGTACTTTCTGGAAATACCGACTGTTACCAGCCTGTTGAAAAGAAATTAAAGATCACCCGCAGTTTATTGCAAACTTTTTTGAAATACCGGCATCCTGTAGGGATGATCACCAAAAATGCGCTTATCCAGAGAGATATTGATATCCTAAAAGAATTGGCGCATGACAATTTGATTCACGTAAGTATCTCCATTACCTCTCTTAGAGAAGAAACCCGCAGAATTTTAGAACCGCGAACGGCTTCCATAAAAAAGAGACTGGAAACTGTAGAAAAACTTTCCGCAG
Organism: Christiangramia sp.; assembly: GCF_029937855.1. GTDB lineage: Bacteria > Bacteroidota > Bacteroidia > Flavobacteriales > Flavobacteriaceae > Christiangramia. The sequence goes on from NZ_JAPYPC010000037.1 coordinate 13,879, forward strand.
CAAATATTCCGGTAAGCGTAATGATGGCACCCATTATTCCTTCAATTAATAATCATGAGATTTTACCTCTGGTGAAAGAAGTTGCCGAAAGGGGCGCTTTAGGAGTGGGATATACTATTGTTAGACTGAATGGTGCAATTGGGCAGATATTTTCAGACTGGATAAGAAAAGCATTACCAGACAGGGCCGAAAAAGTATTGCATCAAATTGAAAATATTCACGGTGGAAGCCTAAATGATAGTCGGTTTGGAACACGGATGAAGGGAGAAGGCGAATTTGCAGATCAGGTAAAACAGCAATTTAAAATCGCTAAAAAATTATATTTAAAAGACAGGGAAAGACCTCAACTCAACTGTAAACTTCATGAAGAATTTAAAGATGGCCAGATGAAGCTTTTTTGATGCTTTATTCAAATTTTAGTTGGGTTTACTGCTTATGCTGAACTTGTTTTAGAAAGTTAGTTTGTAATTCTGTGAATGGACCTTTGAACCTTTTCAGACTGATATTAAATTTGATAACTTAACAACATAAACTAAACATAGTGAAATGCCTGAATTACCAGAAGTCGCTTACCAGAAGATATACGTTGATTCTACCAGTTTGCACCAAAAAATAGTGAAAGTTGACCTTGGTGCAGAAAAGATCTTTCAATCACCTAAGAAAGATTTTAAAGAAGTTTTGATGAATAATGAATTTGTTTCTACTTCGCAGATTGGGAAATACCTGTTACTGGAAATGAAGGAACATGGTTTTCTGGTGATCCATTTTGGAATGACAGGAAAAATGGATTATTTCCAGCATGACGAGATCCATAAACATGCGCAGTTAACACTTAATTTCGAAAATGGTGGTAAACTATCTTTTATCTGTCCAAGGAAATTCGGTAAACTATTCTTAACAGATAGTATTGAAGATTTCAGAAAGGAAAAGAACCTGGGGCCTCATGCTTCTGACCTTAATAAAGTGGAATTTCTGGAATTATTCAAAAGGAAAAAAGGAAGTATAAAAACTGCTCTAATGGATCAGTCATTTATCGCCGGACTGGGAAATTTATATGTAGATGAAGTGCTCTATCATAGCGGTATTCATCCTAAATCCAAAGCTGAAAAGCTTAGCGAAGATGAGCTGGAGAAAATGTATAAAAATATGGTGAATGTTCTGGAAACGGTTACCAAAAGTAAGACCGAAGGTACTTCTTTACCTGAGACCTTTCTGCGTCCTCACAGAACCGAAGGCGATGATTGTCCAAAATGCAGCGGTAAGATCAAAATGATCAAGATAGGAGGAAGAAGCACTTATTTTTGCCCTGCATGTCAGGAAGAGAAATAGCAGTTATTTCTCCCCATTCCACTCAGCATAGAATTGTTCAAGATAACCTTCCATAAATCGATGACGTGCTTCAGCAATTTTTTTTCCGGTGGCAGTATTCATCCGGTTCTTTAGAAGCAGTAATTTTTCATAAAAATGATTGATGGTGGGAGCATTCGAAGCTTTATATTCTTCTTTGGTCATATCTAGATTTGGCTTGATCGCTGGATCATAAAGTGCTCTTCCTTTAAATCCGCCGTAATTGAAAGTACGGGCAATACCAATGGCTCCAATCGCATCCAACCTATCGGCATCCTGAACGATATCAAGCTCTACGGAAGTAAATTTCTGTTCTATATTTCCTCCTTTAAAGGAAATATTATTAATGATATTGATCACGTGATCTATCACTTCCTCGGAAGCTTCCTGGGATTTTAAAAAATCTGAAGCTATTCTTGGGCCTATAGCTTCATCTCCGCCGTGAAATTTTGAATCGGCGATATCGTGTAGCAGCGCCCCTAATTCCACTATTTCTAGATTTGCTTTTTCACCTTTAGCAATAAGACGGGAATTATTAAGAACTCTTTCAATGTGAAACCAGTCGTGACCGCCTTCAGCCCCTTGAAGGGTTTCTTGAACAAATTTGATCGTATTATCGATCAATATATTTTCAGACATAAATTTTTGATTATCTAATATCAGCGGTGATTGTCCTTTCTACCAAAGCGGCCAGAGCTTCAGGATCCTGATTCCCAATTTCTATAGGTTCATGGGTTTTCAATTGAACATTTACTCCAAGATCGATGGGGAAATTACCATGCTTAAAAAGCTTCCAGGAATTATTAATGGTAATGGGAACTATTACGGCTTCAGGTAGCTTTTTAAATAGCATCATCATTCCATTTTTTCTAAACTCTTTGGGTGCGCCGGTTCTACTGCGGGTTCCTTCAGGAAATATAACGGCAGACCTTTTGGTTTCCTTCAGGTAATCTCCAAATTTGCTCATTTTGATAAGGGATTCTCGTCGGTTCTTTCGGTCTATTAAAACGGAGCCACCGTGCCTAAGGTTGAAGGAAATACTGGGAATTCCTCTTCCCAGTTCCTTTTTACTAACAAATTTAGGATGATGTTTTCTGAAATACCAGATAATTGGAGGGATATCATACATTCCCTGGTGATTTGCCACAAAGATGCAGGTCCTGTTTACCGGAATATTATATTCATTTTCAACAGAGAAGCCAGTGCCGAGTATGTTAAGGCAACGAAGTAGGCAAAAATTGAAAATATCCACGCTCTTTTTATGCGCCTGGTAACCACTTAAATTCAGGCATAACCATTGTATAGGGTGGAAAATGAGCATGCTAAGAAAAAAGAAAATATAGAAAATAACCGATAAGGGATAGGAAAAAAATCTTTTCATCTTAAATTAAAAGTACAAAAATAAGTTTTTTGAGATATGCGCATAAAAAAAGCTGTCTATTAAGTCGAAGAACGTCATCCTGAATTTATTTCAGGACCTTACCTAATTGAAAATCAAGATCAATTAGAAGCTGAAACAATCCCGAAAGCTTTCGGGACAGCTTGACGAAATAAGGACATTACAGACAGCCTTTATTTTACTAAGTACTGAAAATTAGCAAAATTCGTTATAAGCACCAATAAGGTTTTCTGCGATCATATCTGCAGGGCGGCCTTCAATATGGTGACGCTCTAGCATATGAACCAATTCACCATCTTTAAACAATGCCATAGACGGGGAAGAAGGAGGGAAAGGCACCATTAGGTCTCTGGCTTTCTCCGTCGCTTCTTTATCTACTCCTGCAAAAACGGTTACCAGGTTGTCTGGCTTTTTCGCATTCTGCAAAGACATTCTTGCTCCCGGACGTGCGTTGGCTGCAGCACAACCACAAACTGAATTCACCACAACCAGGGTAGTTCCCTTAAGTTCCATTGCCTTTTCAACATCTTCTACGGTGTGTAATTCCTGAAAACCAATACTCGTAAGATCTTCTCTCATTGGTTTTACTAAATCTGCTGGATACATATATATTCTATTTTTTATATTAAACTTTAGTGAGATACAAAGATACCAAATTAAGTTCAGCTGGGCATATCTCAAATTACTATGTACGAATAGGTTCAATTTATAAGTCTGTCACAAATTATAGCTGAAAATATTAAGAATTATCAGGTGCTTCACCGTAGAAACGAAGCATTTCAAATAAATGTCATAGAAATGGCGTAATATAGTCATAGCTCAGAAAGCAGGAATACTTTACTTTTGAGCACAATATAAATCAGTAATGATCTTATCACAAAAAATTAAAGACTTTAGGATTAAATCAGGGATGTCCCAGGAAGCTTTGGCGGCGAAATCAGGAGTAAGTTTGAGAACTATTCAAAGGATCGAGAATAACGAGACCTCTCCCAGAGGCGACACCTTGAAAAGGATCTCCAGCGCCTTAGGAATTTCCACTGAAGATTTTATTAATGTTGATAAGAAGAAAGATAAAAATTACCTCGTTCTGCTGGGGTTATCGCCTCTTTCCTTTCTGGTCTTTCCGTTATTCGGTATTATAGCTCCCTTACTAATGTGGCTTTTTAAGAGAAACGATCTAAGAAACGTAAATAAAATTGGAAAAATAGTAATGGACTTTCAAATTTCTTTGATTATTTTGATTCTTGTCATCTATGCGTTGATAATTGTATTCCTCATTTTAGGTGTTTCATTTAACCTGTTAAGTACAAATACAACACTTTTCACCTGGCAGAGTTTTTATTTAATTGCGATTCTTTTCTACGTTTATAATACAATAAGCATTTTATTCAATTCGCTACGAATTAAAAAAGGAAGTTCGCTGATCTATTTTCCATCTTTTAAAATCCTAACCTAAAATTCTAAGATTAAATTATAACCTGCCGGAATCATTTAAGCAAAGTATGAAGCTGTAATACATAGTTTGCCAATTAAATATTGAAAATACTATCTTAGCGGCAAAAGAAAATTGCCCAATGATCAAATGGCTTGCCGCAGTGCTGGGATATATGTACTTCAGGTTTCCTGGCGCTATTTTAGGTTTTATTATAGGTTCCCTTTTGGATAACTATATCCGGTCTTCTGGAGGTATTTTTAACTCGATGACGGGGGAGAAAAAGCAGCGAGTTTCCCCAGGTGATTTTGAACTGAACCTATTATCCCTTAGTTCCATTGTTATTAAGGCAGACGGAAATGTTTCGCAACAGGAACTGGATTATGTTAGGTCTTATTTTATTCAGGCTTATGGGAAGGAACGTGCCAATGCTACCTTTAAGACCTTTAACGAAGTTGTTAAAAACAGGCAGGTTTCGGCTTCGAATATTTCCAGATATCTCGCCGCCAGGACCAAATATCCTACCAGACTTCAAATTATACATTTCCTTTTTGGGATTGCACAGGCAGATGGCCGCGTAAGTGAAGCTGAAGCTAAGGTAATAAACGATATTGCGGGTTATCTCCAAATTGGCAGAAGGGATTTTGAAAGTATCAAGGCGATGTTCTTTAAAAATACAGATTCTGCCTATACCATTCTTGAAATCGATAAATCTGCCAGTGATGCTGAAGTAAAAAAAGCATATCGAAAAATGGCTAAAAAATACCATCCCGATAAACTGGGCCATATGGACGAGGCTTACCGTAAAGGAGCTCAGGAGAAATTTACGAAGGTTCAGGAAGCTTACGAGCAGATACAAAAAGAAAGAGGTATATAAAAAAGCCTCCCGATGTATCACCGAAAGGCTTTTACCCAGATTTAATTATGAAAAACCCCTTTGTCAATAGATTAATCTGGATTTAAATTTTGATCAAAATTTTTAATTTCTCTGACGTGAGATACTCATAACTTTTTCTACGAACTTTAAACTCTTCATCAAGTACCAGGATCACGGGAAATGAAATTGGTTTCTCCTTGCGGTTTGCCAGCAGTAACGGGATTTGATGTATTCCGTTTCTCATCGTTTTAGCCTGTTCATTGGTGAAGGTCTGTCCATCAAATTCAATATCTTCAGTACTTTCAGCATTCATTTTAACCGCATAGTAATCATTATTTAAGGCGGAAACGATCTCTGAATCTTTAAAAGCGTGCTTTTCCATCTTTTTGCAATACACACACCAATCGGTATAGAAATATATCACTACAGGTTTTACCTCTTCTTTCAGTGACTCTTCCAGTTTTTCAAAACCTATCCAGTTGACCCCCCCCTCCTGGGCCTGAATTTTCGTGAATCCGATTAAAAAAAGAAAGACTATTAAATGTTTCATTGCTTAAGGTTTAATTGTGAAGATTTCCAAATTTAATTCCGAAGAAAAAAGTACGGGGCCTTGAAGGTCCATAGATGTAATCTGAATCTCGTGTAGGGCCCGAGTCAAAATCATCCTGATAAGCGTTGAACACATTCTGGACACCCGTACTTAGGTTGATGTGGAAATTCTCAGTAATATCTAAATGCTGAGTCAGTTTTAAGTTCATGTCCCAAAAAGTAGGAGATTCGCGCAGGTCTAAAAACCCATTAGGATTTATCACCCTTGGGATGGTCATTTTTCCAGTATAAGTTCCCGTAAGATCCAGGGTAAATCCTTCGAATGGTGCTGTATTAACATTTAAATACCCATAAAAATCTGGATTTCTTACAAATTCGCTAATCCTAATATCTTCTTCGGTGGTCGATGCGGGATCGGCTTCAAATAAAATTTGATCTTCCTTATATATTGATTGCTGATAGGTTCCTCCCAGTTGAAAGGTTAAGTCTGAAGAAGGGGAAACTCCAATTTCAAAATTTGTACCTGTTACATAAGCACCACTTCCGTTTCTAACTTCTTTCAGAATAGAGCCATTGGGAAGACTTGCACCGGTACTCACGGTGGTAAAGGGATTTTTTAATTCGGTATAAAAACCTTCCAGAAGAAAATCAGTTTGAAGTTTATTGATGCTCTTTGAATAATTGAAAGATGCGGTATAAGCATTAGAAAATTCTGTCTCAAGATCTTCGGAAAGAATCACGAATTGAGGTTCTCCACCAACAGATGATATATGCAGATCTTCATTAAATGCTTGTGGCGCTCTAAAACCACGGGCATAGCCTCCGCGAAACTGTAATTCCTCAGTAATATCATACAATAAAGTTATTCGCGGACTTAATACGGTTTCATCAATTTGCGATTCCCGTTGTATATCTTCCACAGCATAATTTCCAGAAACATTGATGTGATCAAGCCTTGCGCCTATAAGCGCTGTAAACTTCTCCACAGGCTTCCATTCATATTGGGCAAAAGCAGCATAAGAATTCACTGCTTGATCTATAAATCGTTGGTAACCTGAAATGTCATCTTCGGTATTGCTGTGATTATATTCTATTCCGGTAGTTAACACGTCCTCATTTTTAAAATTTCTGGTGAATTGAAAACCTCCTAATAGCGCCAAATCCTTAGTATTTCCGTAAGCGTTTGATGCTGAAGTACTATCCTGGGAAGTTCTGCCACCACCAAGGCCTCCGTAATAACTTTTTCTGTCTGTATGTTGTCCTGAAACATATACAGAGTAATTATTGGTCATTTCGGTATTTGAGAAATCATAAGTGAGTCCGCCAATAAAAGTGTTATGGTCTAATTCTTCGGTAATATCGGTTAAATGCGGAGCCAGTTCCAGGCGATCGCCACCTCTTCTATATTCCTTGAGCGCTGTAAGGTCCAGTGTAATTTTACTTAATTCGTTAGGTTTTAGAAAGGCTTTAGCGCCCAGGGTATTATTGGTAAGTTCAGTTATTTCCGTAAATCCGTCTCCGTTAGCATCAAATGCAGAACGTTCGCGATTCATCCCGTAGATAGTAACCCCGCTATTTAGATCTTCAGTAACCACCGAACCTGCGAAATTCAGAGTGCGATCTGGAATTTCACCATTTATAAGAGAAAGATTACTGGCAATATTCCAGGTATTCAATACCGGCTCTTTAGTGATAATATTTACGGTCCCTGCAATAGCATTAGACCCAAATAGGGCTGATCCACCACTACGAACAACCTCTACTCTATCCAGAATAGAAGTAGGAATTTGTTCTAACCCATAAACGCTATTCAAAGCACTAAAGACAGACCGGCTATTAATCAAGACCTGAGTGTAACTTCCGTCAAGTCCGTTTAACCTCACCTGGGTAAATCCACAATTCTGGCAATTGGTTTCCACCCGCACCCCAGGCTGAAAATTCAAAGTCTCAGCTACTGAAACTGATTGAGTGGCATTAAAAAGTTTGGAATTAAGAACATTTACGATAACAGGGGCGTCTTTCAAATTTATTCTGTTTCTAGTGGCACTAATCACCACCTGATCCAGCCCCAAAGCATCTTCCTGCAATTCGATAATAAGTTTTTTATTCTCGTAATCAACCGGGTTAATGGAAAGCTGTCGTGTTTTAAAACCTATCGCCTGGATATTAAGGTTCACTTTTTCTGCTTCTAACTGAATGGAAAATTCCCCCTGAAGATTGGCACTTGTCCCCTGATTGGTACCTGAAACCGAAATATTCGCAAAAGGAACCGGTTTTTGTTCGTGCATCACCACGCCTTTTAAAGGTCCATTTTGAGCCCCAAGAGCTGTAATAAACAACATTAAACTTATCCTCAATAAATTCTTCATTCAAATTAATTTTAAGCAAAGGTATAAAAATAATTTAGACTCATCTAAACAATTGATTAATTGAATTAAAAAATGTATTTTTGACCTAATTAAAATTAATTTCATGTTTAGCTTATCTGAAGAAAACTACTTAAAGGCCATTTTTCATTTACAATCAGCCTACAAAAGTGGAGTAAGTACGAACGCGCTTGCAGAGGAAATGCAAACCAAGGCATCTTCGGTAACAGATATGGTGAAGAGGCTTTCAGACAAAGACCTGGTGAACTATAAAAAGTACCAGGGGGTTAAATTAAGTGAAGCCGGAAAAAACGCAGCCATTGAGGTGATTAGAAAACACCGACTTTGGGAAGTTTTTCTGGTAGATAAGCTTGGTTTTAACTGGGATGAAGTTCATGAAGTAGCAGAACAACTGGAACATATAAAATCTGAAAAACTTACCAATCAGCTGGATAAGTTCCTGGAATATCCTAAAAGGGATCCTCATGGGGATCCTATCCCAGATTCTCAGGGCAATTTTAGTGTTGCAAACCGTGTCCTCTTATCAGAACTTAAAAAAGGGGAAACCGGTATTTGTGTTGGGGTGAAAGATTCTTCTGCAGAATTTCTCCAATATCTAGATAAAAACAAAATTTCCCTGGGCAAGGAAATATATATTCTGGAAAAGGAAGATTTTGACCAGTCTATGCTTATAAAAATGGATGGAAATGAACTAAGGATCTCCAACCAAATATCAACTAACCTATTTATTAAAACAATTTAAAATGAACAATATTATAGACTTTTTTGAGTCATTGGATCCCGTTTATGCAGCTTTTCTTGCTACTTTGTTTACCTGGGGACTTACCGCTTTGGGAGCTTCACTGGTATTTCTTTTTAAAGGAATGAACCGGGCATTTTTTGATGGAATGTTAGGTTTTACCGGGGGTGTAATGGTGGCAGCCAGTTTCTGGAGCCTGCTCGCTCCGGGGATTGAAATGAGTCCCGGGGAAGGTTTTGAAAAAGTAGTGCCCGCTTTGGTGGGATTTGGGTTAGGTGCTTTTTTTATATTCGGTCTTGATAAAATTCTTCCGCATTTACACGTGAATTTTAAAATGAGCGAATCTGAAGGGATCAAAACACCCTGGCATAAATCAGTTTTATTGACCTTGGCCATTACCCTTCACAATATTCCTGAAGGGCTTGCCGTAGGAGTGCTGTTTGGAGGTGTTGCTGCCGGTTTTGAAGGAGCCAGTATTGGTGGTGCCGTGGCGCTTGCCCTTGGAATTGGATTACAGAACTTTCCAGAAGGATTTGCAGTTGCCATGCCGCTACGAAGACAGGGCCTTAGCCGATGGAAAAGTTTTAATTACGGTCAAATGTCGGCAATCGTAGAACCTATTGCTGCAGTATTGGGGGCATGGGCAGTATTGACCTTTGAACCTATTTTACCTTACGCATTATGTTTTGCAGCAGGAGCTATGATCTTTGTGGTGGTAGAAGAAGTAGTGCCGGAAGCCCAGCAGGGAAATTTCACCGATATTTCCACGATGGGATTCATCGGAGGATTTATGATTATGATGACCTTAGACGTTGGCCTGTCCTAGAACCTTTTGCAACGTATGGATTTTTAATTCGTCTTTATTATAAAGACTTTTATGAAAATAAACTTGCTTTTTCTAGCTCTGTTTCTCGCAGTTTTGATGCGGGGTCAGGAATCTGAAACTACAGAAAATAATACCTGGAATGTTCAGTTTTGTATAGGAGACAGCCTGCGGTTAGGTGAAAAATCAATTAAATTCAAGAAATTAATTTCAGATTCCAGATGTCCAAAAGGAGATGCCATAACCTGTATTTGGGCCGGTGAGGTTATAGTACTGATGGAGTTCTACCAAAATGGAAAATTACAGGGTGCAAAGCAAATTACTGGTTCCAATATTTTGCTGGAAGATATTTATATAGATGGAAAAATAGTTGAAAAGAAAATACCTCTCAAATCTAACATTTCAATATCAGAATTTTTTGATGAAGAAAATCTGGCGATCAAAGCTTTGGTTGTATCACCATATCCCACGGCAGGTAGAAAGATATCTTCAGAAGAATATAGACTTGATTTAATTATTTCAGAAAAAGTAAAAACAGATTAATCGCCACAACCGCAGTCTGAAACCCCGCAAGAGCCAGATTTCTTTTTGCCTCCTAAAAATGCCGGCTTCCAGACGAATTTGGTAATAATATAGCCTACAGCGATTAGAAAAGTTATAAAGACCAATATTTCCTGTAAAAGTTCCATATAATCTACGTCGTTTTTAATTCTATTCCTTACTATTTTAAAAGTTGAAATGCTATAAGTGCAACTACATAAGCAAAGCCACTCATTATAATTAATTGCAATAATGGCCATTTCCAGGTGTTGGTTTCCCGTTTAACGATAGCAAGCGTACTCATACATTGCAGGGCAAATGCATAGAATAATAATAGACTTACCCCGCTGGCAAAAGTAAACAGGGGACCCCCCAATACCGGGTTCGTTTCCGCAGCCATTCTATTTTTTATCGTTTCTTCTTCGTCACTTCCAACGCTGTATATCGTTGCCAGCGTACCTACAAATACTTCCCTCGCAGCAAATGAACTAATAATGGCAATTCCTATTTTCCAGTCATAGCCTAATGGAGCAACTGCCGGCTCAATTCCTCTTCCCATAATCCCGATATAGGAATTTTTTAATTTAAAAGAAGCGATCTCCTCGTCTAATTCGCTTTGGGTTATAGAACTTTCAGAATCATATTTAGAAGTAACGATTTCTTCAGCATTCTCAAAATTATCTCCTGGGCCATAACTCGCCAGAACCCATAAGATCACAGAAATTGCCAGGATTATTTTACCGGCTCCAAAAACAAAGGATTTTGTTTTTTCAACTACATTGATCAGTACGTTTTTGATCATGGGTAGTTTGTAATTGGGCATTTCAATTACAAAATAGCTCTTCGCCTGTGTTTTCATGATCTTGTTAAGGATCCATGCTGAAAAAATAGCCATTCCAAAACCTAATAGATACAGGATCATAAGAGTAATCCCCTGTAGATTCAGGCCTAAATAGGTTTCATCTGGGATTACCAGAGCAATAATGATGAGATATACCGGTAATCTTGCTGAACAGGTAGTAAAAGGAACTACCAGAATGGTGATTAAACGCTCTTTCCAATGTTCAATATTTCTAGTGGCCATAACTGCCGGAATCGCACAGGCTGTACCGGAAACCAGCGGAACTACACTTTTCCCGCTTAAGCCAAAACGGCGCATGATCCTGTCCATTAAAAAAACCACCCTACTCATATATCCGGATTCTTCCAGAATAGAGATGAAGAGAAAGAGAAAGGCAATTTGTGGAATAAAGATCACGATCCCGCCCAGGCCAGGAACAATTCCCTCGGCTATCAAACTGGTAAAGGCTCCATTAGGAAAGGTGTTTTTCGTCCATTCGCTTAGCGCGGCAAAAGCCGTATCGATCATATCCATTGGATAGCTGGACCAGCTATAGATTGCCTGGAAGATCAATAATAAGATTCCGAAGAAAATAACATAGCCCCAAACTTTGTGCGTTAAAGTCCTGTCTAATCTTGATCTAAGGTCGGTAGCGGCATTTTTATCAACCACCATGGTTTCACGTAAAACCCCATTGATAAACTGGTAACGTAAAATCGTTTCCTTTTGCTGAAGTCTTTTAAGGTCACTGACCGATTTTGTATTAAAATCTGAGTTATTCTTTAATTCACCGCGATTAATATTCCCAAAGTTGACATCCTGAGTGATAACCAGCCATAATTTGTATAAAGACTGATTTGGGAATGCTTTTCTCAGATTTCCAAAATACTCTGGATCTATGATGGAGGCATTTACGCAAGGATCTACCGGAAGATGGCGATAGTTTAAAATAAGTTCTTTTAGGTGATCAATCCCCATGCGTTTACGGGCGCTAACCAGGGCGATTTTTGTTTTAAGCCGTTCCTCCAGCAGTTCTGTATCAAGGCTAATTCCCTTTCTATCCATCCTGTCGGCCATATTTATTGCCAAGATAGTTGGAATACCAAGATCTTTAATCTGGGTAAATAATAGTAGGTTTCTTTTAAGATTTTCCACATCGCTTACTACCACAGCAACATCAGGGAAATCTTTGTCATTTTTATTCAGGAGTAGTTCAATTACTACATTCTCGTCAACAGAAGAAGCATTCAGGCTATAAGTTCCGGGAAGGTCTAGGATATGCGCTTTTAAGCCCCGGGGAAGCTTACAAATTCCTTCTTTTTTTTCAACGGTAATCCCAGGATAGTTACCAACCTTTTGGTTAAGGCCTGTTAATTGATTAAATACAGAAGTCTTACCGGTATTGGGGTTTCCAATTAAAGCAACATTAATTTGCTTACCCATATTAGCCTATTAATTCAATTTCTATTAGCAGTGCTGTTTCCTTCCTTATTGCCAGATGACTCCCATTTATATTAAGGTACATAGGATCATGGAATGGGGCGGTTTGAACGAGCTCTACTTCGTTTCCGGGAAGGCAACCCATTTCAAGAAGCTTTAGAGGTACCATATCTGCAGAGAATTCCTTGATAATTCCACGCTGACCTCTTTTTAAATTAGCTACCGTTACCTTCACTTTTTATTTAGATTGATTTTAAACAAGGCAAAAGTAAGGGAATTTAGACCAATACAAAAGTTAAAGGGATAAATTATTGGCGATCCTCGGCTTTGAGGATCTTGAGGTCCTGCATGAGGCTTTCTATGGCTTCGGGATCGGTTCCGTCATAAAACCCCCGAATTTGCCTGTGTTTATCTACCAGAACGAAATTTTCGGTATGTATCATATCGTAAGGGCCACCGTCACCGGTAGATTTTGTAGCCAAATAAGACTTTCGGGCCAGGTCATAAATTTCTTTTTTGTCGCCGGTGACAAGATTCCATTTTTCATCGATCACTCCTTTTTCTTCAGCATATTTTTTTAAAACTGGGACACTGTCTGAAACTGGAAAAACGGTGTGGGAGAGTAAATACACCTCGTCATCATTTTTAATTTTCTCCTGAATCTCTACCATATGATCGGTCATGATAGGGCAAATAGTAAGACAGGTAGTAAAAAAGAAATCGGCAATATAGATTTTGTCTTTATAGAATTTTTCGGTAATCGTATCGCCGTTCTGATTTACAAGCTTGAAATCGGCTATTTTATGATACTTTCTAATATACTGCATGCTGGAATCTACAAGTTCAGCATTTACCATATCTGGCTGATATACGGGCAGACGTTCTTCAGGCTTCAGCAATGTATAGATACAAAAAACGATAATTACCGAAAGAATAAAGAAAACAATGGCAAAGGTTTTGTAACGTGCAAAAAACTTGAGCATGCCTTTAAAATTTTTGCAAAGTTATAGCCTGCGCATGAAATAGGCGAATCCTAGTGCTGAAATTTTCAGCGGAAAGAAATCACCTGAAACTTAAACTTTTGTAGGAGCTTTTAAAAACTTACTTTTGTGCGATTTTAAATTTGAAGTTAGCTGATGGATCCATTTATAGTAAAAGCCATACAATTAATATTAAGCCTTTCTTTACTGATCGTTCTTCACGAATTAGGTCATTTTGTTCCGGCAAAACTCTTTAAGACCAGGGTAGAGAAGTTTTTCCTTTTCTTTGATGTAAAATTCGCCCTTTTTAAGAAAAAAATTGGTGATACCGTTTACGGGATAGGATGGCTACCACTGGGCGGTTATGTGAAAATATCAGGAATGATAGATGAGAGCATGGACAAGGAGCAGATGGCTGAAGCTCCCAAAGAATGGGAATTTAGAAGTAAGCCGGCATGGCAACGCCTCATTATCATGCTGGGGGGAGTTACCGTAAATCTTGTCCTGGGATTCTTAATTTATATGATGATCATGTTCGTTTGGGGTTCTGCTTATGTAGGCCCAGATGATATGCCGGAAGGTTTTGCAGTGGTAGATTCTTTTGAAGAATTTGGATTCCAGGACGGGGACAGGATTCTGGAAGTAAACGGAAAGGAATTTGAAAATAGTCTGAATATCAACAAACATCTTTTTATGAGAGATGTTAACAATATTACCGTGCTACATCAAAATGGTTCGGAAGAAACTATTAGCGTTCCCGAAGAAATTGGAACCAGGATGTTCGAACAGGGTATTATGCAGCCTTTCGTGCCTATACAGGCGCCTGTACTTGATTCTATTCAAACGGGATTGGCAGCTGAAAAAGCTGGACTCGAAAAGGGAGATAAAATAATTTCTATCAACCATACAGAAATTGGATACTGGCACGAGATTGCTCCTGTAACCCTGGAAAATAAGAATAAGGAGCTGGACCTGGTTTTTGAACGAAATGGTGAAATTAAAAGCACCACGATCACTCCGGATGAAGAAGGTAAATTAGGTTTTATTAAAACCTTCAATTTTGATATTAATAGAAAAAAGTACGGTTTACTCGAAAGCATAAATAAAGGCTTTGACTATGGTTACTGGACTTTGAGGGATTATGTCTATCAGTTTAAATATGTTTTCACCAAAAAAGGAGCTTCTCAATTAGGTGGATTTGGCGCCATTGGAGGACTTTTCCCTGATAGCTGGAACTGGTTTGGTTTCTGGAATACTACGGCCTTGCTTTCAATCATCCTTGCCTTTATGAACATTCTGCCAATCCCAGCCTTGGATGGTGGCCATGTGATGTTCTTATTATATGAAATGGTCACAGGAAGAAAACCGAACGATAAATTCATGGAAATTGCCCAAATGGTTGGATTCTTTATCCTTATAGCTTTAGTTCTATATGCCAATGGAAATGATATTTATCGCGCTTTGTTCGATTAAGGCTCGATTAATTATATTTAGAAAAGCAGTGCTGTCGCGCTGCTTTTTCTTTTTAAGAAAATATTTCAGACCAAAGTCTTTGGCTTGCTTTAAAAAAGCATCGATATTTAGATCGGGTTCTTAGACATGAGCATGCAAGAAAAACTATCAGGAAATACCAAAGGGGCATCCTCTGGAAATATTGACAGAAAAAAACTGCTGATATTTAAAATCTCAGCAGTAGTCCTGGCATTGTTATTTATTGTGTTACTGGAAGTGATTTTAAGATTCACAAACTATGGATCAGACTTTCCATTGTTTGTGGAGGCTGAAAATAAGCCAGGTTATATTTATATGAATCCCAATGTTTCTAATAAATATTTCTTCGGAACCGATAATGCTACCTCCGGTTACCGGGAGATCTTTAAAGTTCAAAAGGAGGAGGATACAAAACGAATTTTTGTACTTGGTGCATCTACAGGGATAGGGTATCCTTACCTCAAAAACGGTTCATTCCACCGTTGGCTTCAGTACGCGATGAATGAGAATTTTCCCGAAGAGCATATTGAAATTATCAATTTGTCTTTAACGGCCATTAATTCCTACACGCTTAGGGATTTTGCAGAAGAATTACCCAAATATGAGCCAGATGCCGTATTGATCTATGCCGGGCATAATGAATATTACGGAGCCTTAGGTGTTGGAGCGGTGAATTCTTTGGGAGGCTATCCGTCTGTGGTAAATTTAGCTTTACAAATTAGAGAGTTTCGTCTGGTTCAATTAATTTCAAATGCTATAGGAAAATTTCAGACTTTGTTTAAAGCGGAAAAACAGCAGGAAGAAACGCTGATGAAAAAAATGGTGGCGGAACAATCTATACCCCTGGATTCTGAAACTTATCAGGATGGAATTCATCAATTCCAATATAATTTTGAAAGGCTTTTGAAAGATCTTAATGATCAAAACATACCTGTTTTTCTAAGTACCATTGCTAGCAACGAGAAAGACATCAAGCCTTTTATTAGCGATAGCACTTCTACTAAAAATTCAGCAGAAAATTATTTTCAGCAGGGAAAAATAGCCTATGCGAATACTGAATATGAAAAAGCAAAAGAAAATTTTATAAAAGCGAAAGAGCTGGATATGTTGCGTTTTAGAGCTCCTTCTAAAATTAACAATATTATAAAGTCTTTTGAAAAATATGAGCATGTCTATTTGGTGGATACAGAAGCTGCATTCACAAAGCAATCACCGCATTTAAGTATAGGAAATGAATTGCTGGTAGAGCATGTGCATCCAAATTTGCAGGGATATTCCCTGATCGCTTATAGCTTTTACAAGGCTTTGGAAAGGGATAATGTGTTAGACCTGAATTGGAATAAAACCTGGACATTAAAGGAATTAAGACAGAAAATGCCAATTACCCAGCTCGATTCACTTCAGGGGGCCTACGAGGTGATGATGCTCAAACAGGGCTGGCCGTATTATGAAAAACCAAATCGCAAGCCTGGAAAGCTTGGTGTTCCGGAAAAGATCGCCAGAGAACTTGCCTTAAGAAAAATAAGTTGGGAGCAGGCTATGGAGTCATTGTACCGTCATTATTATGAGACAAAAGATATGGAATCTGCCTTAAAAATTGCAGAAGCGATAAGCCTGGAATATCCTGAAGAAGCTCAATTTTTTATAAAAGCGGGAGATCTTGCCCTGGAAATGGAGAAAAGTGAGAAAGCAGTTTCTTTTTATAAAAAAGCTTTTAACCTGGAGAGATCGGTGGGCACAGCCAGAAAAATTGTAGTGAATCTCATTACGAACCAGCAGTTTAAAGAAGCCATTTCTTATCTGGAATATATTCAGAAAAATGACCCCCGGGACTTTATGAGCAAAAAATTAAAATCTGATCTAACTTTTTTATTAAATGATTCAGTTCCTAATAAAGAACTGAAGTTAGCTGAAGTTTATTATCAGGTGGGCCAGAATAAAAAATCCAGAAAACTGCTTGAAGAATTTTTGGAAATCAATCCCGGGCATATAGAAGCGAAAAATTTGCTTAAAAAATTGTAATTTAAGATGATGGAAACTTTAAAGGAGTTTTGGCATTTTTTGAGGACCAGGAAGAAATATTGGATGATCCCTATCCTTGCAATGCTTTTATTGATAAGTTTTCTAATAGTTCTAACAGCAGGCTCAGCGCTTGCACCCTTTATTTATTCCCTTTTTTAAATATATATGCTGCATTTAACCAGACGACAATATATGGAAACCGGTATTTTGCTGGCTTTAGGATTTGTGGTTTTGGGTTGGTATGTTCAGGAATGGATGTTTCCATTAATTGGCGCGGGTATTTTATTCATCGGATTGATAATGCCCGTATTATTTAAACCGTTGGCATTTCTATGGTTCGGACTGGCAAAAATTTTGAGTTTTATAACTTCTTATATTTTACTTGGACTATTATTTTATCTTCTGGTAACCCCGGTGGGCCTATTCAGAAGAGTGCTAGGAAAAGATTCTCTACGGCTGAAAGATTTTAAGAGGTCTTCCGGTTCGGTAATGCAGGATCGAAAACACACGTTTAGCGCTTCAGACCTAAAAAATCCTTTTTGATATGGCTGAAGTGATCTTGGGTATCTCTGCTTTTTTTCATGATAGCGCTGCGGCACTGGTTATTGACGGAAAAATTATCGCAGCCGCGCAGGAGGAGCGTTTTAGTCGGGTTAAGAATGATGCTTCATTTCCTTCAAATGCCATAGAATATGTATTACAGGAAGCCAGTATTCATCCCCATGAAGTCACTCATATTACTTTCTACGAAAAGCCTTTATTGAAATTCGAAAGGCTGCTGGAAACCTATCATGCCTTTGCTCCTTCAGGGTTGAAAAGTTTTTTGAAAGCTATGCCCGTTTGGATGAAAGAAAAGATATTCTTCAGACGGATGATAAATTCGGAATTAAAAAAGCTTGGCTTTCCCCAATCAAAATTGTTTTTTCCTGAACATCATCTTTCGCATGCCGCAAGTGCATTTTATCCTTCTCCTTTTCAGGAATCCGCTATTTTAACTATAGATGGAGTAGGGGAATGGGCAAATATGACTATAGGTTATGGTGACGGAAATAAAATTTCAATCTTAAAAGAGCAGCATTTCCCACATTCTTTGGGGCTTTTCTACTCTGCTATTACTTATTACCTGGGTTTTAAAGTTAATAGCGGGGAATATAAAGTGATGGGTTTGGCAGCTTATGGGGACGCTGAAGCCGAACAAACCAAAGATTTTACAACAAAAATTCTGAAAAATATAGTAGATATAAGGGAAGATGGTTCTTTTCTTTTGAATATGGAATATTTCCGGTTTGCGACACATTTAACCATGACAAATGACGGGAAATGGAAGGAGCTATTTAATTTATCCAGGCGTGAAAAAGAAGGAGAATTAAAACAGATTCATGCAAATCTGGCGTTTGCAGCACAAAAGGTACTTGAAAAGATTGTATTGAAGCTTTCAAAAACAGCTCTAAAACTTACGGGTTCCAAAAAGCTTGTTTTAGCAGGCGGTGTTGCGCTGAATGGTGTTGTGAATGGTAAAATTTTGGAATTGGAAGGATTAAATCATATCTGGATTCAGCCTGCTGCCGGAGATTCTGGTGGAGCCCTTGGAGCTGCTTTGGCAACCTGGCATATCTTATTAGATAAAGGAAGGGAGAAGATCACAGGAGAGGCTATGCAGGGATCTTATCTGGGGCCAGGCTACAGTAATGAGCATATTGCATCGATGATTAGCCAATACAGGGAGCTTGATTTTGAATATCTTGAAGAAATTTCTCTACTTAACGAAACCGCTAATGCAATTGAGAAAGGTTTAATTGTGGGCTGGTTTCAGGGAAGAATGGAATTTGGGCCTCGCGCTTTAGGGAACCGTAGTATCCTTGGAGATGCCAGAAATTCTGAAATGCAGCGAAAGATTAATCAAAAGATCAAATTCAGGGAAAGTTTCCGGCCTTTCGCACCAAGTGTTTTGCAGGAAAATGTATCAGAGTATTTTCATCTTGATACAGCTTCACCCTATATGTTATTGGTAAGAGAAGTGAAAAATATCGATAAAAAGGAAACTTCCATGGGAGCAAAAAGTTTTATGGAAAGACTGGATGAAATTAGGTCGAATATTCCTGCGGTTACTCATATAGATTACACGGCAAGAATTCAGACGGTTTCCGAAAGATCGAATTTGCGCTACTGGAAATTATTGCAACAGTTAAAGAAACGAACCGGAGATGGCATTGTAATTAATACAAGTTTTAATGTTAAGGATGAGCCCATAGTTTGTTCTCCCAGGGATGCCATTGAATGTTTTCTAAAGACAGAAATGGATATGCTGGTGCTGGAAAACTTTATTGCTTATAAGAAAAATCCAAAGCGAAAAATTCGCTAAAATATTGACTATTTGGAAGATTGCGGATCATTCAAAAATTCTTAGAAAAAAATCGAAAAAATCTTTTGACAGCATTTAAAATTTGATTTATATTTGCAACCGCTTTCAAAGCAAAACATTCCTCCTTAGCTCAGTTGGTTAGAGCATCTGACTGTTAATCAGAGGGTCCTTGGTTCGAGCCCAAGAGGAGGAGC
>NZ_JAPYPC010000061.1 GCF_029937855.1 Christiangramia sp.
TATATCGAATCATCGAGAAAAATTTCTAGGGTGTTGCAACGCTGAAGACAGGAAAGAATTGAAGCAATAAAGGATTTTCAGGAAAAGCGTAAGGAAAAAATGGAAGAAAGAAAAGAAATGCACAGCGATAGACTGGAAATGAATGAAGAGCAAAAAGCAGAATTACGAGAAATCCTAACTGAAGAACAATATAAAAAATGGGAACAGCTTCAGGAAAAAAGAAGAAAAGGACGTACAAACCCCGTGCGGGGAAAAAAGATTTGATTTCTACTTATCTCTGAAGAAAGAACTTTAATTACTGCAAAAAAAAATTTCACTGTTAAGCCGCCGGCTAACCTCACATAACAGGCAAAAGCCAATGTGCCACCCAGAAAATTCCGGAAGTGGTATAAGCCGCTTCTGCCCATTTGCTTAAAACCTCATTCATAATCATTAATTCCTTTTAATACATTTGGTTTGGTCAAGCCAAATTTCTTTCCGCATCTCTCAATTTAAATGTCATGCAAAACGCAGCGACAGCGAAGAGTAGAATCTCTGTATTTCCGAGATTGCTTCGCGGTGCCCGCAATTTCATTAATCCAGTTTCGCACTCTTCAGCCTTAAAGCATTAGCAATAACGGAAACTGAACTAAAACTCATGGCCAGTGCAGCGATCATTGGAGAAAGTAATAATCCGAAGAAGGGATACAGTACACCCGCAGCAATCGGCACACCTATTGTATTATAAATAAGCGCAAAAAATAGATTTTCTTTAATATTTCGCATCACCTTTTCGCTCAGTTTAACCGCCTTAAGCACTCCTTTTAAATCTCCTTTTACCAGGGTAACCTCAGCGCTTTCAATAGCTACATCGGTTCCTGTACCCATAGCAATTCCAATATCTGCCTGGGCCAGTGCAGGCGCATCATTAATTCCATCACCCGCCATGGCCACTTTTTTACCTTTCGCCTGGAGTTTTTTTACTTGCTCCATTTTATCCTGGGGAACCATACCGGCTTTAAAATCGGCCAGGTTTAATTCCTTTGCCACTGCCGAAGCTGTTTTCTCGTTATCTCCGGTAAGCATGACCACCTTAATTCCTTCTTTTTGAAGTTCGGATAAAGCTTCCCTGCTCGTTCTTTTTATTTTATCTGAAATGGTTACAAAACCAACTATTTGTGAATCTATCGCCAGGTAAGAAACGGTCTTTCCTTTTTTCTGTTCCGCAGTGACCTTATTATTTAGGTCTTTTGAAATTTTAGCATTTTCAGCCTGCATTAATTTTTCATTTCCAAGCGCCAGCTGTTTTCCCTCAAAATTGGCCGTAACCCCTTTGCCGGTCACCGAATTAAATTCTGAAGCTTCACCATAATTGATATTTTCCGCTTTTGCATAATTAACGGTTGCAGTAGCCAGCGGATGCTCACTTTGTGCATTTACAGAAGCGATAAGGCGGGTGAGTTCTTTTTCTGTATATTCTGATGTAACCGAAATAACTTTTTCTACGGAAGGTTTACCCTCGGTGATAGTTCCGGTTTTGTCTATTATAAGCACATCTATCTTGTTCATTTCTTCCAGCGCGCGGGCATTTTTGATCAAAACCCCGTTTTTTGCACCTTTACCAACTCCCACCATGACAGACATAGGTGTTGCCAGACCTAAAGCACAGGGACAGGCAATGATCAATACCGCGATAGCATTTACCAGCGCATAAACATAGGCCGGATCGGGGCCGTAGATCGCCCATATGACAAAGGTTATTATAGATATTATTACCACGATAGGTACAAAATAGGCTGAAATCCTGTCTGCCAGCTTTTGAATAGGCGCTCGTGACCTGCTGGCATCATTTACCATTTTTATGATTTGCGCAAGCAGGGTTTCATTTCCAACTTTTTCAGCAGTCATCGTGAAACTTTGATTACCATTAATAGTACCAGAATTTACCTTATCGCCTTCCTGTTTATCTACAGGAATAGGCTCACCTGTGATCATGGATTCGTCGATACTGGACTTGCCTTTTTTGATGGTGCCGTCTACCGGGATTTTATCCCCGGGCTTCACCCTTAAAATATCTCCTTTCTGAATCTTATCGACGGAAATTGTTTCTTCTTCCCCATTAACCACTCTTACAGCCTTGTTCGGTGCCAGTTTTAGCAATTCTTTTATTGCCGAATTAGTCCTGCTGTGAGCTCGTGCTTCCAGAACCTGTCCCATTAAAACCAAAGTGAGTATCACGGTGGCTGCTTCAAAATATACATGCACGGTTCCCATTTCAGTCTTAAACTGATCTGGAAAAAAATCGGGGAATAGCATGCCAAACACACTAAATATCCAGGCTACGCCGGCTCCTATTCCAATGAGCGTAAACATATTGAGATTCCAGGTTTTAATGGACCTGTAAGCACGTTCAAAAAACATCCAGGTAGCATAGAAAACCACCGGCAGGGAAAGTCCGAATTGAATCCAATTCCAAATCTTCATATCTGCCAGGTCATAAAGTGGATTATCCGGGATCATTTCAGACATCGCTATAAGGAAAATAGGAATTGTAAATGCTACTGCGATCCAGAATTTCTTTAAAAGTGCCTTATAACCTTTTTCTTCAGCAGACTTCTGCGGTTCTTTGGGAACCAGGTCCATTCCACAAATAGGACAATCTCCTGGTTCATCTTTTATTATTTCAGGATGCATAGGGCAGGTGAAGCCTCCCCCCTGCCCCCCTCCAGCAGAGGGGGAAGTTAAGCTTATTTCTTCCACGAGGTCCATTCCGCATACCGGGCAGTCACCGGGTCTATCATAAGTTTTTTCTCCTTCGCAATGCATGGGACAATACCATGTGCCGGTTCCTTTACCTTTTGGTGTTTTATCTTCTGACTGATGCTTATGTTTTGCTTGTTCCTCCCCGGGGAGCATGATATGATAATTTCCCCCGTTCTTCTGGAGGGCTTTTTCAAAAACATCAACTTTAATATGTTCTTTCATACTTATCTCTGCTTCCTCTTTCTCAAGATTTACAGAAGCATTGATCACCCCTTCCACATTATTTAAAATTTCTTCCACATGGGAGCGACAACCATTGCAAGTCATTCCCGTGATTTTATAAGTGTGTTTCATTGGCTTTCCTGAAGTTTTTTCCGAATTTTCAGGCAGCATGATATGATAATTCGCTCCAGCATTTCGAAGAGCTTCTTCAAATTTTTCAATTACAATGTGATCTTTCATGCTGATTTCTGCTTCACCACTTTCCAGGTTGACTGAAGCATTTTCCACTCCTTCCACCCTATTCAAAGTTTCTTCAACATGGGAGCGACAGCCATTACAGGTCATTCCAGTTATCTTATAGGTATGTTTCATCTTTTGAGAATCGATTTGAAATAATTTTTAAAATTACGTTAGAAAATAGCGAAGGAACTGCAGTTTTTTGGAAAATACCTTTAATAAAATGCTGATTAAGAATCAATCCTAATCTTTCTCCTTAGACTCTCTTTTATAAAATTATCTGGTATTTTTAATTTTCATCATATCTATAACAAGTCCTGCCCAGGTAAAATCCTGAGCTCCATAACCTTCTCCTGTGAACGGATCGTAGTATTCTCTAAAACCACTTTTTTCAATAAGCTCTTTGATACTGGAGGTCAATTTTCCAGCAAATTCCTCGTATCCATTATTTTTTAAAAACTGGTGTAAAAACCAATTATTAACAATCCAGGTAGGTCCGCGCCATATATAAATAGACTCTTTCGGATTAAATGCAGGTGAATTTTTGGCTACTGAAGGCAAGGGGTAGCTTAAATTAAATTCGTCACCCTGCACTAAATGTTTTTCAATCACCTGTTTCTTAACCTCTTCAGATATTCCAGAAAGCACCACGGGATAAAAGATAGTAGGGGTCAAAACTTTTATTTTCTTATTTTCTTTACCATATACATCATAAAAAGCTGCATCTTCTTTATCATATAAAACATTAACTATACTGCCTGTAACTTCCTCTGCTCGGTTATAAAATACACGCAACTCTCTATCCCCTACTTTTTCGCATAATTCACCTAAACTAGTTAGATTTTGGGCATATATCGTATTAAATCCAGCGTCTTTGACTAAAAAATGCCCATTTTTATGAATTCTTTTCAGATCATAATTATGTAAAAAATTTAAAAAATCAGTCCAAATCACTTTTCTATAGAGCGTGAAATTAGCTTTCCCTTCATTAAAATTTAATGGTACATCATAAGTGGGTTTCCAGTCCATACCCGATTCAAAAGGAGAAATAATACTTAGAAGCTTATCTCCATCAAAATCCCGATTTTCAGCCAGCCAGTTATAATATCTTTTAATTTTCGGAAGTACTTCCTTCAAAAATTCCAGATCACCCGAGGCATTAAAAATTCTGCTTACTGCCTGTGCTATAAGTGGTGGCTGGATAAGAGAACTCATATGACTATTAAAAAAGTTTTTATAGCTGAATTTCGACTGAAAAATATCTGCCCACCTTCCAGGTTTCAACCGGTCCCAATAGATCATATGCCCAATAAAACCATCCTCCTCCTGAAGCTTCAGCAAGCTGTAAATGTGCTTCTTAGCCATTTCAACTTCATCTATAGCGACTAAGATAAAAACATGAAAACAGGTATCCCAGAAGAACTGGTAGGGATATCTATTTGGAGCAGGCCGGGTGTAATGATAACGAGGGCTATCATCCTCTTCAGCCATTTCCATATTCTCATATATAATTTCCCTAACTTTTTTTACCAGTTCCTCGTCTGTCATTAGATATAGAAGTAAGTTCCTATTTTACATATTTATCCCATAATCCATATTCTTCTTTCTTCGGTCCTCGTGGAAACGAAAGTCCTGCTACCAATAAGCCTACAACCAAACCTGTAATTTGCAATCCTAAAGTACTGCCATTTACAAGCCATGGACCAACTGCTAACACTAAACCTAACAGGATATTGAAATATCTTCCCCGACGAACAATCTCTCCCATGCATATTACCGAAGTAACCACAATAAGAGAACCGCTAAGGTGAAAAATGTTAGAAGGCATGGTTTGAATCTCTACCCCAAATACTGCCGGTGCAAACATTACTGCAATACCCAAAAGAGTTGAAACTGCAAGGCTCCACGGTACACTCATCCCCCAAATAGAAGATTTATAAACGGCCAGTGGTTTGTTGGGAAACTCCATAAGTGCAGTAGTACGATCATCTGTGTTCTTTTCAAAAGCTTCTCCGCCTTTCCAGAACACTTTCCACATATTATCTCCTCTCTTTTTTGCCTGAACCATATGTTGACCCATAGCGATTACCTCATCAAATTCCAGTGGGATCATTGGCAGCATAATAGCCGCCGCCAGCAAACAGAACGTACACCATTCCCCGACTACAATTGGTTGTGAGATAACAAGGAAAATATGTACTAAACCTAATGGAATTACCAGAATTCCAAAAAAAGTAACCATCCATGGCATAGTTCGCCATCTGGAAGGACTTCCCATCCAGCCCATCA
>NZ_JAPYPC010000079.1 GCF_029937855.1 Christiangramia sp.
GCCATGTTCAAGTGATAAATGCAACTGGCCAAGTTGATTTTAATTTTTCTATTGGACTAATGTAGCCAAACTTCCTTACTCTTCTATGATTGATCATTTTTTCTATTTCTCTGATCCTCTTTTCGCTTACCAAATTTAAGTCAGTTTTCTTGGGCAAAAACCTTCTGATGAGCCCGATCCTATTCTCTACCGTTCCTTTATCCTGCGAGGTATAAGGTCTTGTAAAATAGGTTTTGACATTGTGTTTTTCAGCAATTTTCCCGTGCCCTGCAAATTCTTTTCCATTGTCAAAAGTCATTGTCTTAATCCAGCTGTTTCCAATCCTTGATATCCGATCACTTATTTTCTCCTGGACAATCTCAGAATCCTTACCTTTCAAAAGGTCTAAGGTAGTGGTTAATGTAGTTCTCTCTGTCATTACCAATAGAGCTGATCCGTGGTCTTTTCCCATCATCAGATCTACTTCCACATCGCCCAAACGTTCCCGATTCTCCACTACATCGGGGCGCTGTTCTATAGACACCCGATTCTGTATAGTTCCTCTGGTGTTCTTATAATTCCCACGTTTAAACCTTCTCCTACCATGTTTCAAGTAGCGATATAGATCCTTATAAGGTATATTCTCTTTCCTGTTGCTTTTCTTGCAATTCCATATCCATTGATAGAGACATTCAAGTGAGACGCCTTCTATGCCCCTGTATTTCCATTCGACCGCAATTAGTTCCGGGCTTAAATGTTCTTTCTTTAGCCAACCAGCGGCCTGTTCTTTGAGGGAATCGGTCAGCTTTAAGAATTTATTTTTAGTTGTATGTCTAACCGCTGTTTTACTCTGAGCTAGGCGAGGTACATAAGTGCCAGCATGCTGTCCACGCTTTCCTATATTCCTTTTAAGCTCACGACCTATGGTACATTTATGAACGCCAATTATATCGGCTATCTCAGAATTATTCTTCCCTGCTTCCAACAAAGCACCAATTTGGTATCTTTGCTCTTGACTAAGTTGTTTAAATTTTTTCTTCACAAATCAAATTTAGCACTTGGCTAATCATTGGGGGCTAGCCCCCAATGATTTAATTTGAGTTGCATTTATATATTGAACTTAGA
>NZ_JAPYPC010000080.1 GCF_029937855.1 Christiangramia sp.
AGGCGCTGCAATCCTCTTTTTCGGTTGTGCTCATCTTTTGCCGCTCGATTGTTCGCATAGGTAACAATCAGACGGGTTTTTTCAGCCTTTGGTATTTTGATCATCTGGCCATCAGTAAGCTTTTTTGCCAGTATCTGTTTTTTTATTTTTTCTGGTTCGTTTTTTAGCCTTGCCCCAATGATATATTGGTAACCTTTTTCTTCAAGGGCCAAGATGTTGGAATTTGACAATAAGCCAGCATCGGCAACAATCACAGGTTTTTCCAAATTAAATTTTGCTGTTGTTTTTTCTATGAATGGGATCAAAGTATGTCCTTCATAAATATTGCCTTCGAAAATATCATAGCCAATGGCATAGCCTCCAAGCCCCACCAACAAACCAAGAAAAACCTGGGGGTTCTGATGCTTCCCATCCTTACTGAAGCCTGCTTTTCTAAGATCATCCTCATCGCTGGCCTCAAAATAAAGTGTGGTCATATCATAGAAGACAATACTGATCTTACCTCCAAGAACTTTTAAAGTATGTGCAAAAGAAATCTGCTCAGCCTGTATTTTTAAACGGTCATTGAGCTTGTCCAGGAAACGATATACAGCATCTATATCCAGCCTTACACCTTGAAACCGGTACAGGTATTCAATAGTCTTTAATTTGCTCAAAGGGAAGGCCAATCTGGCAATCACCAAATGGCGAAACAGATCTTCATTGATCTCATTAAAACCGATGCTGTCATATATTTTTCCAAAAATAATTTCCGGGCCCACGGTTTTAATACTGGCATTGCCCAAAGCTTCAAATAACTGCTCTACAACAATATCATTTTCTGAAACAAACAATTTTCCCTGAGCCTCCAGTCTTTCTATTTCCTGCTTTCCCAGGAAAACAAGTTTTTGGATCTCCTGCTCATTGCTACCGCTGCCAATAGACTTAACAACCTTGTATTTCCCTCTTTCTTTGGAAATAATTTGTACCGATATACTACCAGAACGATTCTTTAATCTTCTTAAAAACATCCTCAAAAATAGGCTTGCAACACCCATTTTCAAAATTCATTCCAGTAAAATCAATGCATCCCAAGCTGTTTTTTAAAAAGTGCGGAAGACAGGA
>NZ_JAPYPC010000062.1 GCF_029937855.1 Christiangramia sp.
ATATAAAATAAAAAAAATCCTGAAGTTTTAACTTCAGGATTTTTAATTTCGTCTAACGTCTAACGTCTAACGTCTAACGTCTAACGTCTAACGTCTACCGGTTACCGGCTACCGTCTATTCATCCACCAATACCCACTCACCTTTATCCAGTAGTGGAATTGCCTGTTTGAATTTCATGGTTTTATTCTCACCACTCATCACATGCTTGATGGTCACTTTATCGTTTCTTCCAATTTTCGGACGGTCCCTTACAATTGTTTCAGTTACCTCAGGCTGTTGACGCTGAGTGTTTCCGGCAGCTCTGCTTTGGGCAGCTCTTTCGTCCATATTGGGAATTTCTTCCTTCTTCGTTTCTACCTTTTCTTTAGACCTTGTCTGGCGTGCTTCGTGAATGTTTGGAGCTCCACTCGAAGGAATCTCTCCTTTGAAAAGGAAGGACATTACATCACGATTTACATTTTCCAGCATTACTTTAAAAAGTTCAAAAGCTTCGAATTTATAGATCAATAATGGATCTTTTTGTTCATGAACCGCCAGCTGAACACTTTGCTTCAACTCATCCATTTTTCTCAGGTGAGTCTTCCAGGCATCGTCGATGATCGCAAGGGTGATATTCTTTTCAAAATCCTTGATTAGCTGCTTTCCTTCAGTTTCGTAAGCTTTTTCAAGATTAGTAACTACACTAAGAGTTTTGGTGCCGTCAGTAAAAGGAACTGAAATTCTTTCGAAATTATTCCTTTCATCTTCATAAACCTGCTTGATTACAGGGAAAGCACGTTCAGCATTATGAGACATCTTTTCGTCATAATGTTTGTAGGCGGCTTTATAAACCTCACCTGCAAGTTTCTGTGCATTCATTTTCTTGAATTCTTCTTCTGAAACAGGGGAGCTCATAGAGAAGTTCCTGATAAGTTCAAATTCAAAATTCTTGAAATCTTCTGCGGCTTTATTCGTTTCCGTAATAGATTCTGAAATATCAAAGATCATATTGGCAAGATCTACGCGCAATCTTTCTCCGAACAATGCATGGTAACGACGTTTGTAGATAACCTCACGCTGCGCATTCATCACATCATCATACTCCAGCAATCT
Source organism: Christiangramia sp. (assembly GCF_029937855.1). Taxonomy (GTDB): domain Bacteria; phylum Bacteroidota; class Bacteroidia; order Flavobacteriales; family Flavobacteriaceae; genus Christiangramia. The sequence continues at coordinate 1,094 of NZ_JAPYPC010000062.1, forward strand.
CTTACGAACGCCGAAGTTATTTTCCTCCACTTTCTTCTGAGCTCTTTCAATAGATTTCGAGATCATAGAATGCTGGATCACTTCACCTTCTTCCAGACCCATACGATCCATTAGCTTGGCGATCCTTTCAGAACCGAATAAACGCATTAGGTTATCCTCCAGGGAAACATAGAATTGAGAGCTTCCCGGGTCTCCCTGACGACCAGCACGACCACGCAACTGGCGGTCTACACGTCTTGAATCATGACGTTCTGTACCAACTATGGCAAGTCCGCCGGCTTCCTTCACTTCTTTGCTTAGCTTAATATCGGTACCACGACCGGCCATGTTGGTGGCGATAGTTACAATACCAGATTTACCGGCTTCAGCAACAATATCAGCCTCTTTTTTATGTCTTTTTGCATTAAGAACGTTATGAGGTACATTTCGAAGTTTAAGCATTCGGCTTAATAATTCCGAAATTTCCACAGAAGTAGTACCAATAAGCACCGGTCTTCCCGCATTGGAAAGATCGGTCACGTGATCAATTACAGCGTTGTATTTTTCCCTTTTGGTCTTGTAAACTAAATCTTCCTTGTCATTTCTGGCGATAGGACGGTTGGTAGGAATTTCTACCACATCCAGTTTGTAGATCTCCCAGAATTCTCCTGCTTCGGTTACCGCTGTACCCGTCATACCCGACAGTTTACGGTACATTCTAAAGTAATTCTGAAGCGTTACCGTAGCAAAGGTTTGGGTAGCATCCTCAATCTTTACATTTTCTTTCGCCTCAATCGCCTGGTGCAAACCATCACTATAACGACGGCCTTCCATGATACGACCCGTTTGCTCATCAACAATCTTCACTTTATTATCGATTACTACATATTCGGTATCTTTTTCGAAAAGGGTATAAGATTTTAGTAACTGGCGAAGCGTATGTATACGCTCACTTTTTACGCTATAATCCCTGAAAAGCTCTTCTTTTTTTTCAGCTTCTTCTTCAGGAGGCAGCCCTTCTTTTTCGATTTTAGCGATCTCCATTCCAATTTCCGGCATCACAAAGAAATCGGGATCATCCTTTCCAGAAAGGAATTCAATCCCTTTATCGGTAAGATCTATCTGATTGCTTTTTTCTTCAATTGTGAAATACAATTCGGCATCAACCTTTGGCATTTCCCGATTGTTATCCTGCATATAGTGATTTTCGGTTTTTTGAAGCAATTGCTTCACACCTTCCTCACTAAGGAATTTAATAAGTGCTTTATTTTTTGGTAAACCACGGTAAACTCTCAATAACTGGAATCCGCCTTCTTTGGTATCACCTTCTTTTATCAGTCTTTTTGCTTCCGCCAGAACCTTTACTAAATATTTACGCTGAACTTCCACAATATTGGCAATTGCCGGCTTTAGTTCCATAAATTCATGCGTATCTCCTTTTGGTACGGGACCGGAAATAATAAGCGGTGTACGCGCATCATCTACCAAAACAGAATCGACCTCATCCACGATCGCATAATTATGCGGCCTTTGTACAAGATCATCAGGGGCATGGGACATATTATCCCTTAGGTAATCAAAACCGAATTCGTTATTGGTTCCGTAGGTGATATCGGCATTATAGGCTTTTCTACGGGCTGCGGAATTTGGTCGGTGATAATCTATACAATCTACACTCATCCCGTGGAACTCAAATATAGGAGCCATCCAGGCGCTATCACGTTTTGCAAGGTAGTCGTTTACGGTAACCAGGTGAACTCCGTTTCCGGTAAGTGCATTCAAATACATAGGCAAAGTTGCCACCAGGGTTTTACCTTCACCTGTTTGCATCTCTGCAATTTTACCCTGATGCATGGCCACACCACCAATAAGCTGAACATCATAATGAACCATATCCCAGGTTACCGGCTTTCCGGCAGCATCCCAGGAATTGCTCCAAATGGCATGATCATCTTCTAAAGTAACATAATCCTTTTCCGCAGAGATCTCACGATCAAAAGTAGAGGCTTTTACTTTAAGCTGAGTATTATTTACAAAACGTTTTGCTGTTTCTTTAACCGTAGCGAAGGCTTCGGGTAAAATATCGTTTAGTACAGATTCAGATATTTCGTAAGATTTATCTTTTAAAGCATCTACTTCCGCATAAATATCTTCCTTTCGGGTAATATCATCGGTCTCATCAGCTTCCTTATTTAAGGCTACGATTTTATCTTTTACCTCTTTAGTAGCTTCCGTAATTTTAGCTTTGAATTCAGAAGTTTTCGCTCGTAGTTCATCAAGGCTTAGGGCCTCAAATTCAGACTCAAGAGCTTTAATTTTATTTACTATGGGTTGTATTTCTTTTACATCTTTCTTCGACTTATCGCCTACGAAAGCTTTTAATACAGAATCTAAAAAACTCATATTGGTTTTTTTATTTATTCGGTTTAAACTTTTACAGTGAGAAATAGAAGTAATTGCTAACAATACCTGAGCATCAATTTTTCGGAAAGCCTCGTGTATTCTGGTATTTATTTATCTATTTTGATCACTCAAAAGCTAAAAAATTTAGTTATTTAAGGGGTTCAAATTTAAGCAAAAAAAAAGCCTCATGAATGAGACTTTTCCCTATTTTTTGCGTGTTGTCTTAATATTCATCCTCATTCCAGAGGTAATCTTCATCGGTTGGATAATCTGGCCAAATCTCCTCAATAGAATCATAAGAGTCGCCCTCATCCTCAATAGCCTGCAAATTCTCTACCACCTCCAGGGGTGCTCCGGTCCTAATTGCATAGTCTATTAACTCATCTTTTGTTGCCGGCCACGGGGCATCACTTAAATAGGATGCTAATTCTAAAGTCCAATACATTGATTAATCGGGTTTTAAATTTTGGCAAAAATAATTTTTTTGCTTTAATAGCCAAGAAAAAAATCTATTATTTATACAATAATGATAAGAACGTAATGAATTATGTTATTTTTTGCAATTTTTGCAAAGTATTTTTTAAAATCTGAGAGCAATCAGGATTTTTTTGGAATCCATTGAATTTCTTCAGCTTTCAATTGTTTAGACAACTTCCGTGCCAGCACAAATAGGTAGTCGGAAAGTCGGTTGAGGTAAATCAAAACCCTATCATCAAAGGCTTCGATGTCATATAAAGCACTGGAAAGTCTTTCTGCACGACGGCAAACACAGCGAGCTATGTGACAGAATGACACACTTTGATGACCTCCCGGAAGAATGAAGTGCGTCATTTCGGGAAGATCTTCATTCATCATATCAATTTGTTTTTCCAACTTCTCAATATCCTCATTTGAAATCTTCGGAATATTCAATCGCTCTTTGCCATTTTTTAAAGTTGCTTTTTCGGGATCGGTCGCCAGTATGGCGCCCAGCGTAAACAACCTGTCCTGGATTTCCGTTAAAAACTCTTGGGTCTGCGAGTCGGTATCCTGATCCCTTAACAGCCCAAGATGTGAATTAAGTTCATCTACCGTTCCATAACTCTCTATTCTAATATGATGCTTGGGCACACGGGTACCGCCGAATAACGCCGTGGTGCCTTTATCACCGGTTTTGGTATATATTTTCATAATCTTTTTATTAGTTGTATTCCCAAAAGTAAGGAAGATTCAGCATATAGCAATTAGAGGATTATTTGACTTTTAGAATTTAGGATTAGGAGTTTGTTGTTCGGAAATGAAAATGAGATTTCTCACTTCGCTATGCTGCGTATCCAAATGAACAATTTCAATGGGCAATAATCAATAATCAATGAACAATGACCAATTAGCAGTTGTAAGTGATATGTTCTCTGTGTCTGTTATGGGTTTTGACTCTCTATATGACTGTTAGTTGTCACTCTGAGTACAACGAAGAGTCTCTTAATAAACGGGGTTAAGTTCTTTTTAATTTTTCGATTGATCACTATTTGGCTGTTATAATGAGATTTCTCACTTCGCTGCGCTGCGTATCGAAATTACAAGTTCAATAATCAATAAACAATGAACAATGATCAATTAGCAGTTGTAGGTGATGTGTTCTCGGTTGTCTGTTGTGGGTTTCGATTCTCTATGTTGAGTCTATGTATGACTGTTAGTTGTCACTCTGAGTGCAACGAAGAGTCTCTTAATAAAACGGGGTTAAGTTCTTTTTGATTTTTCAATTGATCACTATTTGGCTGTTAAAATGAGATTTCTCACTTCG
>NZ_JAPYPC010000010.1 GCF_029937855.1 Christiangramia sp.
ATAGGGGTTTGCAAACCCCTATATTTTCTACTTACACAGTTTTTGAGACAGTCCCGGTACACCAGATCTTGTCAATCAAATCAAAGACTCCCCTTTTTCTTACCACCTATTTCTTTTATCTGAACTTGAAAAGGCAGTAGAATCTGGAGAGATTCAAAAATACCACTTCAATTTTTTGCGTAATTTACTCGAAAAGACTTCCACTTTTCTAGGATTCAACAATTGGGAAGATTTGTTGCCCCAGGAATCCCGTCAAGCATATTATAACCGTATAATCAATCTTTCAAGTCATTCTAAACATAATGGCGAAGAAATTTCAATTATTGAAGATAACGATAAAAGAGTTTTAGGTTTTTTAGTTGGTGAAGTAAAAAGAATGTATGGCTTTAAATCTGCAGTAAATTAAGTATAAAAACAGAAAATGTCACAGAATAAAACCATAGCAGAATCGAAAAACTTTATTGTTTTAGATAACTATAAAAAGTTTTCAGAACTCAATGAAGCGTCGGTTAGCTATCAAACGGAAGCAGCTTTAGAAAAAGAACTTATTCAGGATCTACAAGATCAGGGTTACGAAGTGCTTCCGCAGTTTAATCAGGAATCTATGCTGGCTAATGTTCGGGTACAATTGCAGAACCTGAACGATATGCAATTTACCAATAGCGAATGGCAGCGTTTTCTGGTAGAATATTTAGATAAGCCAAGCGATAACCTTGTTGATAAAACAAGAAAGATCCACGACGATTATATCTACGATTTTGTATTTGATGACGGGCATATACAAAATATTTATCTGGTAGATAAAAAGAACATAACGCGCAATAAGGTACAGGTCATTTCCCAGTTTGAACAGAAAGGTACACAAGCCAATCGCTATGATGTTACTGTTTTAGTCAATGGTTTGCCATTAGTGCAGATTGAACTTAAAAAACGCGGTATTGCCATTCGTGAGGCTTTCAACCAGGTACACCGCTACACCAAAGAAAGTTTCAATACTAAGAACTCCCTGTTTAAATATCTACAGCTTTTTGTGATCAGCAATGGTACCGATACCCGATACTTTGCCAATACCGTAGAGCGAAACAAAAATAGTTTCGACTTTACAATGAATTGGGCGAAATCCGACAATTCACTCATTAAAGATCTAAAAGATTTTACGGCTACTTTTTTTGAGAAAAATACCTTACTCAATATTCTACTCCACTATTCGGTATTCGATATAAGTAACACCTTACTTATAATGCGCCCCTATCAAATTGCAGCAACGGAGCGAATTCTATGGAAAATAAGAAGCAGTTATGAAGCAAAAAAATGGGCATCAACTGAAAGTGGTGGATTCATTTGGCATACTACAGGATCGGGAAAAACCCTAACCAGTTTTAAAGCGGCACGCCTGGCTACCGAATTAGATTTTATTGATAAAGTATTCTTTGTAGTAGATCGTAAAGACTTAGACTTTCAAACTATGAAGGAGTATCAGCGGTTTTCTCCAGATAGTGTAAACGGTTCAGAAAGTACAGCCGGTTTAAAAAGAAATATTGAGAAAGACGATAATAAGATTATTGTTACTACCATTCAAAAATTAAATAATCTTATTAAAAGCGAAAATAATTTAGCCTTATACCAGAAGCAAGTAGTTTTTATTTTTGATGAAGCACATAGATCGCAATTTGGGGAAGCTCAAAAAAACCTTCAAAAGAAATTTAAAAAGTATTATCAATTCGGGTTTACCGGTACACCAATTTTCCCTGAAAATGCTTTAGGTGCAGATACGACCGCAAGTGTATTTGGTAGGGAGTTACATTCCTATGTAATTACCGATGCTATACGGGATGAAAAAGTACTGAAGTTTAAGGTAGACTATAACGATGTTCGACCTCAGTTTAAGGGAATTGAAACCGAACAGGATCTGGAAAAGCTAAGTGCCGCAGAAAATAAAAAGGCCTTACTACATCCCACACGGATAAAAGAAATATCACAGTATATTTTAAATAATTTCAGGCAAAAAACGCATAGAACCAGGGGAGGTAATACCGGTTTTAATGCAATGTTCGCGGTAAGTAGTATTGATGCTGCAAAGGCTTATTATGAAATGATAAATGACTTACAAAAAGATAGCGATAAGCCCTTGAAAATTGCAACCATCTTTTCTTTTGCGGCCAATGAAGAGCAAAATGCAATAGGTGAAATTCAGGATGAAAGCTTCGAGCCTTCTGCAATGGATATGAGTGCCAAAGAGTTCTTAACCAAAGCTATCAACGACTATAACACAATGTTTAAAACCAGTTTTGGAGTTGACAGCAAAGAATTCCAGAACTACTATCGCGATTTAGCCAAACGGGTAAAAAATCAGGATATCGACTTTTTAATTGTAGTAGGTATGTTCTTAACCGGTTTTGATGCTCCTACTTTAAATACCTTGTTTGTCGATAAAAATCTTCGCTATCACGGTTTGATGCAGGCATTTTCACGTACCAATCGTATTTACGATGCAACAAAGACCTTTGGGAATATTGTGACCTTTAGAGACCTGGAGAAAGCGACAGTAGATGCCATTACTCTTTTTGGGGATAGTAAAACAAAGAATGTTGTATTAGAGAAAAGCTATAAAGAATATTTGGAAGGCTTTAAAGATCTAGCCGCAGGAAAAGCGAGTCGCGGTTACATAGAAATAGTAGATGAGCTAAATGAAAAGTTTCCAAATCCGGATGCAATAGAAACTGAAAAGCAGAAAAAGGAATTTTCTAAACTTTTTGGGGAGTACTTGCGAGTAGAAAACATCCTTCAGAATTATGATGAATTTACACACCTAAAAGCACTTAAGCAATTAGATAAAAATGATACAGAAGCCATTGAAGAGTTTAAAGAAGTTAACTTTTTAACCGATGCAGATATTGAAAATATGCAGGCGGTTGAAGTGCTTGATGAACGTACCGTTCAGGATTACCGTTCTACCTATAATGATATTCGTGATTGGCTAAGAAGAGAAAAACAGGGGAAGGAAGCTGAAGAATCTAGTATCGATTGGGATGATGTAGTTTTTGAAATAGACTTACTGAAGTCACAGGAAATCAACCTGGATTATATTCTTGAATTGATATTTGAGAACAACAAGAAAACCAAAAACAAAGCAGACTTAGTCGAAGAAATAAGACGAGTAATACGGGCCAGCCTGGAGAATAGAGCAAAAGAAAGTTTAATAGTTAAATTTATCAATTCAACGGATATTGATTCAATAAATGAAAAGGCTACTATATTGGAATCATTCTATGCCTTTGCGCAAAAAGAATTAAAAAAAGAGGCAGATGATTTAATTGAATCTGAAAATTTAAATGAAGAAGCAGCCAAACGTTATATATTAAATTCTTTGAAGCGTGAATACGCAAGTGAAAATGGTACAGAATTGAATTCTATTTTACCTAAAATGAGTCCGTTAAACCCCAATTACCTAACAAAGAAACAAAGTGTCTTACAAAAGATTTCCTCTTTTGTAGAAAAATTTAAACAGGTTGGAGGTAAAATATAAATGCACCATAGTAATATTATAATTTGTCACCATTAATCCCGGGAAAATGTACCTAATAGACAAAAGCACTAACCGTATAACCAAACTCAAACAAAAGACTTTCTCTGAATTAAAATTCAGGGAACGGGACCATTTACAGGAGTGGATCGCCAATAATCCGGCATCTCTTGGTGAAGAATTATTAATAATCCAGAAAGAGTTTTGCGGTTTTACAGAAACCAACGAAAGACTTGATCTGTTAGCCCTGGATAAACTTGGCAATATTGTGGTTATTGAAAATAAGTTGGATGATTCTGGGAAGGATGTTACCTGGCAGGCTATTAAGTATGCTTCTTATTGTGCCAGCTTAACCAAACAGGATATTATCAAAATTTATCAGGACTATCTCGGCTCATCTGCAATTGCTCAGGATAAATTATGTGACTTCTTTGAAGGGAAAGATATAAGCGAAATTGTATTAAATCAGGGCTTGAATTCCCAGCGATTAATCCTGGTAGCAGCTAACTTCAGAAAAGAAGTCACCTCATCTGTTTTATGGTTATTAAACTTTAAGATCCGTCTCCAATGTTTTAAGGTTACGCCATTTTCCTTTGATGACCAACTATTCCTGAATGTAGAGCAAATTCTACCTACCAAGGAAACCGAAGATTTTGCTATTAGTATTTCCACCAAAGCCCAAGAAGAAATTGAGGTACAGGAAACATTAAAAAACAGACACCACGTCAGATTGAAGTTCTGGGAAAACTTTATTAATTATAGTAATTCCAGAAACAACCTATTCTCCAACAATTCTCCCTCCAAAGAGAGTTGGATTGGTAAAGGTATTGGTATGAGTGGCGTTAGTTTAAATTTAGTAGTAAGCAGTAATTACTGCCGAAGTGAGATTGTTTTCAATAGAGGAAGTAAAGAAGAGAATAAAGAACTGTTTGATTTCATTTACAAGATGAAAGACCAGATTGAAGCTGATTATGGGCGTGAACTTACCTGGGAAAGAATGGATGAAAATGTTACCTGTCGTATCAAAGACCAGTTAGATGGAGTGAGCTATTTCGAAGAAACCGACTGGCCAACAATCCCCGAATTTCTAGTAGATACTTCCGTAAAAATGGAAAACGCTTTTAAAGAACCCATTAGAAAATTAAACCTTTATTCCAAGAATAAGCCATAGTTAGAATGCTATTGTAATTGTAAAAAACATAAAGTTTGAAAAAGACCTATTAAATGTTTTGTATAAGGAAAGCTAGATTCTGTTCAAATTCATATTACAAATTAAAAAAGGGTTTATGTCTGATTACGGGCTACAATTTGCTAAATACCAAATTCTAAAGAATTCAAAAAGCCCTAAATAAAACCTTATTTGATTAGAAAAGTTAAATTATGTTAAAGCGAGACCAATCCGGTGACCAATTTTTTTAGGCTTCTGGGAACCCCTGTAAATACTATAAAATTTAAAAATCGGTCGTTCCCTCCGACTCCACTTCCGCCCTCTGAAGCTTCGATTAAAACAAGAAGCGAAAGAGGGCTTTTTTTATGTTACAACTGAATTCAAATTAGTGCAAAGGGGTGATCTTTTCGAGAACCTTTTCTTTTAAACCAAATTCCATAGCACTTCCTATATGTTTTCAATTCTCAGATTATCCATCTTCTGCTTAAAATCATTAAACAGCTCCACATACTGCTTCAGGATACTATCTGTAATTTCCCTGGCTGTTTTTTCGTCGTAGGTATGGGTTGTTTTATTCCGACTAATGATCATATCCATCCAGACTTCATCATTAGTTATTAAACCAACCTTAAAAGCTTGCCGGGTAGCATCCCTGCTTCCCCTAATTTCCGGGTTAGCCTGGTACGCACGGTGGTAATTTTCCAGCCGCTGTTGCCATTTAATATCTTCCTTCCTAACATATAGAATCGTTCTTTACAAAGTTATCCATAATTGGAAAAAACCAGGAAAGCAGGGGTATACACTTTCAGGTTTTTATTCTAAGCATTATTTTCTTCGTCATCCTCTTTTAATTTAAGCAGCAATTCATCTATAGAGGTTATATTTTCCTGTTTTTCTTCTTCGCTCATCACTTTATATTCTTCTACTGTTTTATTAATACTGTCCAATTGCTGCTGAATATCCACTTCTTCAAAACCAGCAAAAGTCATTTCGTGAAGACAATGTGCCAGGATCTCCAATTCAGAAAAACTCTTCAGACTTTGCGGACTTATATTCATAGCCAACCATTTGCTCCAGGCTGTAAATTCGAGGGCGCGTGCAAATTCTTCTTCTTCACTTTTCGGGTAAAGATATTTTCCGGAAACATCTACATATTCAGAGCTATCAAAATCATCTTTGACGGTCTTTATCAGAATCTCCATATCTGTTTCTTCAGACGACATTGTTACTAATTGATCAAAAACATTTTCATAGCCTTCCATATTCCTTCCTTCCTCAGGATATAATTCCCGGAATACAGAAGCTATACTTAACCAGGAATTGCTCTGCAACATCTGTTTCAAGGTCATACATCGAGTATTTTAGGTTTGAATTCTGTAAAATTATAATTTTCCCACTTGAATTTCCCAGGAATTCATTACTGATAAATCTAAATGCTGTAATAAGATAAATTTTTTATAACGACATATTTTGTCGTGACTTCTTCTTTAATTTGTTCAGAATTTATAAATTCAAAGCATGAATGTTTTATACCTCCACGGACTCCAAAGCAAACTCAGCCCTCAAAAGAAAACGATCTTAGAACAATACGGGAAAGTTTATGCGCCCGATATTAATTACAAGGCGACGCACATTCAACCCGCCAGGATCTTAAAACAATTTCCAGATACCGAATTCAATACGATCATCGGCAGCAGTATGGGCGCCTTAAATGCTTATCTGATTTCTGAAAATATCGGCAGGCCTGCTTTATTATTTAATCCGCCATTATCGAAATATCAGAAAATAAAGTTTAGTTCCAGTTTTATGAAAGGACTGGCTTTTAAACAGATCATCCTGGGAGGAAGTGACGAAGTGGTAAATCCTTCAGAAACTATGAAATTCCTGGGGAATCATTTAAAAGAAGCTGAACTGGAAATTATCATAAATCCTCATCTCGGCCATCGAATTCCTATGGAAGTATTTCAGAAACAGGTACGATCATTCTTCTCTAAACTCTGCTATTAAAAACTTACTTATGTCTGTACGCCAAACCATCAAACGTCATTTTAAGATCATTTCTCTGCTTCAGAAAAAAGCTATGAGTTTTGAGGAGCTTCAGGATGAAATTTCAGTAGATCCCGATTCTATTGAAGAAAAATTACTTACCTCCCAACGAACATTTCAGAGAGATATGCTGGACATCGCTTCTATTTATGGAATCGAGATCACCTCAGACAAGAGCAGGAATCTTTATTATATAAAAGAAGACGTGAAAGATGAAAGCACCCAGAGATTACGGGAAAATTACGATCTACTCAATGCGATTCGTCTCTCTAAAGGCATGGGGAACAGTCTTTTTTTTGAACAAAGGAAAGCTTTGGGAACAAAGCACATGGCAGGCCTTCTTTATGCTGTTCAGAATTTATTGGTGGTAGAATTTGAATACCTGAAGTTCTGGGATGGATCTTTAAGTCAGAGACGGGTATATCCCATCTCATTAAAGGAAGCCCGTAACCGGTGGTACCTCATCGCCCAGGATGAAAACGATGCTGTCATCAAAAACTTTTCGCTGGACCGGATAGAGAATTTAAATTTAACCCGGGATCCATTTAAGCCGATAGATTATGATGTGGAAAAAGAATTTGAAACCAGTTTCGGGATCATTAATGGTACTGAAGAAGAAGCCGCGAAAGTAATTTTATCGTTTACACCCCGTGAAGGCCGATATGTACAATCACTGCCTTTACATACTAGTCAGGAATTAGTAGAAGAAAATGATAAGGAGATTAAATTCAGCTATTTCATAAGGCCCACCTATGATTTTAAAATGGAAATTCTCTCTTATGGAGACCAGGTAAAAGTAGTTGCTCCTGTTTCCCTTCAACAGCAGATCAGGGAGCAATTAGAAAAATCTATTGCGCAATATTAGGCGACAGCTTTTGGCGCACATCTGCATTAGATTTGAAAATAAATTATATCCGCTGAGCGAGATTCGTTTCCAAAGTAGGGTTAGGAATCATTATCTCTAACTCAGCGGTTTTTAAGCATTAGAAATAACACTTAGGAATGGATTAGGTAGAACAGAACTAAAATTTTTTCATCTACAAAATTTTGTCAATATTAGACTGTGCAAAAATAGCCATCACTTCTTTGCATGATTCTCGAAATCTTTAAAGAAGCTCCATGTTTTGAGGCGGCTATTTTATTTCTTTATATCCTTAGAAAACTGACCCATGAAAATTCTACATACTGCCGACTGGCATATTGGTAAAAAGCTGCATAAACACGAACTGAATGAAGATTTTGATCTTTTTATTGCGTGGCTCGTGGATTATATAAAAAATCACGGAATTGATGTGCTCCTTATTTCAGGGGATATTTTTGACCTGGCGAATCCTTCTTCTGAAGCTCGAAAGCAGTATTATCAATCGCTGTTGCAACTTAAACAGCTGGATTGTAAGATCATCGCTACCGGTGGGAATCATGATTCTCCGGCCATGCTCAATGCGCCGGCAGAACTTATGCGTGCACTCGAAATGGAAGTTATTGGAGGAATTCCAGAAAATATTCGGGACGTACTTATCCCGATATACGACCAAAATAAAAAATTAGAACTGGTGATCGCAGCCATTCCCTATCTCAGAGATGGAGACCTACGATCTGGAATGAACCTTACAAATTATGAAGACCGTTTGCAGGCCATACGCGAAGGTATCCGGAATGTTTTTTCTACAGCTGAAGAAATATGCAAAAACAGTTTTCCAGGAGTCCCGGTGATTGCAATGGGGCATTTATATACCGCAGGCATCGAAAGTTCTGAGAGTGAACGTGACATCCAGATAGGAAATCAGGCAGCTTTTCAGGCTTCTCATTTTGGTGACTACTTTAGTTATGTGGCTTTAGGGCATATTCATAAACCCCAGCAGGTAAAAGCCGATATTCCTGTTTTTTATAGTGGTTCCCCTCTTCCTCTTTCCTTTAGCGAAAGAAAGGACGAAAAAAGAATGCTGCTCATAGACACCAAAAAAGGATTTGAACCGGAAAGCATAAGGCTCCCCAATTTTAGACAACTTATTCGTATTACCGGAAACCTGGGGGAGCTGGAGAATAAATTACTGGCTTTAGAAAATACTTCCGCACTCACTTCTTTAATTGAAGTAGAATTAATTGAAGAGCAACACGATGCCCAAAAAGTATATGCACTGGATATGCTGATCAATAATTTCAAAAAAGTAGGTTTTGAAATCGTAAAACAGAGAGCTCATTTCAAAAACCGACTGCAGGGAACTGCCGAAATTTATGATCAAAGTCAGCAACTCGAAGATTTAAAGCCAAAAGAAGTTTTTACAGAACTTATCGCAAATCATGAATATACTGAAGAGGATAAAAATGAGATCCTGGCAGCTTTTGATGAGATCCTTGAAGAAGTTCAATCTGAAAAATCATAACACATGAAGATCTTAAAAGTAGAATTTGAAAATATAAACTCCCTTAAAGGTTTTCACGAGATAGATTTTAGTATCGAGCCCTTTGTCACCAATTCCCTGTTTGCAATTACGGGGCCTACGGGCAGTGGTAAAAGCAGTATTCTTGATGTGATCTGTCTTGCTATCTTCGGAAAAATCCCCCGCATCCCGGGTTCCCGGGAAATCTCCAGGAATGATATCGAAAAGATGGGGACCATCCTTACCAGGAATCAGGAAAGCGCCTTTGCCAGGGTAACTTACGAATCGCGCTTTGGAAAATTTATTGCTCAGTGGGATATCTCCACGAATAGAAACGGGAATCTTCGGAATCCTGATATGGAGATCAAAGATGCTAGTGATGGTTCGATCATTACCTCAAAAAAATCTGAAGCACCAGGAAAAAATGAAGAATTGATAGGGTTGAATTACGATCAATTCATCAAATCTGTACTGCTGGCACAGGGTGAATTCGCACAATTCCTAAAAACCAGAAAAGAAGAACGAGGTGAACTCCTTGAGAAGATCACCGGAACAGGAATTTACAGGCAGCTGGGCATTAAAGCTTTTGAAAAGAACAGAGAAGCGACCAAAGAGATTCAGCAGCAGCAATATGACATTGAGAGTATTAAAAGAGACCTGCTGGATGAAGAAAAACTGAAAGAGTACACCTCAGAACTTCAACAGAAAAACAAGCTTTCAGACACACAAGAAAAGGAAATCGAAGCTTTAAAAAAAGCCCTGGACCTGAAGCAGGATATTGCCAATACCAGGAGCGATATTCAGAAGCAGCAAAACGAGCTGAACTCATCCCTGGAAAACTTAAAAGAATTCGAGGATAAATATGGCAGACCTTTAACCCAACATGAAATTGTTCAGCCTAAAGCAGATGAACTAAGGAAATGGCAGCAGGCAGAAAATACTTCAGAAGCGCTTACAAAGAAAAAAGAGGAGCTTGCAGCATCCATTGAAACCAATAAAATTCAGCTTAAAAAACTACTGAAAAACACTTCCGAATTAATTAAAAAGAACACCAATGCTGAAGAACTCTCGAGTGACCTAAATAATTTCCGGGATAGGATCCTCTTACTGCAGGGGCAAAAACAAAAGAAGCTTGACCTGTATAATTCCAAAGCAGATCTGTTGCAGACAGAGCTTCGGGATTCCCAGGTGCAATTTGTAAATAAAGACCTGGAGAATCTTAAAACGACCCTGGATTCAGAATTAAAAAAATATACCGCGCTTGCAGAGGAGATCAATAAAAAGCTAGACCTAAACCCTGCAGATGATATTGATAAAAATAAGCAGAGAATTAAAACAAAGATAGATTTGGCCAGAAAGGCTTCCCGGGATTTTTCTTTGCTTGAAAATTTAAAGTCTGAAATAAGTTCCAGGCAGAAAGAACTGGATGAAAATTCATCAAAATTAAAACAACTTCCGGAACAGATCAGGAAAGCTCAATTTCAGGCCAAAGATCTTCAAAAAGAACTTCAAAATTTAAGGCTGACCAGGGAAAACCAGAAACTAAGAGCCAGTCTTGAACAACACCGCGCTAAATTAATAGATGGGGAAGTCTGTCCCCTTTGTGGATCTGAACATCATCCTTATGCTGAAAATAATGAGGAGGAAAAGCAGATTGATGATAATTCCCTGCACCTGGCGGAACAGAAAACTGAAAAGGCACAGAAAGAACTCAGCCAATTGGAAGCTACTTATAGAAATCTTAATGAGCAGATTCTTACAATTGAAAAAGCCCTGAAACCTCTTCAGGAAAATGAGAAAACCAAGAAGCGTGCATTTTCAGAGAAATTTGCTGAATTTAATTATATAAGCGATCAGCAAAAATTTGATGAGATCATTGAGCAATTGGAAAGTCAGCTGGATTTAATTACAGGCTTTGAAAAAATTCAGAATAATAAAAGATCGATAGAAAATGCCATTCCTATCGCAAATGAAATGCAGAGCATCAAAAAAGATGGAGTAGCCATAAAAAAAGAACTGGATTCGCTTTACGAGGGTAAAAATATCCAGCAGGATGTTCAGCAGTTAATGAACAGCTGGAACCGGCTTCAGCAGGATCATGTTCACCTGCATAAACTTTCACAGGAAAATCAGGACCTGATCGTTGCTAACCAAAAAATCATTTCCAGAACAGCAGAAAACTTAAAGCAATTCCTCTCTGAGACAGGTTTTGATACTATAGACGAAGCCGGGAATGCCCTGATGCCTGAAGCAGAAGTTTTAGAGCTTAGGAAAAAGAAACAACAACATACCAAGGCAGTTGAAGACTGCAGGACCTCTATTAAAGTGCTGGAAACCCAGCTTCAGAACAAACAGCAGAAGGATACTGAAATAGAAAAAGAGGTTCTGGAAGATTCCCTGAAGAAGATCATTGAATCATGCAATAATTTAAAAAATGAATGTAAAGAACTGGAACGGCAATTGAAAAATAATGCCGACCAAGTCTCCAAAATGAAGCGATTAAAAGAAGAAATTGCAGAAAAGGAAAAACAGACCAGGCGCTGGAGAATGCTGAATGAACTCATAGGCGACTCCAGAGGCAAAATGTTCAATGACTTTGCCCAGGATCTTACGCTTACCCATCTTCTTTCCCTGGCGAATATCAGGTTAAAGGACCTTAATGACCGTTATCTTATAGATAAACCAGGGGAGGATGAGGACGACGGACTCATCGCCATTGATGAACATATGGGTGGACAGAGAAGGTCTATAAAAACGCTATCGGGTGGCGAAACTTTTATTTTGAGTCTTAGTATGGCGCTGGCATTATCAGATCTTGCTTCGAAAAGTGTGGATATCAACAGCCTTTTTATCGACGAAGGCTTTGGAACACTGGATCCTGAAACTCTGGATCAGACTTTGGACACGCTGGAAAAGCTGCAGGCTGAATCGTCCAAAACTATTGGAATTATAAGTCATGTGGAATCTTTAAAAGAAAGGATCACCACTCAAATTCAATTGAGCAGGAATGGCCAGGGATATAGTAAATTAAGGATCACTCCTGAACCGGAGAAATATTTGGGTAATTGATGAACGTAAAAGTGAATATTAAATAATTTCTGGAAAGCTATATTGTGTGAATTTTAAACTTATTAGCAATGAACTAACTTCAGCTTTTTTCACGGCTATTTAGAAAATTTCTGAGAAGCCTGTTTATATTAGCTTTTCCTACCGGATTAGCGCTTTGTGAACTCCATACCGGTGGTGGAACATTATTGTCCAGACAGAAATTCACCAGCCATTTTGCACACTCGTATCCGCTGGGTGTATTTTCTCCCAGATCATGATCAAAACATATTCCGTCCGGTAATCCATTTTCAAGTATCCAATTTTTAAACTGAGAATAATTTTTCAACCAAATCACCTCCACCGCCTTGCCAATTGGGCTATAGGCCAGCCAGTCCATTCTGATATCTTCCGGATCTCTTATATCATCTAGCCAAATTAGTGTTTTCATCTGTTTAGGTTTAGAAGATGGTATCTGTATTTTTTTAGGTGCGGGGTGAAATTCTATTTTTTTGAAAGCTTTCCTGATTACGGAAATCCAGTATTTCTTCGAAATCCATTTCTTAAGGATTAATATATTCATCATCAATTTCTACAAGAATAGAAATGAAGAGAGACAGAAGATGTCGTAAATAAAGAAAAGTTACTGAATCAATTCTTTTAGATGCTCATAGATCATCACCATAGCCAGGGTATCCAGCTCGCAATATTTAAGTAGGGAATTTTTGATTTCCAGGCGTTCCTCTTCCGGCATATCGCTATACTGCAGTTTCCCATAAGCAGTAAGTGCGGCTCCTCCATCAGCGATATTTTCCATGTCTGAAATGGTGGCATCTAACTGCGCTTCATCCCAATCTTCAAATAATGGAGGTAAGGTTTTATACGGACTCTGGATTTCACCATCTTTATGCTGAAGCCAGATATGATCTTCGAAGAAATTCAGTGAGGTAAGCTTTAATTCACCAATAGGGCTTGAATATTTAGCCTGTAGAAATGCGGAAGTTTTTAATGATGCCGGCAAAACGTTCTTTATACTGTTTGAGCCGCCCATATGAAGATTATAATAATAGTCTTTGACGACTTCGCAGAGATCGATCATATTTCTTTCCCCGGTCCAGTTCTCGGCACTGCCGCCGGTTGAGCTGGTTATGGTCCTGATGAATTCTTTCAGTTCTTCTTTATCAGGTTCTGAAGATTCACATAACTGAACATAGATCTGGTTGAGAACAGAATTCTCATGGTGTGAATATCTAAATATGCTTCCGGAATTTTTGGATAAAGCATTCTTCAGATTTCTGATAAATTCAAAATTGGGAAATTTACCGGCCTCGAAATTGATGTACTGGGAAGCGTGTTTTATCTCGCCGTTTATCTCAACAGTATGATGTGAAAATTGAAAGGCAACTTGCTCATACGGCCTTCTGCCCTTATTGAATGGCAAAGCACTCATGGAAGTTTCAAAATCGATAAAATTCAGAGGAAATTTCCAGGTGGCCATCTCTCTTTTAAGATCGTCTTTAAAAAGCAGTACCGTATAATCCTTATTAAGGCTTTTTTCCAATTGAACCCACTGCCGGTGGGAACCTGAAAATTTATCCGGCTTTTCTTTTAACCCGATATCATCCTGATCCAATAGCTCGAGGTGTATTTTGCCTTCTTCGAAAAGTTTACTTCCGCGCCTGAAGTTCCACAAGCTGAAAGTATTCGGTTTTTCAAAATCGGCCGGTTTCCAGCCTAATTGTTTCTGAAAACATTCTTCAAATCCCGATTTTAATCCCTCTGCTTCCTGCTCCGGAGTGGCTCTGAATTCACAGGATTTACAGGTCCAGGAAACCGGGTAACTGAAATATTGATCTCTATGGTAATAATCTCCAAAAACTTTGATGGATTCTTCAAAACCCAGCTCTTCATAGATCCGGTGTTTCCCTGCTTCGATATCATCGAGAATTTCATCAACCGGTACGTTTCCTAAAACTGTTTCTCCGATTTCATGAGGGCTATCCACTTTTCTTATAATTCCGGTTCGATTATTTGCCTGTTTAGAGATGCGGAATAACTGGTTCAGGCCATCGATCTGAGCGACCTTACTTTTATCGGCCAGTTTTAAATAGGATTTTATTTTCCAATCCGGGTGGCATTTCTGAATTACATAACGCTGAAAAGCAACATCGAATAAATAAGGTTTCCAGCCGCCTGCTATACCTCCCCTTTTTCCGATCAGCAAATATTCATCCTCAGGATCGAAGGATTTCGCTTTTACTTCAATAAGCTGAATATTACTGCCTCGTTTTACCAGAATATCAGTCCTGATAAAAAGATTATCAAACTTAAAAGCCGCCTCAAAAATCACAACATTTTCACGTTGCAGCAGCTCATTTGTTTGCTCCACCAACAGCTCATAATTCCAGTCGTTATCTTCTATAAGTATGCCTTCGGGATATTCCAGCCGGGCCAGCTCCTCCACCTGGAATCCGCCCTCAGCCAGCTCCTGCAAAAAAGTATCTTCCAATTGCTGATTAGCGTACTCAGGCTTTTTGGTATAATAGAGCTTATTAGGACATTCTAATGCCAATTTAAATCGGGATTTGGTGAGGAGGCGGTGGGACATTTCTTTTTAAATTAATCCACGATTATATTAAATCTTCGAAGCTTCGCTGCTAGCCTCTCGTCAAGATTAGTTATATCATCGTCATTTAGTTCGATTAAGTTGATATTATATTTGTTATAAATTTCCTGTTTTACCTTTTTACGTCGAGCATATCTTTCATTCTCTTCAAGTCCCCAATATTCAATGTATAACTTTTCAGAGGGAATATAGAAATCGCAGTACATATCCTCATCTATATTTAATTTTCTCTCGTATGCATGCACAATTCCATTTTTGTAAAGAAAATCATCAATTAGTAATTCTGCTCTACTTCTAACGTAGTGGCCATCTGGAGTTCTTAAATTTGCAGGAAATTTAACTCTAAAATCATCCAGACTTTCTTGTTCGTGATCTTCTTCCTGAATAGTTGTATCTCCCTGACTTTCCTTAATTTCTCTAATCAAATGCTTATTTGTTAAGACACTTTCGTCCCAAATGATATAAGGCTTTCCGTTTCGAGCTTCCATTTGCTTGGCTCCATTTCTAATACCAGAATTAGTTGAAATCCAACCTCCTTTGCCTTTTTCAATCCATCCTAATTCTGAGAGATAAAGATTGACCTTCCTATTCGATATATTAAAATGCTCTCCAATTTTTGTAGCATTCACAGTGTTAGTTGAACTTACACTTTTATTAAAATTTAGACTCTCAGGCCATACCACATACTCTCCAAACTTTGGATTATACTTTACGTCCCCTCCAGCGATCCTTCCATTTTTGGTTAGGTTCCAATTTCCGTCTTTTTTATAAATCCACTGCTTTTCAGTTAATAGTCTGAAAAGCTCATTCGGTTCCAAATCATTTTTTTTAGCTAATGCTGTAGTTGAAACAAACTTCATTCAATAATATATTTTGATGATTATGATACTTTTAATTCTGATCGAGCAGGAATTTGCGATTTAAACCTCTCTTTCCATATATAATAACGTATTATACAATAAACCGGAGCCGCTATAAATCCAAAAGCCACTCCAAATATGAAAAAAAGAAGGGTAAGGAACTTAATAAACATTTTTGTTATAAACGAGCCGCCCTTAGGAATATACTTTCTGTAAGGTGAGAATAGGTAAATATTCGCCATTACTGCACTGATTACGAATCCAACTATAGGTATAAAACCGAGTAAAAAAGAAATTCCCGCTATCTTATAGAATTTCTTATCTATACTTCTCGTAAATGTTTTAAGTGATGGTTCATTAAAAAGCTTCTCTTCGCAATATTCACATTTTTGAAATACTTCCCTACTCTGTAATTTATTACCACAACTTGGACATTTTCTATGGGAAATAAGATTAATCTGATGCTCTTTTACATTGGATATAAGGCCGTCTTTCTTTTGCCCGAAGATCCCAATTTGATGCACCCGTGATTGTTTGGTTCCGCAATTAAAGCATTTAATAGCAAAGGGCATATTTCGCTCACCACAATGACTACATTCCACCTCTTGTTCTTCCAGTTTCTTTTCCTGTCGTTTGCGTATATAAACAAAAAGAGCAATCAGCCCTGCATACAGGATCACCATGAGGATTCCTGACCAGATAAGTAGAATAAAACCGAAGAAGACCATACTATCTTCCATCCAGCTTATAATCTTTCCTATAAAAAGATTATCATCTTCATCTATGTCTTCAAGAAATTCTATAAAATCCCTCCTTAGCGAGGCTAACCAGTGCACAGCTAACATTCCAAAAGCGAAAAGGATCCACATGGGATCAAAGCCTGCCAACTGTACTTCGTTCAGAATTTGCAAAGAACTATTATCAATCAAACCAAGACTTACAAGCAAATAACTAGCCGGTTTAAAATAAGTCACCGCATTATTCATTAGAGAACGTATATCCGGATTTTTATCTGCTAAAATTTCGAAAAATGATAGAATACCCAAAGTAACCAGTACCCACGTTTTTGTTAACATGTTTCCATCGGAAACTGTATCAACCCCTTCCATTCCAGGAAAGAGATTTGGATAGGTTAGAAAAATACCTGTTAGAAAGGCGGGTAAAAAAGTTCTTGAGGCAAACAATGGGATCATTCCCAGAGCCGCTACAACCTGGATAACGCTCATATTATTTTTTAGTTAGTAATTCATAGACTGCCTTTTATTCATAGTATATATATGCTGATAGACATCCGCGGCCCTCTGTCCTACTTCAGCATCAGAATATGAATCTTCAGGCAGATAAAGAAGCTTCTCGTAAATCAGCGTTTTGATTTGCGACCTCAGCATCCGGCTCTCTCTCCATCTATCAATTTTCAGTTTCTCTTCCTTTAGAGTAGCTAAGGTTTCTACAGCAATCTTTTTGATAGATTTGAGTTCTTGATCACCTAATTTCTTTCCTTCCTTAAGTAAATCAAAAATCGCTAAAGTATCCTGATCTACACTTTCACGCATTGCCCGTTTATCTTCAAAATCAAGATCACGTATAAACTCATTCAGCCTCTCAAAAGCTTTTATCGTATCTTCATAACTCTTTCCTCTGTTATATTCGTCTATGACCTCTTTATAACGATCATAGAATTCCAATCGCAAAGGATTATCCTGAATCATTTGCTGCACTTTCTTCTCTACTGCTTCCTGCAAATTATAGACGATGGAATTTTTCTTTTTTGACCTGGAAAATGCTTGTTTCAATTTATCAAAGTCGAGGCTGGATAAATCCACATACACATCCTCTTCTTGGACCATTCCGTTTTCCTGAACCAAAATACTATCGCTTACAATAGACTGAAGTTCTTTAATGATCTCCGAAACATCAGCAGATTTCACCTTTTGATTTAAAGCCGAATAAATGGCATCTATCGCATTATACTTTTTGATGTATGGTTTCACCACATCATCCGGAAATAAGGATTTATACTTTCTAAAAACATTTCTCGCCATCACTTCAAAAGAAGCCCTGGAGGTTTCATTAAGGTTTATTTTTTCAGTAGCCTGGTTTAAAAGACCAATTTTCTCCATTGGTTTTACATCCATCATACTGCATAGATCGAAACCTAATTCTTTTAGATAGTTTTCAGTTTCTTCAATTGCTTCACGCAATTCACCTTCCTGTTCTTTTACTAATTCAACTGGTTTCTCGGAACCATTCTTAACTCCGTCAGGTTGCGACTTCACACCTTCTCCATAAACTGAATAAGCCTTTTCTAATTGTTTATATACATTTCCGTAATCTACAATTAAACCATTCTCTTTCTCATCATCATAAACACGGTTTGCCCGGGCAATGGTTTGCATTAAGGTGTGACCTTTTATGGGTTTATCCAGGTAAACGGTAGAAACACACTGGGCATCAAAACCGGTAATCCACATCGCGCAAACAATTGCTAATCTGAATGGGTTTTCTGAATCTTTAAACTCTTTTTCGAGGTTACGCTCCACCATTTTCTGGCGATGCGTACCAATATCGAGCCCTAGCTTTCTGAATTTATCGATCTCGTTCTGCTCTCCGCTTACCACAACGCAAACTTCAGTTTCACTTACCTTCTGATATTTTCTTCTGAGTTCACGTTCTTCCTGAATATCCTCGCAATCCTGAATTCTTTTCTCAAGTTCCAATAAATATTCCGGCCAGTATTCCTTTACATAATCAAACATTCTAACTGCCGTAGGCTTATCCAACGCGACAAACATTGCTTTACCCTGATATCCCCTTTCATTAAAATGCCAGACCAAATCTTTTGCGATGGTTCTCAACCTTGGTTCGGCGGTTAGAACCGGGTAATCCTTTTTAAACAGGTATTCTAATTTCTTCTTCTGATCTTCATCCAGGTCTTCATTTTCAAAAACCTCCGCCATTTGTTCATCCAATTCAGGATTCTCAATATTAAGCTTCTCGCCCCTATTCAGATATAGTAATGGAAGTGTCGCTTCATCCTCGATCGCTCTCTTGAAATCATAGATAGAAACATAATCCCCAAAAATATTCTTTGTAATTTCTTCTTCTTCCTTAATAATCGGGGTACCGGTAAATCCTAGGTACGAAGCATTCGGAATTCCATGATAACGCATATTCCTGGCATATGTTCCGGCTTGTGTTCTATGCGCTTCATCTGAAATCACTATGATATTCTTGCGTTCTGTAATTAATGGATATTCTAATTCCTGTTTAGGATCGATCGAGAATTTATGAATTAGGGTGAAGACATATTTATGGTTTTCTGCCAGCAGTTCCCTTAAATGTTCCCGCCCGGTCATGCCTTTTTTATTACCCGCAATAAAATTTTTATTGTTTACCGCGCCAACGCCTGAAAAAGTATCATAGATCTGGTTCTGGAGTTCGGTTCTATCCAGCACGATTAAAAAGGTATAAGAACCTCCGAATTTCCGATGGATTTTTTCACTAAGAAACACCATCGAATAGGATTTCCCACTTCCCTGGGTATGCCAAAAAACCCCGAGTTTGCCCTTAAGGTCATCTATATTCCTGGCATTTTCCATTACCTTATTTACCCCAAGGTACTGATGGTTTTTAGCCATTAATTTAGCTACTTCTCCTCCTGCATTATCGTATAGAAGAAAGTTCTCAAAAATATCCATAAACCTATGAGGTGCACAGGTTCCTTTAAGCATGGTATCTAAACTAACCAGACCTTCTTCCTCTTCTTCAATCCGTTTCCAGTCCAGGAAATATTTATAAGGACTGGTAATGGTTCCAACCTTTGAATCTGTACCATTACTCAATATGATAAAAGCATTGGAATGGAAGAGCTCCGGGATCGCTTCTTTATAATCCTTTAAATTATCATCGTAAGCGTGACGAAGATCTGTATGATGCGCTTTTAGTTCTATAAATATTAGAGGAATCCCATTTACAAATCCAATGACATCAGGCCTGCGATTATAATGCTGGCCGAAAATCTCAAATTGTCTTACCGCCAGGAAATCATTGTTATGGTAATCCCTGAAATCGAAAACTTTTAGTTTCTTCTTTACAACTTCATTCTTATCGTTAGTAAAAGAAACCGGCACCCCGTTTTTAAACAGCTCGTACTTCTCCTTATTGATCCGGGCAAGTTTCTTGTCTGCCTCACGCTGATCTATGATTTCAATAGCCTGGTCATAAGCCTGCTGAGGCAAACCGGGATTAAAGCTCTTTAAGGCCTGCTCCAATTTGCCCTTTAGAATGATCTCAGTCTTATCTTCCCTACCCAGAAGACCTTCTTTACCTAAGGTTTCATTTCTCCATGCGGTAGTAACGCACCAACCTAAATCTTCCAGGGTATCCTGGGTGGCCTGTTCTATTAAAGTGTCTTCTGAGTATTCGTAGCTCATTTTTTATACCAATTCATTTACTTTTTCCTTGAGCTTTCCAATTGGGTTATCATCATTAGCATCCTTACACATGTACCATAACTGGCCGTTTCCGTATCCTCTAAAATTTCCTTTAGTATTATAAAGAACAGTCTTCTCACCTTCACAAAGACGATCTATTACAGTCGGCTCATAATCTGCAATAAACCTTCCGTGCTTCCACATTTTAGGAATGAGAATAGAATAAACTCTTAAAATATCAATCAATTCGGTAAATGGAGCTAAGTCCTTACAATTGGCTATTTCATCTGAATGAATTTCAAGAAACTCATCTTGTTTTTGCTTAAGGATTTCTGTTAGGTCTTCTTTATTATATTCATCGAAGAAACTTTTAAAAACTTTTTTCTTTGAGTCAAAGTCTCTGACAATTCTCCTCCAATTACGAAAATCCCAATTACTATAGTAATATGGTGATACCTTATTCGCATACCATCCATAAAACAAGAGAATAGTATTTAAATCTGAAGATGGAGTAGATGAAGATCCGAATAAGGATCTAAATTTATCATTTACCTTTTCTAAGGACTTAAGTGTTAACTTCGAATCAAAATCCACAAGGTGAGTAATATTAATATTTTGCACTTGATACCCATTTAGATTCAATGGATGATCTTCAATCTTCCATATTGAACTTTCAAATTTAAATATGGTTTCTGAGTTCAGATTCTGTAAAAAATTATGTCTCTTTTCTTCATCGTTGGTGTCATTTTGATTCCACACACCAAATTCCGCAGCATAAGTTATTCGTTCAATAATATTGTTAACTTTCCTATCATAATTATTATATCTTAACCAATAAACTCTTACTAAACGGAAAACTTCTAATAAATCCCAATCATCCTGATTCTGCTTTTTAAATTGCAAGTATTCAAGAATAGACCAGAAAAATACCATACGTCTCCTCTCTCGTGCCCTAAGATCATCCTGGGGATTAATAAACCAATTAGTTTCTGATCTAAACAATATTTCATTGATAAAATCGAAACAGCTTTCTATCCACTCGCTATATTCAAAATAAGCAATGAATTCATCCTTTTTTAAATAAAGGTATTGGAGAGCTTCAAAATAGTCGTTGATAATATCAAGTGACAAAAACTTTAGGAGCTTGGAACTTGGTATATTATCAGACACTTCTAAATATTCCCCTGATTCCAATTTTAAGCTTTGGAGTCCTGCTATAGATTTTAAAAATTCATTAAATCCTTGGTCTGCACTATTTAACGAATTGGATTTATCCCTATGAATCCAAAAAAAATCTTGCCATTCTTCCCACTTCGCACTCCATTTTAAAAGCTCTTTTTCATCATCTATACTTTCAAAAAACTTTGCTCGAACTGTTTCGTTTTCCTCAAGTTGCTTTCCTCTAGAATTCATGGTGATGTATAATTCTTCACCTTGATCTGTTTTCTCAGTTTTAAAATGCCAGAATTTGACTTTATCTTTAAGAAATTCAAAGAATCCGGTTTCTTCATTTCGAAAATGAAAATCAATTTTCCTAAAAGCTTTTAATACCGCCTGAACAGTAGGATCATTGGCGTATTCCTGAAGATACCAGGTTTTTAAATCAACCTCTTTAAAATCGTCCAAGGTTGAAATATTACTTATTGAATCAATAATAAACCTGTGTGTTAAATTACGGACCCGATAATCAAAAGCAATTGTCTCTAATTCCTTATTAAATCTAAACATTTGGATAAATTCATCCTTTTTATTTTCTTTTATCGATAAATAAAAGAGCATTAAAAATAATGTAGTTAACCGCTGTTGCCCGTCAATTAAATATACGTCATGGTAGATTTCACTATCTGGAAATATGTCCATACGATAATTAGGTTCATAAGAGTATAAAAACCCAATATTCATTGGGTGGCTATCCTCCATCTGACCAAGAAGTTCCTTTATTTTATCATACTCACCTTTCTGTGCAAGCTCACTTATTTTTTGTTGATTTTGAGATGTAGCTGAACTATTGCTTTTAGCTTCTTTAAGGTCATTGAAAAATATATCTAAGATTTCTCTATAGTTATGTCCCCACACATATTCACGTTGTATCTCAGGAACAAAAAAATTATAGTTATCGAAAAGTTCCTCAACAGAAACTTCTTTCATGAATTTATTAGTTTTCATCCTGATCTAATACTTTAAAATAATTATACAATGTTTTCTTTATGTGTTCCTCATTGGAAGCAATA
Source organism: Christiangramia sp. (assembly GCF_029937855.1). Classification (GTDB taxonomy): domain Bacteria; phylum Bacteroidota; class Bacteroidia; order Flavobacteriales; family Flavobacteriaceae; genus Christiangramia. The sequence goes on from NZ_JAPYPC010000010.1 coordinate 22,314, forward strand.
TCTTCTCTAGTCCAATGTTCTAAATCAAAACCATTTGATGAGCCGTCCTGAAAATAACGGGCAAAGACCTTTAAGGTGTGAGGCTGGATATAATTCCCTTTATTGAAAAAATCTAATATTCTCTTTCTTTTATATGCATAGGGATTATTTCTGATGCTTCGGTTCAATGAATCATATAATAAAACTAAGTTTCCTATTGAGTGAATAGGAATATCTTCAATATATTCATCCAAAAACTCGTTAAGTTCTTCCTGATATAATGGATCATCATATTCGCTCTCGAATCGATCAAGGATTTCATGATCCTTTAATTCTTCATCATACTTAACCAAGAAATTAATGAAACCTTCTATTTCCTCTTTCTTTTCAAATCCTTGTGGTTTTTGAGGAAAAATATGCTCAATATCATTTCCTTTTTTTGAAAAAGCATGACTTCGCAGTTTATCTTTATATTCTTTATTTCCTTCAATTATATCGAGCATTAGTAATATTTGGACTAGAGTTTTATTATCACCTCCATACCAATTTTTATCAGATTTGAATAATTCATTCAGGGTGCTTTTACCGAAAATTTCCTGTTTTATCAATCCTAAAAGATGAAGTTTAAAAGCTTTTCTCGAATCAGAATTATTAATCCAAGTATCCCAGACCTCGTTAAAACTAAATTCACTTCGGTTGCTTTTTTGAGCGAATAAAAAACCTAAGTAATGATAAAGTTCTTTATCATAATACCAATCCTTTAGAGTTTCATGCAACCTGTTTAATTTCTTATAAAGCTCTAAAGCATTTTCGTAATTCTCTATAAACTCAAGTGTCAAAGCATCATGACCTTCACTTTCCGCCAATAGAGTTAATAGTCGATTTATTGGATATTTATCTTTATTAAAAACTATATCTCCAGACCATTTAATAGCTAACCATGGATCAAAATATTCCCTGACATTAGGATCACTCCACCACTGATTTATCTCATCTAATTGCCAACCTATTCTTACTCTTCGCTCATTTATACGTACAATCGATTTTAAATCATTTTCTCTACGACTTTCCTCGTTTGTTACCCTAGTGATTAAAATAGCTCTAACAAGATCGGCACCATCCAGGTAAATTCTTTTTGAATTTAAATTTCCAAAAATTCTTTCTTCATTATCTCCTTCAATATAATTCGTGATAAATTTTACGTGATGTAAAAGCTTTTCAACAAATTCCTGCTTATCCTCTCTATCCACGAACCAATCAAAAACAGCTATAGCTGCCTGATGGATAAAATATATGTCCTGATGATCATAATCAGGATGATCTGAAATTAATTTTTCCCAATTCTTATATTCACCTTGATATAATTCCTGTCCATCAGTTATGAACTTATCTATAAACTCATTAGTTTTTTCTCGAATTGAGTTTTTTGGAAATTTCACTTTCCTTCTAACTAAATCTTTTCGCCCTAAGCAAGATAAAATTATAGTCATTGTGGTTAATCTTTGTTGACCATCCACAACATTAAAAAAGTCAGATTTAGGAACTACTGTAATATTTTGGACACAATAGAATTTTCCTGTAGTTGGTACAAACCTATCAATATCTTCGAGCAGTTTTTTTACTTGCTTAGTAGTCCATTTATAACCTCGTTGATAAAAAGGTATATTATAATAGCTTTTTTCATGGTCTACTAAAAAGCCTGCATCTTGAGAAAAGATAGCTTTGACATTATGTAATAATTCACTCATTGGTTAGTTTTTCGGGTTTAATTGTAATCTTATTCAAACTATAGGCTACTCTTTAATTTCTTGCAGGTCCAAATTCTCCACATCGATCATCCCAGTCATTAACCTGGGTAATAAAATATCACGGGCTTCTTTTAGAAGTTGGTTTTGCTTTTTCAGGTTTCTAACTAGATCGAAGAACTTTTGTATTTCTATTTCGAATTTGTCGATTACTATAGAAGATGGTTTTATAGCATTTTTCAAGTAGGCCGCTTTTCGACTCAAGCCTGGAACTGCTGCATCATTGTTAACAAAACTTTCTCCCTTCAAATAAAAATAGCAATAGTACAAGCTAAGCTCTGAAGTAACATAATAAACAGTATCAATGGCATAAAAACTGTCATCAGCCCAGAAAACTGAACCAACATTTCCTTTCCTGCCGACTATTACTCCAGGTCCATTTATTAAAAACTCATTATGTGACCCAACAATTCCTGAAGAACCATAAACCGAATAGTAACCTTGAATTCTATTAGATGCTTTTAATGCCTTTCCATAATTTAAGGTTAATACATCTTCCAATTTCACTTTTTTCCACCCCTCCGGCAAACCGGTTTCTTTATCGATCTCGACCGACTCATGACCCGGGAATTTCATGCTTACAAACCACTCTTCATAGGTAAGCTGAGCCTTTTCCTCCAGCAGTTTGATGCGCTTTAAATTATTTTCGATCAGGTCATCATAAGCTGTAAGTATGGAGGCGATTTTTTGCTGAGTTGATTTTGGCGGAATTGTAACTTTTATACTTTTAAATGCTCCATGATTTAAATCTGGTTGCGCTGAACCCGTAGCTAGTACTTTAGCTAACTCTCTTACAGGTTCAGAATTCAGTAAATGATATAAAAAAACTGAATCAATTTTTTCATTAGGGGTAACCCTAAAACAGTTATTATAAACCACACCCTTTCGGCCTATAAAAGCATAACCCACCTGACCAGTTCTACTGTAAATAATTTCATGTGGTTCTACCAAAAATTGAGAGGGAATGGATCTCTTTACGAACAAAGTTTCAGTACCATTCAATAAATCAGATATTTTCAACAAAGGAAATTCAGTTCTAGTTTCTGAAATGTGATGATTACTTTTTTTATTAACCGCAAATCCTTGTCTTAAAGAGACTAGTTCTCCCATATTATATTCCTTCCAACTACCTGTCATATTTTAGTGGATTGAATCTTATTCATCAATTTGTGAGCCTCATTATTTAACTGAGCCAATTCTGTATTGATCTCTGAAATTCGTCCCAGGTAATCGAATTCATGATCTATTTCAATACTTACGCCAACATACCGGCCGGGAGTTAGACTATAATCCTGCTCTCTTACTTCTTCTAGGTCTACTATTTTGCACAGGCCTTCCAAATCTTCATAATTCCCTTCTGGGAAATGTTCTTTAAACCATTTGTTATCTTCACTAATTACAGGTTGTCCTCCACGATACATCTGGATGATGGCGGTTAAACCTTCCATCTGGTCTGGACTAAAATCGTTCACCGTACTGCTTACTTTTCGATACACATTACGCGCATCGATCATCAGGATCTTATCTTTATTTCCCTTCTTCTTGCCTTTATCAAAGAACCATAAGTGGCAGGGTAATGACCTGGTGTAAAAGAAGTTGTTCCCAACCGCCACGATACAATCCACATCCCCACTTTCCACCAGCTGTTCACGAATGCGTTTTTCAGCATGTCCGGCATCGGTAGCCGAAGAAGCCATAACAAAACCTGCTCTTCCGTTTTTATTCAAATACGAATGGAAATACTGTATCCAGAGATAGTTTCCGTTAGAGATCGTTCCTTTTCCGGTTAATGGTGGTCCAAAAGGCAAACGCTTATCTTCTGTCAGGAACTTATTCTTGGCATCGATCTTATCCATATTAAACGGCGGATTGGCCATTACGAAATCACACTTCCCAACTAGTTGATGCGGGTCGCTGTAATAAGAATTCTCGTTAATGATCTTGCCTTCAATCCCGTGAATAGCAAGGTTCATTTTAGCCAGTTTGGTGTTATTGCTTTTATATTCGGTCCCGTAAACCGTGATCGCCTCGTTCACATTCCGGTTCTCATGATCCTGGATAAAATGCGCAGACTGTACAAACATCCCACCCGAACCACAGGCAGGATCATGTATAATCCCATGATCTGGCTGAATAAAATTCACAATAAGGTTTACCAGTGATGGAGGCGTAAAGAATTCACCACCTTCCTGTGCACCGGCGCCCTGCATGGAAAATTTCATAAGGAAGAATTCATAGATCCTTCCAAACACATCCCCGGATGCTTTTTTTACAGCATCAGAATTAAATGTCCGGACCAGGGAACGAAGTAAAGCCTCGTCCATTTCCTGGTAATTTTTCGGAAGAATCCCGGCAAGATCAGGATATTCAGCTTCCACCAGTTTCATGGCTTCATTTACCTTTTCAGCAATATTCACATCGCTGGGAAGATTAGCCAGGTAATCATATTGTGCTTTTTCAGGCAGCCTTATTGCACCGGCACCCAAAAAATCTTCCTTGGTAGCTTCCCGCTTTTTACCTGTTCTGGGATTTACAGATAATTTATTTTCTATGTAGATCTTTGCCTCTTCATAACGGTTCTGTGCAAAACGAAGCAGAACCAGCCCCAATAAAGGATCTTTATATTCGGCAGCAGTCAATTTTGAATTTGCTCGAAGATCATCTGCAGCATCCCAAAGTTGCTTTTCAAGATCTTTGAGTTGTTCGTAAGTCATATAGGTAAATAGGTTATTATCGGTTTCGAGGCTTCATTAAATCTTCCGGAAGTAGGGTAGGTTGGAAGATTAAATGACAGCGGAGTAAATCTAAAGATTTTCTTAAAGAAGAAAAAGGGGTTTTCCCTTTTTGAAAAAATAAAACCATAAGAAATCCTATTTTCCGTCAAAACTCTGCATCTCCTTGAATTTATTTCAGGGTCTCAGGAGCAGATGCTGAATCAAGTTCAGCATGATGGTAAAAGGATTTTTTATTCTTCAAAATCATCTAATTCTTTTTGGGTGATATTATTGATATTTGCAAAGCTGTTCATGGTATCTTCCAGATTATCATGTAGCTCCAATAGCAAATTCAGATTTTGATCTTTGGTTCCTCGGAACATTTCCTTATCGAACTGAAACTGGTCATCTTTTTCAAAAATTTCATTGATCTCTTCCATTTCCCCGGTCATACCCACATTGATGATTCGGGTAAGCAATTCCTGATGAAAACTGATAAGTTCCTTATAGGTCATGATTAGTTTTTCTCTGTATACTTCCATAAAATTAAATTTTGATAATTTTCCAATCCACTTCTCCAATTTCAGTAAGTTTTCCTGAATAAATATCCAATTTTGCCGGAAAGACATCGGGAATAGAAATGTTTAACCGAATTTCATAACCTCCAAAAACCCCTTCCTTCAAATGTTCTGAATTCGAATTACGAATTATAGAATTCAAGCTTCCTCATATTGATTTTTGTTATTATACAAGTTTATGATAGAGCGGCGACATTCGGTGTCGCAAATACCCGTTATATTCAAATTGAAATTTTAATTTGATTGCAGTAACCTAACGAGACAAAGCAAACTCAAATTCTGCCCAAACAGGAATATGATCAGAAATACGACGTACTGCTTTCATATCAGGAAAACTTTTATAAATCAATATCACACCGAAATCCAAGAGTTTAAGATCCTTAGAATTGAAGAATATATTATCATATTCTGAGGCCAAACATTCATTTCCCTTGCATTCCATTTTCATTGTGGTTTTCTGGTTTACCAGGATTGGGAGGTAACCAGCTTTCCTTAAGGGATTAAATACTGTATGGTTTTGCGGAACATTGAAATCACCCAAAAAAATCAAGTCCTTTTCGGGATAAATATTGGGTAAGAATTTGAAGTATTTAATCTCTGTCTCTGGCTGTTTCTTTTTAGGAATGGCATGAAAGTTTACCAATGTAAAAGATTTATTCTCGTAACAAAAGTCCGCCATAAATGGCTCCCTATCGATTTTATTTTTAAAATGCTGATCAAGCCAACCATTACCAGTCTTTTCTACCCTGCCAGGTTTCCATAAGTATGCGTAACGCTCACTGGCATAAGGAGTACTTTGTGTTGGATCGCTTACAACGTATTCCCATTTTGCCCCCTTCCTATTCAAAGCATCAGCCAGTTTCGCAACTGCCTGAATTCCTCCAGATCCAGCCACGATTTCCTGCAATGCAACCACATCAAATTCGTTCAAAACATTTGCAACAAAATTAATTTCAGACTCTGATTTCGTCTTTCCGAAATTTTGCAAATTCCATGATGATATCCTAACCTGAGCAAAAATAAGCTCACTGACGAATAGGAAAAATAAAAGAAGTAGGTTACGAATTAATAGCACAGGATTCTGAAATTAAATCTTAGAAAGATGATTTCAATAGATTTTTACTTCTCTGTAATTAATAAATTCCATACAGATAGGCCTTTCGCAAGAATTATGACGATCTATTTATTAATAAAATTCATAATAATACCTTCCATATTAGATGGAATCACAGCATTTTTAATTTTGTAATTACCTTCCACAATTCCCATTTCCTCAAACCATTTACTCCAGTATACCTGAATTACATCTTGAGCATAAGGATTTTCATCGTTTAAACTATTAATACCTATAACCAAAACCTCCAAATCTTCAAGATTCTGGTTAGCAGGAATAAAACCTATATCTTTTTCTTCCATGATCTTCTTCCAGTTACTCGATTCTAGATTAAGCTTTTTAAGGCTATTAGGGGTAAGATAGGAAGTCTTGTTTTCCTCTGTCATTTGAGTGTTTTCATAGAACATATAGCCATCAGTAAGGATCACTAAAACATTTCGATGACAGTCGTCCATACTATAGTCTCTAACATTATCTTTAAAGAATCTCCAAATGTCTGAACCAGGATAATTTTTTTTATTACCATCGGCATCAGCTTGGGCTAATTTGTATAGTTTCAAGGGTTCTTCAGCGTAAAGATTCTTTGTGTCTTCAATAAGGTTTACAGAAGCATCTTTTGTAAAGACAATATTTAGTTTGTTGGCTATCTCATTAATTTCATTACTCGAAGGTTCAGGATTAAAGAATAATTGCATCCGATCTTCCAGTAAAACGGATTTTTTACCATTAATATGTTGAATGAAAGCATCTGCTAAACTCTTAAGATATGCGGTATCTTTCTCAATTGTCTTAGATTCTTCAATTCTATCGGAAAGATCTAACAATACACTAATATTTAAATTATTTTGTTTTTCCTTAGCCAGGTAAGCGGGACAGTCAGAATTTGATGCTTTAGTATTAGCGGTGGCAATATCCTTTTGGCTTTCATTTTTTGGCTCATTCTTACAAGACCATAACAGGCAAATAATTGCCACGAATAGTAAACTAAAATTTTTCATTTCGTTTAGGAGGATTTTTTGAATATTTGATTTGGAGCGGTACCATTAGAAATATTTAGATCTAAAAGATGACCTTCGTATACTTCATGACAATTTTCTAATAAATTGTTCTTTTGCTCTTGTCCAATAGGTAAGTTTGAGGATATATAATAAATCCATCCTTCAAAATACTTTGAAGCTAAATATTGGTAATCTTTGATAGGAAAAATGTATCCCTCAATGATGGAATCTAATTCACTTATCCTTACCTCAAGTTCATGAATCTGATTTCTAATAGCATCAATTTGTATATTGAGTTTTTCAATTAATTTCTGTTGGTTCTGTATTTCTTTATTGAAACTGGAAATATGAATTTTAATTTTATCCCTGTCGGCATGTTCATGCATTATGAAATCAAAGACTAGACCCCAGATAATATAAGAGATAAATCCAGCGAAAATAATGACCCAGAAACCTGGACTCTCTAGAGCATATGAAACAGAAAATGGAGGATCCGTTAAGGATTTATTGAGATCATACAGTTTTTCTTCAATTAGATAAGCTAGAATAGCATCAAATAAAAATGTCACTATAAACAACATTCCAATTTTAAAGTAATTCATAATTCCGCTTTTTTGTTGGAACATATGAATAAGATAACCTAGACCAAAAAATACAAACGGAATGAAAACTATAAAACCAAATTCTAAAATTCCAGCTTCCCAGGCTTCAGATAACGCTTTTGGATAAAACATTCCTCCAAATAGATCTGTTGAAGGATCAAAAGTTCTGAAAAAACCAGAGAAAGAAGTTGAGATATAGAAAATGAAAATATAAAGCGTTAATGGAATTATCAAACTAAGTCCTATCCAAAATTTTACACTTGCCCTTGAATCTACTTCAACCCCATAATTCTCAGGGTGTCGTTTAATATTAATTTTATCTTGCTTGAGTTTTTCAATTCTTTCTTCATAGACCCCAACCTGACCTTCAAGTTTACCTAAATCTTCAAATTTTGTATTCAGCGCTGTTGTTTTTCCCTTTTTTTCTGTTAAGTAGGGTTGCTTTAATTTTTGTTGCTCCTCTTCTGCTTCTTTACACTTTTTTTCATAAGATTGGAATAAAGCATTTAGCGATGCTTTTAAATTACTAACATTTCCCTGGGCTCCCTTCGAATTTCCAAAACCACGATTATGGTAGGACATTTCATGGTCTGTGCTATTGCTCACTTCCTTAAAATTATTAGAAGAGTTCTTTAAAACCGTTAATTTTTTTAGACTGGTCATGATATTTTTAATTAAGTTCTTCTAGTATTTTCGACAAGGAATTTCTTTGTTTGGCATTGTCAAGCAGATATGTCGTTAATTCTTCTACATTCTCATCAAGAAATTCAAATTTTTTACAATACTTTTTAAATGCATTCATTTCATCCTCGGTGATCTTTTCATCAGCCCAGATCATTTGTGCAAAATCATATAAATATTCGATTCGTTCTTCAAGTGTTTCCGGGATTGTTACTTCGCCTATAGAACCGGTCAAGATAGAATCAAGATCCGTTTTGGAGACACCTCTTTCTTCCGCAAAATTATAGAGCAGTTGCATTTCCATATGATTAAAGTTTTCATCGGACAAGGCAATTTGGTAGAGTCTTAAAAAATGACTTTTTAGCTGGAGAGGGATGTTTGTTGTTTCCATAATTGATTTCCTATTTAGAAATGTGAAAATTAGACCTATGATTGCTATAAGTCATTAAAGGCTAAACTAACACCCTCCAAATAAACATCCTTACGGTTTCCCGTAAAATGAAAATTTTTTAGTGTACTGAGAATTAATACGAGTTATTTTCTGATATACTTTTCAATCATATATTCAGAAATAGGCTTTAAAGTTTTCCCGTTGACAGGATGAATGCCCGGTGCGGTAAAGAAGTCTAATTTATTATTGCTTTTATCATACCAGATTAGGGGATTGCCATTTTTAAAAAAAGTAGTTGAATCGGAAACATCAACTTTACTAAAATTCTCATGCAAAAAATGATTATAGACCTTTTCTTCTGAAATGCCGGTACAGTTTGTTTTTTCATAATGATCATTTTTCCAGATCATACACTCTTCTTTACCATTCATATACCCTATATATCCTGATGTTGCTACGATTAAAATCAGGATTAAAAGAAAGATTCCCACTCTCTTTGAAAAGTAAAGCTTATTCTTTTTTTCTTCCTGCTTCTTTTTATCAGTACCGGAATTCCATTTTATATAAGTTTCATAATTATCATACCCCAAATATTGAGCTAGATAATTTCTCACTTTCTGATTTGGAGAGGACTCTGCTTTATAATATCGGGTCAACGATTTTACAGAAATAGAATATCTGAATTTTTCAAAGATATATTCTGACAAAAATTCTGCATTGGCATTGATAGAGTCCTTTTCTGTTTCTCTTTCTGCCTTTTTAAAAGCCGCATTAATTATTTGGTGGGTCATATTCCTGGAAATTCTACAGGTAAAAGTATTAATTCCATTGGACATAGCGCTTGGACAAAACTGTCCAAACCTTGTCCAACATGTGTCTAACGCTGACCATACTTCTCAAAGTTACTTTGTCCTGTGATTGATAAACCAGAAAAATCTACAGGGAAGAAGGTGACTTCCGGATTATCAAATCATGACTTCCCATCGGCTCCCATTAGAGCTAAAATTTTCAAATCCCGGATTATCCGGGGGAACAATCTAATGTCAATTTTAAAATCTAAGTCATGAAAAGAATCAGTCTTTTACTATTAATTATCGTTTCAAATTTGTCCATTATTTCTTGTACCGAAGAGAGTTTAGCAGACGTAGTTGATAACCCGCAAGATCATTATGCCAATGATGGAGATGAGGACAAAACAGATCCAGAAGTAGATCCTATAGGTGGTTAAGAAATATATCATCTAATTTTTTAAAGCCGCAAAATTTGCGGCTTTTTTCTATTTTCGCTAAATGAGATCCCCCCGATACCTTCCAATCCTGCTGTTAATATTTTCAGCAGCCATAACCAGCTGTAATAAAACCTCTGAAAATACTCCGGCGGATATCAAAACTGATTCCGGAGAAGCTTATTTTCAGAAAGGTCTTGAAGCTAAAGAACCTTCCAAAATGCTTTCCATCTTTAAGGATGGACTTGATTCAGCGAAAATTGAAAATGATACGATCGAATTCTATCTGCTGGATGGCATCATTCATTCCTATAATAGATTGAAAGAATACGACAGTTCTATGGTCTATTCTGAGATGATGATCCAGCGAGCAAAGACCAATCAGAACACCTATTTTGAAGCATTGGGATACTATCGAAAAGGCAATAGCTACCGGTTTCAAAATAATTCAGAAAATGCTTTTAAAAATTACTATAACTCCAGGGAAAAGTTTTTGAGTATCGGTGATAGTTTAAGAGCCGGCCAGAGAAGTCTGGAAATGGCCAATGCACAGGCCAGGATGGCGGATAATCTGGGTAGTCAGGAATCGGCGACTACCGCTCTCAAATTATTGCCTAAAAAAGAAGACTCTTCATTTATAAGCAGCGCATATAATGTTATCGCCATTTCTTACGCCAATAGGAATTTTCAGGAAGATGCGATAAGGGAATATAAAAATGGATTGAGATTTTCCAATTCCATGAAAGATAGTCTCTCCTATTTAAATAATATCGCATTGGTATATGTGGAGCAAGAAAATTTCCAAAAGGCTTTAAACATTTTTGAAAATGTTATGACAAAAGCTGATCAGGTTGATGAGGAATCCAGGGCAAGATTTATAGACAACCATGCCTATACAAGCTGGCTATTGGATCCTGAAAAGGATATTTTAGAGGACCTGGAATTGGCTTTGCAAATTAGACTACAGCTTAAGGATTTAGATGGTTTAACTTCCAGCTATAATCATCTTTCCAATTATTATGAAAAAAACAAACCTGCCAAAGCCTTAGATTATGCTATAAAGTGGAGGGAAACCGCTCAGGATAATGCCAGTCCAAATTCAGAACTAAACGCTTTAAAAAGGATTATCAAACTTTCTTCAGCAGAAAATGCAAAACAATATACCGATAGATTTATGAGTTTGAACGATAGCCTTCAGCAAGCAAATCTGAAAGCTAAAAATACTTTTGCCAAGATCAAATTTGATGAGGAACAGAAGCAGAGTGAGATAGATACTCTGGAAGCTGAAACAGCACAACAAAAAATAGAGGCTAAAGAATTACAAGATCAGATCATTATTGTTTCTCTGGGCGGACTCCTTCTAATGGTAAGCAGCGGCTTTGGTTTTTATTATTTCAGGCAAAAACATAAAAGGGAAAAATTACAGGAGGTTTATAAAACGGAAGCCAGGATTTCCAAAAAGATCCACGATGAACTGGCGAATGATGTCTATAATGTAATGAGTGGAATGCAGGAAATTGCACCAAATAATATCATGGATAAACTGGATCATATTTATAAGCGTACCCGGAATATTTCCAGGGAAAATAGCAGTATTCCCATGGGAATTAGCTACCTGCCTCATTTAATTGCTACACTTAGTTCTTCCGTTTCAGAAAATACAAGGCTAATTTTGCGTGGAGAAGATAGCATCAATTGGAATAAACTTAGTACTGAGAAAAAGATCATATTATATAGAGTTCTACAAGAGATGATGATCAATATGAATAAACATAGCCAGGCCAGTTTAGTGGCGATCATTTTTTCTGAAGAAAATGATTTACTAAATATCCAATATTCCGATAACGGAGTTGGTGTTTCTGAGGAAAGCCTGGAATCGGGCAACGGAATTCAAAATATGGAAAACCGTATTTTTTCTATAAAAGGAAAACTTAAATTTGAAACTGAACCTGGTAAAGGTGTAAAAATTATAATCCAGATCAACATTTAGTTTTCCAGCATGTTTAAAAAAGTTTTAGTGGCAGAAGATATGGACAGTATTAATCATGCTGTGGCATCCATTTTAAATGAACTTAACATTGCGGAAGTGGCTCATGCCCAATATTGCGACAAAGCATGGCTTCTTGCTAAAAAAGCTGCCCAGGATCATAAGCCTTTCGATCTGCTTATTTGTGATCTTTCCTTTAAACAGGATCATCGCGAAGAAAAATTAAAATCGGGTAAGGAGCTTATAGCCGCATTAAAATCGGAAGATCCTGGATTAAAAATTATCGTGAATTCTATTGAAGACCATCCACAAATGGTAAAAGATTTATGGGAATCTGGGAATATCGATGCGTATGTATGCAAAGATCGCCACGGACTCATAGAATTAAAGGAAGCAATTCTACATTTGAATAATGGAGAAACCTATAATTCACCTTCTATTGAGAAAATCCTGAAACAAAACAATGTGCTTACTCTAAATGATTTCGAGATCAGTATTGTAACGCATCTCGCCAATGGCTTTACCCAGGATCAGATAGAGCAGGAATTGAAAAGTCAGAATATAAAACCTAGTAGTAAAAGTGCTATCGAAAAGCGTTTAAAAGAGCTCCGGGAAGAATTCAGTGCCAATACCAATCCGCATCTTATTGGCATTATGAAAGATTTGAAGTTGATATAGATACTTATATTATCTTTTAAATAATATTATCCAGTATGCATCTCTGGTTTGGTAAAACCTTTTAGGTGAAATCCATTTACCAGGTTGGTCCTTCTGCAATATTCTCAGTTTTTATTAAACTAACCTCAAGTAAATCTTTTTTGGAAACAATTTAATTTCATTCAAAAAAATAAAGCTTAACTAACTAATAATCAGATATATTAAAAATTATATGTATTTTTAGTATTGTCCTTTAACTTTCCAGAATTACTTCGTGTATTGTATTTCTTAGCCTTAGCTGCAAAATAGATGGATATATTCTTTACAGAACTGTGAATTTTATGTTCAGTGAATAGAAATTATGTTTTTATAATAATGCTAATTCCAAAAAGATAAATCATGCCGATTTACATGGACCGTCACGATGTTTCAAAAGAAGTAACTGCTGAAATTGTTGCAGAACTGCATCAAAAAGATTTGAAAATACAACACAGGTTTAACTGTAAAGGATTAACCTATTGGTTCGACGATAAAAGAAAAACTGCTTTTTGTCTGGTCGAGGCTCCAAATAAAGCTGCTATCAAAGAAATGCATGACCAGGCTCACGGAGAAGTTCCTCACAGGATAATTGAGGTAGATAATGCTATAGTAGAATCATTTTTAGGCCGTATAGAGGATCCTGAAAAATCCCAAAAAACAGAACTTAATATAATTAATGATCCCGCCTTCAGAGTAATAATGGTAGTGGGAGTAAAACCCTCTTCTTTCAGAAAAGTTCTGGATGAAAAGGTTAACTTACTTATAAAGGAACAGAACAGTGAGATTATTAAATCCTTAAGTTGCCATGATGGAAGACTGGTAAAAATAAATCAGGATCATTTTTTGATATCTTTTGATTCTGTTACAAATGCTATTAAATGCGCTCTTGAAATTCAACTTAATTTCAAAAAGAATTTTAATACCAACCACGATTCCCCTGTTAAACTAAAAATGAGTTTGAATGGAGGTGTCCCTGTAGATGAAAAGGAAGGTTTTTTTGAAAATACTATAAAAACAGCACAATCTTATTATGATCTGGTAGTAGGTAAAATGGTTTTATCTACTGAAGTCAAAGAATTGTATGAGAGTGAGAATTCGAATAATTCTATAGCATCTGACTCTTTTGTAACACTGAATCCATCTGAAGAAAAATTTTTAAAGGATCTTGTGAATTTTACCGAGAAAGAATGGTGTAATCCCACTTTAAATATTCGTGATTTCACCCAATACTTTGGATATAGTAAATCTAAGCTGTATCGAAAAATTATCACCTTAACAGGTAAATCTCCAAATATCTTTCTGAAAGATTACCGACTTACTAAAGCATTACAGCTTCTAAATAAAAAAGACCTGAATGTCTCAGAAGTTGCATTTGAAACAGGATTTAACAGCCTCGCGTACTTCTCAAAATGTTTTCAGGAAAGCTTCGGGATCCTTCCTTCCCAATATCTGAAATCGAGATTTTTATGATTCTTTAATCAGTAATGTCCGATAAAGATTTTCAAGAACGAACCAGAACCCAATAATTCAAAAATTTTTACTACTATCCTGCTTTTAAAAATCTTTGAAAAACACAATTTTAAACTTTCTTTGTTTATCAGTTAGTTAAGTCCAGGTCTAACTTCTAATATCTAAAAGCGAAGCGGTCTAATTTCTTTAACCGGACACCACTGATTTTAATGGTTTTTATCAAATCTAAAATCTGCGACTTTCCCTCCTAATTACTCTATTGACCTAAAATTGGTATTTGTTGAACCAAAAGTAGCTATCCAGGTTTTAATTGCTAGTTAACTTTAAGCTATTAATAATTTTTAAAATGCAGCAAAATGAGAGTAGCAAAAGAAAATATCGAAGTGAAAATGGAAATTCCCGGTGCAATTATTCGTCAACGAACAGAATTTGGAGATGCATCGGGATTAGGTAAAATTAGCGGTGAGTTTTTCAGCCTCTCTGCAGGTGTAGATACTACGCCACTCTTCATAGGCCTCGAGGGAAACTTATGCCAGAGTCCCCACTGGGGTTATGTTCTGAGCGGACAAATACAAACCACTGATTCTAAAGGTATTCAGGAAACTGTAAATACTAACGACTTGTTTTTCTGGCCAGCCGGGCATAATGTAAAAGTAATTGAGGATGCTGAAATCATTATGTTCAGCCCACAACATGAACATACCAAAGTAATCGATCACATGATTGAGAAAACTAAAGCTTAGTTCAAAAACCATATTAATTAATTCCTTACAAAATTGGCTTTTAAGGAATCTTTTGTCAAAATTAAATCTTCATTCCTCTTAAATTTTAAACATAAAATCATGGCAACCCTAACAACTTCTCAACAAAATATCGACTCTTCAAAAATTGAAAAATTTACTACTCAATTGCGAGGAAAAATAGTATTGGCTTCAGATAAAAATTATGATGAAACCAGGAAAGTATTTAATGCAATGATAGATAAACGACCTAAACTGTTTGTGTTGTGTGTAGACGTTGCTGATGTAATTGCTTCAGTAAAGTTTGCAAAAGAAAATGATTTGGAGGTAGCCATAAGGGGCGGCGGCCATAATGGCGGCGGCTTAGGTTTATGCGAAGACGGTATGGTTATAGATTTATCGGGGATCAAATTTGTTCGTGTAAACACTTCTGATAATACGGTAAGGGTTGGTGGAGGTAATCTCTGGGGGGAAGTAGATCATGCCACACATATCTTTGGACTGGCCATCCCGGCAGGAATTATATCTACTACAGGGGTAGGAGGTTTAACCCTGGGAGGAGGTGTAGGTTATTTGTCCAGAAAATTTGGCCTTACTATAGATAACCTTCTCGAAGCCGATATGGTTTTGGCAGATGGCTCTTTTGTAACTGTAAATAAAGATCAACATGAGGATTTATTTTGGGCCATACGTGGAGGCGGAGGAAATTTTGGGATCATTACCTCTTTTAAATTTCAGGCACATCCTCTGAAAACTGTTTTTGGTGGTCCTACCTTATGGCCTATTGAAAAAACTGAAGAAATTATGGAATGGTTTGATGGTTTTATCCACACAGCTACTGATAATCTCAATGGATTTATAGCAACTCTTGTCATTCCGGGTCCTCCCTTTCCGGATTTTTTACACAACAAACAATTTTGCGGCATCGTTTGGTGCTACACAGGTCCTATGGACAAAGCCAAAGAAGTTTTTGAACCTATCATGGCTAAAGAACCAATATTCGATCATGTAGGAGAAATGCCTTATCCTGCTATTCAAACCTTGTTTGATGGTTTGTTCCCTCCCGGCCTTCAATGGTACTGGCGTGCTGATTTCTTTAATAACCTCAACCCTGAAATAAGTGCACAGCATTTAAAATTTGGCTCCAGAATACCCACTCCACTTTCGCAGATGCATCTATATCCCATTAGTGGTGCAGCCAGTAGAGTGGGAAAAGAAGAAACTCCATGGGCTTATCGTGATGCTAAGTATGCGGGTGTAATTGTAGGAGTAGATAAAGATCCTGCAAATAAGGACAAGATCACTGAGTGGTGTAAAGATTATTGGAGCTCGCTTCATGGCCATTCTGCAGGAGGGGCATATTCAAATTTTATGATGGATGAAGGACAGGAACGGGTGAAAACCAGTTATAAATATAATTATGAGCGCTTAGCCAGGATAAAAAAACAATATGATCCTGAAAATTTCTTTAGAATTAATCAGAACATACAGGCATCAACTTAATACTGATTCTTAAATGGATGAGATAAAAAATTACTCAGTCCGGTTAAAGAAACTAGACCGCTTCGCTTTTAATATTGTGTTTTTCAAAGAATGCCACCATTCAAAAATTTTTAAAAGCAGCGTATAGATAGTAGTAAAAAGTTTTGAATTATTAAAAATACCGGGTTCAGGTTCGTACGTTAAAATCTTTATCGGACACCACTGATAAAATTTCTTAAAGCCAGGACAATTTGGTGACTTTTTTTTGACCATCAATAAAGCCCAGTAAAAGTTATAAATTTCAGAAAAAGGATAATTTATATTTGTGCTACAAAATCTGCAAAGACTTTTTTATGTAATTCCAGATCAAGGTTGGGTGAAACAGATACCCGGGCAATATAATCCTTATCATCTTCCTTAGTTGTTCCCTGGGTAGAAGTGGCAGGAATTGTCCAATAACATCCCTTCAACTGGCCATAACTAACACAATATTTGCTTTCATTAGGAATATTAGTGATCATCATATGGATCAGCTTATTATTCAGCGCCCGTTTATAAACTTCCCTTTCTTGTTCACTCTCTCCTCTTGTTGGCAGATCTAAAGAAAATACTGAAGGTGTAAATCCCTCTTTAGCCAGGTCTTCTGAAACAAAATTGATCTTCGCCTCAGGTAAAGTCTTTTCAATGAAGTTAACAAACTCGCGGGTATTCTTATATGCATCCTGAATTCGCTGATTCATCGACGGTAATTGTTCCGCCAAAATTTTCACCTGAAGATCTGTTGCCCCGTTATCACATATTTTTAAATGCCTGTCTATTTTATCCATCAGAGATTCCGCTTTATTATTAGCCACACAGTAACCGGCAGTACATCTACCTCCGCTGGGAAATTTGGAACCACTCACATAAGAAATCGTCCTAACCTCTGAAAGTATCCCATCTTCTCCACAGAATTGTACATTGGGACAAAAAGTTTGATCTAAAATAAATACCGGATCTATTGCTGTTTCGCCAGTCGCAGTTTTACGTTCTTTTGCTAAAACTTTTCTCAATTTTTCGAGATCGGGTACTTCTACCCTGGGATTGGTTGGAATCTCTGCAATTATATAAGGAACTGCACCTTCCTTAGCTACACTATTGAGCACCTGGTCTGTACTTTGCACCATGTCGTTCTCCCCGTCCACCGGAAGGTCAAGAATCTCTACATTCCCAAGACAGGCTGCTACCCTTCTAGCCTGGTCATTAGTACCTCCATAACAATTTGGAGGAACGATAATTTTTATCGGTTTTTCCGGATGTTTTTCCATTGCATCATCAATAAGCCCCATCATAATCGCGTATTGTACCGAAAGTCCGCAGGAACCAAGAAGTACTTTTGAGCTGGTAGCGGTGATGATGTGAATAGTATCAACCACTTTTACTTTGTTTTCCTTATCATTGAATTTCTCTCGAGAGAATGTTGAGTTGCCTATCAATTGCTGTAGGGCAATATGGCAATCTGCAGGGGTCATGGCAATACTTTCCCTTCTTCTTACATGCTGAATTTCGGGTATATACTGTTCATTTCCTGAACCGTTTACCAGGACTATACTTCCCAATTCGGCAAGTAGACTTATATAAAAGTCAATATTCGAATTTAGATCTACATCTGTAAGATCATCCTCTTGAGAAATAAAAATTCTGCTACCATTAAATTCGGGTACTTCCTGGGCACTACCTATTTTTTTAAGTTCGAAGGAATATCCATATACTTTTTCAAGGCTTTCAAAATCAAAAAATTCTGGTAATTCCCCAGTATAGCAGATCAGTGTATTCTTTTGTTCGAAAAGATTCTTCCGAAGCACCGCCATAACAGGCATCATCCTGGAAGAAAAACTGATAACGTAATCAGCTTCAAGGCCATTCAGTTTCGCAATCCCCCATTCCAAAATGGTAGATAATGGATGTCCAAGGCGTATATAATCAAAGGCTGTAGGTAATTCACTCAATGCCGATTTTTCAGCATTATTGGTATTATATAAATCTTCAAACTTTTCGAGAAATTCAGTTTTTGCAAGGGATTCATTATAAATATCCAGGCGATGGGTAGTTAGCTTAAGCCAATCTATGGGCATATTTTCAACTACCTCCTCTAAATACACACGTATATTCTGCTCTTTCATATTCTTTAATTAGATCGGCCGGGAATATAACTGAATTAGCTTATTTTTAAAAACCTCCTCCCTTTTATTAATATAGATTTATAATTTCAGAAGAAGTTGGCATGTACTATAAATTGCAGGTAAGTATACTATTCCAGATAGATGAACTATATAAGTCTAGACTAGAATATCAAAATTCTTATTTTTTAAATATGGATTTCCAAAGTTTTTTACCAAGTCCGACGATTGGAAGCATTAAAAAACCAACTATAAGCCCCACCAGGAATTCTCCCAGTATCGAAGGTAAATTATGCACAAGTTCATGAATAAAATGAATATTATGAACAAATATTCCACCGGATACAAGAATTAGAGCTATGGTTCCAATAATACTTAGCGATTTTATTATCCATGGAAGCGCATTGACTAGAAAACGACCAATCTTATCAGAAAAACTATCCTCACGTTCGTTCAGATTAATCAGCTTCAAACCAAATTCATCCATCCTTACAATCAGTCCAACAATTCCGTAAACACCAATAGTTGCAATAATTGCAATTATAGAAACCACTACAATCTGATTTAAAAGCTCGGCTTGCTCTACGGTGCTAAGTGCGATTATGATAATTTCTACCGATAAAATAAAATCTACCAGGATTGCAGATTTAATCTTTTCCTTTTCATGTTCTAACATTTCTTCTTTTGAGAGCCCCTGTAAATTGTGAACATCCTCTTTTTTTGTATGAGGAACTATCCATTCATAAATTTTATGAGCTCCTTCATAGGCGAGATATAATCCCCCTATGATCAGAATTATTTTAATAGCGATTGGCACAAATGCGCTGAGCAAAAAGGCTATGGGCAGAATAATCACTTTATTAAGGAAAGATCCCTTCGTAATTGCCCATAGAACGGGGATTTCTCTATTAGAGAGAAATCCGGACGCCTTCTCTGCATTAACTGCAAGATCATCTCCTAAAAGTCCTGCCGTTTTTTTTCCTGCGACTTTACTCATTGCCGCAACATCATCCATGAGCGTTGCAATATCATCTAATAAGGCAAAAAATCCTGAGGCCATAGAATATTATTTAGTGTTAGAGTCAGGAAAGTTCCATATTTTAAATGGATCCAAAAAATTATTCTTTGCTATATAGTTGCTAAAAAAATACCTACCATAAGAGAGCTGCATTCAATTTTAATGGTCCAGCTGAAACCAGAAAACCTTAAGCTTCTTTATAAATCGCATACTTCGCAATTGACATTTTGATTCCTTCTTTATCAAGTTCTTTTTTAACGACTTCCAGTTGTTCCCAATATGCACGCCAGTATTCATTTATATTATTTATGTATCCCCGCTCTATAAAATGCTTCTGAAAGAATTTCTTATAAAAAGAAATACTACCTTAACAACTGTATTTCAATTAGTTGCAGTCAGACTCTAATTTATTTCAGATTATAGAAAATGAAGATCACTATTTATATTACTTTGGTTTGCCTGGTTTTATCAGGCTGCAGCGCTTTTAAAGCTGATCCAACGAAAGAAGCTCACGAAAAGCTACTGGAGAATCCTCAAACCTATAAGAACTTCAGAGGATATGAACCGGTAGATCCGGTAGAATTCGAGGAGAAGATCCTTATCGCGGACGGAAATAGTTTTTTGGTTTCTAAGGACATAAAACTTCTAAATAGAGAAGAAATCCTGGGATTCCTTAATAATGAGACTGTTCTGGTCTCGATAGCCGAAATCAGCAGGGAAGGTGATTTTAATTATTTGCCTATAAGTTTTTCCAGGAAGAATACGAGTTATAAAGTGACTATGGATTATATGAAATATGCCACTTTAGCCCAGGTTTCCGATACACAGTTCATCGGTTCCAAAAGAGTCGGGGTTGGTTTGCGCCTAATTTCTTTAATTACCACTGCCGAAAGCGGTATAAATATAAGTGATCTTTATTCCATTGGTCTGGCTGCTAAAGCGGGCAAATTGAGCGGAACACTTATCATTGAGGTTATTGGTATTAAATCTAAAGAAGTCACAACTTTAATTCCTTTGCCTTCCGAAATTAACCAGACCACCATTCAGAATGCCATGCAGGCCCTGGCGACTATCAAATCTAAAATATATGATGAAGAAACCAGTCTTTATCCCCAGGTAATGGCCATCAAAGAATATGAAAATAAAAAGGTTCAACTAGTAGAAAATAATATGGAAAACAACCTTAAGACATTGGAAGAATTTGATGATAGAGGGATCCAGCTACAATTCGGCAACATCAAATTCAGTTCTGAAGCAAGAAAAGAAGAAGCCTCGCAGCTTCTCTCCGGAGCTTTAAAGAGCATCCTTGAAAAGAATTTAGATAGAGCTATAGCTGAATTAGAAACCTACCATCAGGAATTTCCGCAGTATTCCCTGAATGGCCTCATGGACAAACTCCTAAAGAATCGAAAAGCACTACTGAACAAAAATGCCAGTGAATGGAAGGAGGTTTATGAATTTATTCTAATCAACTATCAAGAAAGACTTTCTTATGCTACCATAGAAAAACTGAAAAATCCTTAGAACATATAGAATCATATCTTCATACATGAAAATATATTGGATTTTTTCCTATCATTTGGATAATTTCCAATTAAGCAGTAATTTTCCGGCATGAAAAATGTCAAATTCGCCATTATTGATATTGAAACTACCGGCAATGGGATCAAAGGAAATAAAATCACAGAAATTTGCGTGATCATAGTCCAGAATGCTAAAGTGATCGAGGAATATTCCTCTTTAGTAAATCCCAGTCAGGCCATTCCGCTCTATATTGAAAGCCTCACTGGTATTAATGATGAAATGGTAAGTAATGCGCCTCATTTTTCAGAAATAGCCGATGAAATTGATAAGATAACCAGAGACTGTATTTTTGTTGCCCACAATGTGAATTTTGATTATAACATTGTGCGGGCAGAATTTGCAGATCTGGACATGGCCTTTAAGAGGAAACGCTTGTGTACGGTAAGGCTCACTAAAAAACTAATCCCAGGTTTGTTTTCTTATAGTTTAGGTAATATTTGTACTTCTATAAATATTCCCCATATAGACCGGCATAGGGCCAAAGGAGATTGTGATGCGACGGTGACCTTATTTAAAAGGTGCCTAACGCTGGACCCGGAATTTGAAATTATAAATCAATTGCTCAATCAAAAAACCGCAGCTTCATATTTACCTCCAAACTTTAAAAGTTCAGATTTTGAAAAACTTCCTGCCGCTACCGGTGTTTATTTTTTTAAAGATAAAGACGGAAGACCTCTTTATATAGGTAAAGCAAAAAATATTAAGAGTCGGATTAAATCCCATTTTCAGGAAAAGTCAAATCGAAAATATAAGCTGATGCAGGAAACTTACAGCATCGACTATGAGCTTACAGGTAGCGAACTACTTGCCTTACTAAGAGAATCTGAATTGATCCTGAAGTATTTTCCAAAATTTAATAAAGCGCAGAAAAAAATATCCAGACCGTATACACTTACCTCCTATCACAATCAAAAAGGAATTGAACAATTCGCTCTACATAAAAATAAAATTGCTCCTGTAAGCTGGATGAAATTTTATACCCGTGAAGAGGCTATTAAATTTCTGGAATATGTATGTGCGAAATTTGAATTATGTCCAAAATATTGTGGTTTGCAAGCTGGAGTGAAAATTTGTGATCACTATAAAATCTCGACTTGTAGTGGAATGTGCCAGGAAGAAATTTCAAAAGAGGAATATAATCTTAGAGTAGCTAAAGCCATTGAGTATATCGAAAAATTCGATGACTCCTGCCTAATACTTGAAAAAGGCCGAACCAGGGAAGAAAAGGCTTTTATCTACCTTAATAAAGGAAAGTATGCAGGATATGGTTTTATATCGCCTACTGAAGATTTCAATCATCCTGAGGAATTTAAAAATTTTCTTACCCCCTCCAAAACTTCCAGTTATGCTGACAGGATTGTGAGCAGCTACTTAAACACCAAGAAGAATCTTTCAAAAATCACCCTGAACACAGAGAACGAGGAAGAAGTGAGAGAAAAAGAAATATGGTTTGTTTAACCTGAATTCTATACCAGTCTTATTCTCACTTTTTTCTTTTTCAACCTGGAATTATTTAAATTTTTGATAATATCCTCAGCTTTTGCAGCTGCTACAGATACAAAGCTGCAATCCTGTTTTAATTCGATAGCCCCCAGTTCATCTTTATTAAGGTTTCCCTGTTTGAAAAAAAGACCGGCAATGTCACCTTTCGATATTTTATCTTTTCGCCCTCCGGAAATAAAAAGGGTTTTCCATTCGGTTTCTTTTTTTATAGAATTAGCTTCTAGATTTTGAACTGAAGATTCCTGAATAAATTCTGGTAATTCTTCTTTCTCCCATTTCAGAACATAGGCTATCCCTTTTACTTCCATCCTGGCCGTTCTGCCGTTTCTATGAGTAAATTCTGCTTCTCTTAAAGGAAGCTGATAATGAATAATAAAATTAAGCTCAGGGATATCGATTCCCCTGGCTGCGAGATCTGTGGCGATAATAATTCGATGGGTTCCATTCCTGAATTTTATCAAAGCTCTTTCCCGGTCCTGCTGTTCCATTCCTCCATGAAAAATCCCGTGGGGAATATTATTTTCTGAAAGAAAATCGCTAACAAACTGAATACTATCCTTGAAATTACAAAAAATGATTCCCGGTTTATTGCCAATATGGCCAAGTAAATTTAAAAGACTATCCAGTTTATCCCTGTTCTTCGAATTAACCGTTTTTACTTGAAGAAGTGGTTTTTCTTCAGAGAGATAATTGATCTTTTTAGCATCTTTCATACCCACAAAACGAGGAATTTCCACATGCTGCGTTGCCGAAGTCAAAACACGTTTTTTGATAGTAGGCAAAAGCTCAAAGATTTCATACATTTCTTCTTCAAATCCTATTTCCAGCGATTTATCAAATTCATCCAATATAATAGTTTTGATAGTTTCCGAAGAAAAAGTTTCTCTGCGCAAATGATCTGCCAACCTGCCGGGAGTCCCTATAATTATAGCCGGTGGATGTTTCAACTCGATCCTGTCTTTAGCCGATGATCTGCCCCCATAAACGGCATTCGCTTTAAAACCGGTTCCCATTTCACGAATTACCTGCTCTATTTGTATCGCCAGTTCACGGGATGGAACCAGGATCAGTGTCTGAACTTCTCTAATTTCGGCATCTAATTCATTAAGAACTGGTAAAAGAAAGGCGAGTGTTTTTCCGGTACCGGTAGGCGATAATAAAATAGTATTGTTATTGGAGCTTATTGCTGCACCCGCTTCTTTTTGCATCGGGTTGAGCTTTGATATCCTCAGTTTTTTAAGAATTTCTTCTTCAGATTTGATATTATTGGCCATGCCGTAAAAGTACAGCTAAATTGGTGAGTTTATTCAGTTTGAAAACTTTTACCTTTGGCCAATTCCAAATTCTGAAAATGCACCCGAGTAATATTCATCAAGCTCCTTATAATTTTGACGCCTTAACTCAATCTAATCCAGAACTATCAAATTTTGTCTTTCTGAATAAATATGGAACAGAAACCTTAAATTTCGCCGATCCCGAAGCGGTACTTCAGCTAAATAAGGCATTGCTGAATTTTCATTATCAGGTTGAAAGCTGGAGCATCCCGAAGAATTATTTATGTCCGCCAATTCCCGGCAGAGCAGATTATATTCATCATTTAAATGATTTGCTTTCAGAAGAAAATATACAGGGAGAAATTAAAGGCATTGATATTGGGGTGGGTGCAAATGCAATCTTTCCCATTCTGGCAAGTAGAATCTATAATTGGAAAATGATAGGGACAGATATAGAAAAAAAATCGGTTGAAATTGCCAGGGAGAATGTTATTTCAGATAAAAAGCTTTCAAATAACCTCAGCATTGTTCAGCAAAAAGATCCCGGTAGTATTTTTAAAGGAATTATAGAGGAAGCTGATTATTATCATTTCAGCATGTGTAATCCTCCTTTTCATTCTTCGGAAAAGGAAGCTCAAAAAGCAAACTACCGAAAAATTAAAAATCTTGGCCTGGAGCACCTTAAAAATTTAAATTTCGGCGGACAGGCGAACGAATTATGGTGCAATGGTGGTGAATCCTTATTTATAAAAAGGATGATCAAAGAAAGTCTTTTGTTTAAAAAACAAGTCGGCTGGTTTACCTGTCTTGTTTCAAAAAAGGAGAATCTTCCGAAAATCTACAAACAACTGAATAAGATAGACGCCGATTTTAGAACTGTTGAAATGAGCCAGGGCAATAAAAAAAGTAGATTTATCGCCTGGCGGTTTGAATAAGGAGGATTGCTAAAAATGAATTATTTAAAGTATATTGTTACGTATATCGAGATTACTTTTAAAAAACGTGGTCATAAAGGCTTTTATATGAATGCACTTTATAATTATAAACGGGCAACAAACTTTTCTCCTGTTATTGAAATATCAAATTTTTCTCCTCTACTAATTCAGAAAATGTTTACTGATAAACCTATATAGAAATGGAGAAAACCGATATTTTCTATAAGGTGCATCTCAGGTTGGAAAAAAAACTACCAGCTAATCTTTTCTACCACGATGCAGCCCATACCAAGGATGTTATAGAAAAATCTGTTTTTCTAGCTGAAAAAGAAAATTTAAGTCCTTCTGAAATTAACCTGATAAAAGTTGCTGCTTTATATCACGATGCCGGTTTTATTTTAGGCAGGGAAGAACATGAAGAGAAAAGCTGTAAGCTCGCCACTAAAGAATTGCCGGAATATAATTTTTCAAAGGCCCAGATCAAAACTATCTGCGGGATGATCAATGCAACCCGAATTCCACAAAAAACGAGTAATCTATATGAAGATATAATTGCTGATGCCGATCTATTTTACCTTGGAACAGAAAACTATGATTACTTTTCCAATAAATTATACCTCGAATTAAAACATGACCGCCCTGAACTGACCCAAAAAGAATGGGTTAAGATTCAGCTTGATTTTCTAAAATCGCACCATTTTCATACAAATTTTGGAATAAAAGTGCTTGAGCCGGTAAAAAGAAAACATTTAGAGAAAATCACTGAGATGTGGAAAAATTTTGATTAATAAATAATTAAATTAGGCTTCAGTTTTTACGGGTTTACCCTCAGTAGGATAATTAAAAAAATAAGTATAACTTTAAAGTTCAAAGTTTTGGTTATGGAGTAAGTATACAGCATAGGTGAATTTTCAACCTTATTCTTTAACTAACCAACTCAAAAAAAGGGATAACTTTCGTTATCCCTTTTAAATTTTTTATTAAACTTATTTGAAGAGCTTCAAGGCTTAAAAATAACAACCACCTTTTCTTCTTCCTGGATTTGCAGCACTGTCAAATATCTTAAAGCTTATACTAAGCAGTATTTGATTTAAACGAGAATCATCAAAATTTGCCGTGTTGATTCCAAAACCTTCATTGCCGCCATTCACTATATTAATAATATAAGGCTCTTCTGAAGCTAAAGTGCGATCATATCTAAGATCAAGCTCAAACCTACCAAAAGCCGCTTTTATCCCAGCCTGGGCTGCCAATGGATTATTTTGAACAACAACCGGTTGATCCGGTTCGTTTCCTTCCAAGGAAGCATCCAGTATTTTTTGATAAGCAGGCCCTCCATAAATATCTATTGGTCCCCATACATTATAACCGAAAAGTAAGGGAACACTTACTTTTTCAACTGCATATGTAGAGGGTTGGGTAGGAAATTGAAATTCTGTTTCCATTGCGCTATAAATAACTTCAGGGCGAATAAGAAATTTGTTAAATCGTATCTCAAAAAATCCTCCCCCGTGATATTTAAATTGGGAATCGGCTTCTACGGTTCCAGCAAAATCGGTCCCGCCGCCTACTCTACCCGTTATCTGACCTCCCATTACATAACTGGGACCTCCCTTAATTCCGAAGCTAAATTCCTGTGCATGAGATACAGAAAAGCATAAGAATCCAATAAAAAATAAGTAAAGTGCTTTATTCATAACTATAGTATAATTCGCGGACAATCGGGGTTAAATATATCAATTTAATAGACTAATCAAATACTCCATTCTATATTTTTAACGGAAAAAAATATCTTTCAGTATATCATAAATAAAAAAGCACCATGGTGAATGGTGCTTTCTATATATTGGTAGTTTAGTTAATTAATGAACGATAATTGCATCTGCATTCCCATCAGGATCTCCATTTACAGTTCCATCAGTAGTAAAATTACCCAGAAAGATAACTCCGGCAGCATGAGGTGCAGCCATGGATGTACCACTAATAGTATTATAACCTCCATCTTTCCAGGTAGATTTAATAGCGACACCAGGTGCGGCGAAATCTACAGGTGGATTTCCAAAATTAGAGAATGACGCCCAGTTATCACTGGAATCCATTGCAGAAATCGTATAGATATTAACACCGTTTACACGGGCTGGTGAATGATTATTAGCATCATCACTATCATTTCCTGCCGCAAGTACAAACTTAACTCCATTAGCAGAAGCCGCCTTTACTGCATCATCTACGGCTTGAGAAACTGGACCACCTAAGGACATATTGGCTACATCCCCTGTATTTCCATTAGCACCAACATGGTCCACCCCGGCAATAACTCCAGAATATGAACCGCTACCTCTGCTATCCAGAACTTTTACAGGCACAACCGTTGCACCAGCAGCTACTCCAACTACTCCTACATCATTATTGAGTGCAGCAATCGTCCCAGCAACATGAGAACCATGACCGTTTCCATCATCTAAAGATTTTCCATCTTTACCTGAAGTAAAAGCATTAAAACCAAGTGACGCATTTACATTCAGATCTTCGTGATCCAGGTCTATCCCAGTATCTACTACCCATACTACATTTGAGCCGGTATAATTTACACCACCATTTACACGAGTAATACCATAAGGAATTTCCTGTCCTGTGGTTTCTCCTCCACCGCCACCGGCCCATGATGGCGGTGCATAGGTAACAAATTTATCTTCTTCGATATAATCTACTTCCTTTCTTTTTCTAAGAGCTTCAACTCCTTCAGCATTTAATTTTATGGCAGCACCACTTAAGGTTTTGCTATAAACGTTCAACACCTCTCCCTTAATATTGGAGTCGGCCATAAGCTTTAAAGTTTGGGATTTCATGTTTTCCTGAGCCTTTTCATAACTCAGTTTACCATTATCCATACTTTTAATAAAGTCTTTTTTGTATACCACAATATACTGTCCGGGAATGGCCTGTGAACTAGAAGCTCCAATCACTTCTGCTTCTTGAGTTTGAACCTGTGAATCCTGATTACAGGACATTAAAAAAGTAGCAGTAATAGCTGCCACTCCTAATACTTTCAGCGAATTTAATTTCATTAATGATAAATTTTAGGTTAAAATTTGGTTAATAATAAAGCTAAAAGTACATTTTAATCGACGAAATCCAAATTTAGATTCATTTTTATTCGAAAAATGGCAAAAAAAATGGCTATTAAAATAATAGCCATTTGTAACTCGTTTGTCTGCTTATCAGTTTTCCGTTTCCCCTTCCCATTCAGAAAATCCTCCTAATAGATTATAGGTTTCATTAAATCCCATTTGATCTAATAACGTACAGGCCTGCGAGCTCCTTTTTCCAGAGCGGCAATAAATATAATAATGTTTGGATCTATCTAACTTTTCTACTTCATCAATAAACCCCTGTCCTTTATAAATATCAATATTTTTCGAATTCGGGATATATCCTTCCTCCACTTCTTCTTCTGTACGTACATCCAGGATCACAGAATCTTTATCATTTTTCAGTTGCTTCTGCCATTCTTCCTGATTTAATTCTTGCATGATAATTAAGTTTTACTATTGATTTTGTAAAGATAACTTATTTTTTTAGCTGGAAAATCTGAAACTGCCTCTCCTAAAAATTTAACAAAATATTAAAATCATTGAACCAAAAATCATCTTA
The DNA here is from genome assembly GCF_029937855.1 of Christiangramia sp. Lineage (GTDB taxonomy): Bacteria > Bacteroidota > Bacteroidia > Flavobacteriales > Flavobacteriaceae > Christiangramia. The sequence goes on from NZ_JAPYPC010000010.1 coordinate 50,903, forward strand.
TATTTGTATGTACAAATATTGTTTATACAAATGAAAATTGAAGAGCTACTAAAAACAAATAATGATATGCCAGATTCAAAAAAACTGGTATTGAATATTATTGTGACTGCAAATTTTATAAGTGAAAAACTCACGGAAGTATTAAAACCTTTCTCCATTAGCAGTCAACAGTTTAATGTTTTAAGGATTCTTCGGGGACAAAAGAATAAACCTGCCAATCTCTCTACAATTCAGGAAAGAATGGTGTCAAAAATGAGTAACACCACAAGACTAGTAGATAAACTGGTAGAAAAAAACCTTTGTGAAAGGATTGTTTGTCCTTCCAATCGTCGAAAAATTGAGATAAGGATCACTTCAAAAGGTCTGGAATTATTAAAAAAACTGGATCCTCTTATTGAGGAAATAGAAAACAATATTGCAGGAAAAATCAACAAAAAAGAAATTTTATCACTTAACACTAAATTAAATGAACTTAGAAGTTAAAACTCAAAGCAAATACAACGAAGATCTTAACTGGAGATATGCTACCAAAAAATTTAATCCTGAAAAAGAAATTAGTCAGGAAGATCTGAATATTTTATTAGAAAGTGTTCAATTAACCGCCTCTTCCTATGGCTTACAACCCTATGAATTAATAGTGGTGAAGAATCCGGAAATCAGGGAAAAGTTGAAGGCTGCGGCCTGGAATCAGACTCAGATAACAGATGCCTCTTATCTCCTGGTCTTTGCCAATCTTCAATCGGTTACTGAATCTTATGTTAGTACTTATCTTGATAATATTGCCAATACCCGCAATTTAACCCGGGAAGATCTTAAAGGCATGGAAGACATGATAAAGAACACCACTTTAAAGCTTCCTGCTGAAAAGCAACAGGAGTGGGCAGCGAAACAGGCATACATTGCTCTTGGAAATTTATTATCTGCGGCAGCAAATTTAAAGATTGACACCTGCCCTATGGAAGGTTTTGATGCTGGAAAATTTGATGAGATCCTTGGCTTAAAAGATAAGAATCTCACAACAGCAGTTATCGCACCTATTGGTTACAGAAGCGAAGAGGATAATTACCAGCATTTAGCCAAAGTGAGAAAATCAAAAAAAGACTTAATAGAAATAATTTAATCTAAAATTTACAGATCATGAAAAATAGAATTTTAAAAGGCGGTATCGCCACAGTAATCGTTTTAACCACAGTAGCATTTACAAATTCTAAAAAAGAAGTGGATACTGAGGCCAGCATTATTACCTGGACAGGGGAAAAAGTTACAGGGTCACACAATGGAACTATTAAACTTGAGAGTGGACATCTAATGATGGAAAACGAGAAAATCGTCGGTGGTGAGTTTGTAATGGATATGAGCAGCATTACTGTAACAGATCTTTCTGGAGAAAACAAGGGAAAACTGGAAGGACATTTAAAGTCTGAAGATTTTTTTGGAGTTAAAAAACACCCCACTGCTAAACTTGTAATTACCAGTGCAGCCGCAAAAGGAGATGGAAAATATGGGATTGTTGGAGATCTAACCATTAAAAATGAAACACACCCACTCACTTTTGATCTTGAAATGAATGGAGATTCTGCTAACACACACTTAACCATAGATCGTTCAAAATATAATGTGCGTTATGGATCTGGTAGTTTCTTCGATAATTTGGGAGACAAGACCATCTATGACAATTTTGAACTGGACGTGAATCTAAAGTTCTAGGATATTTACCGGGGTTACTGCCTCGTGATTATTTTTTGAAAAAATGTTTGTTTAGAAAAATTTCATCTCTATCTTTGACCTCATGTTAAAAATGAAAAAAAATAACTGGTGGTGGAATAACTTACGTCAATCTTCGTGAGCTGAACTGCTATTTTTCAATATAGAAATTATAAAGGCTTGTCTCACGACAAGCCTTTTTTTATTGCATAAACTAATATTCAATGTTCAAATTAAATACAAAATACAAGAAGATCCTCGCCGATACTATTACACCGGTAAGCATCTATCTAAAATTAAGGGATAAATACCATAACAGTCTATTATTGGAAAGTAGTGACTATCATGCGAGTGATAATAGCTTTTCTTATATCTGCTGTAATCCCATTGCTTCTTTTAAAATTGAGAATGAACAAATCACCGAAACTTTTCCAGATGGAAGCATTGAAAAAACACCATTAAACAAATCTGTTTCAGTGCCTGAAGCTATTCAGAAATTTTCTAAACAATTTAAGGCAGATTCTTCAGAATTCAAGTTTATCAATAATGGCCTGTTTGGATATATCGCCTATGATTCTGTACGATATTTCGAAAATGTTGAAGTGACCAGGAAAGAAAAAGACCTTCAGATTCCTGATATTTATTACGCGGTATATCAGAATATTATCGCTATAAATCATTTTAAAAATGAGGCTTATATTTTCGACCATTCTTATAAGTCAGAAAATAAGATAGATGAAATTGAACAACTACTGAAAGTCAAGAATTTTGCTTCCTATAATTTCAGCAGAAATGAAGAAGCGATATCTAATCTCACGGATGAAGAATATAAAAAAGTAGTCCAGGAGGCAAAGGAACATTGCCACCGCGGCGATGTTTTCCAGCTGGTACTTTCCCGACGATTTTCTCAAAAATTTAAAGGAGATGAATTTAATGTATATCGTGCGCTTCGAAATGTGAACCCTTCCCCTTATCTCTTCTATTTCGACTACGGAAACTTTAAAATATTCGGAAGTTCTCCCGAAGCTCAATTAATCGTAGATAAAGGCAGGGCCGAAATCCATCCAATTGCAGGTACTTTCAAGAGAACTGGAAATGATGAAAAAGATGCTGAAATTGCAAAACAATTGGCCGTTGATGAAAAAGAGAATTCAGAACATGTAATGCTGGTAGACCTTGCTCGTAACGATCTAAGCAGAAACGGTAGCGATGTGAGAGTGGAGAATTATCGTGAAATACAGTTCTTTTCCCATGTAATTCATTTGGTAAGTAAAGTAACAGGCAAAAAAGACCCTAATGTGCCCACACCCCAAATTGTCGCAGATACTTTTCCTGCCGGAACTTTAAGTGGCGCACCCAAACCCATGGCTTTAAAACTGATCGAAAAATTTGAAAATGTAAATCGCAGCGCTTACGGCGGAGCTATTGGTTTCATGGATTTTGAAGGCAATTTTAATCATGCGATTATCATTCGCTCCTTTGTAAGCAAAAATCATGAATTACATTATCAGGCCGGCGCAGGGATCGTATCTGAATCCAAACCTGAAAATGAATTACAGGAAGTTTATAACAAATTGGGAGCATTAACCAAAGCTCTCGAAATTGCTGAAGAAATTTAGAATGAAAGAGATGAAAAAAATATTAGTGATAGATAATTACGATTCTTTTGTATACAACCTGGTGCATTATCTGGAAGAGTTGGACTGCCAGGTCACGGTAAAACGAAACGACCAGCTGCATATTGATGATGTGGAAGAATATGATAAAATACTGCTGTCTCCAGGCCCGGGAATTCCTGATGAAGCAGGCCTTCTAAAACCAATTATAGAAAAATATGCTTCCTCTAAAAGTATTTTGGGAGTATGCCTAGGAATGCAAGCCATTGGAGAAGTTTTTGGAGGAAAACTCCTGAATCTTGACGAGGTTTATCATGGAGTAGCTACCAGAATAGATCTTTTTGTAGACGATGAATATATTTTTAAAGATTTGAATAACGAATTGCAGGTAGGCCGCTATCATTCCTGGGTGGTTGAAAAGAATTTACCCCCCACCTTGCAGGCTACCAGTTATGATGAGAAAGGCGAAATCATGTCACTAAGACATACTGAATTTGATGTAAGGGGAGTACAATTCCACCCTGAATCTGTACTTACACCAGAGGGTAAGAAAATGATCCAAAACTGGGTAGAAGGCCCATTATCTGATAGTTTTTCAGAAGATAAAAGAACAAAAACAGAAAAAACAATTCAATAAAATGTTAGCTCGTCATCCTGAATTTATTTCAGGATCTTATGAGAAGCTGAAACAGGTTGAAAGATCAGATATCAGATAGATTTAAAAAGAATGAAAGAATTATTAAACAGGTTAATTAGTCATGAGACCATAAGTACCGAAGAAGCCAAGCAGGTTATTTTCAACATTTCTGAAGGAAAATATAATGAAACCCAGATCGCGGCTTTTCTTACGGTTTATATGATGCGCAGCATAACCATTGAAGAGCTTGAAGGATTCCGGGATGCTTTGCTTGAATTATGTATAAAAGTTGATCTTTCAGCATATGAAGCTGTCGATCTTTGCGGAACCGGCGGCGATGGCAAAGACACCTTCAATATTTCCACTACTTCCTCTTTTGTTACTGCAGGTTCCGGGGTGAAGGTTGCCAAGCATGGAAATTACGGAGTTTCTTCGGTTAGTGGAAGTTCCAACGTAATGGAGCACCTGGGCATCAAATTTAGTAAGGATGCTGTTTTTTTAGAGAGATGTATAGATAAAGCTGGTATTTGTGTTTTGCACGCCCCATTATTTCATCCGGCTATGAAGAATGTTGCACCAGTAAGAAAAAGTCTGGCTGTAAAAACTTTCTTTAATATGCTGGGGCCAATGGTGAACCCTGCATTTCCAAAAAATCAGTTAGTAGGAGTTTTTAACCTTGAACTGGCCCGGATGTACGCCTACCTTTATCAAAATACCAATAAAAATTATACTATTTTGCACGCCTTAGATGGTTATGATGAAATCTCCCTTACCGGGGAAACTAAAAGCATCAGTAATCATTCTGAAAGAATATTAAAACCTTCAGATTTTGGAGTTTCAGAATTAAAGATGTCTGAAATTGCCGGTGGTGGTTCCATAGAAAGTGCCGCTAAAATCCTAACCAGTATTCTGCAGGGAAATGGATCTGAGGCTCAGAATAATGTGGTTTGCGCCAATGCCGGAATGGCCATTGCGACTTCAAGAAATTTGAGTCCGCAGGAAGGTTTCCAGTCAGCAAAAGAATCACTCGAATCTGGAAAAGCTTTTGAAAGTTTCAAAAAATTACAGGAATTAAGTCAGAAATAAATGAATATCCTCGATAAAATTATTGCAGATAAATTTAAAGAAGTTGAATTAAAGAAATCGCTCATTCCGGTGCCGCAACTTGAAAATTCGGTATTATTTAAAAGGGAATGTATTTCTTTAGCTGAAAACCTTAAGAAAGGATCAGGAATTATAGCAGAGCATAAAAGAAGGTCCCCTTCAAAATCGGTGATCAATCAAAGTCTGAATGTTCAGGAGGTGGCCAAAGGATATGAAGAAGCCGGGGTATCAGGAATTTCAGTGCTTACTGATGGGAAATATTTTGGTGGCTCTTTAGAAGATTTGCTTTATGCCAGAGCTTCGGTAGAAATCCCTATTCTTCGGAAGGAATTCATGATAGACGAATATCAGGTTTTGGAAGCAAAATCCTTTGGGGCAGATGCCATTCTTTTGATCGCTGCAGTTTTAACTGAAAAACAATTAATTTATCTTGCAGATATTGCAAAAAACCTTGGTATGGATGTCCTTCTGGAAATCCATAATGAAGAAGAATTGCAAAAATCACTGAAAGTAAATGCTGATATGATAGGCGTGAATAATCGTAGTCTAAAAACTTTTGAAGTTAGTATTGATACTTCGAAGGTTCTGGCGAAGCTTATCCCAGATGAGTTTGTAAAGGTTTCTGAAAGCGGAATAAGTAGCACTTCAGCTATAGCAGACCTTAAAAGTTATGGTTTTAAGGGCTTTTTGATTGGAGAGAATTTTATGAAAACAGACAATCCGGGAGCCGCAGCAAAAGAGTTTATTACAGAATTAAAATCTATTGTATAAATGGATCATATGAATACCAAAGCAAAATCACTGATAACTCCCGCATCGGGCCAGAGTTCAGGCTTAAGCTTAAAAGTTTGCGGAATGCAACAGCCCGGGAATATCCTTCAGGTTTCTGAATTGCAACCAGATTATATGGGGCTTATCTTTTATGATAAATCGCCCAGGTATTTTGATGGCGAACTCCCGGAAATCGTTCCTGAAATTAAAAAAGCCGGAGTATTTGTGAATGCATCTATCCCAGAAATCAAGGAAAAGGTATCGAAATACAATCTGAATGCAGTTCAGCTTCATGGAGATGAATCGGCTGCATTTGCGAAAGATCTTAAGAGGGAACTTCAAAAACTGGGAAATACACCAGAGATCATTAAAGTGTTTTCAGTGGGCGATGATTTCGATTTTCAGATAATTAAGGCTTTTGAAGGGATTGTAGATTATTTTCTTTTTGATACTAAAGGGGCACTTCGGGGCGGAAATGGCACTGAATTCGATTGGAAAATATTAGAAAACTACCCTTCCAACACGCCATTCTTTTTAAGTGGCGGCATTGGTCCTGAACATGGAAAAGCCATCGCAGAACTTAAAAATCATTTTTTAAGAAATGGTAAACCCGGATTACTGTATGCCGTAGATGTAAACAGTAAATTTGAACTAAAACCCGGATTAAAAAAATTAAAGGAATTGAAAGATTTCAAAACTCAGATAAATTCATAAAATGAGCTATCAGGTTGATGAAAAAGGATATTACGGAGATTTTGGCGGTGCCTATATTCCCGAAATGCTATATCCAAACGTGGAAGAATTGCGTTCCAGATATTTAGATATCATGCAGGAAGAATCTTTTCAGAAGGAGTTTAAAGAACTTCTGAGAGAATATGTGGGACGTCCTACTCCACTCTACTACGCGAAAAGATTTAGTGAGAAATATGGTACAAAGGTTTATCTAAAAAGAGAAGATCTTTGTCATACTGGCGCTCACAAAGTGAATAATACCATTGGGCAAATTCTGATGGCCCAAAAACTTGGCAAAAAAAGAATTATTGCTGAAACCGGAGCAGGTCAACATGGTGTAGCGACGGCCACTGTGTGCGCATTAATGGGAATGGAATGTATTGTTTATATGGGCGAGATCGATATAGACAGGCAGGCGCCCAATGTTGCTCGTATGAAGATGCTCGGTGCGAAAGTGGTGCCGGCAAAATCTGGTAGTCGCACGCTAAAAGATGCTACCAACGAAGCGATTCGAGACTGGATCAATAATCCAGTAGATACACATTATATCATCGGTTCTGTGGTGGGACCTCATCCCTATCCCGATATGGTCGCCAGATTTCAGGCGGTAATTTCTGAAGAGATCAAAGTTCAGTTAAAGGAAAAAGAAGGCAAGGAAGATCCAGATTATGTTGTGGCCTGTGTTGGTGGCGGAAGCAATGCCGCCGGAGCCTATTATCACTACCTTGACAAACCAGAGGTAGGAATTATTGCCGTGGAAGCTGCCGGGAAAGGGATCGATTCCGGAGAAAGCGCGGCTACTTCGGCATTAGGAAAAGCAGGTATCATTCACGGAAGTAAAACTTTACTGATGCAAACCGGCGATGGGCAGATCACCGAACCCTATTCCATATCTGCAGGACTGGATTACCCAGGCGTTGGGCCCATGCATGCAAATTTATATGCCAGCGGTCGCGGAGAATTTATCAGTATTACTGATGAAGCGGCAATGAAAGCCGGGCTGGAACTGGCGAAACTGGAAGGAATTATTCCGGCTATTGAAACTTCCCACGCCCTGGCAATTTTTGAAACCCGAAAATTTAAAAAAGATGATATCGTTGTGGTAAATCTTTCCGGGCGCGGGGATAAAGATCTGAACACATATATTGAATATTTTAATCTATAATACACGTCACGCTGAATTTATTTCAGCGTCTCATGAGATTCTGAAACGAGTTCAGAATGACGGCTCTAAGAATTTTTGAAGAATGAATAGAATAAATAAAAAATTGCAGGAAGATCATAAACTGCTTTCCATATATTTTACGGCAGGTTATCCAGATTTCGGTGATACCGAAAAGATCATTGTAGACCTGGAAAAAAATGGAGTGGATTTCATTGAAATTGGGCTTCCTTTTAGTGATCCTCTTGCAGATGGCCCCACTATTCAGGAGAGTTCTACAAATGCACTTAAGAATGGTATGACTACTGCAAAATTATTTGAGCAGTTAGAGGGCATCCGGAATAAAGTTGAAATCCCTCTAATTATGATGGGTTATTTTAACCCTATTCTGCAATATGGTGTGGAAGAATTTTGCAGAAAATGTGAGTCGGTTGGAATTGACGGACTTATTATTCCAGATCTACCGGTAGATGTTTATCACGACGAATACCAGGAGTTATTCGAAAAATATGGATTGAAAAATATTTTTTTGATCACCCCACAAACTTCAGATGAACGAATTCGTTTTATCGATTCTGTATCAAACGGGTTCATTTATATGGTGAGCAGCGCCAGCGTGACAGGTTCTACTTCTGGATTTAGTGAAGACACAAAATCTTATTTTAAGAGAATAAATGATCTTCAGCTTAAAAACCCTCAAATTGTAGGCTTCGGAATAAAAGATAAAGAAACTTTTGAGCAGGCTACAGAATATGCAAAAGGAGCGATCATAGGAAGTGCTTTCATTAAGCATTTGAATGAGAACGGAACGGAAACAATTAAATCCTTCGTTCAAAATGTTAAAGCTTTAACCTAATTGTAACAGGCCCTTAGCAGGTTTTAAGACTTGATATTCTTATCTTAGATTAAACTTAAAAATTTACGTTATGGGAGGACCAATTGAAGATAAACACAGAGGAAAAAAAGATCGAAGAAGAAGTGAGGATGATCCGCTGAGCGGAGATTTGGGAGATCGTAAAAAACAGACCAACGATGTTGATATCGACGAAAAGAACATAAGAGACCAGAAGAATAAAAAATAAGTTATGGGAAAAGGCGATAAAAAGACCAAAAGAGGAAAAATTGCCATTGGCACCAGTGGGAAATTAAGGCCAAGACGTAAAAAGTTTAAGATAAAGCCAACCACACTGGCCAACCAGGACAAAAAAGAATTGCAGTAAAAATTGAATTAGAAAAATTCTTTATATTGAAGAACCCTGAAATCAAGAGTATTGAATTCAGGGTTTTTCTTTTTAATATCCTTATATAACTGCGAACTACCAACCGCAATATTTGCCGCCCCGGAAGGAGCAATTAATGATACTGTTTTTATAAGCCTTCCATCCAGCACAAATTGATGTATCCTGGGAGATTTACTGGAAATTACTTTAAGCCGGATATCGTGATCTGACTCTTTCAGATATTTCCTAAAAAAATATTCTGGCCCATTTTTAGAATTACCTCCGGTAAAAAGCAACGTATCTATTTTTGGATTTTTCCTGAGAATGCCAATCATGTTACGTAATTCCACTTTCTGCATTCCCAGATCTGAAGCATCGATTTTCTCCCTGCGACTGCTCTCTACTACATCACAAATTCCAATACCTCTTTTTATTAAAAAATCCTTTCGTTGCTGTATGGCTTCGCTAGTATTCTCAAATTTTAGATTAAGGTCGAAAATCCTATCTAAAATAATCCATAACTGACCATCGCGGCTTCCATAACAAAAATCGACATCTTCTTCCTTAAATTCCCGCTTTGTAAAACGCGGAGGAGGAAGTGTTCCTACGATTAATTTAGTAGCCGATTCAGGAATAAACGGTGGATATGGATGTTTATGATGAAAAAGTTCCAATATTCATAGTTTTTAGCTAAAAGCCTGAAGCTTTCAGTTGGGTTACCTTATAAAAGTCGGTTCGTTCTCATTTTCCGTATGCTCTTCGCTATAGCGATAATCATCATAATCGAAGCCTTTTACATCTTCCAGAGTTTTGCAATCATTATCTATAATATAACGAACCATGGATCCCCGCGCTTTTTTAGCAAAGAAACTGATGATCTTCAGCTTACCATTTTTAAAATCCTTAAAGACCGGAGAGATCACTGGTACTTTTAATTTTTCAGTATCTACAGCTTTAAAATATTCATTACTGGCAAGATTTAGAAAAAGTTCCTCATCTTCCATTTCCGAATTAAGAAAATTAGTCACTTTCTTTTGCCAAACTTCATATAGATTATTCTTTCTTTCTATTCCAATAGAAGTTCCCATCTCAAGTCGGTAAGGCTGAATAAGATCTAATGGTCTCAAAATACCATACATCCCTGAAAGAATTCGCAGTGTATCCTGAAGTCTGTCCAATTTTTCCGTAGGAATTGAATATGAATCCAAACCGGTATACACATCCCCGTTAAAAGCATACATGGCCGGCCTGGAATTTTTTTTATTGTGTTCTTCCTCAAACTCCTGGTAACGGGTATAATTAAGATCGGCAAGTTTATCGCTGATGCTCATTAATTCTGAAATGCCCTTTTTACTCTGGCGAGCCAGTTTTCGGTTCAGTTTGGAAGCTGTTTCCAAAAATTCAGGCTGGGTGCCCCTGGTGGTAGGTAATTTGGATTCATAATCCAGCGTTTTCGCCGGTGAAACAACAATTTTCATTTCTTTTCGGTTAATTTTCTATCAAAGATAACCTATCAAATTAAAAACTGAAAAATCTCTGAAATTTGTTTCTTATAAATCAATAGATGGCTCTTATGCTATAAATCTTCCAGCTGATTTTTAGCATACCCACGCCATTTTTCAATACAGGACACCATGTCTTCAGGTACCTCTGAATTGAAACTCATCCATTTTTTTGTTGCAGGATGTTCAAAGCCCAGTGTTTTAGCGTGAAGTGCCTGCCGGGGAAGAATTTTAAAACAATTATCTACAAATTGTTTGTATTTCGTAAAAGTGGTGCCTTTCAATATTTTATCGCCGCCATAGCGTTCATCATTAAATAGCGTATGGCCAATATGCTTCATATGCACCCTGATCTGGTGCGTCCTTCCGGTCTCCAGCTTACAGGCAACAAGTGTGACATAACCCAGACGCTCAATTACTTTAAAATGTGTTACCGCAGGTTTGCCATTATCTGCATCATCACCCAAATAGACTATATTTTGAAGTCGATTCTTTGGGTTTCTGCCTATATTTCCTTCAATGGTTCCTTCCTCTTCTTCTACATTTCCCCAAACAATAGCGACATATTCGCGTTCGCTGGTTTTATCAAAAAATTGTTTAGACAGATGAGCCATCGCTTCTTCTGTTTTAGCGACTACCAGGAGTCCGCTGGTATCCTTGTCAATTCTATGAACAAGTCCTGGACGATCACTACTGTTATTTGGCAGATTGCCAAAATGATGCACCAGGGCATTTATTAAAGTTCCGCTGTAATTTCCATGGCCAGGATGCACTACCATCCCGGCCGGTTTATTTACTACCAGTAAAGTTTCATCTTCATAAACAATATCCAGGGGAATATCTTCCGGAACCAGCAAATACTCATAAGGAGGATGTTCAAACATCACTTGAACGGTATCTCCCCCTTTTACTTTATAGTTCTGCTTAACAGTCTCGCCGTTCACATAGATATTTCCACTCTTAGCTGCTTTTTGAATTTTATTTCGGGTGGCGTTTTCGATGAAATTCATCAAATATTTATCAACCCTTAAAGGTTTCTGCCCTACCTCGGCTTTAAATTTATGATGTTCATAAAGACTCTCATCTTCTTCCTGCTCTTCAATCTGGTCTCTTTGGTCTTTATTAGAATTCATCTATTTCGCTTTCAGTTTCTTCTTCTACATCAAGGCTATCTTCATCAAGATCCCTATATCTACCACTTCCATCGCCAAGAACAAGATCTATCACGGAAGTTTTCATCAATTTATCTCCTGGCTCCACCAATGTGCCTTTGTGTCTTAGTTCCAGAACCGCGTCTTCAGCAATATCTGGCTTGTAACTAATCTCTCCAATTTCAAAACCCAGGGATCTTAAAGTCGGTTCCACCTGTCTTCTGGTTTTTCGAATTAGATTATTTGGAATTTCAATCTTTCTATATCCTGAAGGATTAAGAGTCAAATAAATTTTCCTTTCCTCTTTTACAAACTTTCCGGGTGCAGGCACCTGATCTATTACTGAATATCCCGGAAAATCAGGATTAAAATTCGCCGAATCCAAAATCTCAAAATCAAGTTCTAATTCATCCAGCCTGTCTTCCACATTATCCAGATTCATTTTTGCCAGATCTGGCACCTCTATTCTTTGATCCTGATTTGTAGAATAATCAAGCCATTGCATTGTGAAGAACGAAAGCACCACTAATACAATAACTGCCAGCACCAATTGAATTAAAAATGTTTTGCTGAATATAAATCGAAATAATCCCATAGTTTTTAGATAATGGGCAAAGATATAAAACCCTTTGGTTTTGGTGACTGCCCTTATAAGTGATATTTTTGTTTAACGACTTCTAACAGGATATATTGAATATGAAGAAAAAAATTGCCATTGCCATGGGCGGTTATTCCAGTGAATATCGCATCTCCATCAACAGCGGAAATATTGTTTATAAACATCTGGACCGTGACCTTTATGAACCTTACCGCGTTCATATCTTAAAGGGAGAATGGTTTGTTGTGGCAGAAGATGACACTCCTTATCCTATCAACAAAAGTAATTTTACGGTTAAGATTGATGAAAAAGTGATTCAATTTGATTGTGTTTTTAATACCATTCACGGTACTCCGGGCGAAAACGGACTTCTTCAGGCCTACTTAGAATTGATTGGAATCCCTCAAACCAGTTGTGATTATTACCAATCTGCCTTAACATTTAATAAAAGGGATCTTATAAGTGTTTTAAAGCCTTACGGAATAATAGCAGCAAAAAATTATTTTCTGAATAAAGACCAGGAAATAAATACCAAAGAAATTGTGGATAGCGTAGGCTTGCCCTGTTTTGTAAAAGCCAATCGTGCCGGCAGCAGTTTTGGAGTAACTAAGGTGAAGACTGAAGAAGAGCTGATCCCTGCTGCTAAAACGGCCTTTACTGAAGATGATGAAGCTATTATAGAATCTTATCTTGACGGCACCGAAGTTTCGGTAGGAGTAATTACTTATAAAGGTAAGATTATGGCACTACCTGTAACTGAAATCGTACCTGAAGGTGAATTCTTCGATTATGCTGCAAAATATCTGGGGAAATCTCAGGAGATCACGCCGGCAAGAATTTCAGCAGAAGACACAAAAAAAGTTCAGGATATTGCAGTTATGATCTACAAAAAACTGAAAATGAAAGGTTTTTCAAGATCTGAATTCATTTTTCATAACGGCGAGCCCCATTTTATTGAGATGAATACCAACCCTGGAATTAGCCAGGCGAGTATTTTACCTCAACAGGCAGAGAAAGCAGGCATAAGCCTCAAAGATTTGTTTGGAAGCACTATTGAAGCGGCTCTTAATCAAAAGTTATAATTTCTGATTATCTTTTCCCCTAATAACCGCTCAAAAACCGCCTGATGAAAAAAGCAGTTTTCCCCGGATCTTTCGATCCACTTACGCTTGGACATACCGACATTATAGATAGGGCACTTCCTTTATTCGATGAGATCATTCTCGCTATCGGAACCAATTCCAGTAAAAAATATATGTTCAGCCTGGAAGAAAGAATTCACTTTTTAAAGGATACTTATAAGAATGAACCTAAAATAAAAGTAGCTACATACTCCGGGTTAACCGTGGATTATTGCAAATCTCAGGATGCAGGTTTTATCTTACGCGGGCTCAGAAATGCCCAGGACCTGGAATTTGAAAAAGCTATTGGCCAGACAAATTATAAAATGGCCGGTATTGAGAGCATCTTCTTAATTTCCAGTTCGGGTAAGGCCCATATTTCGTCAACGGTGGTTAGGGATGTTATGCAACACGGCGGTGATTATGAATTTATGGTGCCAGATGTAGTGCGTAAAAAGTAACTCGCAGAATGTCATCCTGAAACCGGTAATAATAAAAATCTAGCTTAGGAATATGACGTTTTTATACCCCCCCTCTGAATAGTTCTCTAAAGCTTTACATACTTAATTTGAAGAGCCGCGAATTCACAAATGTTTTTAGGGCTTTAGTGGTAAGTGATTTATTATACTGTTATGAGCTTCAGAATTGCCAATTTTATAGTTCGGCAATAGTAACTCGATTCGGGATCTCTAGAGATTCCTCACTTCGTTCGGAATGACATTTCTATAAGTTAAAATCGACGGTAACACCTCCAAAGTAATTCCTTGGATTCCCGGGATAATAATATCGCGGAGCCGATCCACCAAATCCTACGGCATTTGTTACAATACTCGCAGCATAATCTTCGTCCAGAATATTATTGATCCCGAAATTAAACTGAAGACCCAACTTACTGCTTAAGTTCCAATGATAGTTCAATTTCATATTCAGTAATTGGTAGGGATCAGTATATCCTGAATTAGCATCATCCAGCGCCATTCTGCCAAAAGCCTGAAAATTGATATTGGCAGATAAATTTTCAAAATTAATTTCAGTGCCCGGAGAAATCATATATTCCGGAACACCCGGCAGGGTATTTCCTGAGTAATTTTCTCCAAGATCCACGAATTTGTCAAATTCGAAAAAATTAAAACTGGAATTTAGAAAAAACCTAAGCTGAAAATCCTGAGAGAACCTTGCTTGGTATGCACTGGTGAATTCTATTCCATTATGGTCTGCTTTCCCGGCATTCACTCCTACAAATTGATCTGGCCCAACTCTTCTCGCCACCAGTAAATTTCTTATTTGAATGGAATAAAGGTTCAATTCAATATATAACCTGTTATTAAACCAGTTTCCTTTAAAGCCAACTTCATAATTCCAGCCGGTTTCCGTTTGTAGATCGGTGTTAATCTGTCCTTCGGGAGTTAAAGTTTCAGCCACTGTAGGAGTTGAAAACCCATGACTGGCAGAAGCATAAATATTCTTTCCCTGAAAGACTTCATAACTCAGGCCTAACCTCGGCGAAACTACAGGATCGAAACTATAATCGCCGGACTGGTCAACTTCATCTCCTTCAAATTTATCTTCCAAATCATAAACAGTAGCATTAAAATTAATACCGGATTCTAATATCAATTTTGAGGTAAGTTCGGTATTCAATTGTACAAAAACATTGATGTAATTCCTGTTTTGCTCATTTAGACTTAATCGCTCGCCCTGAACGCTTCTTCTTCCTTCTTCTTGTTCATATAAGTTTTGAAAAGTACCGGTTTCATAAAATTCCAGCATTCCCTCAGCCCCAAAACTTATTTCAGAAGTTTTGTCAAAAATTGCAGTCTGATAATTGAATTTTGTACGCGCTCCTATGGACTGACGATTCTCATCTAAAATATTGAAAGGCCTGGGCTCATAACCATCCCTGGAATTATAAAAAACAGAAGTCAGATTTTTAAAATCATTAGCAAAAGTATGTTCATACGATATTCCGAAGATATTTTTATCGTAGGATTCATAACCAGCTGACTGGTTCCAGGTAAATGCTGCTTTTTTTGGCTCATTTCTAAAATCCTCTTCTTTCAATGAACTTGGAATAAAAGCCTTTAAATCTGAATAATTAAAGAAAAAAGACCAGTAATTTTTTGAATTAGTAATTAACCTGGCAGAACCTAACAACGAATTCCTGAGATATTCCCCATTTTGGCGATAGCCGTCACTTTCCAGCCTATTATAATTTATAGAAATATCGAGATTATCCTCCACATAGCTGAAATTGGCTCTTGCTTTCCTGGTATTAAAACTTCCATAGCTAAAACCGGTAGTAATCGACTTCTGATTTTTTCTATTCCTATCGGTATATAAATTGATAGCCCCGCCTAGTCCAGCACCAAAAACGGAAGAAACAGGGCCTTTAAATATTTCGATCCTATCTAAATATTCAGAATCAAAATCGTCCAAAGTCAGTTCGCCTTCGGCAGTAGTTAACGGAATTCCATTAATATAAGCCTTAATTCGATTTGTGCTGTATTGTGCCCTGGAACCAATTCCTCGAATATTAATCTTATTGGTATTCAACGCCCCCTGGCTTACGAAAACGCCTGGTACATAATTAAAATTTTCAACCAGGTTAAAGTTATCGGTGCGTTCTAAATCACTTTCAGAAAGTAAACTTACGGAAGCTGGAATTTTTCTAATTTCCTGCGGGATATTAGAACTCCTAATCAATACTTCTGAAAGCTGATTTGTATCTTCTTGCAGGTATACACTAATTTCTGTCTGTTTTTGTTCAAATTCTACAATAGAACCTAAGTAGCCTAATCTTCTAAATTCAACTTCCACCGGAAATTCTACATTCGTGAATATAAATTCACCATTCCTATTGGTATAGTGAATTCCCCCTGATCGAAGATTCTTAACCGAAACATTCTCCAGAGCTGCTCCGGTTTTACTATCTAAAACCTTTCCTTTAAATTCCTGAGCATAAAGCTGGGTGAAATTGACAAGAATGGAAACAAGTAAAATATATTTTCTCAAATTGAATTATTCAGCTGAAACTCTCCAGATCACATTTCCGTCGTCATCATTTACCAGAAGTGAACCATCAGGAAGAGTTGTTACTCCCACTGGTCTTCCATAAACCTGGCTGGCATCATCATCTGCAATAAAGCCGGTAAGAAAATCTTCCGGTTCCTGTGGGTTTCCGTTCGCATCGAAAGGTATGAATAAAACCTTATAACCTGAGAAATTTGCTCTATTCCATGAACCATGCTGGCCAACAAACGCTCCATTATGATATTTTTCAGGAAAAGAAGTTTTATCATAAAAGGTAAATCCGAGAGAAGCCGTATGTGGTCCTACAGAAACATCTGGTACAATAGCCTTTTCCACCATTTCCAAATGTGGATCTTCTGCCCACCTTGGATCTTTAATATCTCCGTAGTAAGAGAATGGCCAGCCATACCATCCACCTTCTTTTACACTGGTAACATAATCTGGCACCAGGTTATTCCCAATCTTGTCACGCTCATTTACCGCGGTCCATAATTCTCCGGTTACAGGATTCCAGTCTATTCCTACAGGGTTTCTGAGTCCGGCAGCATAGATTTTTTCACCAGTACCATCCGGATTTATTTCAATAATATTTGCTCTTCGTTCCTCCTTCTCCATTCCATGTTCACCAACATTACTGGAACTACCCACGGTGATATATATTTTATCCTTATTGGGACTGGCTATAATATTTCTTGTCCAGTGATGGTTATATCCCCCTGCTGGTAATTCTATGATTTTCTCCGGCTTTCCCTCTATTGCATTTTGTCCTTCTTTATATGGAAACCGAATAAGCTCATCTACATTAGCAACATAAAAATAATCGCCTAATACCAGCATGCCGAAAGGCTGGTTTAAATTTTTCAGGAAAGAATAACGTTCGTCTGGTACGCCATCCTGATCTTTATCCCTGAACATGGTAATTCGATTAGCACTTTTCTTAGCATCATTAGATTCTACTACAAAAATGTCGTTATTTGGAGCAACATAGGTCCATCGGGGATGTTCTAAATCTTCAGCGAATTTGGTCACTTTAAATCCTTCAGGGGCTTTTGGCATTTCGCCCTCCGGCCACGGCACAATCCTGCTTTCCTTTCTTACAGATTCTGAAGCAAAAGGCGCTGGTAATTTTATTTTTCCAATAGCTGTTTCGGCATAATCGGGTCCCGACTGTGATAATTCATTTTTTTTCTCCCTGCTCAGATTCTCTACTGCCTGCCCTTTTACGTTTACTGAAATAAGTACAGTTACAGCAAACATGAAGGAAATGATACTATTTTTCATAATCAATTTTTCATAAAAATAGGCGGAATATTAGATACCTAAAAGGATCTCTGAAAGATTAGATTTACTTTAACAGAGCCTTAAACTTTAGGAAATGCTATCTTTTTTAGCTACTCTCTGAGTTTTTAAGTAAGTTTACGGCTGGATTTTTAGAAAATTTTATGAAAAAACTGTGGTTGGTATTGGGGATCTTGATCAGCCTATCATCTTGTGATTTTTCTAAGTACAGGCTTATCAAGAAATACGATTTTGAAACCCGATTTGAAAAATCCGGGGGGACCGAAACCGGAACTTATTCTGAAGTTATAGCATTTTATAAAGAACTGGCAGACGCTTATCCAAGCATTAGCCTGCAGGAATTTGGCGAAACAGATAGCGGCTTGCCCCTACACCTCGCTATCTACAATCCGGAAGGTGAATTTGATCTTGAAAAACTAAGAAAATCGCATAGTGTCTTAATGATAAATAATGGCATTCACCCTGGCGAAAGCGATGGAATAGACGCTACGATGATGCTTTTTAGAGATATGGCCGGAGATTCGATAGCCTCTCCAAAAAACACCCTGATCGCTACCATTCCTATCTATAATGTAGGTGGTGCTTTAAACAGGAATTCAGGCAGCAGGACCAATCAAAATGGCCCGGAAGAATATGGGTTCAGGGGAAATGCCCGGAATTATGATCTTAATCGCGACTTCATAAAAGCCGACACTAAAAACACGCAGACATTTTATGAAATTTTCCATTATTTAAAACCCGATGTTTTTATTGACAATCATGTTAGCAATGGTGCAGACTATCAATACAGCCTTACCCATCTATTTACGCAACATGATAAATTAGGCGGAAATCTAGGTGACTATCTCCAAAATAATATGATGCCTGCTTTGGAAGACTCATTAAAAGCAAAAGAATGGGACATTACTCCATATGTAAATGTTTTTAATGAGGTGCCTGAAGAAGGTTTTTCGCAGTTTATGGATTTCCCGCGTTACTCTACTGGCTACACCACACTCTGGAATACCCTTGGCATGATGGTAGAAACACATATGTTGAAACCATACAATAAAAGGGTAATGGGAACTTATGAACTCATGCGATCCATGATTCAAATAACCGATGCGGAAACCTCAGTAATCAAAGATCTGAGAAACCAGGCAAGAAGAAAATATTTGACAGATCGCAGCTACAATCTCACTTTTGAAGTTGATAAAGAAAATCCTTCCAAAAGAAAATTTAAGGGTTATGAAGCTGAAGATATTATTAGTGAGGTTACTGGCATGGAAAGATTAAAGTATGACAGAGAGAAGCCATTCACTAAAGAAATTGACTATTATGATAAGTTTAAGGTAACCGAAGAAATTGAAATTCCCAGGGCGTATATCATTCCCCAGGGATGGTGGCAGGTAATTAATAGACTGGAAATGAACAATATCAAAATGGAAACTCTTGAAAGAGACACACTAATTGAAGTAGAAGTGTATAAAATTCAGGATTTTGAAACCTCCGAGACAGCTTTTGAAGGCCACTATTTACATAAGAACACCCAGGTTTCAACCTCTACAGAGACCATACATTTCAGAAAAGGTGATTATTTAATTACCACTTTTCAGGATGGTGCGAGATATCTTTTAGAAACTTTGGAACCATCTGCAGTAGATTCTTTTTTCAACTGGAACTTCTTTGACACCGTGCTTCAGCAAAAAGAAGGTTTTTCTCCTTATGTATTTGAAGATATGGCGAAAGAAATTCTGGAATCTGATGCTGAACTTAAGGAAGAATTTGAAGATAAAAAACGGGATGATGCTGAATTCAGAAATAACTGGTATGCTCAACTAGACTGGATTCATAAGAGATCAAACTATTACGAAGAAACCCATCTACGCTACCCAGTCTTCCGACTTCCCCGCTAGAAATTTTTCAGGAAATAACATCTTTATATTGGCATAAGACTTTGTGAGTGCTTTCTGGCTTTTCTTGAAATTTTTCCATTTGGCCTTTTTAATACCTTCATTGGTCTCCGGCACGAGCTCTCCGGCATAGTCTGTATACATTTCATACCAATAGGTCTCTTTAAGCCGTAATTTCCCTTTGCGTTTAAAAACATGATACGTCCGGGTAATGAAACGTTTTATTTCCAGGTCTTGAACACCGGTCTCCTCTTCCACCTCCCTAATTGCTGAAGCTTCAATACTCTCGTTTTTTTCGGTCTTGCCCTTTGGAAGATCCCAACGGTTATTCCTGTAAATAAAAAGAATTTCTTTTTTGGAATTCACCACCATCCCCCCGGCAGCTGTCACCACTTTCATCTTTTTCAGCAGCAATTTTAGAAGTTTACTTTCATCATTATGATGAAGATGTACATAATGTAATTTTCCCTTTAGAATTTTCCTGATCACTTTCTTAAGCCGAACTGACTTTAAAGGAAAAGAAGTATAATTTTCCCCAATTTCTTTCTGCGTGGACACAATTATGGGAATATCATTCACAAAAACTTTATACATTTGCAGCTATGATTTTGAATACAGAAACAGCAAAAAAGACTGCTGAGCTTTTATTGCAAATTAAAGCAATAAAATTAGAACCACAAGAGCCATTTACATGGGCCAGCGGCTGGAAATCTCCAATTTATTGTGACAACAGGATCATCCTGTCCTATCCAATGATTAGGAATTATGTGCGGGAAAACTTCGCCAGGCAGATTGAGGAAAAATATGGAAAACCTGATGTGATCGCAGCGGTAGCAACCGGAGCCATAGGAATAGGCATGTTGGTAGCTGAATATCTAAGTCTGCCCTTCGCCTATGTAAGACCAGAGCCAAAAGGGCATGGTAGACAAAACCAGATTGAAGGAAATCTGGAGGAAGGCCAAACCGTGGTGGTAATTGAAGATCTTATAAGTACAGGAAACAGCAGCCTTAATGCCGTAAAAGCCTTAAAAGAAGCTGGTGCCAATGTAAAAGGAATGTTCGCTATTTTTACTTATGGGTTTGATACATCAGTGAAAAATTTTGAAAACCTGGAAATTGAACTTCATACCCTCAGCGATTACGACAACCTTATAGAAACCGCTCAGAACACAAATTATATAACTATTGAAGAAGCAGGTGTACTTCGTAAATGGAGAGAAGATCCTGCTAATTGGAAACCATAATATGAAATTAGAAAGCCAAAAAGTAACCGCAGATAAAAGTCAGCAGGAAATGTTTGATTTCCTGACGAATGTAGAGAATTACGAACAAATCATGCCTGAGAGTAAAGAAAAATTTCAGGTGATTTCAGATGACAGTTTTCTTTTTCAACTGAAAGGAATGCCTGAAATCAGATTAAAAATTATAGAAACTACAGAACCAAATCTAGTAGTTCTTGGTTCCACTTCAGATAAATTCCCATTTAGGCTGAAAACCCATATTGCTGATGCCGGTGAGAATAAAAGCGAAGTAAATATGGAATTTGAAGGTGAATTTAATGCCATGATGAGCATGATGATCAAAAGTCCCTTAAAGAAATTCATTACAGCTTTAACCGAAAATATAGGGAAACTATAAACTTACCAATGCAGTATAAAGCCGGGGTCAATCTTCCGGCTTTTCTATTTAATAAAGTAGCTGGATCTCCTTAAGGTCAAAAGTTTTAAAAACCGAATCTTCTATTTCAAGGTTCAGCTTTCCTTCTGTGGTCACTCCGCGAATAATCCCATTAAATCTTTCGCCATCACTCGATGAAAACGCAGAAACCACATTAAGCCGAAACATGTTTTTAGCATATTCTTCCAGAATTTCGGTTCCTTTCCTGGTTGGCAGATTTTGCAGTTCGTGGTCTACCGTAAAAGCAATTTCCTCTAATAATTCGTCTAAATCAAAAATCTTCCCGGTAAGGCTTCTAAGGGATCCTGCGCTGGGTAAGGCTCCAAAATCTGTTTGATTCACATTTAAACCTATTCCAATAATACTGGCCACAATTCCCTCATTTTTTACAATATTTTCAATAAGGATTCCACCAATTTTTTGTTTTGCTGACAGAATGTCGTTAGGCCATTTCACTTTAATATCAGGAATTTTCATCCGTTGTAAAACCTTCAATACTGCTAGGGAAATAGAAGCACTCAGAAAAAAATGACGGGAGATTTTCAGTTTATTTTGAGGATATAGGATACTGAAGGTGAGGTTTTCTCCTGCTTTAGACTCCCAGTTCAACCCTCTTTGCCCTCTTCCTGCTGTCTGAGTAATAGCCCTTACACATACGGGTTCAAAACTGGTATGACCTTCGTAAAATTTCCTCACGAAGGAATTGGTGGAGTCGATGGCATCAACTTTGATTATACGCATATAAAACTATTAGAGATAAGGCGTTAAAATCTTCTTTAACAATCTCTTTAAAAGAGCAAAAAATGATAAATTTGCGTAAATAAATTAATTTAATGTCGAAAAAGGAAAAAAACAGCGATCAACTTATTGCACATATTATAAAAGGGATAGAGGAAGTGAAGGGGAATGATATTGATATCCTGGACCTTAGAGAAATTGAAAATACAGTTTGTGATTATTTCATAATCTGCAATGGTACTTCAAACACGCAGGTAAACGCCATAGTAAATTCCATACAAAAAACAGTTAGTAAAAACCTCAAAGACAAACCCTGGCATATTGAAGGTAGCGAGAATGCCGAATGGGTGTTGATGGACTACGTAAATGTAGTTGTTCATGTTTTCCAGAAGCATATCAGGGAATTTTACGATATTGAGAGCCTATGGGGTGATGCGAAAATCACATCCATAGAGAGCAGTTATTAAATCTAAATTATTTGAAGAAGCACAGAATGGCGAATCAAAAACCGAAGAAAAAATTAGATCCCAAAAAACCTAAATTTAGTGCCTACTGGATTTACGCGGCGATCATTATTATATTTTTAGGCCTAAATTTATTTGGAGACGGTGGATTCTCAGAACCGGCTAAAACCAGTCCGTCTGAGTTTATGCAGTTCCTGGAGTCTGGTGATGTTGAAAAAGTTGAAATAGTCAATAACACCGTAGCTAAGGTTTATCTTACTGAAGAAGCCAAGCAAAAAGATATTCATAAAAAGAATATAGACCCGGATCTTTTTCCTACAGGGGAATCTCCCGTATATACATTCCAATTTGGAAGCCTGGAAGTTTTCCAACCCGAATTAAAGGAAGCTATTAAAGAAAATAACTTAAATACAGAGGTAATTTACGAAACCTCAAGCGATGTTTTAGGAGATCTCTTTTGGGCATTATTGCCATTTATACTGATAATCGGTGTTTGGATCTTTATCATGAGAAAAATGAGCTCTGGTGCCGGTGGAGGCGCAGGAGGCCAAATCTTTAACATAGGTAAATCCAAAGCAAAATTATTTGACCAGAATACTGACGTAAAGACATCTTTTAAAGATGTGGCAGGTCTTGAAGGCGCTAAAGAAGAAGTTCAGGAAATTGTAGACTTCTTAAAACAACCTGAAAAATATACTGCCCTCGGAGGTAAAATTCCTAAAGGAGCCTTATTGGTAGGGCCTCCGGGAACGGGTAAGACATTATTAGCAAAAGCTGTGGCCGGAGAAGCAAAAGTTCCTTTCTTTTCCCTGTCAGGTTCAGATTTTGTAGAAATGTTTGTTGGTGTGGGAGCTTCAAGAGTAAGAGACCTTTTTAAACAGGCTAAAGAAAAGTCTCCTTCCATCATATTTATCGATGAAATTGACGCCATAGGTAGAGCAAGAGGAAAGAGTAATTTTTCCGGTTCTAATGATGAGCGTGAAAATACCCTCAACCAGTTATTAACTGAAATGGATGGTTTTGGCACTAATACCAACGTAATTGTAGTAGCCGCCACCAACCGGGCAGATGTACTGGACAAAGCATTGATGCGTGCCGGTCGTTTTGATAGACAGATCTATGTAGATCTTCCCGACCTCAACGAAAGAAAAGAAATTTTTGAAGTTCATTTAGCTCCGCTTAAGCGTGTGGCAGATGAATTAGATACCGACTTCCTTGCCAAGCAAACTCCTGGATTTTCAGGGGCAGATATTGCTAATGTTTGTAACGAAGCAGCTCTAATTGCTGCCAGAAAAGGTAATAAAGCAGTAGGTAAACAGGATTTCCTTGATGCAGTGGACCGTATTGTTGGAGGACTTGAAAAGAAAAACAAAATTATCACTCCAAGCGAAAAGAAAGCTATCGCATTTCATGAAGCGGGTCACGCCACCGTTAGCTGGATGTTAGAACACGCTGCGCCACTGGTAAAAGTAACCATTGTTCCTCGTGGACAATCATTAGGCGCCGCATGGTATCTGCCAGAAGAAAGACTTATAGTAAGACCTGAACAAATGCTGGACGAAATGTGTGCCGCTCTTGGTGGTCGTGCCGCAGAAAAGGTTATATTCAATAAGATCTCCACAGGAGCGCTTAGCGACCTTGAAAAAGTAACCAAACAGGCAAGAGCCATGGTTACTATTTATGGGCTTAATGAAGCCGTTGGTAACCTCACCTATTACGACTCTTCAGGTCAGAGTGAATACAATTTCACCAAACCTTATAGTGAAAAAACTTCAGAATTAATAGATAAGGAAATTTCCAACCTGATTGAACAGCAATATAAGCGAGCTCTGGATCTACTAGACCATCATAAAGACAAGCTTACGCAGCTTGCTGAAATACTTCTGGACAAGGAAGTTATATTCAAGGACGACCTGGAAAAGATCTTTGGAAAACGTCCTTATGAAAAGGAAAAGGAAGAAGGTAAACCCATCAAAGAAAAGAACACGCTGAAGGAAACCAGCAAAGATGAGGATGAACCTACAGATTCCAAAGGAAAAAATACAGATGAAGAAGAAGAATTAACTGAAAACGATTCGGTTAATAAGTAGTGTAGAAGTTGAAGTAAAAAATCTGAAATTAAACAATGGTTAATTTCAGATTTTTTAACTTTGATAAAAAGACTGTAAGAATCATACCCAGACTCTATGAATCTATTCAAGAGGTTTCTTAATCCCAAGTCAAAAGCAGACCAGGAGCGGGATATCCCTGAAAATGCAGACAGAGGGAAATATATGCCGGAGGTAAAATTACCTACCGATGAGCGATTTATGCTCAATTTCAAGAATAATGGCGGAAAATTCTTATACTGTGTGGATGATGCAGAAATTCAGGAAGCTTTTGATAATATTCTCATGGAAAATGACTGGTATGAGAAAAAGTGCTGTTGTTTTGACGAGAATTTAAAGACTAAATTCAACAACTTCAATCTGGAATTTAACACCTCTGCCAATGCAGATTTTTATTTATCCACCTGCGAATTCCTGGTAGCAAATGATGGTTCTATACTCATCTCATCTAACCAGATTAAAGAGCGGAAGCTGCATGACCTCCCGGCAAATTTTGTCATCTTATCTTCTACAAGTCAGTTAATTGACACTATTGGCGAGGGCTTAAGAGGTATTAAATTTAAAAACAAACAGCATATCCCTTCTAATATTACAACCATCAAAAATTTTGAAACCCAAAAAGAAGGTGATTTTATGAGTTACGGAAGTAGTACAAAAAACTTATATTTGCTACTGCTGGAAGATCTGTAATTTATGAAGGAAACCATTATTCGTACTGTTTCGGGATTTCTATATACCTCCATTCTGGTTGCCTCCATTCTGTCTTCTGAAGTTATTTTCATCATTCTTTTCTACCTTTTAAGCCTTGTGTGTCTGGTAGAAATGCAAAAACTTTTGCGCCTTAAGAGTTATGCCCTTTACTTTTTGCAGGTAATCCTATTTTATCTTTTCAGCTTCTTGAAATTTAACCAGGACGCTACCATTCTTCTGCTTTTAATAACAATTTTCGTAAATCTGTTCCTGGTAAAAGATTTGCTGGTAGTAAAAAAAATTCCTGTTTTCGAAAAAAAGAAATATATCATCATCATATTTTATCTGATCTCTTCTACGATATTTTTAACCCTTATTCCTACTATTGAAGGTATTTTTATACCTAAACTGGTTATCGGGATATTCTTTTTGATATGGACCAATGACACCTTTGCTTACCTTGTAGGCAAGAATTTCGGAAAACATAAATTATACGAAAAGATCTCACCCAATAAAACGATCGAAGGCTTTCTTGGCGGACTGATTTTTAGCATTTTTATGAGTTATGCTATTTGGTACTATACCGGCTTTCTCACTATGTGGACCTGGCTTGGTATGGCAATTATATTAAGTATATTTGGTACCCTGGGAGATTTAATTCAGTCTAAATTTAAAAGACAGGCAGGAGTTAAAGATAGTGGCAAATTGATGCCTGGCCATGGTGGATTGTTTGACAGGTTAGATAGTATTATCTTTGCAAGCCCGTTTGTTTATGCTTATTTATATATATTGAATTATGTTTCATAAAGAAGGATACAAAATAATGACCATTACTGCGATTATCCTTATCGCAATAAATATCATTACTTACAATTTAATTAATGTATACTGGATAAAATTTGCAATTTTAGTTGTTTCAATCCTTTTCTTCTTTTTGATTATTCAGTTTTTTAGAAATCCGAAAAGAACTACAAGTTTTAATAATGAACATATTATTGCACCTGTAGATGGTAAAGTAGTAGCTATTGAAGAAGTGTACGAAAAGGAATATTTTAAAGATAACAGGCTGCAAATTTCAATTTTCATGTCTCCAATCAATGTACATGTTACCCGACATCCAGTGGGAGGAAAAGTAACCTATAGTAAATATCATCCGGGAAAGTTTCTGGTAGCATGGCATCCAAAATCCAGTGAGGAGAATGAGCGTACTACCGTAGTGGTAAAAAATGAAACTGCAGGAGAAATTTTGTACCGTCAGATTGCCGGAGCATTAGCTAAACGTATAGTTAATTATGCGGAAGTAGATTCAGAAGTGGTACAGGGTAGCGATAGTGGGTTTATTAAATTTGGGAGTAGAGTTGACGTGTTTGTACCTATTGGCACAAAATTGAAGGTGGAGATCAATCAAAAAGTAAAAGGAGGAGTTAGCGTAATAGCTGATGTAGTTTCCTAAATAGTATGATGGCAGAAGAAAACTCCAGGTTTCTAAAAGCCTATGAAATGGCAAGTAAAACAGATCAGCAATTTCCACCTGATGTCATGTTGCATTTTTATGCTTTATACAAAAGAGCCACTGAAAAAAATGGTTTTTACATCCCTCCAACAAATCATGGAGATCTTAGAAGTGCCTTTAAAATAAATGCCCTGGTTCAGGTAAAAGATATCAGTAAAAAAGAGGCAGAAGAGAAATATATTGAACTGGTAGAACAATATATAGGGCATATTTCTTAATATAGAATATTCTAAAAAAGAGGCTATTTAAAAAGGCCTTATTCCGGCAAGCTCAAACCTATGATAAAATATTATCTAACGTAGGAAATTTAAGATACTTGCTCATTTTTTCCATCGATAAAAAAACGAACAATAAAATCCAGGCTTACGAAACTCTATCTAAATTTATTGTTCAGCACCTAAATTTTAGGAACTCGAGATGTGTTTTGTAGAAAATTCGTTTAGCTCAATCAGCCTAAAATTTCACGGTGCCTACACTTCAAATTTTACGATAAATTTTCGATAGGCTGTGGAAACGGAGGCTCTTAAAATTAAATATTTAATTTTAAGATTACTAATTTCAGAAATATGTCAATGGTACCTGATTCAGCTCCTAACTGATTTTGATTTTTAATTACTTAAGATCTCAAATAAATTCCGGCCGACGTTTTTTCGACTTTTTAGACAGCTTCTTTTTCTTCCTCGTTTTATTCGTTACTTCAGGCTGTTTAAACTCGCTTTTAAGGCTTCAATCTTAGCTTCAGCATCTGCTTTCTTCGCCTTCTCAATGGCTATTACCTTTTCTGGCGCATTATTCACAAAACGCTCATTAGAAAGTTTTTTATCTACAGATTTCAGGAAACCTTCTGTATAATTCAATTCCTCCTGAATCTTTTTCTTTTCGGCTTCCACATCTATAGCCCCTACGATCGGGATGAAATATTCATTAGATCTCACCCTAAAAGAAAGCGCCCCATCTACAGATCCATTTACATATTCAAAATTAGATATGTTTCCCATTTTAGAAATTACACCATCAAATGTTGTAGAAGTATTTTCATTATTAAGGACTCTAAGCTCTATTTCATTTTTAAAGGAAATATTCTTGTCTTTTCTAATCTTTCTCACTCCGGCAATAACTTCAGCAGCATGCGAAAACTCTTTAATAATATTTTCGCCGAATTCTCTTTCTTCTGGCCATCTTGCAACAATCAAAGCCTCTTCCGGCGAACGTTCCTTTATTGCCTGCCAGATCTCTTCCGTTACAAATGGCATAAATGGATGCAATATTTTAAGGTTATCTTCCAGAATAGCAATTATAGCCTTATAGGTCTTGCCGTCCATCGGCTCACCATAACCTGGTTTTACCATTTCTAAAAACCAGCTACAGTAATCATCCCAAATCAATTTATAGGTAGACATCAATGCATCACTTATCCTATATTTTGAATAATGATCTTCTATCTCCCTAATTGTCTTCTGAAATTTAGCGGTGTACCAGTCGATTGCCATTCTCGCTGTTTCCGGTTGCTCGATTTCTTCTGAAATCTCCCAACTCTTTACCAGACGGAAAGCATTCCATATTTTGTTTGAAAAGCTACTTCCCTGCTTACAAAGATCTTCGTCGAACATAAGGTCATTACCCGCAGGAGAGCTCAACAACATGCCTACACGAACACCATCAGCTCCATATTGCTCTATTAATGCAAGCGGATCTGGTGAGTTCCCCAGGGATTTAGACATTTTTCTTCGCTGCTTATCCCTAACTATACCTGTAAGATAAACATTCTTAAAAGGCCTTTCACCTCTATATTCATAGCCCGCCATGATCATCCTGGCTACCCAGAAAAATAATATTTCAGGAGCAGTAACCAGATCGTTTGTGGGATAATAATATTGTATTTCTTTATTTTCAGGCTCTAAGACTCCATTGAAGACACTCATTGGCCACAACCATGAAGAAAACCAGGTATCCAGCGCATCTTTATCCTGAGTAAGGTCTGAAACCTGTAATTCTGAGTTTCCAGTAGCTTCACGAGCTTTCTCAAGTGCTTTTTCGACTGTTTCAGCAACTACAAAATCGTTCTTACCGGTTCCGTAGAAATAAGCCGGAATTTGATGTCCCCACCAAAGCTGGCGAGAAATATTCCAGTCACGCACATTCTCCATCCAGTGTCTATAGGTATTCAGGAATTTTTCAGGAACAAGGTTAATATCATCTCCAAGAACCGCTTCTATAGCTGGCTGAGCCATTTCCTTCATCTTTAAGAACCATTGATCGCTCAATTTTGGCTCGATCACGGCCCCCGTTCGTTCACTGGTTCCTACTTTATTTACATAATCTTCCACCTTAGCAAGAAAACCAGAAATTTCAAGCTCTTCAACAATTTCAGCACGAACCACAAAACGATCTTTTCCCTCGTAATGCAACCCGTAATGATTTAAGGTTGCATCATCATTAAAAATATCAATAACCTCAAGATCATGTTTGTCCCCAAGATTTTTATCGTTTTCATCATGAGCAGGAGTAACTTTTAAACAACCTGTTCCAAATTCCATATCTACATATTCATCTTCAATAATGGGAATGGTCCTGTTACAGACAGGTACAATGGCTTTTTTTCCGCGTAAATGAGAAAATCTTTCATCATTTGGGTTGATACAAATTGCTGTATCCCCCAAGATAGTTTCAGGCCTTGTAGTTGCAATGGTAAGATAGTCTTCCGTCCCGTCTACTTTATATTTCAAATAATAGAGCCTGGCATTTCGCTCCTCATAATTCACTTCTTCATCAGAAAGTGTGGTCTTCGCCTGTGGATCCCAATTCACCATGCGGTAACCGCGATAAATTAGGCCTTTTTCATATAGGTCCACAAAAACTTTTATCACTGAAGCAGACATATCCTCATCCATCGTAAATTTGGTTCGTTCCCAATCACAGGAAGCGCCCAGCTTTTTTAATTGCTGAAGAATGATTCCACCATGTTTATTTGTCCATTCCCAGGCATGTTGTAGAAATTCCTCACGACTGAGATTATTTTTATCAATTCCTTCCGCCTTAAGTTTGGCTACAACTTTAGCTTCGGTAGCAATAGAAGCATGATCTGTGCCGGGTACCCAGCAGGCATTAAAACCTTTCAGCCTGGCTCTTCTCACCAGTACATCCTGGATAGTGTTATTCAGCATATGGCCCATATGCAATACACCGGTAACATTGGGTGGAGGGATTACAATGGTATATGGCTCTCTTTCATCGACTTCTGAATGAAAATAATTATTTTTCATCCAGTAGTCATACCACTTATCCTCTACTCTTTTCGCATTATATTGTGAAGCAATTGCCATTTCTTGGTCTGATTTTTGAAATAATGGCAAAAGTAATTATTAATACAGGATTATGAAAGTTACTGAAATGATTAAAATTTTGAGATTTGAACTATTTCCGTGTATCTTTACTAATCCGATTAAAATCTAAAAATTATGAAAAAACTAATTGCAATAGCCATATTCGTTCTTGCCGGTGTGGCAACCGCCCAGGCGCAGAAAATAGCAAAAATCGAGTTTAAATCTGAAACAATCGACTACGGTGAAATAATGAAAGGCAGTGATGGAGTAAGAGTATTTGAATTCACTAATGTAGGAGATGCTCCTTTAGTAATTGAAGATGTGAAATCCAGCTGTGGATGCACTGTTCCTAAAAAACCGGAAGAACCGATTATGCCTGGCGAAAAAGGCGAAATTGAGGTTAAATACGATACGAAGAGAGTGGGACCTATTAGAAAGACAGTCACTGTTTATTCTAACGCCGAGGAACCCACAAAAGCTCTTAAGATTAAAGGACTTGTAAAGGAAGAGTCCGGAGACAGTAAATAATTTTTTTTAAATATTTGAAAAAGCCTTCCAAACGGAGGGCTTTTTTTATTAAAAACCAGTCGTGGCCAATTAAAATTTAAAAATAGAGCTAAAGCCTGTATTTTTAAATATTCAAAGCTTTTTACGACTAGCTATATCCTGCTTTTAAAAATTTTTGAATAATGGCTTCTTTTGAAAACATAAATTCTACTCACTTTGTTTATTAGTTAGTTAAGTCCGAATTTAATTTCTACTAATAAAAAGCGAAGCGGTCTAATTTCTTTGACCGTTCATGAATAATTAAAGATCATGGATAATTACCCTAAGATTATTATTGATTAATATATTAATTTTGCAATTTTGCACCGCACAAATTATAAGCTATGCCTAAGATTTCTACCAAAGGGCTGGAAATGCCTGAATCCCCGATAAGAAAATTGGTTCCTTTTGCCGAAGCAGCAACTAAAAAAGGAAGAAAAATATATCAACTCAATATTGGTCAACCCGATATTAAAACTCCCGAAGTTGCTTTAGATGCCGTAAGAAAACATGATATTGAAGTACTTTCTTACAGCCATTCTGCTGGTTTCGAAAGTTACCGTAAAAAATTAGCAGGCTATTACCAAAAAACTGCCCTTCCTGTTAATGCAGAAGACATCATTATTACTACCGGTGGTTCTGAAGCCCTGCTTTTTGCCATGGGTAGTATTACAGATCCCGGTGACGAAATAATTATCCCGGAACCATTTTATGCCAATTACAACGGATTCGCTACAGCTTCAGGAGTAAAAATAAGACCTATCGAAGCCAGTATTGAGAATAATTTTGCATTGCCCCCTATTTCAGAATTTGAAAAATTAATTTCCGATAAAACAAAAGCTATTGTTCTTTGCAACCCCGGAAATCCAACGGGATACCTTTATACCAAAGAAGAGGTGCAACAAATTGCCGATCTTGCTTTAGAACATGACCTTTTTGTGGTTTCAGACGAAGTATATCGCGAATTTGCTTACGAAGGAGCTGAACATCACTCCATCATGAGCATTCCAGAGCTTGCTGAAAATGCTATTATGGTAGATTCAGTTTCCAAGCGCTACAGCATGTGTGGAGCCAGAATAGGCTGTCTGGTTTCAAAAAATAAAGAAGTAATTGCTACGGCCATGAAATTTGCCCAGGCAAGATTAAGTCCGCCAACTTTTGCACAAATTGCCAGTGAGGCTGCTTTAGATACTCCGCAATCATATTTTGACGATGTGATTGAACAATACACTTATCGAAGAGATCTTCTTGTAAACGGCCTTGAAAAGATTGAAGGTGTAAAAGTTGCCAAACCAAAAGGTGCATTTTACTGTATCGCTGAACTACCTGTTGAAGATGCAGATGATTTTGCAAAATGGCTTTTAGAAGATTTTGAAGACGATAATGAAACGGTCATGGTTGCCCCTGCTGCAGGTTTTTATTCTACACCAAACACAGGAAAAAACCAGGTGAGAATAGCTTATGTTTTAAAAAAGGAGAATCTTGAACGCGCTATCAATATTCTTGAAAAAGCTTTAAAACAATATAACAAGCAGTCTTAATGCAAATTCTGCGAAATTTCTCCCTAAAAGATCATAATAGCTTTGGCATCGATGTTAGGGCAGATAAGTTTATTTCTATTGAGAATATTGATGATCTTAGAAATTTACTGCGGAAAAATTATGCTTCAGAATTATTTATCCTTGGAGGCGGAAGTAATATGCTGCTCACAGGAGATATTCATAAAACAGTACTTCATATCGCCCTGAAAGGTAAAAAAATCATTTCTGAGACCGAGAATGAGGTTACTATTGAGGTTTCCGCTGGTGAGAACTGGCATGAATTGGTTCTATGGACTTTAAAGAATAATTACGGCGGACTCGAAAATCTTTCGCTAATCCCAGGAAATGTTGGTACTGCGCCAATTCAAAATATAGGGGCTTATGGAGTTGAGTTGAAAGATACTTTTGTTAGCTGTAATGCTATGAATGTTCAAACCTTAGAACAACGGGAGTTTACGCTAAAAGATTGTGAGTTCTCCTATCGCAATTCAGTCTTTAAAAATAAGCTCAAAGGGCAATATATAATCACTTCTGTAAAATTCAGGTTAACAAAAAAAAATCATCTATTAAAAACGGAGTACGGTGCTATTCAAGCTGAATTAGAGAAAGATAACATAAGCTCCCCCAGTATACAGGACATCTCGAATGCAGTAATAGCAATAAGAAAATCAAAGCTTCCAGATCCAGAAGAAATTGGAAACAGCGGAAGTTTTTTTAAAAATCCTATAATCGGAAAAGATCAATTTGCCAAGCTAAAAGAAAAATTTCCTGAAATCCCTTCCTATGAAGTATCGGAAGAAAAGATAAAAGTCCCTGCAGGATGGTTAATTGATAAGGCAGGTTTTAAAGGATATAGAGATGGAGATGCCGGTGTTCATGTGAATCAGGCGCTCGTTCTGGTGAATTATGGATTAGCCACGGGTGCCGAAATTTTAGCCCTTGCAAGGCAAATCCAGGAAAAGATAAAAGCTCAATTTGATATTGATCTTGAAGCAGAAGTAAATATTATATAAAAAGAGGATCCAGAAACTGGATCCTCTTTTATTAATAAGCTTAAATATTATTATGCTTTCGTCATTACTACCGTATCAATAATATGTACTATTCCGTTTGAAGCGTCCACATCAGCCTGTACTACAGTAGCCTTATTACCAGCTTCATCTGTAAGAATAACATTTTCACCTTCCAAAGATGCGGTAAGTTCCGCTCCGTTTAGTGTAGCGATCGTGTATTGTCCATCATTATCGTTGATCATCTGCACCAGTTCCTGAGAGGTAATCTCATCTTCTACCACATGATATTCTAATAAATCTCCCAATTTAGAATGATTTTCCTCTTTCATCAAATTATCAAGTGTTGCCTTATCTACTTTATCAAAAGCAGCATTAGTAGGAGCAAAAACAGTATAAGGCCCTTCACCTACTGTAAGCAGCTCGTCCATCTGAGCAGTTTGCAAAGCACCAGCTAAAGTACTAAGGGTATCTGTTTCCATCGCTTTTGCCGCAATACTATTGGATTCCATTTCCATTCGTTCCTGTTCGGCCTGCATTACAGCCTCCCTTTCGGCCTCCATTTGTTCCATACGTTCTTTCTCTTCCTGTTCTTTCTTCTTATTATCTTCACATGAAGTAAAGACAAGAGCTGAAAGAGTCAGAACGGTAAATAACATTTTAAATTTCATAATTGTAGTTTTTCTGTGATTAACAGTGCAAGATATTGTGTAAAAGACAGTTATAACCACACTTGCGATTAAAATTTAGTTAAATAGTGTAAAGGTTATATTAATGATGATCTGGATTTTCAGAAGCTTTATTTTATTGTTATTTTTGCATCAGAATCTTTTTAGATATGAAATTATTTATAATCAGTATCGTTTTGCTTGGTCTTGCTTTTGCCGGAATTGCGATAAAAATTTGGGGAAAGAAGGAAGGTAAATTTGCCGGAACCTGCGCAAGCCAAAATCCTTACCTGAATAAATCTGGAGAACCCTGTAGTTTTTGCGGTAAATTGCCTGATGAAATAGAAAATTGTTCAGATACTCCCAAGACCAAATAGACTGAATGGCAACATTTTTACTTGGGTTTTTCATTTTTGTAAGTCTGATCAATCTAATATATTTTATATCTTTTTTTTCGTTTGCAACTACTGGCGTAAACAGCAAATTACATCCAGAAGTACCTGTTTCAGTAATTATCTGCGCTAAGAATGAAGAAGAGAATTTAAAAAATTTCCTGCCATCTATCATAGAACAGGATTATTCCAATTTTGAGATTATTGTAATAAACGATGCTTCTTCAGACAACACTTTAGAAGTAATCGAAGAATTCCAAAAAATAGATCCCAGAATTCAGATTGTGGATGTTCAGAATAATGAAGCTTTCTGGGCTAATAAAAAATATGCCCTTACCCTCGGCATTAAAAAAGCAAAGAACAAACACCTTTTATTTACCGATGCCGATTGTGCCCCCCAATCAAAGAACTGGATCAGGGAAATGTCCAGGAACTTCCAATCGGGAAATACTATAGTTTTAGGTTATGGCGGCTATTTTCAGCATTCAGGATCCTTGCTTAATAAACTTATAAGATTCGAGACCCTGCTTACCGCCATTCAGTATTTTTCTTATGCCCGTTTAGGTTCTCCTTTTATGGGCGTTGGAAGAAATCTGGCTTATACCTCTACCCTATTTTATGAATTAAAAGGTTTTGCCAGTCATCTGCATCTAAGATCTGGCGATGATGATCTTTTTGTAAATGAAGCGGCTACGGCAGATAATACAACCATCTCTATTCACCCGGATTCCTTCACAAGAAGTGTTCCCAAAACTAATTTTTCGGAATGGTTTCAGCAGAAGAAAAGACATGTCTCTATTGCAGGAAATTATAAGACAAAACATAAAGTTCTATTAGGCGCCTTTTATATATTCCGGCTTATTTTCTGGTTATTGCTGGCAGGACTTTTAATTTTTCAGATCTATCCTGAAATAGTGTTGAGTATATTGGGAATCAAATTAATTACAGAAGCATTCATCTATTTAAAAGCAGCACAAAAACTAAATGAGACAGATGTGGTCTGGCTTTTCCCATTTTTCGATGTATTTCTAATTTTCTTTCAAATGGTTATCTTTATCTCCAACCTCATTTCAAAACCAAAATATTGGAAATAAATCCGGAACAACTTCTTAAAAAAATCAGGGAAGCAAAGGGCGGAAGTCAGTCTGCCTTCAATTACCTGCTTGATAAATACTGGAATGATGTATATGGATTTCAGTTAAAAAAAACCAGGAATGAATATGAGTCTGAAGATATTACTATACAAACTTTTTCAAAGGCTTTTAATAAAATAGACACTTTTGATGAAAAGTACTCTTTTACCACCTGGCTTATTGCGATCTCTAAAAATATTCACATAGACCAGGTTCGAAAAAGAAATTCTTCCATCACCTCCAGGACCTCTGTACATGATGAGGAGCGGGTTTACGAAATAGTAGATGAAACTCCTGGGATTGAAGATAAACTTATCAAAGAGCAAAACCTGGAACAGTTGCTCGCAGATATCAAGCAGTTAAAACCGCATTATCAGGAAGTGATCAACCTTCGGTTTTTCCAGGAAAAATCCTATAAGGAGATAGCGAACAGCCTTAATGAACCTATGAACAATGTTAAGGTTAAATTGCTTAGAGCCAAAAAGTTATTAGCTGAGATTATTGAATCCAGAAATACTTAAGTAAGGAATTAAATCCTGGTGAGTCTAATTTATGCAGTTCAGCTTATTATTGTATCTTTGAACCTCTAGATTTTTGCTATGAATACAGACGTTGCGCCCGTAAAATCAAAAACAGAAAGAAAGCCAAAACCAAAATGGCTTCGTGTTAAACTTCCTACCGGAAAAAAATATACTGAATTAAGAAGCCTAGTTGACAAGTATGACCTTCATACTATCTGTACTTCAGGTAGTTGCCCCAATATGGGCGAATGCTGGAGTGAAGGAACGGCTACTTTTATGATCCTGGGAAATGTTTGTACCAGATCCTGCGGATTCTGTGGTGTGAAAACCGGAAGACCGGAAACGGTAGATTGGGATGAGCCAGAAAAGGTTGCCAGATCTATAAAACTTATGCAAATAAAGCATGCCGTGGTAACCAGTGTAGATCGTGATGACCTAAAAGATATGGGATCTATTATCTGGGCTGAAACTGTAAAAGCCATTAGAAGGATGAATCCTGAAACCACTTTGGAAACTTTGATTCCAGATTTTCAGGGAAATGAAAGAAATATAGATCGTATTATTGAGGTGGCTCCAGAGGTTGTTTCTCATAATATGGAAACCGTTCGAAGACTAACACGTGAAGTTAGAATTCAGGCGAAATATGACAGAAGTCTGGCCGTGCTTAAATATTTAAAAGATAATGGTATTAGAAGAACCAAATCTGGTATTATGTTAGGCCTTGGTGAACAGGAAGAAGAAGTGATCCAAACGCTAAAAGATCTTCGTGAAGCTGGAGTAGATGTGGTCACTATTGGCCAATATCTACAGCCGAGTAAAAAACACTTACCTGTAAAACAGTTTATTACGCCAGATCAATTTAAAAAATATGAGCAAATTGGTCTTGAATTAGGATTTAGACATGTAGAAAGTAGCGCGCTGGTTAGATCTTCTTACAAAGCGCAAAAACACATTAATTAGTCAGTCAATGGCTAAACCTATTAATATTGCCATCAATGGTTTTGGCAGGATTGGAAGAAATTTATTCAGAATTCTTCTGGAACATCCCAGAATTAATGTTGTTGCTATAAATGACATACATAATGCCCAAAGCCTTTCTCATCTTTTAAAATACGATAGCATACATGGCAGGTTGCAGGAGAATATTTCATATTCAGAAGAAGGAATTGTAATAGATGGTAAAACTACCCCATTATTAAACTATAAAACACCTTCTGAAATTCCCTGGGAAAACTATAAAGTTGATGTTGTTGTGGAAGCTTCGGGACAATTCAAAACTGAAGACACCTTGGAAGGACATTTAAAGAAAGGGGTGAAAAAAGTTATATTATCTGTACCTCCGCAGGATGATCATATTAAAATGGTTGTTTTAGGCGTGAACGAACATATTTTGGATGGTTCAGAAAAAATAATCTCCAATGCCTCCTGTACTACGAATAATGCTGCACCCATGCTAAAGGTGATCCATGATCATTTAGAAGTAACCCAGGCGTATATTACCACTGTACACTCCTATACTTCAGACCAAAGTTTACATGACAAACCCCACAGAGACCTTAGGCGAAGCCGGGCTGCCGCTCAATCTATAATTCCAACAACTACCGGCGCAGCGAAGGCTTTAACCGGTATTTTCCCAGATCTAAGTGACGTTATTGGTGGCTGCGGAATAAGAGTACCGGTACCAAATGGATCTTTGACCGATATGACTTTAAATGTAGAGAAAGAAACTTCTATTGAAGAAGTGAACTCTTTATTTAAAGAAGCATCCCTTGGAACTTTCAAAGGAATTATTGAATATACAGAAGATCCCATAGTCTCTATTGATATTTTAGACCGCAGTGCTAGTTGTATTTTTGATGCGCAAATGACTTCGGTAATAGGAAAAAAACTTGTGAAATTGATTGGTTGGTACGACAACGAAATTGGATATTCTAATCGTCTTATCGATTTAATTTCACTCATTAACGATAAATAGCTATATTTAACGACATTAACAGCTTCTAGCTATTTTCCCGAATGAAAAATATAAAGCTTATTGCCTTATTATTTTGGAGTCTTATTGCCTTTGGTTTTCAGGAATCTTCGCCGCAGGAGTATTCCAAGCCTAAACCTGAACAAATAAAGGTGTTACTTACCGAAGCAGAAAATTCTATCGATATGATGGAATTTGATAAAGCACAGGAACAGTTAAATAGATCTTTAGAATATGCCACAGAAATAGATCACGAACGCTATATTGCTCTTACCAGTAGCATACTGGCAAGAATGTATCAAGTGCGGCATGAATACGACAAAGGGATTACCCAGTTAGAAAGGGCCATCTCCATACAACGAAAAATTGATGATAAACAAGGTTTAGCATATTCCTATGTTCTGTACTCTAAAATTCTAAATTCTAAAGGAGAAAGGAACCGGGCCTTAAATTATCTGGATCTGGCCAAAACATATTACGAAGCTGAAGAAAACAGTGAACAGCTTGGTATAGTATCCCTAAATAAGGCCGTAATATACTTACAAAACGAAAACACTTATGACAGAGCATTATCTGAATTAAATAATGCCGAAATATATCTACAGGATAGCACCAATCCCTATGAACTTTCCCGGCTTAACTATTTCTTAGCCAGGGCTTATTCACACAAAGGTGATCTACAAAAAGCCGAAACTGCTGCTTTGGCCTCTTTAAAAATTGCCCAGCAGGGCGGTTATACCGGCATGACAATGTATAGCTATGGTATTCTTAGTGAAATTACTGAAGATCAAAACAATCCTCAAGCAGCCCTCGATTACTTACAGAAAAGGGATGAAGTGCGTGAATATATATTCAATTTAAATAAAGAAGCACTTCAATCTGAAGTTAACGAAAGAGAAGGTGTAGATGCATTAAAAAGTACCTTAGATGAGCTAACCGTGAGAAACGCTGAGCAGGAAAAGACCTTAAAGGTTAACAAACTCACTACTATCTTAAGTGTAGCATTAATTACAATCCTCTCTTTGTTGACCTTATCTCTTTATAAGAATAATAATTTACGGGCACGTGCCAATGAATTGCTTCAAAAGAAAAATTCTGAATTAACCTTGGCTAAGGAAAATGCAGAAAAAGCTTCTTTAGCCAAAGTCCAATTTCTAACTACCATAACCCACGAATTAAGAACGCCTTTATATGCCGTGACCGGTTTAACACATCTCCTTTTAGAAGAGAGTCCTACAGAAAGTCAGAAAGAACACCTTAATTCTTTAAAGTTTTCTGGAGAATACTTATTATCCCTTATCAATAATATTTTGGATCTCAATAAACTGGAAGCAAACAAGGTAGAGATCGTAAAATCTGATTTTGATCTGAAAAAAAGAATGTCTGATGTGCTTATTGCCTTAAAAAATTCTGCAGACGAAAAAAATACCAAAATCCATTTCGATTTTGATAAGAAGATCCCTAAAAAACTTATCGGTGATCCTTTAAAAATATCACAGATACTTATCAACCTTCTGGGAAATTCTATCAAATTTACTGAAAATGGGGATATCTGGATTTCCGTTAAACAAACCGCGCAAAAAGATAAAAAAGTTTCGTTGCTTTTCGAAATTAAGGACAATGGTGAGGGAATAGGAAAAGAAAAACAGAAAGCGATATTCGAGAATTTCACTCAGGGATCCACGCAGATAAACAGGAAATTTGGTGGAACAGGATTAGGTCTTTCCATTGTTAAGAACCTTCTAAGCCTTCTAAATAGCGAGATTGAACTGGAGAGTGAATTGGGAGAAGGTTCTAAGTTTACTTTCAACCTGGATTTTGAAGCTCCAGAAGCAGAAATTAAAAATACCGTAGCTCCGGTTGAGGCTGAAGAACCAGAACTTACCAATGAGATTATGGAAAATAAACGTATCCTTGTGGTAGAGGACAACAAGATCAACCAAATGATCACGCGAAAAATCCTTGAAAAGAATAAAGTTATCTGTGATGTGGCAGATAATGGGAGTATCGCCATTGAGAAAGTTCAGAATAACGATTTCGATTTAATCCTTATGGATATACATATGCCGGGAATCAGCGGGATTGAAGCAACTATAGAAATTAGGAAATTTGATACAGAAATTCCTATTATTGCTTTAACAGCAGTGACACTGGACGATAACCTTGATGAATTTTACCTGAATGGTTTTAACGATATAATTCCCAAGCCCTATAAAACGGAAGAGTTCTTCCATAAAATCAACAAATATCTAGCCTCCAGAGAAACAACGGTTTAGACTCTTTGGCACAGGCTTTGCAATTAATTAGGCAGTAGAATTATATAGACAGAAAGAAATATATAGTTTGAATTAGCCAAAAATAAAATGGGGTGTTTTTACACCTCATTTTTGTTTTATAAAATTGAGGATTTCCGAATTAAAATCCTCCTGGTCTTTTAAAAAATTAACCTGAATAGGAAGGTAAAACAACCTTCCTAATTTCAGTTTATCTTTTAATCTCATATAATCCTTCTCTGTGGTAATTATTGCAGAAAGCTTCTGTAACTCCCTTATTTCCTTATTAGAGAAATTATGATGGTCTCGGTATCTAAAATGATCCGGCTCAATATGCTTTGATTTTAAATACTCTATTAGAGGTTTGGGATTTGCAATTCCTGTGACCAGGCTAAATTCTTCTGAGTCGATATTTTGCAGTTTTAAACTTTCTGCTGCTGAAAAAATTTTATCTGCATATCCTATGGATGTAAAGAATACTTTCTGATGAGGCAATGGATTCAAAGCATTTCTGATCTCTTCCATTTCTTCACCTGAAATATCTTCAGGACACTTTGTAACTACGATAACATTTGCCCTGCAAGCGCCTGAAGCCGATTCCCTTAAATTCCCTCCCGGAAGCAGTAAATCATTCACATAAAGATCTCCATAAGCTGTAAGCAACATATAAAATCCGGCTTTCACCTTTCTATGCTGAAAAGCATCATCCAGCAATATCACATCCGGAGAGTGTTTTCTAAGCTCTTTAATGCCTTCCCTTCTATTGGTATCTACCGCTACAATACTTTTTGTAAATTTGTTCTTGAATTGTAATGGCTCATCGCCAGTTTCAGCTGCAGAATCTTTTACTTCAACTATTCTAAATCCTTTACTTTTTCTTTTATAACCCCGGCTTAATGTGGCTATTTTAAACTCTTTATGAAGAATATCCAAAAGATACTCGATCATAGGTGATTTACCCGTTCCACCTGTATTCAAATTCCCAACACAAATCACGGGAGTACCAAAAGATTCAGAATTAAGTATATTCAGATCAAAAAGCAGGTTCCGAAACCCGGTAACACCATGATAGGCTACTGAAAAAGGATAAAGTAATTTTCTAAGATTCGGCATGTAAGGCTATCTATAATATTTATATTTGATGGTTAATCGCAAAACTATTTTGAAACTGGAAAATTTTTCTTCATACTGCTTGTTCAGGAACCAATTGGAAGCTAAAATATTAAATTATGATTATAAAAGAGGTAATTAAGCTTATCGAGGATTTTGCGCCCACCGGTTATGCAGAAGATTTTGATAATGTAGGATTGCTGGTGGGCGATTCTTCCGCCAAAGTCAGAGGAGCCTTAATCACGCTGGATACGCTGGAAGCTACTGTAGACGAAGCTATTTCAAAAGATTGCAATTTGATCATCAGCTTTCATCCAATAATATTTTCAGGTTTAAAAAAATTGACCGGCAGAAATTATGTGGAAAGAACAGTACTAAAAGCGATAAAAAATGATATCGCCATCTACGCGATTCATACTGCGCTGGACAACCAGTATAAAGGAGTGAATGACATGATTGCCGAAAAATTAGGACTAATTAATAGAAAAATCTTAATCCCAAGGAAAGATTCCATTAAAAAGCTCACCACATTTGTTCCCGTCCAGGATTCAGAAAAAGTAAGAGAATCCTTATTTGAGGCTGGAGCTGGCAATATAGGGAATTATGATAATTGCAGCTTTAATATTTCGGGAAAGGGCAGTTTTAAAGGTAATGAGGATTCTAAGCCTGTTATTGGCGAAAAAGGAAAAGTGCATTTTGAAGAGGAAATTCAAATTGGGGTGACTTTTAAATCCCATTTGGAAAGTCAAATTTTAAAGGCTCTTTTTGAAGCACATCCCTATGAAGAAGTAGCCCTTGAAATCCATACCCTTGAAAATAAAAATCAGCATCTGGGAATGGGTATGATAGGCGAGCTTGAGAACGAGGTAGATGAAGAGCCATTTTTGAAGCATTTAAAATCTACTTTTAAAGCTGGTTGCGTTAGACATTCAAAATTATTGCAAAAACCCCTTAAAAAAGTTGCGGTGCTTGGAGGAAGCGGTGCTTTTGCTATTGAAAATGCAAAGGCCGCAGGGGCAGATATTTTTATAACAGCAGATCTCAAATATCATGATTTCTTTAAAGCCGAGGAAAATCTGGTGCTGGCAGATATTGGCCACTACGAAAGCGAACAGTTTACAAAAAATTTACTATATTCTTTTCTTAGCGAAAAAATTAGTAGTTTTGCACTTATTTTAGCAGATACAAATACCAATCCAATACATTATTTATAATATGGCGAAAAAAAACGATGTTACTGTAGAAGACAAGTTGAGATCACTGTACGATCTTCAGTTGGTGGATTCGCGAATTGATGAGATTAGAAACGTACGCGGTGAATTACCTCTGGAAGTAGAAGATCTGGAAGATGAAGTAGCAGGTTTAAACAGGCGCCTGGAGAAACTGGATGCGGATATAGAGGTTATTGATAACGACATCAAGAACAAGAAAAACCAGATCGAGGAGTCTAAGACTACCATCAAAAAATATTCTGAACAGCAAAAAAATGTTCGTAACAACAGGGAATTTAACGCTTTAAGCAAAGAAGTTGAATTTCAGGAACTCGAAATAGAACTTGCAGAGAAGCATATTAAGGAATATAAGGCTAAGATCGAACAGAAGAAAGAGGTGATAAGCCAGACAAAAGAAAAACTTTCTGAACGTAAGGAGCATCTTAAGCATAAAAAAAGTGAGCTGGACGAGATCCTTAAGGAAACTGAGAAAGAAGAGCAGGCCTTAATCGATAAATCTCAGGAATATGAGAAAAACATCGAAGACAGGCTCGTTACCGCTTATAAAAGAATTAGAAGTAATGTTAAGAACGGTCTGGCGGTTGTACCGGTAGAGCGTGGAGCTTCCGGAGGTTCTTTCTTTACAATTCCACCACAGGTGATCATGGAAATTGCCGGTAGAAAAAAGATCATTACAGATGAGCACAGTGGAAGGATCCTTGTAGATGAGGAGCTTGCAAAAGAAGAACAGGAAAAAATGGAAGGGATGTTCAAAAAGTTCTAAACTTGAACATCTTTTAAAATTACAGACTGCCTGAGAAATAATAGTAGGATCTTTTAGATCTGAAGCAAAAATTTTTCAGGCAGTTTTTTATGTCAAAAAGTCTTTCCCTTTCGTTGCATTAACATGTATTTCACAATAAACTTCAATATATACGCTATCTTTAAGGAACCCAATTTGTTTATTATGAGAACTGCAATAATTGTTTTGTGTTTATTCTTTTGTTTTACATCCTGTAATGATTCTACTAAAAATAAAAAAACCGAAAGCAATTCAATTCAAAACGATTCCATACAATATAAAGATGACATTGGAACTTCGGCACAAGACCAACCTATACAGCAAAATAATTCAGATACTGAAAGAGATTTAGATAAAAAACCTACTTCTGAAGGTAACAATGAAAAATCTTCAAACCCCATTTCAGCCGGGGTGTATATAAATACCGAGCATCTGGCAGACACTAACTGTAATTGTTATTGTATTGATGTGAAGCTTAACGCAACTTCCGATCTCTGCCTTACTAAAGATAATTTATTTATTAAAGGACGATTTGAGCAGCGTGGAAATAACATCAACATATACTATTCAGGAAAATCTGCTGGGAATACTGATTCTAAAATTCCCTGGGATGATTTTGAAACTGGTACGCCCATTGCTGTATTAAGTCCTACTGCCAACGGCGTAAAACTCGATTGGAAAGGTTTTTCTATTGATGG
Source organism: Christiangramia sp. (assembly GCF_029937855.1). Taxonomy (GTDB): domain Bacteria; phylum Bacteroidota; class Bacteroidia; order Flavobacteriales; family Flavobacteriaceae; genus Christiangramia. The sequence continues at coordinate 94,832 of NZ_JAPYPC010000010.1, forward strand.
GGAAATAGCCATTGATTACGCTCTATACGGAAAAAAGACCCTTGAAGGAACTTATAAAAAGAAATAACTATGAAATTTTTAATATTTAATTTTCTTAGCCTGGTAGTTTTGGCTTGTGGAAATCAAACTAACAACAATGTCACCAAACCTGAAATTGCCAATGCCGAGCCAGTAAGCGTTTCAGCGGAAAATGGAATGGAAAAAGCTTATTTTGCCAGTGGCTGTTTTTGGTGTGTAGAAGCTATCTATGAAAGTGTTGAAGGTGTAGACGAAGCTATCTCTGGATATGCAGGCGGTCACACCAAAAATCCTACCTATGAAGAAAGTAATACGGGAAAAACCGGGCATGCTGAAGCGGTTGAAGTTATCTATGACCCGGAAGTGGTAAGTTTTAAAACATTAGTAGAGGTTTATTTCGGTTCACAGGACCCAACACAGGTAAATGGCCAGGGACCTGACAGAGGCTCACAATACCGCTCTATCATATTTTATCAAAATGCAGAGCAAAAAAAGATCATTGAAGAGGTTAAGGCTAAAGTTGCACAGAACTATAATGAACCTATAGCTGCTGAAATTTTACCATTCCAAAAATTTTGGCTGGCTGAAGATTATCATCAGAACTATGAAAAAAAGAATCCTCGCAACCCTTACATCCAGAAAGTATCCATTCCAAGACTAAATAGATTCAAAGAAAAATTTCCTGAAATACTTAAGGAAGAAGTGCATTAAAAATAAGGCTGTCTAAAAATCCTTATTCCGTTAAGCTGGACTCGTTTCAACTTCTTATTGATGATTTTTCAATTAATTAAGATCCTGAAATAATTTAACAGGATGACGATCTTAAGACTTTTTAGACAGCCTCTATTTATTTTCGAATAAGTTCAATAATCTTATTTTCTATTTCTTTACTATCCCACTTCTCTTCAATTTGCGGAATTTTCATAACCTCATCCATCACCCTTCTCTGGTAATCCCCTATTTTCAAAGCTTCGGCATAGGCCTTATCTGAAAATGTAACCCGGGAATAAAGCGGTGCCCAAAGATCTGGATGATTCTGGGCAAATTTCTTTTCAATTTTTTTTCTTAATAAAAATAAGGGATCGGCAGTTTTACTGCTCATCTCTACAAAATTGCGATAGCTTAATTCAGCGATCGCATCGGCATTAGGTTTGCGCTCAGTTTGGTATTCTTCGAAAATCTGCTGCCAGTCATTTCCATATTTATTGATTTTTTGATTCAGCACAGAAATATCTTCAAAACCAGCATTCATCCCCTGCCCGTAAAATGGAACGATAGCGTGTGCAGAATCTCCCACGAGCGTGATCTTATCAAAATAAGACCATGGAAAACATTTAATTGTCACCATGGCACTGGTTGGGTTTTTAAAAAATTCCTTCTTTAGATTTGAAATTTCATCCTTGATATCCGGGAAATAATTTTCAAAAAACGTATCTGCCTGCTGCTCCGTTTTAATACTTTCAAATGAAACTTCTCCTTCAAATGGCATAAATAAAGTACAGGTGAAGGTACCATTAAGATTGGGCATGGCTATGAGCATAAATTTTCCACGGGGCCAAATATGAAAAGAAGAATTATCAAGTTTATGAGAGCCATCCTCATTTGCCAGGATGGTAAGTTCTTTATAGCCAACATCTATAAAATGCTGGGAATAGTTAAACCTGCTCTGGCGCTGCATTTTATGGCGTACCCTGGAAAAAGCTCCATCTGCCCCAAAGATCAAGTCGAATGTATATTCTTTCCAAACGCTTTTTTCAGATTCACCCGTATAAAGCCTGGCTTCCTGCATGTCTACATCCCAGATCTTTTCTTCAAAACGAAATTCAGCACCGGCAGATTCAGCCAAATCGATCATCTTTCTATTAAGAACTCCTCTTGAAATGGAATAAATAGCTTCACCCTCCTCACCGTATTTCTGAAAATAGACCGGCTGGCCTTCCACATGCATCGCCCTTTTATCCAATGGCAGGGCAAGCATCCTTATTTCTTTCTCAATACCTGCTTCACGTAAGGCTTTCCAACCCCTGTTAGACATGGCAAGGTTAATAGACCTTCCGGAAAACTGAACTTTTCTCACATCTGGTCTACGATCAAATACTGTAACTTTATGTCCCTGTTTCCGTAGGAAAATAGCGAGTAAGGATCCAACAAGTCCAGATCCTACAATTGCTACATCTTTTTGTTTTTGCATGAATTACTTTGAAAATAAATCCCCGTAGAGGTATAAATGCCGAAGATTATAATTATTCCTATTTGCGAAATTACTTAATTAATATGAAACTGGCAGCCCGGCATCCGGAATCAATAAGACTATATTCCTTATTTCATTTATAATATAATTAACAGCGAAGAAGGATCATATCCGGTAATTTTAAGAAAAAACAACGTATGGATACAAAACCACAGGCCTTGTTACAAGCTTTTACGCTGGGCAATCTGAGCATTAAAAACAGGATAGTCATGGCTCCAATGACCAGAAGTCGTGCAGATAATCCCGACAAGGCTCCAACAAATTTGCATGTAGAGTATTACAAACAACGTGCAGGAGCCGGGTTAATTATCACGGAGGGTACCCAGGTTTCAGAAAGAGGAATTGGCTATGTTAATACACCGGGCATCCATACTGCAAAGCAGGTTGAAGGTTGGGAAAAAGTAACGGAAGCAGTCCATGAAAAAGACGGTAAGATATTTATGCAACTATGGCATGTGGGAAGGATATCACATCCAAAATTCCATAATGGAGAAAAACCATTAGCTCCAAGCGCTATAAATCCCAATGAAAAGGTTTACACCCCTGAAGGCTTTGAAAAAACTGTAGATCCTAAAGAAATGAGTATTCAGGAAATACAGGAAACTATTCAGGAATTTAAGCATGCGGCGCAAATGGCGAAAGATGCTGGATTTGATGGAATAGAAATACATTCTTCTAATGGATATCTCTTTCACCAGTTCTTCAATAAGAATGCAAACATAAGGACCGACGATTATGGCGGAAATATACCTAATCGAGCTCGTTTCTTTTTTGATGTTCTCGAAGCCGTAAGCGAGGTGTGGCCAGAAAATCAAATTGGATGCAGGTTTAATCCTTCCCTACATAAGTCTTTCGGAATCACTGCAAGTGAAGAAAGTATTCCTACTTTTGATTATATTATTGAAAAATTAAATGCCTATGATCTTGCTTATATCCACCTCTCTGAACCTTTTACCGATGTAAGTGAAATTCCTTACCTGGAAACAGAAATTGCCAGACATTATAGAAAGATCTATAAAGGAACTTTAATGATCAATGCGGGATTCGATCGGGAATCTGGAAATAAAGTAATTGAAGATGGCGATGCCGATCTGGTATCTTATGCAAAATGGTTTATTTCAAATCCCGATTTACCAGAGCGATTTAAAAATAAATGGCCATTGGCTGAATATGATGAAGATACTTTCTATACAACCGGTAAGAAGGGATATATTGATTATCCCCCATATAAAGAATAATAAAGTATCATAATTTTTTTATAAAGCTGTTTTAAAAGCTGTTAAGAATTTTTGGACCAGCTAATGCTTAAGGTAAATTAGACTAACTAAAAATATATATTATGGATCAGGCGAAATTAGACCATATGAGGTCTACTTTGAATAAACTTGAAGATATCAAGAATACCCAGAGCAGTATAATTGATAAAATTAATCATGTGATCACAGATTTATTTGAGCATCCCGACAAAAACCTTGAAAAAGTTATGGAAGATGCCCACCAGAAAGCTTCAGATAATATAGATGCGATAAGGGAAGCGATGGAAGATTATGAAATGGAAATCAATAAAATGGAGAATCAGGATTAATTTAAAAATACATTAACAGGCTTTTGAACGAGTAATCAATAAATTGAGGTCAGTCGAATAAACTGACCTTTTTTTATGAAGCATATTAGCTCCAATGACATGGATCAAATGAAAAAGATTTTTCGTTTGAATTTAATAAATAGCTGTACCGGCTATAAATCTGCCAATTTAATAGCGACAAAATCTCAAAATGGAAATCCCAATGTTGCTGTTTTTAGCTCGGTTACTCACATGGGCAGCAATCCCGCCATGTTGGGATTTATAACGCGACCGCTTAGCGTGGCCAGAAATACTTACGAAAACATAAAAAACACTTCCTATTTTACGGTTAATCATATCCATGAGAAAATGATTGAGAAAGCACATCAAACTGCTGCCAAGTATGATGAGAATATTTCAGAATTTCACAAAACCGGGCTAACAGAAGAATACCTGGACGATTTTCACGCCCCGTATGTTAAGCAGTCGGAAATTAAATTAGGCTGTAAATATCTAAATGAATACGAAATAAAGGAAAACAACACATTACTTGTTGTCGCATCTATTGAACATATTTATTTTGACGAAGGTATACAAATGCCAGATGGATGGCTACGTCTTGATGATGCAGGAACCGTTGCAGTGAACGGATTAGATGGCTACTCCCTACCCAACCTGCTGGATAGATTCCATTACGCCAGACCTGGTGAGGAAGTAAAATCCTTTTTCAAAAAAGGAAATGGATGAAAATATTAAGAAAGAAGATCTTCCGGGAAGGATTTTTCCAATTTACAGAAGACCTTTTAACTGACAAAAAAATAGGAGAAAAACTGGAATGAAATAAAACCTTGCTGTTATCAGTGCCGGAAAAATAAATATGAGAATCGGATTAACTTGGTTTAGCAATATTTCTATAGGCTTACTTATAAAATTGTACGATCCAAAAAGCGAATATCAGGATTTATGGCTGAAAAATTAAAAAGCTTAAGACTAATTTTAGGCGACCAGTTAAACCACCAACACAGCTGGTTTAAGGAAGATCAGGATCATACTACATATGTAATGATGGAAATGAGGCAGGAAACAGATTATGTGGTTCATCATATTCAAAAAATAATCGGTTTTTTTTGCGCTATGAGGAATTTTGCAGATTATTTACAGCAAAGGAACCATCAAGTGATCTATCTTAATATAAATGATTCACAGAATACGCAGAAACTCGATGAAAATATAAAAAAACTAATTGCAGAAAATAATTTTGAAAAGTTTGAATATCAGCTTCCAGACGAATACAGACTGGATGAGCAGTTAAAAAAGATATATAAAGACTTGAGCATAAAAACTGAAGTTTATGATACCGAACATTTTTACACCCAAAGAGATGAGCTTGCTAAATTTTATGAAGGCAAGAAGCTATTGGCCATGGAGTATTTCTATCGCAACATGCGAAAGAAACACGGTATTTTGATGCTGAATTCTAAAGACCCGGAGGGAGGAAAATGGAATTTTGACAAATCTAATCGAAAGAAATGGAAAGGAGAACCAGAAATTCCTCATGAACGGGGTTTTAGAAAAGATGTATCCAATATTCTGAAAGAAATAGAAAAAGAAGGTATCAAAACCTTGGGATCTGTTCAGGAGAAGGATTTCAACTGGCCCACATCCAGGGAAGATTCCCTTTCGGTTTTAAATTATTTCTGTAAAAACCTCTTAATACATTTTGGAGATTACCAGGATGCACTGCATACGAAAGAGGTCTACTTATTTCATTCCAGATTATCTTTCAGTTTAAATATAAAGATGCTAAGCCCTAAAGAAGTAATTAATTCTGTGGTAGATTATTATTATGATCATAAAGAGGAGATTGATATTTCACAGGTAGAAGGATTTGTTAGGCAAATTTTGGGCTGGAGGGAATATATGCGAGGGGTGTACTGGAAAAAAATGCCAGGCTATCAAAGATCAAATAAAATAAGAAACCAGAATATTCTGCCAGATTTTTACTGGGATGCGAAAACAAAAATGAATTGTCTGCATCATTCTATAAAAAATAGTCTTGAAAATGCTTATGCCCATCATATACAAAGATTGATGATCACCGGTAATTATGCCCTGCTTACCGAAACACATCCAGATGAAGTAGATGCCTGGTACCTGGGAATTTATATAGATGCTATAGAATGGGTTGAAATTACCAATACCAGAGGAATGAGTCAGTTTGCAGATGGCGGAATTGTTGCCACAAAACCCTATGTTTCCAGCGGAAATTATATCAATAAAATGAGCAACTATTGTAAAAATTGCCATTATAAAGTGAGTAAAAAGACCGGAGATGATGCCTGTCCATTTAACAGTTTGTACTGGAATTTTTTAGATTCCAAAAAAAACTATTTTAAAGATAATCAACGTATGAAAATGGTGTACAGCCTACTAGATAAAAAGGATTCAGAAGAAATGGAAAAAATGCGAAAACGGGCTCGAAAAATAATTCAAAACCCTTCTGATTTTTAGTACTTAACGTTAAAGCAAGGTTAAATGCCTTATAACCGCTTCATCAATTGTCTAAATTAGTATTGGAATTAATCAACAATTTAACTAACAAATATTAACTAACGGCAAGCCTTGTGCCTGTCTTAAAATCAATTAACATGAGAGATTTAATCTGGCTTATTATCGTTTTACTTGTCATTGGATGGCTGGTAGGATATTTTGCATTTCCAGACCTGGGAAGCATTATTCATATTCTAATAGTATTAGCCGTTATCCTTATTCTTTATAAACTGCTTACTGGAAGACGATTATAAATATTTAAAATAACCGAACAGAACCCTTTGAGAAATCAAAGGGTTTTTTCTTTTTTCAAAATACCAAAAGAAGTTAATATGTGGAATCTAAAAGATAAAAAAGCACTGGTTACGGGCGGCTCAAAAGGAATAGGAAAAGCTGCGGTTATTGAACTATTAAAGTTGGATGCTGAAGTACTTTTTACTGCTCGAAACGAAAAAGAGATAGTCACACTGGAAAAAGGATTAAAAAGTAAGGGCTATAAGATTACCGGACTTGTGGCAGATTCAGCAAAATCTGACGATATAGAAAAAGTAAGGTATTGGATAGAAGAAAAATGGCAAAGGCTAGATATCTTAGTGAATAACGCTGGCATTAATATTAGGAAAATGGCTAAAGATTATTCCGAAGAAGAATTTCGGAAAGTACTGGAGATAAACCTTATTGCTCCCTTTGAAATTAGCAGAGCATTACATCCATTTTTAAAAAATTCAGGAAATGCTTCTATTATAAATATAGCTTCCTCAGCTGCTATTCAGGATGTAGGCACAGGAACTCCTTATGCCATGTCTAAAGCAGGTTTATTACAACAATCAAGAAGCCTGGCGGTTGAATGGGCCCGAGATGGAATAAGAGTAAATTCGGTTTCACCATGGTTTACAAAGACACCTCTTACAGAAGGATATCTTGAGAACAAGGAAAAGATGGGATCTATTTTAAAACGTACACCATTAAACCGAGTGGCAGATGCAGAAGAAATAGCCGCTATCATTGCATTTTTAGCCATGAATAAATCGTCATTTATTACTGGACAAAATTTGGTAGCCGATGGCGGCATGAGCATTAATGCCTTATAATTCGCATTATTTAGTATCTTTAAAAAAACAAAATCAATGAAAAAATTACTATTAGTTGCACTTATGGGAGTCCTATTTATCTCCTGTAATGATAAGAAAAAAGAACAGGAACAAATTGCCAAAGATCCCAATCTAAAAGTCCATGAAAAAATTGCCATGGCAAATGGATTTGAGAAGTTTGACAGTATAAGCATGCTAAAATTTACTTTCAATGTTAAAGTAAACGATACTTTACGTTCAGAAAGGCGCTGGGCATGGGATCTTAAAAATAATAAAATCAGCCTTACAGAAAAGGACTCTACAATGAGTTATACTAAAAAAGACAGCCTTACTAAAGAGAAAGAATATATAGACCAAAGATTTGTGAATGATTCTTACTGGTTACTTTTTCCCTATCAGTTAAAATGGTCCAATGCAGATTTTAGTGAACCAAAAACAGCAAAAGCACCTATCAGCGGAGATGAAATGCAAATGTTAAGCGTTAGTTTCCCATCAAAAGGTGGTTATACTCCCGGAGACAGCTATGATATATATTTTGATGATGACTTTATGATTCAGGAATGGGTATATAAAGCTGCTGGAGGTGGCAGGGAGATGGCTACTACCTGGGAAGATTATGAAAACTTCAACGGCTTAAAAATTTCAAAAATGCATAAGTCTGAAGATGGAAATTTTGAACTTTATTTTACTAATATTTCTGTAGAATAATAGCGAAGCGAAGCGAAAATATACCTAGAAGAAAATAATTCTAAAGCAGGGGATCTCTCTTTTCGGTTGAGATGAAAATAAAAATAGCTCCGCGAAGTGAGAAATCTCTTGTTTTATAATTATGCCTTTTTCTTTTCCATTATCCCTTTCTTCAGAATCTGTCCAAACTCGTACATATCTTCAAATGAACAATAAAAGGGAGCAGGCGCTAATCTTATAACATTAGGCTCCCGCCAATCTGTGATCACTCCCTGATCCATTAAATAGCTGAAAAGTTCTTTACCTTCTCCATGTAGAAACATCGAAAGCTGGGTGCCTCTTTTCTCCTGATCTGCCGGGGTAATAATTTCAAAAGAACTATCAACTTCCTTATCTATCTCATGCAATACATGTTCCAGGTAGGCAACAATCTTATTTCGTTTTTCAATTAAAGCGGGCATTCCAACTTCATCAAACATTTCGAGCGAAGCCAGATATGGAGCCATAGCGAGAATAGGAGCATTGCTAATTTGCCAGGCATCGGCGGTGGGTTCCGGTTGAAATTCTGGTTCCATCAAGAATCGCCTTTCTTTGTTATGGCCCCACCAGCCTTCAAATCTTGGAATATCTTTTTTATTATGGTACTTCTTATTGATAAAGCAGCCAGAAGCATTTCCGGGACCAGAATTCATATATTTATAGCTACACCAGGCAGCAAAATCCACCTCCCATTCACTCAGCTTCAACTCAATATTTCCGGCGGCATGTGCCAGATCCCAGCCTACAAATGCACCTACATCGTGACCGGCTTTAGTAATCGTTTTCATATCAAATACCTGCCCGGTATAATAATTCACACCTCCAACAAGTACAAGCGCACACTCCTCTCCTACTTCTTTAATTTTTTTAAGGACATCTTCAGTCCTAAAATTATGCTCCCCTTCTCGCTTTTTAATTTCCACAATTGCATCAGAGGGATCATTACCATGAAATCTTACCTGACTTGAAATCATATACTGATCGCTAGGGAAAGCCTTTTCCTCACAAATAATTTTATAGCGTTTTCCAGAAGGTCTGTAAAAGGAAACCATTAATAGATGAAGGTTTACCGTAAGCGTATTCATAACGGTTACTTCGGAAGGATTCGCGCCCACTACTTTCGCTAGTTTCCCGGAAAAGCGTTCATGATAATCCCACCAGGATTTTTCTGCATAAAAATGACCTTCCACAGCGAGTTCAGCCCAGTCTTTCATGACCTCATCTACATATTTTTTGGCCGATTTAGGTTGAAGTCCCAATGAATTGCCTACAAAATAAATTACATCTTTCCCGTTCACTTTTGGGAAAATGAATTCATTCCTATATATTGAAAGTTTGTCTTCTTTATCTAACTGCCTGGCAAATTCCCTGGAATTCCTGAACTGCATATTTTGAAATTTTCGTAAAAATACAATTTCGTTTTAAATGGAACAGGACATAAACACCGTATAAAACCTTAATTTTGTAAAAAAAAGCATGCATTTTTTACCCGAAAACATAGATGAATACATTGTAGAGCATTCTCAAAAAGAACCTGAGTTGCTTTATCAACTTAACAGGGAAACCCACCAAAAAATCTTACAGCCGAGGATGCTGAGTGGTCCTTATCAGGGACGTGTATTAAGTCTGCTTTCCAAAATGAAAGCCCCGAATAGTATTCTAGAAATCGGGACTTATACGGGTTATTCAGCTTTATGCCTTGCAGAAGGTTTAGCAGACAATGGTATGCTCCATACCATAGATGTGAATGAGGAACTTTACGATTTTCAGAAGAAATATTTTGAAGCATCAGAATATAACTCTCAAATAAAGCAATATCTGGGAGATGCAATTGAAATTATACCCAATATCGATTCTAAATTTGATCTTGTTTTTATAGATGCCGATAAACCTAACTACCCAAAATATTTTGAGCTCATTATTAATAAAATGAATCAGGGAGGAGTAATATTATCTGATAATGTTCTGTGGTCTGGTAAAGTAATAATGGATGTGAAAGATGATGATGAATCTACCCGGGCAGTTTTAGAATATAACAAGATGCTGGCTGAAGATAAACGTATAGAAACCGTTATTTTACCTATTAGGGACGGGCTAACACTTAGCAGGGTCAAATAACCTTAATATAATCTTCTTCCAGAGCGATCGTAAAGCCTGTAAAATATAATGGCTATAATAATACCCACAATCATCCCCACAATAATGTCCCCGGGGTAATGAACTCCCACATAGATACGACTCATCACAAAGATGATTGGCCAGATATATGCCAGGTAAATCCATTTTGTTTTCTGCGAAATTACGAGAACGAGAAAAGTGGTTGCCGCAAAGGAAGTCGAGGAATGACCTGAAAAGAAACTATAATTGGTTGGCTCCTGAAGTATGCGTATCACTTCAATAAGCTCTGGAGTATTATTAGGCCTCAATCTCAAGGCAATTCCTTTGACCAGATTGGTAAAACCCCAGGTGGTAAAAACCGTGGACAGCAAAAAAAGTGAAGAAAATGTAGCTTTCTTCCAATGGAATGCAAGAAAGAAAAACCCAAAGAATAGCAGGTAAAGTGGAATCCAGTGCCGCGGATCAGTAACGAATATCCAGAAGGCATCATACTTTTCGATCCCCAGGCTGTTAAGATATACAAAGAGCTCTCTGTCCCAATGCTCAATTTGCTCCCACATTCATCTTAAAATTTAGGGCTTCCGTCTTACAGAACCTGTGATCTCGTCTATATCTTCCTTTACCTTATCTATCTCACCTCTTACATCTTTGGTGAAATCTGTATCGATGCCCTGCTTATCGGCACTTTTCTGAATTTCACTTTTAATATCATTGGAGGCATTCCTTACAGCTTTCATGCCTTTTCCTAATCCTCTGGCGATATCCGGGATTTTATCGGCGCCAAAAACCATTACCAGGATAAACATGATAAAAGCAATTTCAGCTCCGCTAATAAATAAAGGTAACGTATACATAGTGGGACAAATATAATTACAAATCTAAGCATAAAAAAAGCCGACTCGTTAAAGTCGGCTTAAATATTAACACTAATAATGACTAGTCTTGAGATTCTTTAAATTCTTCAAATTCATTCTTATTCTCATTCTTAGGCCAGCTATTGTTATTTATATCTACATCTGCTGTTTCAAGATCGGGATCTATTGTAATATTGGTGATTTCCTTGTTAGAAGGGATCACTTTACTCACAAGTTGATCGTTCTTTCTCCAGATTTGTACTGGATAGGTCATTTTTTCTGAGGTCCCATCGGCATAGGTCACCTCAACGATAAGAGGCATTACCAATCCGCCTGGCTTTTCAAACACCACCTGATAGAAATACTTTGGAGCTTTAAGTTTCTTTCTTTCTTCTTCTGTAAAATTATCCATTACATAGGCCTGCAGGGTTTCAGAATTTTCTAGTAAAGACTTCTTTTTCATGTCTTCATTAAATTCCGCATCGTCTTCAGAAACTACATATAAAGCCTTAGTTTCTTCAGGAGAAGTACCGTAACGCTTCAACATTTCCCTTCCGGCTTCCGTAGGATTATCTGTTACATAATATTTATTCACTTCTTTAATCCCTATATCCACATTATCTGTAGTATAGAACCATCCTCTCCAGAACCAGTCAAGATCTACACTTGAAGCATCCTCCATGGTACGGAAAAAATCTTCAGGAGTTGGGTGTTTAAACATCCATCTTTTGGAATAGGTAGTAAAAGCATAATCAAAAAGCTCACGTCCCATTACTGTTTCCCGAAGAATGTTCAAAGCAGTTGCGGGTTTCCCGTAAGCATTATTCCCCAATTGATGAACCTGCTCGGGATTGGACATTATTGGAGAAATAAAATCCTGGTTTCCCTTCATATAAGGTACAATCTTACTAGGTTCTCCTCTTCTGGATGGATATTTATCGTTTGGAGCCACCGCTTCAGGATATTCTTCTGCAAATTCCTGTTCTGCCACATATTGAACAAATGTATTGATTCCTTCATCCATCCATCCCCATTGACGTTCATCTGAATTTACGATCATCGGGAAGAAGTTATGTCCAACCTCATGTATAATCACACTCATCATTCCAAATTTGGTACGATCGCTGTAATTTCCGTCTTCATCCGGGCGACCATAATTCCAGCAAATCATAGGATACTCCATCCCCTGATTCTTTGCATGAACAGAAACCGCTTTGTGATAAGGATATTGGAAAGTATGAGCTGAATAACTCTTCAATGTACTTGCAACTACTTTAGTTGACCATTCTTCCCAGAGAGGATTTCCTTCTTTAGGATAAAGGGACACTGCCATCACATCTTTTCCCATAACATCTACCGCCATCATATCTAAGATAAATTTTCTGGAAGTCGAAAATGCAAAGTCACGAACCATCTCGGCCTTATAAGTCCAGGTTTTGGTTTTATTGGAAAAACCTTTTTCAGCTTTTTCAGCTTCTTCCTGTGTAACGATTAGAACCGGCTTATCATAGGTCTTTTTAGCCTGCTCGTAACGTTTTATCATGTCTTTAGAGTATACTTCTTTTCTATTCTGAAGTTCTCCCGTTGCCTCCATAACGTGATCTGCCGGCACAGTGATATTCACTTCATAGTCCCCAAACGGAAGCGCGAATTCACCATTTCCCCAGAACTGGTAATTTTGCCATCCTTCCACATCATTATAAACAGCCATTCTTGGAAAGAACTGAGCGATCACATAAGCTTTATTCCCATCTTCAGGAAAGAATTCGTAACCTGAACGCGCACGGTTCGTAACGTGGTTATTCACCTGGTAATTCCATTTAATATCAAAGGTATAGCTTTCTCCAGCTTTTAAAGGCTGTGCCATGTCTATACGCATCATGGTTTGATGAATGGTATATTTCAAAGGAGCTCCATTTCTGGAAACTTCCTGAATGTTAAAACCTCCGTCAAATGCTTCCTCCAAATAATTACTCGTAAACCTTCCCGGTGTGGTTACCGGAGCCATTCCATCACCATCTTTTAAAAGAGCCGGGGCATCTTTCTTACGAATATTCTGGTCTAACTGAACCCAAAGATATTCCAGATCCTGGGGAGAATTATTATGGTAGGTAATCGTCTCTTCTCCAGTTATTACTGAATTTTTATCATCCAGAACGATATCCATTTTATAATCGGCTTCATTCTGGTAATATGCCGGTCCGGGAGCTCCGGAGGCCGTTCTATATTGATTTGGAGTGGCAAGTTCCTGATACATCTGCCTAAATTTGTTTTGGTTCGTGTGACCCTCCTGCCTCGGTTCTTGTTGTTCAGTTTCCTGGGCAGATACACCTGCGAAAACGAACATTAAGAACACGGAGCATAACATGTTTAATTTCTTCATTTAGTTTGTTTTGATTTAAGATTGCTAAAAATAAGAATTTTTATTTCCATCCAAGAAAGCTTTCTAAAAATTAACCGTATTACTGCCCTTAGCTTTTGTAAGCAGCATACTTTTTATTTCACCCCCTTTTTTTACATGGGTAATATTTTTTTGAGCATCAAAAAGATCGCTTAGGATAAGGTTTTCTACTTTCACTTTTTTAAAACTCTCCACACCTATAGCCTCTATAAAAAGTACAATCTGATCTGCTTCAAATTTACTTCCTAAGAGCTGAAGATCCAGCATCTCACCATCTGCCGTAACCTGCAATTTTTTATCAAGGTACTTTTCCATGATCTCTTTATGCTTTTGAAGATCCTCCTTATACGACAAACTTATATCCTTTTGATATCGTTTACTGAGAACATCTTCAAAATCATCGATAAATACTCTAGAAATTATTTGAACATTCTTCTGCTCCTGTTTGTATTCTATTTCGGTAACACTAAGATAGGTTTCGTGATCCAGAGTGGTGAAAGACGATAAAAAAACCAGTCCAAAGAAAAGAAGGAAAACTTTTTTCATATACATTTTTAAGATTTTTGAGCAAATATCAAACCAAACTGACTGTTTAGTATTATCGGTTATAAGACAAAAGAAAAGGCCAATAGTTTAAATTTCTAGCCTGGAATTTCTCTGGTAGTATTTAGGGCAGCACCCCTTCTCTCTTTAAAATCACCAATTTGCGTTTGAAAATATTCAATCAACACAAATGCGTTATTATTTATAACCAGATGTTTAAATCTCGGATCTTCCGTACAGAAATATAAAAAATTACAGACCTCATTATCATTTAGTTCAAGATCCTCTCTAAAGAACTCCTGACCAACAATCGCAATACTTTTATTAACCAGTTCTTTGGCGGTATAACTTCTCGATTTTTCAGAATTCCCGGACAGTTTATCTATCACCGCACCGGCTATTTTATCTACCCTAATCCCTCCAACAGGATTAGGTTTTGTGTAAGGATTTAACTTTTTATCTTTTTCTATAAATTCATTCAGGTTATTTTGAAGCCTGTTTTTGGTTTCTACTTCGGTTATGGAAATCTTTTTCAGGTCATTTACCAGGTATCCAGATAGTTTTATATCATCTATCCTTACTTCAGCAAGTTCATTCATTTTATCTTTCAACAGTATCTTCAGGCTACCGCTTTTCATCATTTCTTTAGTCACTACTAAGAATTTATTCTCAAACTGAACGGAAGACACGTACAGACTATCATTTTCTTTGGCGATAATTTGAAAATAACCATCTTCATTGGTCACGCTTCCTTTTTCCTGATTGAGGTTGATGATATGAATCTTTTCAATATCCAGACTTTTGGCCTCTACTTGACCTTTCAGGATTAGAGATTCCTGGGCATAAGAACTGGAACTCATAAGCATTATAAATAGCAGAAGGGCCGGTGAATGGAAAATTTTTTTCCATGTTTTAAATGTAATCTTGGGTTTTTCCTCTATCATATCTTACAAAAAAAGTGATTTTAATCCAGTTCCCGCAATTTCTTAAAAGAATCTATCTTCATCTTATAAAAATCAATCAATTTTAAAACACGCTCGGTATTTACAAGTTCTTTATATTGAGGATCTTCGGTGCAGTAAAATAAAAAATTAATAATCTCCTTTTCTGGGATCTCCAGTTGAGTCACAAAGAAAGCTTTTCCTATAATGTTCAAACCTTTATTCACCAGAATGGCAGTCTTATTATTTTCTTCGGCTTTCTCTAAACGCTCTGTGGTTCCATTTAATTGATTGATAACTGAAATCATTGGCCCTTCTCCCGTAGCAGATTGTATGGCAAGTTCCAGGCTACTCCTTCTAGGTTTAGGAAAAGGAATGCCCAGTTTTTCATAAATTGATTTAGGCATTCTGGTGATATCTTCAGAAAGAACGCCAGACAATTTAATATCATCCAGTTGCACTTCCTCCAATTCGTTGAACTTATCAATTAATTTAACCTCTATGGGTTTATCAAAATTTGAATCTCTTACTATCCAATTCCTATTTTCAAACTGAACGGAAGAAAAGAAAATAGTATCTCCGGCTCTTGCATAAATTTTGAATTTTCCGGAAGCATCACTTGTTGTTCCCTGTTCCAGATTCAAATTAACAATATGGATATTTGAAGGTGAAATACTATCAGACAGAATTTGCCCTTCCAGAAGTTGTATTTCCTGAGAGAATGTTTGAGAACCTGCGGAAAGTAACAGGAAAAAAAGAGCCAGGGGCCTACAATTAATTTTTCGGATCAAGACGAATTGGTTAGCACTCGTATCTTTTTAAAACGCCGAATAATAGGTTTTAGCCTCTAAGGAGAGGTAAACTTTTGTTAATAAACGCATTTATCTAAATTTACACTAAAAAATATGATGAACGCGATACTTGCCAGTACCTCAACATTACATAATCAGGATTATCTCGAATATTTAGTTCCGCATTTACCAGAATTGTATATGGATGTAAAAGAAATAATTTTCATTCCCTATGCACGGCCCGGCGGAATGTCACATGAAGAATATACCAGTAAAGCCGCTAAATCCTTTTCTAAAGCTGGAATAAAAGTAAAAGGTATCCATGAATTTGAAGATCCGGCAAAAGCAATTGAAAACACCCAGGGAATCTTTACCGGCGGCGGAAATACTTTCCTGCTGGTTTCAGAATTGTACAGAAATAAGGTGATGAATACCATTAAAGCGGTGGTAAAAAACGGTACACCTTATATGGGAACCAGTGCCGGCACCAATATTGGAGGATTAAGTATGCAAACTACTAATGATATGCCTATCGTCTATCCTCCTTCTTTTCAAACTCTGGGACTCGTTCCTTTTAATATAAATCCGCACTATTTAGATCCTGATCCCAATTCAGAACATAAAGGGGAAACGAGAGAAACAAGAATCAAAGAATTTCACCACTTAAATTCCCAACCGGTTGTGGGACTTAGAGAGGGAAGTTGGTTAGAGTTGAGGGATAATAAAGTTACGTTAAAAGGAACGTTACAGGCAAGGCTTTTTAAAAAGGATAAATTACCTTTCGAAATAGAGACAGGAACCAACTTAACCGATTTAAATTAAGATGAATTACCAGCAAATCCTTGATACTATATATGAGGAAATGAGCTACCGGGATGTGTCTGGAAAAGTAGCCTCTTACATTCCGGAATTAGCCCGGGTAGACCGCAAAAAATTTGGAATGCACGTGTATTGTGGCGATCAGGAAAATTTTAGTTTCGGTGATAGTGATGAATGCTTTTCCATTCAAAGTATTTCAAAAGTATTTACCCTTGCCATGGCCATGCGTTTAATGGGGGAAGATCTATGGGATCGCCTAAATGTAGAGCCTTCCGGAGATCCATTTAATAGTCTTACCCAGCTTGAATATGAAAATGGAGTTCCAAGGAATCCCTTTATTAATGCCGGGGCTTTAGTACTTTCTGATATTTTGGTTGATCAGCTTAAAGATCCAAAACGTGAATTATTGGATTTTGTGCATAAAATTACAGGGGATACAAGCATTAAATATGATGAAACCGTAGCCCAGTCTGAAAAATCTACCGGCTACCGAAATATTGCCCTGGTAAATTATATAAAAGCACTGGGGAATATTAAATGCGATGTAGAACCAATTGTAGATTTTTATTTCCATCAATGTTCTCTGTCCATGTCCTGCGCACAACTTTCAAAAGCATTTATGATATTTGCCAATAAAGGAAGAGTTTTAGAAACAGGAGAAAAAATCCTTAAACCTAAAACAGTAAAGAGGATCAACGCTTTAATGCAAACCTGTGGCTTTTACGATGAAGCAGGCGAATTCAGCTTTCAGGTAGGTTTACCGGGAAAAAGTGGTGTTGGTGGCGGGATCGTAGCTATTCATCCCGATAACTACTCTGTGGCCGTTTGGAGTCCAATTCTAAATGAAAAAGGAAATTCTGAATTAGGCATGAAAGCTTTAGAAAGACTTACCACTTTAACCGGAGTTTCGGTTTTCTAAAATTAGAATTAAGTAGTAACTCATCATTTCAGCACATTTTCTGCTCATTATTCATACGTTTTAAAATGATTAGTCGCTTTTTTTCCTTCTTTAGTATTTGTTCGCATGTTTTATTCAGATGCAACATTCTTATCCATAGAAAACTTGCGACTATAATTAATACGGCACATAGTATATAATAAATTAGTAAAATCATCCCCCCAGATTTTTAAAAAAGAGAAAAACTCTTTTTAAGATTAGAATATAAAATTAGGAGGATTGTTCTTATATTTTTAACTCAATACACGCCATAATACACTGATTTACAATCTATAATTAATAATGATATTCTAATCTACCTGTGTTTAAACTAGTGGGAGAATACACTTGTATATGAAAAACACTCATGTCTGGTTTGAGAAACTAGACCGCTAGGTTTTTGGATATAAGAAAAAGTTAGACTTGATTTAACTAACTGATAAACAAAATAATTTTTAGAACTGTGTACTTTAAAGAAGGGCAGCATTCGAAAATTTGTAAAAGCAGAGTACAGATAGTATAAAATGTTTTGAACTATCGAAAATCCCGAATTCAGGTTTGTTCTTTAAAATTTTTATCAGACAAAGTATCCTAAACTGGATAATGTTGGCAATCTTAACTTATTTAAGAAACTCATTTCCCTGTAATCAAGAAAATATTTAGACTCTCAAATTAAATTGAGGCTAATCAAAGAATTTATTGAAGAAAGCAGGAATTCGTTTTCCACTTAGAATTGAAGGATCATACTCAAAGAGAGAGGACTCTAATTTACCCCAACAAAAAAATGCCTCCCGAAGATCGGAAAGCATTCTTTTATAAATTGAACACTGCTAAAATTAAAGTGCTGCGACGTGCTTAGTCAAATTTGACTTTAAGTTAGCAGCTTTATTATCGTGAATAATATTTTTCTTAGCTAATTTATCTACCATAGAAATAACAGAAGGCAACATCGCCTCAGCTTCTTTCTTATCGGCCTCACGCAATTTCTTGATCGCGTTTCTGGTAGTTTTATGCTGGTAGCGATTTCTAAGACGCTTTGTCTCATTGCTACGAATCCTCTTCAACGCTGACTTATGATTTGCCATTACAATTGTTATTTAAATGTTTTTTAAAAGTAGTCCGTAGGGGAATCGAACCCCTGTTACCAGGATGAAAACCTGGCGTCCTAA
>NZ_JAPYPC010000038.1 GCF_029937855.1 Christiangramia sp.
ATGAACATCGCTTCGTTTTTAAAGCGGGTGCAAATATAAAACGGGTTTCGCTCTCCAACCAAATAAAATTTAAAGAAATTTTAATTTAATTTTTTGATAGCTTTTTGCTCCTATCATCTGCCCTCAGTACCTTCAGTGAACTTCTCGCCTTGCTCCCAAAGCGGCTGCAAATATACAGCTGAATTTCAATTCCACAACAGCTATTTTAAATATTATTGATTTTTATGGGAATCTAATTTCCAAGCTCAAAAAGAACAGGAATAATCAGATATTTCGGTAGAAAATAAATGAAAAACCCAACCAACCAATAATTATATGAGAATTCAGTAATAAATTTTTTCAGAAATTACAGGAAAAGATCCCAAACAAGACCAAATCTGATCAAAAAATCGGTATATGGATAGCCCGGAGCACTAAAATTATTATTTTGATCTATGAGATCATTCAAATTCTGAAGCTTGAAAAATATCCTGGCTTTATCTACTTTCGCATTGAAAAAATAATCTACTACAGGAAAGCCTCCCAGTTCCTGGGAATTCTGAACATAAAATTCGGCTAAGACCGGATTATAAGCATCCATCTCATATTTAGAGAAGTATTTAAAAGTGAATCCTGTTTGGAGATATAATGCCTTGTCAAACCAAAAATCTTTATAATAAATGGAATTACGCGTAACAAATTCCGGTAAATTCAACACATCCAATCCTTCCAGCACATTTTGATACATTATTGTATTATAAGATCCAAACAGACCAAAATCAAATTCTCTTTCTGCTCTCAATTTCAAATAACGCACCGGGGACCCGGCCTGGAAAGGTTTAACGTTCCCTATATCATCCAGGGTGAAATACGTATAATTCTCTATCTGAGAAAGACTCCCGAAAACATTGAAAAGTTTCTTTGACTTAAAATCAGCAAAAAGTCGTTGAGAGATTTCATTATCAAAATTATTTTGCCAGTTATAATTTATATAATCACTTTGATATAGTAAGAAATTAAAATTGGGCGCTGTACTATTCTGATTTAAACCAAAACGGATCTCATTATCTTTGTTGAATACATAAGAAGCCGTGGCGGCGAGGTAATTTCCAGAGAATTCATCGGCAAGATTCAGCCTCGCATCTGCTTCTAAAGCAAATCCAGCTATTCGCTTTTTATAAGAACCACCAATATGCAGCAAATCACCATTTATTCGATTTCCAATAGTATCACCAGGTTTTATAAATACGGAATTATAGCCATAATCATAATTGGTATGCCCTGCTGCAAAAGAAATCTCCCCTAACAAATTATTGGAGTAATTCACAGAAACTTCATTGAAAAACTTTTTCAACCTGGTCTCATCTTTTAAATTTCTTGACTCAAAAGATTCTCCATAAATTTCATTTACGGCAGAAGACTGGTTGAAAACATACTTTTTATAACTATAATTAAAAGTATGATTTAAACTGAGCATATTAGTAGAATCGGTTACTTTCGTCAGAATGTATCTATGATCCAGAAAAAAACGCTTTCCATACAGGATATTTTCTGCATTTTCAAAATTGACCTCAAGAACTGAACGATCATCAAACTCCTCTTCTTTATCTACATACTGCTGTATAGCCTGTGGTGTAAGTCCCCCATTTTCCTGGTTCAGCAGATCCTGAGAGGCAAAATGTGCTTTTGCATGGTATTTTTCATTATCTGAATCATAACTAAAGCCCATACGCAAATTTCCGGCACTGGTAAGTATATGCTGATATCTACCCAAAGCCCTGGTTCCTTTATACGCAATAAATAAGTTTAGATTTTCAGAAGTATTTACAGTAAAAAGTGCATCTAATTGCTGCCCCTGTTCTGGAACTGTTTTAAAATAAAAGTTGGTTAAAGGTGTAGGGACATGATAATAATTAATATCCTCCACTTCCATAAAATTGAAGTGTTTTGCCCTGGCTCCTAATTCTGGAAACGTTTTCTTATAATCTTTTCTTAAGCTTAAATTGTTATACGGCTGTCCAGTATTAGAGAAAGGCAGTAATTCAAAATTATCCTTACGTAAATAGTTGAACTTATAATCTTTTAAAATAGTTAAGGTCGTATCGAGGTAGGTAGTATCATTCTTAACCGAAATAATTTTATAATCCTCGATAGGCGGCATGCTATCTTTGGATTTCGAACTTTCACCTTTTTCTCTATTATTCTCACCTGGCCTGCCACCTAGTCTAGTTTGAGAGAAAATAATAGTAGTGGATAATAAAAAAAAGCAAAGAAAAAATCCTTTCATAGAATATAGCTAAGGTGCAAAAATATAACAATTAGCAAAAGAAAATATTATTTAAAGACTCAATACTCTTTTTGAATTAGCTTTAGCTTCAAAAGAAAGTAGTTCTTTCTTTTGAAGATCTTTTATAAATTTAAATTTAAGATTTCGGGTGAAATTCTATTATAATGATATCCTCGCCAGAAAAAACCTTCGCTTTCAAATCTCCAAACAATTTCTCCGGAATCAGTAACTTCCCAGTACCCGGAAGTTCCTTCAGTAATGAGAGTATTACCGTTTGCTAATCGCTGTGCGCCAGAAACTTTAGGAGAATACAAATCTGGATGAGAAAAACTCCATAACACATTTAATTCATTATCTCTTTGAGCATTTAATTCGAAAATCTCAGGAATTTCTAATTCAAACACCACAGAATGAGGATCTTCAGAAAGAATTCCATTTGAGTACACCAAAATAGTATTAGAATTAGGCACCAAATTCGGGTGATGGTTATGAAAGAAAGTTCTCTTCCCATTTAAATTATTATATGTAGAAGGATTTCCAAACCGGTACACCAAATCGCCACCACGATCTCTAAATCCACCTTTAGTTGTTTTAGCTTCTTCTGCAGTGGTACTATGATCTATAACCCATATTTCACTATAGTAATTAACACTAAGATAAATTAAATCCCTACTCTCATCATATTCTAATCCATTTGCATGAAATATATCTCCATTATAGCTACCGTCTTTTAAAGGATCTATATAATTTAAATTAATACGTTCAGGATGTTCAGAAATTTCACCAAAATCTTCGGCTTCAGAACTGGAATTTTGCACTAAATGATCCCAGGCATGCCACTCCCATACAATTTGATTATCGGAAGGATTTATCTCAACTAGCTTTTCGGAATAAACACTTTCGTAAGGACCCTCATATCCTTTAGTAACCAATTCTGAACCGGTTTTCTTTTCCCAGGCTAAAATCAAGATATTCCCATTCGGGAGCATTTCTATATCATGATGTGCAAGATTAATAGAATCTGAATATTTATAATCCCAAATTATCTCTTCTTCAGGAGTTATAATAGCTACCCTTCCTCCAAAACCACCAAAGCTATAAACAGGATCAGGATCTGTTAATGCCACTAAAAGATTTCCATTCGCTAATAATTCGCCATCATTACCAATTCCAGAAGGCAAATTCCATTCTTTCAAAATTATTGACTCTTCCTTCTCCATTAGGTAAATTCGGTTAGAAGCTGCATCATTAACGAGAACCAGACCGTCTTCAGATTTAACGGCATCATAATACGTTACTTCCCCCGCAAAAACATTCTCTGGATCAACTGAAGTTGAATCTTCAATTTCCTCAATCACTTCTTTCTCCGTAAAATCATCCATAGCCTCATCATTACTGCATGAGATTAAAAAGAAGACAACTAATAGTATATATAAGGCTTTCATATGCGTAAAAATAAAAAAAGGTGATTTGAAATTAATCAAATCACCTTTTAATTTATAAAACGTGTTTATTAAAATGATATTTCAACACTAGTTTCAGAACCAAAATCTCCGTCTATTGTAGCCAATACATTTCCTGCATAGCTCAATGTAACACCTCCGTCAAATATACCATCTCCATACGAATCTGTAAGAGTAAACGTATAAGTACCTGAAGGCAGACATAAAGATCTAGATGGTGCTGGATTTCCATCCACACTAACCACAGTTTGACCAGCCGCATTTACCAGCGTATAACCGGTTTCGCCAGGATAGGCGTCCAAAACAAAATCAATAACGAATTCTTTACCAGGGCATACAGTCGCCACATTCAATCTCAAAGGATCACCCACAGAAATATCTGCTTCTTGTTCCAAACTTAAAATTAAAGTTTTTCCCGTTAAACCAAGATCTATGTCTGATACTTCCACTGTAAAAGTAGCTTCGTTGCTTCCTGCCGGAACGGTAACCGTAGCTGGTACCGTATAAGCACTCGGTGAAAGCGTACTGGAAGAACCCACATTTATAGTAAGAGTTCTATCTGTATTTACCACGTTAGCAGTATAAACATTCACATCATAAGAAGTAGATCCGCCTAGCTCCACACCTACATTAGCACCATTTGGGGCATATTGTAAGCTAGCATAATTAGGTTCAAAAGTTTCCTCATCAAAGTCACAACCAGTCACCACAGCCAGGGTGAAGATAGCTACGATTATATTAAAATATTGTTTTACCATTTTTTTCAATTTTTAAGTTATAAATCGCCTAGTTATTTTGAGTACTAATTGCTGGGTTATAAAGTATCTCAGCTTCCGGAATCTCAAATGTTAATCTTTCATCATCATAAGGAATCGGCTCACCCACAAATGATAGGTGGTTTGCTCCTCTTACCACTGTAGCTTCATTTCTCTTCAAGGCAAGATAGGATTTACCTTCGCCCCAAAGTTCAATTCTTGTTTGAAGATAAATTTCATCAATTAGATCTTCTCCAGAAAGACCGTCAACATAAGACGAATCATCAACTCTTAAATCAAGTAATGCTTTTAAAGACATCCTAGCATCAGCGTCCATTCCAAGATTTGCAGCTGCTTCCGCATTTAGCAGATACATTTCAGCAATTCTCATGTACACCAAATCCTGAGTGATTACCCGAGAAGCACCTCTAGGTACTCTTGCAGGATCATAAAATTTACCCCATGGTTGTAAATAGTTGGAAGAGCTGGAATCCATATTAAATTGAAATCTTCTTACGTCATCATCTGAAATTTGTGCATAAAGACCAGCATCCATAGCTTTATAATCACCATACCCTGCATAGCTAAAAGAGAAATAGTCCATTTGTCCCCACCAGGAAACCAATCCTACTCCACTATCACTGGTAAGATCTACACCCCACATCCATCCCGGAGTAGAGACATCATTAAAACCACCTCCTGTTGGATTATCTACATCATCATCAGTTCTATCAACCCTGGCCACTTCTTCTGCAGTCATAATTGGGTAAGCACCAGTTTCAATAACCTCGTCAGTTAAATCTTTAACCTCTTGCCATTCACCTTTAGCAGCATGAACATAAGCAAGGATACCTTTTGCAACATCCTGGTTTATCTCATTCTTAGCCGCTCTGGTAAAACCATCTAGCAAGCTAATAGCACTATTCAAATCACTTTCTATTAGAGCATAGATTTCAGAAGCTGCAACTTTAGGCCCGTTTTGATCATCTGGTGAATCATAAATCGGTAAAATTTCTTCCGATGGATCAAAAGATTTTTGATAGTATTGCGCTAAATAGAAGTAAGAATGTGCCCTAATGGCTTTTGCCTGACCAAGAATAAATCTATTCTCTTCAAGCTCCGGTACCGCATCATTACCTCCGGCTGCTTCAATTACCACATTTGCAGAACGGATAATTCTATAGTAATAACGCCAAGGCATATAATTCCTTGTCCGAGTAAAATCCAACGGAGCCTGAAATTCAGTGATATCAGCACGATACCACCCGAATGAACTTACTGATAAAGCCACATCCCCAGAGAGCATATCCCCGAAAATATCATATCCCTTTTGACCAAAATCATCATGGTTAGTTGTTCCACCGGTACCACTTTGAAATTGCAGGGAATAAATTCCAGCCAAAGTTCCAGCTAACACATCTGCATTATTACTTGCTGCCTCAGTAACCTGCTGCTGAGTAAGAAACTCTGAGGGTTGTTTTTCGAGGAACTCCTCGCTACACCCAACTCCTAAAAATAGAATTGAGGAGACTAATGTTAATTTAATTAATTTTTTCATGTTATTTTTTTTTAAAATTTCACTCTTACACCCATGGTTACTGTTGTAAGCGGTGCATAAAGTCTACGTCCAGAATTACCTGATTGGCTAGTATAAGGTAAGAATCCTTCTCTAGCTGTTTCTGCCCATAAATTATCCCCTGAAAAATATATATTTACAAGATCTATGCCAGTTGCACCTAAAAGATCTTCCGGGATTGTATATCCAACCACAGCATTGTTCAAGGTAAGGTAATCTGTACTGGTTACAAATCTACTTGAAGTAGAAGTTCCATTTACAAAAGCATTGTCTGTTAATGCAGGAACACTTGTCATATCACCAGGGAACTGCCATCTATTAGCTATATCTTTATGGAAGTTGTTTCCTACCGCTCCAAATCTATCACTCATTAGCTCAGCATATTGAAAATCTATTGCATGACCTCCAAGGCTATAAAGGAACTGAGTTGAGAAATTAAAGTTCTTAAAAGTACCCTGTAATCTAATACCTCCCCTTACATCTGGAATAGCAGTCTTATTAATATACTTCTCAGTTGCCTGAGCATAAGTATCTGTCACATCCCTTTGAATATTTGCATCAGGATTATCAGCTAAATATGGAGTTAATGAAGTAATAGTAGTATCGTCACCATCAAAGATGTTATTACCATTTACATCATCAAAATATCTATACCATAGTGGAGCTCCATTAGAAGGGTCTACTCCCGCATATTCTCTTACATAGATGTCATAAATAGACCTACCTTTAGAATAAGCGAAAGGAGCATCAGATGGATCTAATATCCTGTTCTCACCAGTAGAAGGATCTATTGGCATAGTGATAATCTCATTATCAAGAATTTCACCATTCACATTTAGATCTAAGGTGAAATCTCCAGTATTCACCAAATGCCCTGTAAGATTGAACTCAATACCTGTATTCAGAAGCTCTCCATCATTTACCGTAACAACAGCAATTCCTTGTGAAGGTCCAACACGTCTATCAAAGATAAGATTATCTGTTAATTTTCTATAATAATCTACAGATCCATCAAGGAAGTTCCCCAGACCAAATTCAAGTCCTGCCTGGAACATATTAGAAGTTTCCCAGGTAAGATCTGGATTCCCATTCCCTCTCGCAGATAGGGAAATTTCATCATTCAGGTTGTTGATATCAAAGGTATCATATCCTGAATAAAAGCCTACACCTGCCTGATCACCCGTAATTCCGTAAGAAGCTTTTAATTTTAAGAAAGTAAAAAGATCATTATTATATAGGAAATCTTCTCCCGAAATAACCCAGGCTAAACCTACTGAACCAAATGTTCCCCATTTGTCGTTTACGAATCTAGATGATCCATCACGACGAACAGAACCAGTAAAGTAGTATTTATCAACAAAATCGTAGTTAACCTGACCAAAGTAAGATTCAATAGATCTTCCTTCGTTAAATCCTGTTGCAGGACTGGCAGCTACTACATAGTTATTTAATTCATAAAGATTTTGTGCAACCTGTTTGGTTTTAAAAGCAGTATTATAGCTCAAATCATAATTATTTGTCTCATGGGCTGCTAGAACTTCCAACGTATGATCACCAAACTGGTTATTATAACGCAGCAAATTAAGTACGTTTAAAGTATAAGTTTCCGTGTCAGCTTTAAACAAAGTACCACCATCTCCCTGGCCACCGCCATAAAATGCATTATCTGCACTGGTAAATCTATCCATCGCATATTGCGCACCGAATTTATTTTCAAATGACAGATGTTCTGTAATATTAAAATCAAGAGAAATGTTACCATTCAACTCATGACGATCGGTTCCAACGAAATCATATAAGGCTGAACCAATTGGGTTCAAACCATCAGACTGCGGGCGGGTTCTAAATCCAGAAAAACTACCGTAATCTAATTGATTCCCTCCAAAAATAGGGTCAGGAACTAAATCTCCATTATCATCACGTAGAAAAACTGGAAAAATAGGAGCTGTTTTATCAGCAAATTCAAATACGTTCTCCGAACCAACAGTTTGACCGTTGTTTAAACTCTCTGAATAAGCATATCCAATATTAACACCTAGGTCCAACCACTCTTTTACATTTGAAGCTACATTTAATCTGGTAGTAAACCTGTCGTAACCAGTATTAAGCGCATAACCGTCATCGTTTAAGTAACCTGCTGATGCAAAGTATGTACTTTTCTCATTACCACCACCAAAACGAACGTTCGCTTCAGTACGGAAAGCAGAATCAAAAGCTGCATCTTCATAAGTCTCTGGAGTATACCTTCTGGTAACCCCTTCACGAACCATTCTTGTTTCTGGATTAATAAGTTCACTTGCTGAATCTACATTCCATAAATTATAACCTACCGGCACATAGTTATCACTAAACAATCTTGCATTAGCATATTCTACCGGATTAGCAGCACCTGTAATAACACCTCTGTTGTAAATTCCTTCCCATACATATCCTATGTATTCTTCAGGAGATCTCACCACATCGTAACGTGGTATAATTTGATCATTCACACCGGTTTTAACATCTACTTCAATATAATCTTCTCCAGCAGTACCTCTTTTTGTAGTAATCAGAATAACTCCATTAGCACCTCTAGAACCGTAAATAGCTGTCGCTGTAGCATCCTTTAAAATTGTAGTGGACTTTATATCTGTAGGATTAATAGAGTTAATAGTTTCAGTAGACGTAATTGGCACACCATCCACCACATACAAAGGTGAACGACTTCCGTTTACTGAACCAAAACCACGAATTCGCACAGTGGAAGTAGTACCAGGCTGACCAGAAGTATTGATAACATTCACACCCGCAACCTCTCCTGCTAGTGATTGACTAATGTTTGAGTAAGACTTTACGTCCAGCTTTTCAGCCTCAATTGTTGTTGCAGTACCAGCAAAAGACTGCTTTGTTGCGGTACCATATCCAACTATCACCACTTCATCAAGCGCAGCAGCATCAGCAGCCAACGTAACATCATAAGTATCAGAAGAAGTTACAGGCACATTAATAGATTTAAAGCCTACGTAGCTAAAAACTAAAACATCGCCTTCTTCAACTGAAATGTTGTACATCCCGTCGAAATTTGTTTGTGTACCGTTAGAAGTTCCCTGCTCGATGACATTTACGCCTGGCAATGGTAAACCATCTTCGTCAAGAACCGTCCCTGAAACGGTTTTTTCTTGTGCAAAACCAATTTGCACGACTAACACCAATAAAAGCGTTAGCAATCCATGTAATCTTTTTTTCATTATTTCGTTAAATTTGAATTAGCCTGCGCCAAAAATCCTAATAAATTCTTAATAAACCAAAAAAAAATACGTTTTTACTTATCAAAACTTTAACAATCTATATATGCTATCTTTTGCAAATGAGCTCTTTATTCGAAAAATGCTTACCGGAGATAATTAAATTTTATACTTAATAAGATCAATAACTGTATTAAAAACTAAGGAAAATTCATTTCAGATTTTGAATATCATCTTATTAATAGAGTCTCGTTTCTTTTCTATCCTACGGGGATAAATAGGCATTATACATAAAAGCACACACCCTGATTTCAACATCCTCCACGGGTGGTGACTGGGCAGATCCTCTTACTAAAGATTATTATAAGCAGCAGGATATCCAAATGTTCAATTACCGCTTTGGCAAGTATAACCGGATGGTTCCGGGGAATCAATTCTCCAATAGAGGGAAGGAAAAGCCAGTTCTAATGCTGGTGGCAAAACTTAAATTTACAACTATTCCGCCAGATTATCAGTAATATAGACTTAGTAAAACATTTTTAAGATTGCACTTAATTCAAGGTATTATAATTAAAAAAAGCTGTCCCAAATAAATGAGACAGCTTCTTATTAATTATTCAAAAACTCTGATTAGTAACCAGGATTTTGATCTGCAGTTGAAATAGCAGAATTCCTTTCAATTTCCTGCTGTGGTATTGGCCATAGGTTATCCCTTTCCGGAATAAACACACTATTTGGTTTAGATGAAATCACATCATCTGCCAATCCTAATCGCTTTATCGTAAACAAACGATCTGTATTTTCTCCGTAGAATTCTACAAATCTTTCCTGAGCGATCACTTCCTCAACATTAGAAGAATTTATTTCTTTTGGCTCTAATCCTGCACGTTCTCTCACCATATTTAAGAATGTAGATGCAGAAGGATCGTCACGTCTCGCTAGCAATTCAGCATATATCAATAAAGCATGAGAATATCTATAAATATAAGCATCATCACTACCACTTCCCGGATCCTTAAACTTAAAAATTTGTGGAGCTGCATCTTCAACTCCGAAGTTCAAAATCTGGTTTGTTCTAAGGTCTCCCTCTTCGAAAGCAGCTAATAATGTACCTCTTGGAGCTACCTCATAACGCCCACCTGCTTGAAGATAGAAAAACGCATAGCTACTACCATCAAAATCAGAGAATTCAATAGCAAGAATAGCTTCCTGCCCATTGGCTGTTCCAGTAAACAAGTCATCATAACTACTTGCAAGGGAATAAGCACCTATTACCGGTTCTATTGTTTCCTCTGCCTGAGAATACATTTCCATTTCCATCTCTACAGTAGCCTTCAAAACTCTCACAGAATTCTCATTGAAAAAGTAAATACTTCCACCAGAGATTCCGGCTAGTGCATCTTCCAGATCCATCATGATCTGAGAATAAACCTCAGAAGCAGATGATCTTGGAAGTGGATTAGAGTCTATTTGGGTTGCACTCGTATTTCCATCTAAAGAAAGTGGCACTCCTCCATACAACTTAACAAGGTTGTAATAAAGGTAAGCTCTCACTGCTTTTGCCTGAGCATCAAAACGTGCAGCAGATTCTGCATCAATTTCTATCTCCTCAAGTTTATCTATAATTATATTCGCAGCATTTATCGTTTCATAATGATCTGTCCAAAAAGATGTATTATTCGCGTTATTTAAAGAAACATCGTTAGCTCCAAATTCCGCAAAAGACGGGAAAGAACCTGAATGTCTTAGTTCATCAGCATACAAGCCGGGCATAAAAGCATTATATCCACCCGAAATATACACTTGCTGAAACCTGTCATATAACCCATTTACGGCACTTTCAGCGGAGGCTATATCTGTTATGATCTGTGCAGCATCTTTAAATCTAGTAGGCTCCGTATCTATGAACTCCTCAGCACAAGAACTCAATAACAGAGATGCGAAGAGAACAAAAAATATTTTTTTTATGTTTTTCATCTTATTAACTTATTTTATTAAAATTTAAGGTTAAAACCTAATTTATAAACTTTGTTCAAACCTTGGGTAAAGAAATCTGTTCCTCTTGAAACATTCGTATTACCGAAGGTGTTTACTTCCGGGTCAAGACCTGAATAGTCTGTCTCTGTCCATAGATTGTCACCTCCTACAAATATCCTTAAAGATATATCCTCATTTCCAAACATTTTCTTATTGATGGTATAACCAAGAACAACTTCCTTAAGCCTTAAATAAGAAGCATCTTCGATTAAACGGCTGGAATCCTGGTTGTTGTAAGACTGACGTCCACCAAATCTCGGAGCCGGTAAAGAAGCATCTGTATTCTCAGGAGTATAATAATCCAGTTGAGAAGAAAGTTTATTAAACAGGAAAGAACCTGTAGAACCAGCAAATGCAAGGGTATTGTTAAAAATATCCTTATCGTATTCAAACTGAAGGTTTGCAGATAAATCGAAATTCAAGAACCTAAAGGTATTACGGAAGTTTCCTGTCCATTTAGGTAACGGATTTCCTATAAAAGTCCTGTCATTCGCGTTAATGTTACCATCTCCGTTAATGTCTACATATCGCACATCTCCGGCACCTATACCTCTATTAGCAAGGGATTCAGGAATATCATCCCCTTCACGGTAGATACCATCTGCCTGCAATCCGAAGAAAGCACCTAAAGGCTGTCCAACCGCAATTCTACTGGCAAAACCAGCGTCAATTGGAATAAATTCTCCAGCTGTATCCCTTTCCAGTCCAGTTACTTCGTTCTCATTGTAAGCCGCCTGGAACTGAGAAGTCCAGTTAAAACCATCACCCTGGAAGATTCTCGCATTAATAGCGATTTCATGCCCGCGGTTTTCCATACTACCCACATTGGCTGCTACCGAAGTAAAACCTGATGAGTTTCTCAATGGGCGACTTAGCAGTAATTCTTCAGATTCTTTAATATAATAATCATAGGTGAAATCAACACGATTGAATAGAGTGAAATCCACACCTAAATCAAGCTGCTTGGTAGTTTCCCAAGAAAGATCTGGCGCAGCCAATTGCCTTACACCCACACCTGGATTTCCAACGTAGGGTCTAACCTCAGCCAGACCTCTGGAACCAAAATTACCGATACCCGACTGGTTTCCTGTTTCCCCGTACGAAGCCCTTAACTTCATATTGGTAAACACGTTATTTCTAAACCAATCTTCATCAGTAATAATATATGCGGCAGATACCGCAGGGAAATATCCTATCTGATTTCCTTCACCAAATACTGAAGAGGCATCCGCACGCACAGTACCTTCAAGGAATAATTTATCCTTAAAAGATAAACCTAATCTGGTAAAATATGAAAAGATCTTGTTCTCGGTAATAAAGTTCTCAGCTTCATTCGGCACCGCACCAGCACTTGGAACAACAAAACCAGCAGGAATCTGCGTAGTAAATACAGAAATCTCTTCGTTATTTGTTCCCTCAAAAGAGAAACCTGCCAAAGCACTTAGATCCCAGTTATCACCAAGATTATTTTTATAGTTGATCGTATTAGTAACATTCCAACGATTAATTAGGTTTATACCCTTAAAAGACTGACCGTTATTACCGGCTCCCCTTCTTGTAGTGGCAGGACTAAATATCAATTCTCTAAAGTCAAGTCTTTCCAAAGAAGCCTTTGAATATACATTCAGATTATCAGAGAACTTATATCGAAGTCCAAGATTTGAAAATACCCTTAGAGTTCTTGCATCTGAATTATCCACAACCGCATTTTGTAAAGGGTTAGAGAAAATAAAAGACGAGGTATTATAAGTTCCATCAGGATTGAATAAATCTTCACCTGGTCTCTCTAATACAGCAGTAGTAAGTGCTCCGTAGATATTGTTATCTGAGTTAATCCTACTGTTATTGGATTGCGTTATAGTAATAGCAGCCTCCAGATCCAGTTTTTCACTGGCGGTGAAGTTTGCATTAAAAGATAAAGATCTTCTATCAAACCCCTGACCTCGTATAACACCTTCCTGATTGAAATCAGAGAAGTTAGAATAGAATCTTGCTTTTTCAGAACCTCCACTTATTGTAATATCTGTCTGCCTGATAACCGCTGGAGAATCTCTATAGATTGCATCAATATAGTCATCACCAAAATCTGCAGCATATAGGTCTTCAAGGGAATCAAATCCTTCTCGCTCTAAAACATTTCCCTGACCGATATTTACGGCACCAGTACTAAAAAGTCCCGGAGCACCAAATGCGGTCTCAAAAGCCCTGTCATTAAATTCATAATACTGACCGGGAGTAAAAAGCTCAAAACGATTAATTTCTTCCTGGAAACCAGCATAAGAATTCACTTCTACATTTAATTGTCCTGCACTACCACGTTTGGTGGTGATCAAAACCACACCATTGGCACCACGTGCACCATATATAGCGGCAGAAGAAGCATCCTTTAACACCTGAATAGACTCAATATCAGAAAAGTTGATATTCGCCAATACGTCATTATCCTGTCCTCCAAATGTTCCATTGGATCCTACAGAACCAGAAAGGATTGGCACCCCATCTATTACATAAAGCGGTTCATTGGAGCCGTTTATAGAACTGGCACCACGCACCCTTACAGAGAAAGCAGTTCCCGGAGCTCCCGAGTTCTGGCTAACCTGCATACCATTTGCAGCACCCTGCAAAGCACCAGAAATAGTTGGGGTAGCGATACTCTTAATTTCCTCGCCATCAACTTTTGCCACCGAAGTGGTAAGCGATTTTCGAGTTTGCTCCCCAAAACCTACAACCACCACTTCATCCAGGGCGGCTGCATCTACCCTCATGGTGACGTTAATCACATTAGAGGCACCTAAAACCACCTCCTGAGTGGCAAAACCTACGTAACTAAACACAATAGTTTCACCTTCCCCTACTTCAATAGAGTACTCGCCATCAAAATTAGTTTGGACACCGTTTCCGGTTCCTTTTTCAATAACGTTTACGCCCGGAAGGGGTAAACCATCTTCGTCCACAACTGTACCGGTAACGGTCTCTTCAAGTTGGGCAAAAGAAATCTGCACCATTAACACTAACAAAAGCGTTAGAAATCCATGTAATCTTTTTTTCATTATTTCGTTAAATTTGAATTAGCCTGCGCCAAAAATCATTATAAATTCTTAATAAACCAAAAAAAAATACATTTTAACTTATCAATGCTTTAACAGTTCTAAGATTCTATTCGATATATTCGTAGAAAGCTTTTAATTATATAT
This sequence comes from Christiangramia sp., assembly GCF_029937855.1. Classification (GTDB taxonomy): domain Bacteria; phylum Bacteroidota; class Bacteroidia; order Flavobacteriales; family Flavobacteriaceae; genus Christiangramia. Next base: position 14,516 of record NZ_JAPYPC010000038.1, read on the forward strand.
CAGCAAAATCATATTAAACTGACGAATGCTTAAATTTTATAATGTCCAGGTAAAAGTAGCAGGAACAGATGAAGCAGGAAGGGGTTGTCTTGCCGGACCCGTGACTGCTGCTGCAGTCATCCTTCCAAAGCAGTTTCACAGCAGCCTCTTAAATGACTCTAAACTAACAAGTTTAAAGAACAGGGAGTTTTTAAAATCACATATTCAGGCAGAAGCACTTTCCTTTGCAATCGCACATGTTTCTATGGAAGAAATTGATAAAATAAATATTTTGAACGCTTCCATTCTGGCGATGCATAGAGCCCTTACAATGTTAAAAATTGATCCGGAACATATAATTGTAGATGGGAATAAGTTTAAAGCTTATAAAAAAATCAGCCATGATTGCATTATTAAAGGAGATGGAAAATATATGAATATCGCGGCAGCCTCCATATTAGCTAAAACCAGCCGTGATGAATATATGGAAGCAATACATGAAGAATTTCCTGCCTACAACTGGAAAAAGAATAAAGGCTATCCTACCAAAGAACACCGGGCAGCGATCGAAAAGCACGGAATTACCAAATATCACAGAAAAAGCTTCAAACTACTTCCAGACCAATTGAAGATTGATTTTTAAGTTACTATTTTTGCCCAAATCTATCTTCAATCTATGAAAAGATTTATCTTCTTTATAGCAGTAATCTCTGTACTTGGCTGTTCGCAGGAGCATACGCCAGATTTTAACCCTATTGATTATATACCCGGAGACGCCGAATTGATTCTGATATTAAATGACTTTCAAAATTTTTCCAAAAGCCTCAATAACAATAATTTCATTTCACAAAGTGAATTCGGCTTAAAACAAAGATTAACAAGACAATTAAACTTTACCAGAAACTTAAAATTCATTTCAAAGACAGGAATTAACTTTTCCGAACTTTCTTCAGAAACGCCTATTTACACCATAATCACTAAAAGAAATCCCAATCTATTGGTCTTAGATTCTATTCAGAATAAAGCTATGGAAACGATTACTGAAGATGATACAAAATTTAAAAAGATCATGCTGGAGAAGAATCAGTTTTTTCTTTTTGAAATCGATAGCACAAGCATCCTGAGCAATTCCAAAAACAAAATTTTTGAAATTGCAAAAGGACAAAACCTATTAAAATCTGAGAGTTTTAAAAATATATATAATGCGGCCGATCCTAATAAAACCTCCGTATTTATAAAAAATACCGGCCTTAATGAAATCTCCAAGCTCTTTGAAAACTTGAATTTCCCAGGCTTTCGTAATTTTTCGGAATGGTTACTTTTAGACCTGGATATTAAGGCTTCAGAAATTAAAGTCAATGGAATAAGCCTAAACGGCGAAAATGACAGTTTTTTGGATATTCTTTTTGAAGTGGATCCACAGCAAATTGAAATTGGCAAAATATGTCCTGAAGATTTCCTTAGCTTTTATTCTTTCAGTTTTTCTTCTTTGGAAAATCTTCAGAAGAATTTAAAGAAAGTTTCAAATGATTCCTTACCCATTGAATTACCTAAAGTTTTAAAAAATGTTCGAGAAATTGCAAGCATACAACTGGAAGATTCCAATCTTTTTGTCCTAAATGCAAGAGAGATTGAAACAGACAAAGAAGATCTTGCCGGAGTGGGAAAAGAAATAGAAACCTATAGAGGAATTTCCCTTTTTGAAATGAACAATCCAGGAATTTTTAAAAATTCGGTTGCGCAATTCATGCTCATCGATGAAAATCGTTTCTACGGAATTGTGGATCATTTTATAATTTTTTCAGAAGAGCTTGAGACAATAAAAAAAGCTATTGCAGATTTCCAAAATTCCAACACCATTGCCTCTAAAAGTTATTATACTGAAATGATGGCTTCGCTCTCTTCTGAATCTTCCATTCTTTTTGTTGCAAGATTTCCCGAATTTCACGAAGCTTTTAAAAAATCATCAGAATCCAGGCTCAACTTTAAAAAGAACAGCCTGGCTGCATTCCAGATTATCAATGAGGACAATTTTGCCCATCTTCACGGAGTTTTTTCTAATTCAGAAGATCAAAAGATCAATGGAGAGGGTGCAGAACAAGTAGCTTCCTTTAAAATTAACGCTCCAATAGCCACAAAACCGTATTTCTTCAAGAACCACGAGACAGACCAGATGGATATTGTTGTTCAGGATCAAGATAATGTAGTATATCTTATTTCTAATAAAGGGACTGTTTTCTGGAAGAAAAAAATGGATAGCCAGATCACCAGCCCCCTATTTCAAATAGACCTTTATAAAAATGGAAATAAACAACTGGCTTTTTCTACAGGTTACCATTTAGAAGTTCTAGACCGGAATGGCAACAATGTAAAATCTTTCCCCATCAAGTTCAATGACGCACTAACTCAGCCTCTTTCCGTTTTTGATTATGATAATAACAGAACCTATAGATTTGTATTAACCCAGGGCAAAAGAGTTTATATGTTGGGCCCAAAAGGAAAAAGCATAAAAGGTTTTGATTTTGAAAATGCAAAAACTGAAGTTGTAAAAGCCCCAAAACATATCAGGCTTGGCACCAAGGATTATATCTTGGTTGCTGAAAAATCTGGAAGATTAAACATTCTTAGCAGACAGGGAAGCATTAGAGTTCCGGTGAATGAAGAGTTTAATTATTCTGAAAATGAATGGTATGGCAATGACGGGAAATTTATTTCTTCTGAATCCGATTCCAATCTAATTTCAGTAACACAAAGCGGTGCAGTTTCCCGGAAAGATTTAGGATTGGCTGACAACCACCGAATAGTAGCCAATGATGATCTTCTGATTTATTTAAATGAAAATGAACTGTCTATAAATGGCAAAAAAATCACCCTCGATTTTGGCCTGTATACAGATCCTCAATTATTCAAATTAGGTAAAAGATCCTTTATTAGTATCACCGATTTGCAGGCCCAGAAAGTTTTCGTTTTTAATCAAAATGCTCAATTATTAACTGGATTTCCTGTGTTTGGCACCTCCCAGGTAGATATTGCCAATGCCGATCTGGATTCAAGGATGGAATTGCTGGTGAAGGGTGAAGAAAATGAGATCTTATTATATAAGTTTTAAAAAATTTCTTGGGGTTAAGGACACGGAACGTTTGCGAGAACAGCCTCTCTTATTTAATTTACTAATAAGCCAGAACATCGCCCAGTTGCTCCCCGGAATTAAAAAAGGCTGTCTTTCAAGACAGCCTTTTTTAATGGTTTCCCGTTTTATCTATGTAGTTTCATAACCCGGATTTTGCTCCAGTAAACTATTAGCATCTAATTCCCTTTGTGGGATTGGAAACGATAATTTATTAGAATTAGCTGGTAAATCACCAACATTTCTTCCTGTTCTTTTATAATCGAATATTAGAAAACCTTCAAACATCAATTCCAAATCTCTTTCATTAAGAACATCTTCTATAGAAACACTTGATAAAGCTTCTGCGCCTGCCCGGTTTCTAATCTTATTAATATCTTCCAGTGGTGTTGCTCCTACTGTAGTACCTTCTCGTAAATTAGCTTCGGCTCTAATGAGATACATTTCCGCAAGTCTAATTAATGATATATTGCCAAATTGATTGGTATATTTCCCTGTCAAGGTACCCTCATTTTGTGCACTTGTATAAAAGAAAGATCCTCTGGCATCATCCTCTCCAAATCTCGCTAAATAAGAAGGGTTAACGGTTACATCTCCACCTCTACCTCCAACGCTCTGGTCTGCGTAATGGGTTACTAAAACATTAGACCCATCCTGCGTGGTTACCTGGAAAGCAAAAACATCTTCACTCGAGTTTACATCATTATTAAAGGCTGCTTCATAAGAAGCAGTTAGAGAATGACCACTATTTTGTATAACATCATCTGCTGCATCCCTGGCCTGGGCATAGTTTCCAAGCTGTAAATGTACCCTGGCTAAAAGTCCCTGGGCAGCATATTTATCAGCAAAGAAACCATTGTCTTCTGGTAAAAGCTCATAGGCCATTTCCAGGTCTGAAATTACCTGGTTATAAACTTCAGAAGTACTGGCTCTTGGAATCTCCAAATTCTGAGAGTAATCAATTATTCCCGTTAAAGTTAGAGGTACTCCCATATCTCCATTAGAGTACAATCTGTTTAAGTCGAAATAATTTAAAGCCCTTAAAAAATAAGCTTCTCCCATAACTCGATCACGATCCTCTTCTTCCACCAAATCTGAATAATCCAAAACTAGATTAGCCTGATTGATGGCCTCATAGGCATTTAGCCACAAATCCCTTACAAAACCATTATCAATAAAAATCTCCTTATTGAAAACCTGACGGGGTGCCTGAAAGGTTCCTCCCCAGGTCGCTTCAGTAGTAAAACCATACAAATCTGAAAGCAATTGAAAATAACCTCCATAAGAAGCACTTTGCCCAGTTTCATTATACACTCCAATAAGGATATTTTTCACATTTTCACCAGTAGATATAGCCGTACTAACAGAAATAGATTGTCTTGGCTCGATATCCAACTTATCATCACATCCCGAAAAAGCCAGGATGATGAATAATCCGAAGATTGAATTAAATATTTTTTTCATAGCTTTTATTTAGAAATTTATATTAAAACCTAATGACATTGTTCTAACAGCAGGAGCTGAATAAAAAGTAACTCCCACTCCCTGACCTGCGTCACTGGTTGATTCAGGATCATAGCCATCATAATCTGTAATCGTCAAAAGGTTGATCCCTGTAAAATATACGCGAAATTTCTCCAGACCTATTTGATCTGTAAAATCTTCCGGTAAGGTATATCCTAAGGTTAAGTTCCTTAGTCTTATAAAGTCTGATTCCTGCAAATACCTGGAAGAAGTGGCTGTCCCATTCCCTCCAAATAATCTGGCCTGGGGTACATTTGTAATATCGCCCGGTTCCTGCCATCTATCTAATTGATCTGCACTTTGGTTGTCAAAAAAATCGGCATTTGCACTTTGGTAAATACCTCCGCCATTATAGATGCTTGCACCCCATTCTCCTACAAAAGTAAAACCAAGATCTATTCCTTTATAGTACACAGTGTTTGTTAAACCAGCGATCCACTCAGCATAAGGCTGTCCCAGGATCACCCTATTGGCTGCATTAGGATCATTAGTTGTCTCATTAGGATCTCCGTCTTCAGCATTTACAAAATATAATGCGTCACCGTTTTCAGGATCAACACCAGCATATTCTCTAAGGTAAAATGCTGAAAGAGGTTCACCCTCCCTTAAGATAGTTTGTCCGTTTATCACATCCTCACCATTAGGAAGTTCTTTTACCTCGTTATCATTCTTTGAAATATTGAAATTGGTATTCCAGGTAAAATGATCTGTTTGAATATTTTTTGTATTCACAACAAATTCAATTCCTTTATTTTCCAGCACTCCTATATTTCGGGTAATACTTGGTTGTCCGGAAGTTCCGGGTAAGGGTTGCTGAAAAATAAGTCCATCAGATTCTTTAATATAATAATCTATCTCTCCCGAAATCCGGTTATCTAAAAATCCATATTCTAAACCTATATCAGTTTGCTTAACACTTTCCCAGGTTAATAGGGGGTTAGCTGCTTGTATTGGTGCAATTCCCGGCCTTTGGTTATAAGATATTCCTCCAAATAAACCAAGGGCGGCAAAATCTCCGATATTGGCATTTCCGGCCTCCCCGTAACTGGCACGTAATTTTAAGAATGAAATAACCTCAGAATTGCTTAAAAATTCTTCCTCACTTAAAATCCATCCTGCAGAAATAGCTGGAAAGGTACCGTAGCGAACATCTTCACCAAATCTGGAAGAACCATCCCTACGAATACTTGCCTTGAATAAATATTTGTCATATAGGTTATATGTCACCCTGGCAAAATAAGATAAGAAGCTATTTGCTGATTCAGACCCTGAACCACCGGTAATTTCTGCTGCACTATCTATAGTTTGAAAATCATCAGTTGGGAATTGGATTCCCGATACATCCTGAAATCTACGATTGAACTCATTGTACTCCATCCCTGCAACCATTTCAAGATCATGTATTTCATTGAAATTCTTAGAGAAGGTGAAATAATTACTGGTTACGTAAGATTCTGTATTTACACTGGAAGCATAAGCTTCTCCATTGGTAGATTGGAAAGGAGCAAGCCTTCCCGTATAACTATCCTCATTCTGATAATAAAGATCATAACCAAAATCAGAATTAAATTTTAGAAAATCCAAAATCTGATACTCCCCAAAAGCACGTCCTAAAACACGTCTTATAACGGTGTTATAAAAAGCATGCTTATCCTGAAGTAAAAAATTTGGATATAATGTGTTTGGGTTAGGATCTCCATTTTCAAGATAAGCTGGTGAGATAGCCGGCTGTGCAATTGCCTGTAAAGGAGTCACAAAAGCATTATCGTTAGCAATCCTGTCAATATCTGTACGAGAGAAACTTAAATTCATCCCTGCTCGAAATTTTTCATTGAAGTTATGAGTTACATTCACCCTCCCATTGATTCTTTCCAACTCATTGCCGCGTACGATACCTTCAGTATCATTATAAGCTCCGGAGAAAAAATAAGTTGTTTTTTCATTTCCGCCAGACATGGATAAGGTTGCGTCCTGTACATGGCCACTACCCAGTGCAAGATCCTGCCAATCTGTATCTACTTCTCTATCCCTCCAATCTGTATCATTAGAAAGAAAATCGAAAATGCCTTCTATATAGGGAACTCCTTCTTCCTCTCCAAAGGTATTAATAGCAGCTTCTGTAAATAGCTCAATATATTCATCTGCATTAAGCCATTCCCTTAAATTTGTAGGTTCACTTACTCCATAAGAATAATTTAAGGAAAAAGTTGCTGGCCTATTGGCACCACTTTTAGTAGTGATAATCACAACTCCGTTTGCACCCCTGGAACCATAAACCGCTGCTGCGGAGGCATCCTTTAGAATATCAATAGAAGCAATTTCATTGGCACTTAAAGTTAATAATGGATTTGTTGGAGAACCATTATTTGATTCATTGTTATTGATAAGCGGTACGCCATCTAAAACATATAGAGGTTCAGAGCCTGCACCAATACTTGCTATACCACGAATTCGAATATTTACACCACCTTCAACCTTACCGTTGGTAGGAGAAATTTGCACCCCGGCAGCCTTACCTGCGATCGTACTTTGAATACTTGGTACGGGCACTTCCTCTATATCTTCCGAAGTTAGTTTAGCAACATTATCTGTTAAGGTACGCTTGCTTTGTGTTCCATAACCTACCACTACTACTTCATCAAGTTGAGCAGCATCTTCCTGCAAAGTGATATTAATAACGTCCTCTGCTCCCACTGTTACTGTTTCAGTAGTATAGCCAACATAGGTAAATGTTAGTACCTCACCCTCGGCAACATCAATCGAATAATTTCCATCAAAATCTGTTTGCGTACCCCGTGAAGTATTGGCAACAATAACATTCACCCCTGGTAAGGGTATGGCTTGTTCATCGTTCACCGTTCCAGTTACGGTTTTGTTTTGAGCAAAACCGCTAAAACTGACTAATGAAAGAAACAAAGTGATTACAAATAGTAATTTTTTCTTCATATTCCAAAATTTTCGTTAAGATGTAAAAATCTAAAAAAAATTTGAACATAAATAGTATTATGATCAAAAAAAATATCATAAGTCCTCGAAAAACTACTTTGTCAGGAAAAGGAATGGATTTTTATCAAAAAAAGACTATTACGCTCTAAAACTGGGAATTATTAAACATTCTTCTACTTCCGCATCGAACAATTTGCCAAAATGCTTAAGCAATTTTTGCTGAACTTCTTCCTGATCAATTTCTTTTTTCCCCAATTCGACATTCAAAGAAGTAACTGCTTTTCCTTTAATTCCGCAGGGAATGATATTGTCGAAATAACCAAGGTCTGCATTTACATTTAATGCAAAACCGTGCATGGTGACCCATCTACTCGCTCTTACCCCCATAGCACAGATCTTACGGGCAAAAGGAGTGCCTACATCCAGCCAGACTCCTGTTTCACCAGGACTACGTTCAGATTTTAAACCGTATTCAGCCAGGGTAAGGATCACCATTTCCTCAAGCAAACGTAAATACTTATGAATATCGGTAAAGAAATTGTCGAGGTCCAGAATTGGATAACCTACTATTTGCCCTGGTCCATGATACGTGATATCTCCCCCTCTATTTATTTTATAGAAAGTTGCATTTTTTGCTTTTAATTCTTCTTCAGAAACCAATAAATTTGAAAAATCTCCACTTTTACCCAAGGTATACACATGAGGATGCTCCACGAACAATAAATAATTCTTTGTGGGAACGTTTTGCTCTTTACGCCTATTTTTGATCTTTAGATCGAGTGTACTTTTAAATAATTCTTCCTGGTAATCCCAGGTTTCTTTATAATCCTTAATTCCTAAACAGTGTATTTCAACTTTTCTGTTCATCTGCTATGATTTAGGATTGTTCAGAATGATTAAAGCCGCTATAACTCCAGGAATCCATCCCAAAAGAGTTAAGATCAAAACGATAAGAATAGAGCCGCAGCCTTTATCGTATACGGCCAGCGGCGGAAAAAGCACCGATAGAACAACTCTCCAAACACTCATCAAAAAACCAATTTTGATGCAAAGATAGAATTATTATTTCGGCTTTTAATTGCATTGTGCGGCATCCTGATAGTCACTATATTTGCACCGCATTTTGTTGAATGCTTTAAAATTATCATATGCAGCAGTTATCAGAACAGGAACAAATTAGACGAGAGAAATTAACGGCTATTAGAAAAGCCGGAATTAATCCATATCCTGCCGATCTTTTCCCGGTTGATCATACAACCGTAGATATAAAAAAGAATTTTGAAGAAGGAAAAAAGGTAATTATCGCCGGAAGATTAATGTCCAGAAGAATCCAGGGAAAAGCATCTTTTGCTGAACTTCAGGATTCTAAAGGTAAGATTCAGGTGTATTTTAACAGGGATGAAATTTGTACCGGGGAGGATAAATCCAAATACAATGATTTCTACAAAAAGTTGCTGGATATAGGTGATTTTATAGGAATTGAAGGTGAACTTTTCAAAACGCAGGTTGGCGAAATGACGGTGATGGTAAAAGATTTTCATCTTTTAAGTAAAGCATTAAGACCGCTTCCGTTACCAAAAACTGATAAAGAAGGCAATACCCATGACGGATTTAATGATCCTGAACAGCGATATCGCCAGCGTTATGCAGATCTTGCCGTGAATCCCAAGGTGAAGGAGATCTTTGTGAAGCGAACAAAATTGTTCAATGCCATGCGAAATTTCTTTAATGAAAAAGAATATTTTGAAGTAGAAACACCTATACTTCAGTCAATTCCAGGTGGAGCTGCAGCCAGACCATTCGTAACTCATCATAACGCACTGGATATTCCTCTATATCTTAGAATAGCCAATGAGTTATATCTAAAAAGGCTAATCGTTGGTGGATTTGACGGAGTGTATGAATTCTCCAAAAACTTCAGAAATGAAGGAATGGACAGAACCCATAATCCTGAGTTTACGGCTATGGAGATATACGTGGCTTATAAAGACTACAATTGGATGATGGAGTTTACTGAACAACTTTTAGAGCATTGTGCCATTGCCGTAAATGGAACTACGGAAGCCACTTTCGGCCAGCATAACATCGATTTTAAAGCGCCTTATAAAAGACTAACGATGACTGATGCTATTAAAGAATTTACCGGTTTTGATATTACCGGAAAGTCTGAAAAAGAATTATATGAAGCGGCGAAAGGCATGGGCATCGAAGTTGATGATACCATGGGTAAAGGGAAACTTATCGATGAAATATTTGGAGAAAAATGTGAAGGAAACTTTATTCAGCCAACATTTATTACAGATTATCCTAAAGAGATGAGTCCGCTTTGTAAGGAACACCGCGACAATCCTGAATTAACCGAGCGTTTTGAACTAATGGTTTGCGGAAAAGAGATTGCAAATGCTTATTCTGAATTAAATGATCCTTTAGATCAAAGGGAACGTTTTGAAGAGCAATTAAAACTTTCAGAAAAGGGGGACGACGAAGCGATGTTTATTGATAATGATTTTTTACGAGCCCTGGAATATGGAATGCCTCCAACCTCAGGTTTAGGTATTGGCATGGACAGGCTCATTATGTTCCTTACTAATAAACAATCCATTCAGGAAGTACTATTCTTCCCGCAAATGAAACCGGAGAAGAAACCTGTTGAATTAAGTGAAGAGGAAAAAGCTGTTTTTAAATTGCTGAAAGATGATAATATCCATGAATTAGATCGGATTAAGGAGCAATCTGGTCTTAGTAACAAAAAGTGGGATAAGGCCGTAAAAGGCCTTAGAAAAAATAAGATGATTGAAGTCTATAAAGAAGCTGATGTACTTAAGATAAAAGCTTCTTAGATTAATCAAAACCACACGACTTTTTATCGGTTAAAATAAAGAGGCTGTTTAAAAAATGTAATTTCGTCAAGCTGAACTTCATTCAGCTTCTATTAGATAAGATCCTGATTCAAATTAAGGATGACGTTTTTCAACTTTTTAAACAGCCTGTTTAGCACTACTTTTTTCCAAACATTCCACCCAGCTTTCCTGCCATATCACCAAAACCACCAGCATCGTCTTCGCCTTTCAAATAAGGATCCACATGTTTTGCCATTGCATCTGGCATTCTGTCCTTTAGAACCCCGGCAACAACCTGTACGGCTATTCTCGCCTTATCTTCAGGTATTCCGGCTTTTTCTGAAACTAATTTTACAACTTCTTCCATAATTTTGTTTTTTCAGATTAATAAGTCATTTAAAGAACAATTTTTTACTCAAATCTATTTGATAATATAAGTTTTTAACTTTCCTTTAAACCTTTTTTGACTTTTACTGTCCAAAGGACGTTAAGTATAGATTTCTTTTGTCTTTGCGGAAGAATTCAATTTTAGAAATTGCTTATTAATTAAATAATTACACTTTATGATTAAAAAACAAGGTCTCAGGCTCATGCTTGTAGCACTTTCTTTGTCAGTTTCCAGCTGTGCTGTATTTCAGCCCAATAAAAAAGCTTCTGAAACAGCCAAATCTGATGAAAATGGCGAAAAGAAAGACGGAGATTTAAAACCCTACGCCAAAGTCATCACCAAAGACGCCAAATCAGATAAAGGTTTATTCACAGTGCACAAGGTAGATGAAAACTACTTCTACGAAATTCCAGACAGCCTTTTTAACCGCGAAATGCTTACTGTAACCCGTATTGCCAAGACCGCCAGTGGAATTGGTTTTGGAGGTGGCAAGGAAAATACCCAGGTGCATCGCTGGCAAAAGAAAGGTAATAAAGTACTATTACGCGTAGTTTCTTATGAAGTTTTTGCAGCAGATTCCCTACCGGTTCATGAAGCCGTGGTAAACTCAAACTTTGAACCCATTATTCAATCTTTTGATATAAAAACAATAGGAAAAGATTCTATTAATAACACTACAGTTATTGATGTGACCGATCTTTACACCAAAGATGTCCAGGCACTCGGCCTTCAGGACGGAACAAGGAAAAGGTACAAGGTTACCAGACTTGATGATAGTCGCTCGTATATAGATACTATTAGAAGTTATCCTGAGAATATTGAAATAAGGCACGTAAAAACTTACAATGCTGGTGAACCACCATCCAATGAAAGTACGGGTTCTATATCATTAGAATTCAGCAATTCCATGATCCTGCTTCCAAAGGTACCTATGGAGAGAAGATATTTTGATCAGCGCGTGGGCTGGTTCACTACAGAACAGACCGATTATGGCCTTGAAGCTCAAAAAAGCGAAACCATAGAATACCTGGATCGCTGGAGACTGGAAGTGAAAGAAGAGGATATGGAGAAGTTTAAAAACGGTGAACTTGTAGAGCCGAAAGAACAAATTGTATACTATATAGATCGCGCAACTCCTGAAAAATGGGTGCCGTTTATCAAGCAGGGGATAGAAGACTGGCAGGTGGCCTTTGAAGAGGCAGGTTTTAAAAATGCAATCATCGCTAAAGATGCTCCTACTGTAGAAGAAGATCCAGACTGGAGCCCGGAAGATGTTAGATATTCTGTAGTAAGATATCTTGCTTCACCTATTCCAAATGCTAATGGACCTCATGTGAGTGATCCACGTTCCGGAGAAATCCTGGAATCTGATATTAACTGGTATCATAATGTAATGACCCTCCTTAGAAACTGGTTCTTTGTACAAACCGCGGCGATAAATCCAGATGCGCAAGGAGTGAAATTTGAAGATGAAGTAATGGGACGTTTAATACGATTCGTTTCTTCACATGAAGTTGGACATACGCTAGGTCTGCCACATAACATGGGAAGCAGTGTTGCTTATCCCGTAGAGAGCTTAAGAGATCCTGAGTTTACCAAATTATATGGTACTGCGCCCTCTATTATGGACTATGCACGTTTTAACTATGTAGCACAACCTGAAGATGGTGACGTGGCGTTGATGCCCGAAATTGGTCCTTACGATAAATATGCTATTAAATGGGGATATAAGCCAATTCCCGGGAAAGATCCTATTGAAGAAAAGCAAATCCTGGATGAGTGGATTCTTGAAAAAGCCGGAGATCCTAAATTCAGGTTTGGTAGACAGCAAAGCGGTGGGGTGATAGATCCAAGTTCGCAAACCGAAGATCTTGGAGATGATGCCATGCTCGCCAGTGAATATGGAATTAAAAATCTGAAAAGGATTGTTCCTAAACTTATTGACTGGACCAACGAGCCAGGTAAGAATTACGACGACCTGGAAGACCTTTATGGGCAGGTGCTGTCTCAGTTTAATCGATATATGGGTCATGTAGCTGCTAATATTGGTGGGGTATACGAAAACTACAAGACTTATGATCAGGAAGGTGCTGTTTATACTCATGTAGATAAAGAAACTCAGAAAAGAGCTATGAACTTTCTTCATAAAAATCTTTTCGAAACCCCTGAATGGTTATTAAGGGAAGATATTTTCAATAAGATAGAATATGACGGTAGTATCGAACGGGTTAGAACCATGCAGGAAAGAGCGTTAAATAACCTTATGGACTTCGGAAGAATGGCCAGGTTAATGGAGAACGAAGAGATTGACAATAGAGATGCTTACTCCTTATTAGATATGATGACCGATTTGAGAAAAGGAATCTGGAGTGAAGTTTATAGCGGAAGAAACATTGATAGATACCGAAGAAACCTTCAGCGTGTATACATTGAAAGGATGGAATATCTAATGAACGAGGAACAGGATGAAATTCCTGCAAGATGGAGAAATTGGATCAGCAGGAGTAATATAAATGTTTCTCAAAGTGATATTCGCCCGGTAGTTCGTGGAGAATTATCTACCCTGCAAAGACAATTACGAAATACTGCAAATTCAGGTAACACTTTAACCAGGTATCACAAACAGGATATTTTAAAAAGAATAGATCTTATTTTAAATCCTATAGCTAAAAGCTAGAAAATTGAATCTTTTAAAGTAGCCTGCCAGAATGAGTTTTCTGGCAGGCTTTTTTTTGCTCTATTCAATTTGAAATTAACGCTACAGATAAATTTTATTTAACTGATTTTCACATACTTACAGTCTTTTCAGGAAATATTTTAGCCGCTTTTAAGAATCCGGTTAAAGTAATTTTAAAGTCGCTGAAAAATTTCCCGGCCACCTAAAAGTTTATCAATTTTAGGCCATAACAAATAAAAAAAATGATTATGAGAAGAGCAGAAATCAACTTGAAACAATGTTTAATGTATTTTATGATAGCAGCTTTTGCGATAAGCTTTATAAGTTGCGACGACGATGATGATGGGATAGATATTCCGGAAAATGATGCGACTGGTTTTATTACAGTAAACGACCAGACAATATCACAAAATACCATTATTGTGCAGAGTGTTGCGGTGGGCCAGGATAGTTGGTTGGCAGCAGTACGAGAGGGTGATGAAAACACAGATAATTTCATTACCGAAACCTTAAGGATTGAAGAAGGGGAGAGTTCTAATGTTGAACTCATGTTGAACTCCGATTTCAACTTTACAGGAGGTACGGCCGGAGACAGGATCACTTTAAAACTTTATGCAGACAATCCAGATGAAGGAACTCAGGGAGTTTTTGATCCGGATGATCAAGAAATACTAGATGATAACGATGCATTCGTTATGGAAACCATAACAATTATGATGGAGGAAGAAACTTCCGGAGCCTTTAATGACTTTGATTCAAACGCGGACGGCTCCCTTGATAAAAACGAATTTACATCTTCCTTTCCAAATAATTTTTTCGAATCTGATACTGATGCTGACGGAATGCTAAATATGGATGAATTTAATACCGCTAATTTTAGAAACACAGATACCAATAACGACGGAGCATTAGATCAGGAGGAATTTAACGCTGGAGTAGCTGGTATGTTTGGTGCTTTCGCAGGAGAAGAAGATTTTCAAAACTTTGATACAGATGCAGATGGAAGACTTAGCAATGATGAATTTGGTGCCGGATTTTCCGAGACAGATCAATTTGGAAACTTTGACACCAATGCTGACAGTTTTATCGATGATACAGAACTAAATGACGGACTTTTCAATCAATTTGATACTAATGCCGACGGAAGTATTGATGAAGATGAGTTTAATGCTTACAATGCTTTTACCTCTACCTGGTCAAATACCAGAAATTTTAACGATTTTGATTCGAACGCTGATGGTTCTCTCGATATGAATGAATTTTCAACCTCATTCCAAAATAATTTTACCGGATTTGATACTGATGCTGATGGATCATTAAATGAAGATGAATTTAATGCAGCCAATTTTCAAAATGCAGACGCAAATAATGATGGTTTTGTAGACGAAGACGAATTTAATGCCGGTAGAGAAGCCATGTTTGGAAGATTTGCAGGAGATGACGCTTTTGGAAATTTTGATACAGATGCAGACGGAAGACTTAGCAACGAAGAATTTGGCGCAGGTTTTTCAGGAACCGAATGGTTTGGGAATTATGATACAGATGCTGATAATACCATTAACGAGACGGAATTTGGTGAAGGTATTTTTAATGACTTTGATACAAACGTTGATGGTGGAATTGACGAAACCGAATTTGGAATTTTTGATGCCTATACGGCAACCTGGATATAAAACTGTAAATTAGAATCAACAACTAAAAAAAGTCCGAACGAAGATTTTCCTTCGGACTTTTTTATTTAATTAAAAGTAGTTCCTATTTTTAATTAAAAACCAGACACCTAATAACTACTTTATTATGAAAAATATACTCACTATTCTGCTAATATTTATTGGGATGACAAGCTTCGCCCAGGAACGTGGAGAGAGAAGATCTGATCTCACAACTGAAGAAATGGCCACTCTGGGTGCAAAACGGTTAGCCATGCAGCTGGATCTTAACCAGGATCAGGAGGAGAAGCTTAAAGAACTGTATGTAAAAAGAATTGAAGCAATAAAGGATTTTCAGGAAAAGCGTAAGGAAAAAATGGAAGAAAGAAAAGAAATGCACAGCGATAGACTGGAAATGAATGAAGAGCAAAAAGCAGAATTACGAGAAATCCTCCTGTCTTCCGCACTTTTTAAAAAACAGCTTGGGATGCATTGATTTTACTGGAA
>NZ_JAPYPC010000011.1:0-101782 GCF_029937855.1 Christiangramia sp.
CTTATTTCGGCACAGATATCTGTCCCATCAATTCCGTTCAATAATTTGTCCATTATTACCAAATCAAATTTTCCTTCCAGAAGATTTTCTACTGTCTCCCTTGGGGCTCTTAATAAGAATACCTCATAACCATTCATTTCCAGTTGATCTTTGAGTATAAGGCCCAGGTGATTATCGTCCTCAACCAGTAAAATTTTATGCATTATAATACTTATTTACGGAATTTATAAATTCTGCAGGCCTCATAATGTGATAATTGCTCGTGGAAAAATCACATCTTGTCCCTCTATATAATTCACCAAAAATACCTTTAGAAAATTATTTTTCCCCAGATTTCACATAAATTTCACACAATTTTTAGATTTAAAAAGCTTTTACACTTGAAAAATTCATAATACATATTCGATTTTTCATGATTATTTTCCCACGTATTTAAAATCTGCCATTTCCTATGCCCAAAAAGACCACACCTACCAAAACAAAAAGTAAAATCTCAACCCAAAAAACCACTCCTGTAAAACGTCGATTGGTTAAAAAATCTAAACGGGTAGCAGATAAAGATATGTTCAAGGATAATGATTATATGCATGAACAATTGGACAGGCTGATATTTGCATTGGAAGCATTTAGGGAAGGAGATATTTCCGTAAGGTTGTCAAAAGAACGAAACGATAAATTCGCTGATCTGTCTGAAGCTTACAATACCATGGTTGAAATGATTGGAGGTGTAAGTACGGAAGTATCACGTATTTCCCGTGTAGGGGGAATTGAAGGAAACTTGGATGCCAGGGCTGAATTCAAAGCTTCCAGTGGGGTCTGGAAGGATATGATCGATAACATCAACATTCTTATTGAAGCTATAGCTAAACCCGTACTTGAAGTAAGCCGCATCCTTAATAGTATAGCAGCGGGTAAACTGGAAGATAAATTTAGTCTTACAGTAACTGGTGACTTCCGGTCCATGGCCGATGTAATAAACCGAACCTTGGGTAGCCTGAATATTTTTGCAGAACAAGTAACACAGGTAGCCCGAGAGGTAGGAGTAGAAGGGAAATTGGGAGGACAGGCGAGCGTACCGAATGTTTCCGGAACCTGGAAAGATCTTACCGATAATGTGAACCAGATGGCAAGTAACCTGACGGAGCAAGTGCGGGAAATAGCAGGTGTAACCACGGCGGTTGCTGATGGTGACCTCTCAAGAAAGATTACGGAAGAAGGAAAAGGTGGTGAAGTTCTTGGATTGTCTACGACCATTAACCGAATGGTGGATTCCCTGAATATTTTTGCTGCAGAGGTTACGAATGTGGCCCGGGAAGTGGGGGTTGAAGGAAAGTTGGGAGGACAGGCAGATGTGCCCGATGTTGCCGGAACCTGGAAAGATCTTACTGTTAACGTAAATACCATGGCTTCCAATCTTACAGCCCAGGTACGGGAGATTGCAGGAGTGGCAACTTCAGTTGCAAATGGTGACCTTTCAAAGAAAATCTCTATTAATGTTAAGGGAGAGATTGCTGAATTAAAGGATACTATCAACCAGATGGTGGATTCCCTTAATATTTTCTCTGACGAGGTAACCCGCGTGGCGCGTGAAGTAGGTACTGAAGGAAAACTAGGGGGACAGGCAGAAGTTCCTGATGTGGCCGGGACCTGGAAAGATTTAACAGATAATGTAAATACCATGGCAAGCAACCTGACCAATCAAGTGCGGGAGATTGCATCTGTAACCACGGCGGTTGCCCAGGGAGACCTTACACAAAAAATTACGGAAAAAGGAAAAGGTGGAGAAGTATTAATTCTTTCGAATACCATTAACAGCATGGTTGATTCATTAACCCTGTTTGCCGCTGAGGTAACGCGGGTTGCTCGTGAAGTGGGTACCGAAGGAAAACTGGGAGGACAGGCAACTGTACCTAGTGCCGCCGGAACCTGGAAAGATCTTACCGATAATGTTAATATCATGGCCAGCAACCTGACTACCCAGGTGCGGGAAATAGCAAATGTAGCTACTGCGGTAGCCGATGGTGACCTTTCACAAAAAATTACTATTGATGTAAAAGGAGAGATTGCTGAACTTAAGGATACCATCAACCAGATGGTGGACTCGCTAAACATTTTCTCTGATGAGGTAACCCGTGTTGCCCGGGAGGTGGGAACAGAAGGAATTCTTGGAGGTCAGGCTAAGGTTCCAGATGTGGCCGGAACCTGGAAAGACCTTACCGATAATGTAAATTATATGGCCTCGAACCTTACCACTCAGGTACGGGAAATTGCGAATGTTGCAACCGCAGTAGCAAAAGGAGATCTGGCACAAAAAATTGCCATTGAAGCCAAAGGTGAAATAGCAGAACTAAAGGAAACCATCAATACCATGGTGGATTCCCTGAATATATTTTCAGATGAGGTAACCCGTGTTGCCCGCGAAGTTGGAACTGAAGGTATACTTGGTGGTCAGGCGCAGGTTCCCAATGTAGGTGGAGCTTGGTGGGAATTAACCGAGAATGTAAATACGATGGCATCAAACCTTACCACACAGGTAAGGGAAATTGCATCGGTGACAAAGGCTGTAGCAAACGGTGATTTATCTAAGAAAATTTCTGAAGAGGAAAAAGGAGGAGAAGTATTAGAACTCTCGACTATTATCAATACCATGGTGGACTCCCTGAACATACTTTCCAATGAGGTAACGCGTGTTGCCCGCGAGGTAGGTACTGAGAGGATGTTGGGAGGTCAGGCGGAAGTACCCAATGTTGCGGGTGCCTGGTTGGACCTTACCGGAAATGTAAATACGATGGCGAGTAACCTTACCAGTCAGGTGAGGGAGATCGCTAACGTGGCGACTGCGGTAGCCAATGGGGATCTTTCACAAAAAATTTCTATTAATGTAAAAGGGGAGATTGCTGAATTAAAAGACACTATCAACCAGATGGTGGACTCGTTGAATGTCTTTGCCGCGGAGGTAACGCGTGTGGCCCGGGAAGTTGGAACTGAAGGTATGCTTGGAGGTCAGGCAAAAGTACCTAATGTCGCAGGTACCTGGAAGGGGCTTACGGATAATGTGAATACCATGGCAAGTAATTTGACCACCCAGGTACGGGAGATTGCCTCTGTAACCACAGCGGTTGCACATGGGGATCTTTCACAGAAAATTTCAGAACAAGGAAAAGGAGGCGAGGTATTAGAACTTTCTACTACGATCAACATCATGGTAGATGCCCTTAATATATTTGCAGATGAGGTAACCAATGTTGCCCGGGAAGTAGGTACGGAAGGTATTCTAGGCGGTCAGGCCGAGGTACCTAATGTGGCAGGATCCTGGAAAGATCTTACTGATAATGTGAACCAGATGGCAAGTAATCTTACCTCCCAGGTACGGGATATCGCCGGGGTATCTACTGCCCTAGCCAGAGGTGATTTCTCCAGGAAAATTGATGTGGAAGTAAAGGGTGAAGTTCAGGAGTTAAAAAATAACATCAACGCGATGGTAGACAGTTTCACGACCATTGTAAAGGCAGCCAATACTATAGCAGAAGGGAACTTTGCCATTGAAATGCCACTTCGTAGTGAAGCCGATCAGTTGGGAATTGCTCTGAACTCCATGACTGAAAACTTGAAACGTATCTCAGAAGAAAATGAGAATGAAGCATGGATTAAAACCGGACAAGCTGGGCTTAACGATAGAATGCGTGGCGAACAAGACCTCCTGACGTTGTCCAAGAATATTATTTCCTATTTAACTAAATACCTCGATGGCCAGGTAGGAGTAATTTATTTGGCGGAAGGGAATAAGGATAAGAAACAATTAAGAATGACCGGTTCTTATGCGTTTACCCATCGAAAATCCCTTAAAACCACTTTTGATTTTGGAGAAGGTCTTGTAGGTCAGGCTGCTACGGAGAAAGAAGCCATAGTCCTTTCAGGAATACCCGGAGATTACATAAGTGTATCATCTGGCCTGGGAAAAACCGAACCCAGACACATTTTGGTTCAGCCGTTCATTATAGATGGTGAGGTAAAGGGGGTGATAGAAATAGGATCTTTCAAGTCATTCAATGATAATCAATTGGAATTGGTACGGTCGGTAGGAGAAAACATTGCTATTACTACTAACTCTGCTCTCGATAGGGAAAAGATGAAAGACTTACTGGAAGAGTCGCAGCGTCAATCAGAAGAGTTGCTGCAACAACAGGAAAAACTAAAGATTCAGAGTAAGGAATTACAGATGGCCAATGAAGACCTTGAATCAAAAACTACAGATTTGGAGATGCAGAAAGAAGATCTTCAATCCAGTAGGGTTGAGGTAGAACGTAAAGCAAAGGAATTGGAGCTAGCCAGTAAATATAAATCAGAATTCCTGGCCAATATGTCTCATGAATTGAGAACACCACTTAATAGTCTTCTGATCCTTTCCAAAGACCTTAGTGATAATAGAAAAGGCAATTTGTTTAAAGATCAGCAAAAGTCGGCAAGCATTATTTATGAAGGAGGTTTAAACCTGCTAAATCTTATTAATGATATTCTGGACCTTTCTAAAGTAGAAGCGGGAAAACTACAGATTCATCCGGAAGAAATTCGAATAGATAACCTTGTAAATAACCTTCAGGACCAGTTTGAACCCCTGGCCAAATCGAAAAAGCTAAAATTTACAATTCAATCTAAACCAAATGCGCCTGAAAGAATAATTACCGATGGGCAGCGGCTGGAACAAATCATAAAGAATCTTATTTCAAATGCAATTAAATTTACCGAAAAAGGTTCGGTGGAGGTTTCTATTTGCAAACCGGATGAAGGGGTTGATTTTCGTGAAATTACCATTTCCAAATCTGAAGTATTGGAAGTTTCAGTAAAAGATTCCGGAATTGGAATTCCAGAGGCAAAGCGAATGATGATATTTGAAGCTTTCCAGCAGGCAGAGGGAGGTACCAGTCGTCAATATGGGGGCACAGGACTTGGATTAACCATTTCAAGAGAATTGTCAAGATTACTAGGTGGGGAAATACATATAGAGAGTAAAGAAGGAAAGGGCAGCATTTTTAAGGTGTATGTTCCTATAGACCTTCCAAGCGCACCTATAAAAGAAATGGATGATGCCATTTCCTCTTATAGACATTCAAACCAAAATAATTCGCCAAATAAAGCGATGGAGTTGGTAGAAAATAAATCTACAGGTTCACAGGAACTAAATAATATTTCTGATGATAGGGATAATTTAAAAGCTTCCGAATACTCATTATTGATAATTGATGAAGACCAATACCTGGCGCAGACAATAAAGAAACTAGGCAAGAAATACGGTTTTAAACTTCTTTTTGCAAAGGACGGGAAAGAAGGAATGAAAATGGCTGCTCAATACCAACCCAAGGGTATACTCTTAAACAATCAATTACCTGATATGAAAGGGCTGATCCTTCTGGATCATTTAAAATTCAATTTACAAACCAGGCACATACCGGTATATTGTACGGGAGATGAAGATAGACGTAGGGAGGCGTTAAGTAAAGGTGCAATGGGCTTTAGTGTAAAACCTTTAACCTCCAATGTTCTTGAGCATGCTATAAAAAAAATAAAGAAATTAGATAGCTCGCCTCTTAGAGAACTTCTAATAATTGAAGATGATGAAGTAACTTTAAAAGCAATAAAAAGTATCCTCAAGAATAAAGAATTAAAAATTTCTACGGCAAGCACGGGAAAGGATGGATTAGAAGAACTAAAATCCAAAAGATTTGATTGTATTATTCTTGATCTTAAACTACCAGATATTACCGGGTTTGAGGTGCTGAAACAGTTACAATCAAGTCCAAAAGAAGGTAATACTCCAGTAGTTGTGTATACCGGAAAGGAACTCACAACAACAGAAGTGAGAGAACTGAAAAAGTTTACAGATAGTATTTTAATTAAAGGAGCTTCTTCTCCTGAATTACTTCTGGATGAGGTTTCTTTATTTATACATTTTAACGAAAATAATTTCTCGACCAGGCAGAAAAAGATAATGCATGACTTGCATGATCCGAAACATGTTTTAAAAGGCAGAAAGGTATTGGTAGTAGACGATGATGAACGTAATTCCTATGCCCTTTCCAAAGCCTTAACTGATTCGGGTATGAAGGTAGTATTGGCAGAAAACGGAAAAATGGCGATTGAGAAATTAGAAAAGGAAAAAGGAATAGATATTGTCTTGATGGATGTAATGATGCCAGTCATGGATGGATACGAAGCCACAAAAAAAATCAGGGAAGATGCAGCCTATAATAATTTACCGATAATTTCATTAACCGCAAAAGCAATGCCTGAAGATAAAGCCAAAAGTCTTGAGGCTGGTGCCAATGATTACCTTACCAAACCGGTCAAAATAGACAAATTATTAAACATCGTTCGGTTATGGCTAAAGCAGTAATAAGGGGAAAGAGATTTTTCAATAGCTCTGCTAAAACTTGAATATAATAAAAAACTTTTTCTCATTAAATTTTTTGCTATCTGCTGATAAATATTTCAGAATAAGCTATTTGGTATAATTATTATGCGTACATAATAAAAATTTAGTATGGAAGATTGTTTTATAATGATAGGAATCATAATGGCGGGAATTGGATTATTAACAATTTTTATCCTAAATAAAAAAATTGGTGATTAAAAATTATTAAAATTTTTTATGAATAGTTACCATTTCGCTAGTTATTGAAATTATTTAAAGATAAGATGGTGATAATCGAGGTTGATTTTTATGTAAACTGGAATGGTCTTACCAATTAAAATAAAATCCGTGGTAGTGTGGTAAATTTTACTAAGGCGTATAACGTGATTAACACTTATCCCATTTTGGCCCCCTTCAATTAAGCTATATGCCGCTTGTGAAATAAATAGCTTTTCCGCCACATTTTTTTGAGTCCAATTTTTAGACTGCCTAAGCTTTCTAATCCTTTTGGCTATTGGTGAGGTGGAAATTTTCATCTAGTCTTTTATTTGATGGCAGGCCGATCTGTCAAAGTACTAATAATTTATATCAACCACAATAAATATTTAATTGAATAGTAAAAAAAATGATGATTTGTGATAAGTTCCAATTGTGGTTGGACTTTATATGCTCTACGCTTAAATATGGAGAAAGTTAAAATTAAACGGAAAGCCAGAGGAGTAATGGTCTGTTCCGGGATTTTAATAAAGTAGCTCAAAGTTTAAATTACACACTTAATTATTCTACCAAAACCTGATTATCGTCATGTTTCTTTTCGGCTACTGAAATTACTTTTGAAATTGCTAAAACCTAAGAAAGTGAATTTAAAATTAATTGGTAAATATAATGTCCCGGGACCTCGCTATACAAGTTATCCCACCGTGCCTTATTGGGACGATGAACTATTTACACTAAAAGAATGGAAGGCTTCGATCCAGAGAAGCTTTGACGAGAGCAATTTTTCAGAAGGCATAAGTCTTTACATTCATCTTCCTTTCTGCGAAAGCCTGTGTACTTTTTGCGGCTGTAATAAAAGAATAACAAAAAACCACCATGTAGAGGTTCCATACATCCAGTCCGTTTTAAAGGAATGGAAGATGTACTGGGATCTTTTTGAAGAAAAACCGGTGATCAAGGAATTACATCTTGGCGGGGGTACACCCACCTTTTTTTCAGCAGAAAACCTTCAATTATTGCTGGATGGAATTTTTAGTTTAGCCCGTAAACACCCCGATGCTGAATTTAGTTTTGAAGGGCATCCTAATAACACTAAAAAAGATCATCTACAAGCACTTGCTAAATTAGGTTTCAACAGGCTTAGTTATGGAGTGCAGGATTATAATCCAGTAGTGCAGAAGGCCATTCACCGTATTCAGCCTTTCAAAAACGTGAAAAAAGCAACTATAGAAGCAAGGGAAGCAGGTTTTACTTCAGTGGGGCATGATATTATTTTTGGGTTGCCGTTTCAAAAGAAGGAACATATCATCCATACCATTGAGCGAACCAGGGAATTAATGCCAGACAGGATCGCTTTTTATAGCTATGCACATGTTCCATGGATTAAAGGCAATGGCCAGCGCGGATTCAAAGAAAGCGACACTCCTTCAGCTTCCGAAAAACGTGAGCAATACGAAATAGGAAAAAAAATGCTCCTTGAAGCCGGATATGAAGAAATAGGAATGGATCATTTCGCACTGAAAACCGATAGTCTTTACCAGGCCGTGGAAAATAAAAGCCTGCACCGTAATTTTATGGGATATACGGCCTCCAAAACACTGTCGATGATTGGCCTGGGTGTTTCAGCTATAAGTGACAGCTGGTATGGTTTTGCTCAAAATGTAAAGGGCGTGGAGGAATATCAGCACCTGGTTCAGAATAATATTTTACCTGTTTATCGCGGCCATATTTTAACTGAAGAAGATCTTATCATTAGAAAGCATATTCTCAATCTAATGTGCAAACTGAAAACTTTTTGGTATACCCGTAATCAGTTTTTTAGGGAACTTCCTGAAGTGCTGGTCAAACTCAGGGAAATGCAGCAGGACGGACTTGTGGAAATTGATAGCAATTACCTTAAAATCACCGAAAAAGGCAGGCCATTCGTAAGAAATGTGGCCATGGCTTTTGATTTACGTCTGCAAAGAAAAAAACCCGAAGCCAGATTATTTTCTATGACTGTTTAAAGTTTATGGCTTAAAATGTTTTCAGGTATAACTAGTTGATTTTAAGCGAATTTTTAGCGGTTTTTTAAGATGTTTCCATTATTAAAATGGATATCTTAAAATTAAAAATGAAAAGTTCGGCTATTTTATTCCTCATATTAACCACCTGCGTTTTGGTTCTTGTTACCATTTTTTCTGCACTGAATTTCCCGTTTCCTTTGATCTTTTATATGGTTTGTGCGGGGCAGTTGTTGTTGATCTGGACTGTTTATAAAGTGCTTACTGAAAAATATACCACAGAAAAAACATTTGAAGATTATTATGAAGATCATCCTATAGACAGGGAATAGAAAATTAGAATGTCATAAATTTGAATGGAATGGTTTTAATTTTCAATTTTGTACTTTCTTAATTAGCTCATATTGCAGGAAAAATTCAAGAATAATCGTGATATTTTCAATTTGCTCTTCCAGGCCGCTTCGGAAGGGATCATTGTGGTGAATTCAAAACAAATAGTCGTTGCCTCGAATCTGGCTGCCGAAGAAATGTTTGGATATGAAGAGGGGGAACTCATAGATCGGCATCTGGACGTGCTTATCCCTAAAGAATATCACCACAGTCACCATCGTCATTTCAATAATTTTATAGATAAATCGGAAAAAAGGCAGATGGGCCATGGTAGGGACCTGCACGGCGTAAAAAAAGACGGTACCCTTTTTCCCGTTGAAGCCGGATTGAATCCTTTTAAAATGGAGGGGGAAGAATATGTCATGTCCCTGGTGATAGACATTAGCGTGAGAAAAGAAACCCAGCGGCAAATACAGGAACTAAATGCTCAGCTTGAAAACAAGATCAAGGTAAGGACCAGCGAATTGAGTGAAAGTGTAAAGAAACTTCAAAAGGTAAATGTAGATCTCGAAGAGGAAATAGCTCGGAGAAAAGAAGCCGAAAAAAAGATCAAGGATGCGCTGCAAAAGGAAAAGGAATTGAATGAACTAAAAACAAAATTTCTTTCGCTGGTTTCTCATGAATTCAAAACTCCCTTAAGTGGTATTTTAACCTCTGCAATGCTCACTGAAAAATATACCAAAGAAGAGCAGCAGCAAAAAAGGGAGAAGCACCTCGTGACCATCAGGAATAAGGTGCATTACCTCAATAATATCCTTAACGATTTTCTTTCTATCGAAAGACTGGACACAGGAAAAGGCCAGTACAAATATACCAGTTTCAGTCTCAAGCGGCTTATCAATGAAGTGATCTACAACGCCAATATCACTTTGAAAGATGGCCAGGAAATTATTTATCCCAGGGACATTGAAGATATTACGCTATTTCAGGATGAAAAGATACTGGAGCTTATCCTGTCCAATCTCTTGGGAAATGCGGTAAAATATTCTCCGGAAAATACCACTATCAAACTGGTGATAGCTTTCAGGGAAAAGAATATAATTTTTACTATTGAAGATCAGGGTCGGGGAATACCGGAAAAAGATCAGAAACATATTTTTGAACGTTATTTCAGGGCAGAAAACGCACTTCTTGATCAGGGAACTGGTATTGGACTTAATATTGCGAAGGCCCACCTTGAAAATCTTGGTGGAAACATCAGTTTTGAAAGTGAAGAAGAAAAAGGAACCAAATTTAGAGTGGAACTGCCGGTTAATCAATCCTGATAAATTGAAATTATGAAGAACATACTACTTATTGAAGACGATATAACCGTAAGGGAAAATACAGCCGAATTACTGGAATTATCAGATTATGAAGTGGCAACTGCGGCTAATGGAAGACAGGGAATCGATAAAGCCAGGGCTTCTCATCCAGATATTATCGTGTGCGATGTCATGATGCCGGAAGTTGATGGCTATGGAGTTCTGGAGGCTTTGAGCAACGATCCTGAAACCGCCAATATCCCATTTATTTTTCTTTCAGCGCGGACTGAACATAAGGATATTCGTAAAGGAATGGATCTTGGTGCCGATGATTACCTCACCAAACCTTTTGATGAAGAAGATCTTTTAAGTGCGATTGAAAGTCGACTGGCAAAAGTCGCGATCCTTAAATCTTATCAAAAAATCGATCAGCCCAAAACAGATCAGGGAACCCTCAAAGATCTCGATGATCTTCGTGAAATGTTCAAGGAATATAGGTTGGAAGATTTCAGGAAAGGAGAGGTCATTTATGAAAAAGGCAAACACTCAAATTTCTTTTACCTGGTAAAACGTGGGGTGGTGAAGGCACACAGAATGGATAACCAGGGAAAGGAATTGATCACGGAACTCTATAAAGCTGGGGATTTCTTCGGGAATCATGCAAATAATACACAATCGGCTTATGAAGATTACGCCACCGCTATGGAAGATTCACAGTTATATGTGATCTCCCGGGAGGAATTCCATAAGGTGTTGGCAAAAAATCCACGAGTTACGTTACAACTTATCGAGGTTTTGAATACGAACCTTTCAGAACTGAAACAGCAGCTTATGGATATGGCTTATGGTTCTGTTAGGAAAAAAACTGCGAATACTATTTTGCTTTTTGCTGAAAGGATTGAAAAGCATCCACTAAAAAGTATCCGTATCTCGCGGGCAGATCTTGCAGGTGTCGCGGGGATGGCCCCGGAGAGTCTTATTAGAACCTTATCTGATTTCAAAAAAGAAGGATTGATCGAGATCGAAGGTCGAAATATCAAATTGCTGAATCCTGAAGCGCTTAAGAATATTAAGTAGCGCAATTCATCCCTTACATTCTAATAACTGATTTTTGTCATTTTTCTATAGTCACTTCTGGCGTAATTTCGCTTATGTTAAATGATGAAAGATGAATGTTTTAATCCTGACTGACTTTTCGGAAGTTTCAGATAATGCTGCAAAATATGCTATAGATTTTTTACAGGAAATTCCTTCGAATTTCTATTTACTGAATATTCAGGATTTTAATTTTAATAGGACAGCCAGCAATAAGCTTGAGCATCAGCTAATTGATATTTTAGAGAAGCTTCAGAAAAATGCTGAAGAACTAAAATATTATAGCAGTAATCCTGAACATCATTTCAATACCTCCCTTTCTTCAGAAAATCTTATAAAGGCTGTACGTTTGGCGATGGAAGAACGTAAAATTGATCTTATTTTTATAGGAACCGTTAGTCAGAAAACACATCAGCATCCTATCCTGGGCGACCATGCCTATGATGTGGTTCGGAAGATAAAATGTAATATTATCGCCGTGCCAGCAGGCTGCCAATATAAAATTCCCAAAAACACGATCTTCCCGGTAGATTCATCTCTGATTCCCGATGAAAAGATCGTACAGATCATGGAGGAAAGTTTTTATTTAAAAAAAACCAAATTTAGCCTGATGGAGATCAATGATACAAAGGTAATTGCGCGTAACCCGGAAGGCCAGGAAAAGAACGTGATCCGGTTCAAAGATCTCAACTACAATTTCCTGGAAGACATCAGGGAAAAATTTGATTTTATCTTCATAATTGGTAAAAACCTGAATATTTGTGACAGGTTTCTACATACCCGCTACGGCTTTTCAGCCAAGATGGTTATCAAAATTCCAATTTTCGTATATCATCAGTAGCAAATTAGATGAGATCCTATGAATTAAAATAGACTGCTCCATCGTTTCTACTCGCAGTTACACTTTAATTTGATGTCAATGGTAGGCGAAGCCGTGGCAATTTGCTCTCTATTAATCTTAACCTTAATATAAGCCAGTAATTATGTGAAAGGATTATCAATTGCTGTTAGTCAGGTTGTAGCAAATTCGAGACCTTTATTTTTAAAAAACGAAGATTTGCCTGCGGCGGTGTACGGGCTCGCAGTGACCGGTGTAAAGGTATTTTTTAGGACTATGCTTTTGAAGAGATCCCACGGTTTTGGTAAATCCTCAGAAAGAGATGGGTAGACATTTTTCGGGCATTGTTCTTGGCCCGTTGCGCATATTCGCCTTCAAAAAGTTCATCGATGGTTTGGAACCAGAGATTTAACCAGATACCAAAGTGATATTCGGTGATACTATTCTTATGTTCAGCGTCAACTTTTACATGTGCCTGCGCCGGATTTCCCATGAATGAGCCAGTAAAGAAAAGATTGCCTTCCCAAAAATCGGTCAGTTTTTCAAGATGTGATTCCCAATTGGTGATCGTGTTATTGAAAAAATGGCCGATCTCTCCATTCTGCCTAACTTTCTTATAAAAGCTGTCCACCAGTAAAAATACATCAGCCCGGTTTTTAATATCTTTTTTGATCATATAAGATTTATGATAATTAAAATGGAACTTAATATAAGACTTATGATAAGCGAATTAAGAACAAATTTTGCTTTTAACTGTGCAAGGACCGAAGCATTGAACCACATACAAGCGACAACGATTATTCCAAGCTGGATCATATTTATAACATCATGCCCGTTCATTAAAATGAACATTGCCGCGATAGATCCCAAACAGCTTGAAACTAAGATTCCGGTAGTTGCGCCTGCAAAAAAATCCTGAGTGAATTCGTTTAGAGTTTTTTGATATAGTGTCATGATTTCAGCTTTTAAATTATGATGTAAAATTACCGCCATCATAGCAGGTAAAATATGACACAGATCAGTTTTATCTGATTTTAAATTATTGATTTATACATTATTAAGCCTTTCAAACGCCTGCTGTTCCAGTTTCTCCCTATGATCTGGATTTGCTATGGAAATAAGCGCTTCGGCTCGTTGTTTTAGATTTTTACCGAAAAGGTCTACCACGCCATATTCCGTAGCAATGTAGTGCACATGCGCGCGGGTAGTGGTTACTCCCGCGCCTTCTTTGAGGTAGGGAACGATCTTGGAAATACCTTTATTCGTGACTGAAGGCATGGCGATAATTGCCTTTCCTCCTTCTGAAAGGGAAGCCCCGCGAATAAAGTCCATCTGCCCGCCAACACCGGAATATTGGATTTTCCCAATAGTATCGGCACAGACCTGACCTGTAAGGTCGATCTCAATGGCCGAGTTGATGGCGGTTACTTTTGGGTTTTGTCTTATTAGGGCTGTATCGTTGGTATAAGCCGCTTCCTTGAAATGTACCAGCGGATTGTCATCTATAAAATCGTACAATTTGGGGGAACCTACTGCGAAACAGGTCACCAGCTTACCAGTTTTGATCTTTTTCTGTTGGCCGGTGATCACTTCTTTTTCTATAAGTGGTAATACCCCATCTGAGAACATTTCGGTGTGTATTCCCAGGTTTTTATGGTTGGTGAGATTATTCAGTACAACATTCGGGATACCACCAATCCCCATTTGAAGGGTGGCACCGTCTTCCACAAGACCGGCCACATGTTTTCCTATCTGCCTCTCAATTTCGGAAGGTTCCGATAAATGAGCGGCATGAATAGGCTGGTCAACTGCAATGGCCGCATGTAGCTGACTAATATGAATGATCCCGTCTCCGTGGGTTCTTGGAACCTGCGGATTGATCTGTGCAACTACTTTTTTTGCGCTTTGTATGGCGGGAAGCGTTACATCTACTGAAACACCAAGTGAACAATAACCATGTTTATCGGGCGGGGAAACCTGGATAAAAGCAAAATCCAGCGGAAGAATATTTCTGCGAAAGAGCACGTGTATCTCGCTGAGGAAAATTGGAATATAAGCTCCATAATTAGAATTCACTGCTTTTCTCACATTACTTCCTACAAAACAGGAGTTAGTCTTAAATGATTTATTGTAAGGTTCCTGGGTGTAAAGTGCATTTCCTTCAGTATGGATTTGAATAAGCTCCACATCCTTAAGTTCTTCATGCCTATCGCATAGTGCGTTGATAAGGGTGTTGGGGGTCATCGCTGCACCCTGTAAGAAAACCCGATGGCCAGATTTAACTTCTTTTACTGCTTCTTGAGCTGAGACGATATCTAGATTTTTCATTTGTGTATATTTTTAAAATGTAATTTGCCAATGATCATCTCGGTTAGGAGTGAAGTTCAGTAATGGCTAAACTCATGTTGTTTTTCGAAATTTATGTGCGGAATGCCTTATAAAATGTCGGTTTTTAATGGTTCTTATCTTAGTACTTTGAGATTGAATTGTACTTCGATAATTTCTCTCACCTGGACCAAACCCATAGCTTTTTTTGGTGGCTCCAGCCCGAAATCCCTGATATTGATATTGAATTCCCCTTCAAAGTTATTATCGTTAATATGTACTGGCAGCTCATAATCTTTTTGACCGCCGGCGAGGTTCACCGTGATAAATGCCCTCACAAATTCTTCGGAAATGAGCTCCACTTTATTAATTTCAAGCACAATTGCCGGATATTCATCAAATTTCAGCAGGTCCTGAAGGTCTTCATTCATTCTGCGGTGCGCGCAATCAAAAGCATCGGTTGCAAGTTTTAAGGAAAGTCCTTTGAACCGGATTTCCTTTTCACCTTTGGAATATTCAATTTCTCGGTTCCCTTTTATAAGATCGGAATCAAACTTACAATCAAACTTATTTACGTTGGTACTTCCAGCGATTATAAGTTCACTTTTGGGCGAAATCTTTATCCTGGTTTCACTGAAATCTCTTTGTGCCAGGATTGCAGTGCATAAAAACAGCATACAGAAAGACATTAAAAGATTTTTCATGGTATTTGTTCTAGTTCAGAAAAAAGGGCGAAGAACTTAGGCTGAAAAGCCATGAACCTCGCCCGATTTCAGCATATTCAAATTAGAAGCTAATTACTGCTTCAAAGACAAATCCATCAGCTTTACCGTCGTTATGGATATCGGTTACCGGGTAGTCATTATAATTCTGGTTCATGTATTCAATTTTAGCCAGGATATTTTTGGTCATAAACCAGCCTGCTCCAAGGTTTAAACGGTTAACACTGACATCTTCCCCGCTGGCAAGTTCTCCGTCCACATAATTGTAACGGCCACCCAGGTAGAATTTTTCATTACTTCCGAAGCGGTAAATAAGTTCCCCGGCATACTGGTTCCATACTCGTTCATCAGCTTCAGCGGCTACTTTTCCTGAAGCTCTTTCATAGATCCCGAAGAATTCGAGTCCGCCATATTTAATAAAGGGATTAATCATTACAGAGGTTAGCTCATTTCTTAAGTTAGGATTAATTCTTGCAGCCCTAAAGGTATCCCCACTACCATCCACATCGGTAAACAGGTTGTAGTAACGGGAACCTGCACGGTCTCCACTATATAAATAAGCACTTGCAGTTTGATTGGTGTGATAAACAGAACCGGTTAGCCTAAACCTAAAATCTTCATTCAGGTAATTGTCGTAACCCACTTTTGCAAGTAAAGAAGGGCTGGTGCTTTTCGGATTGGTAACAGACTGATTTAATTTACCATTGGTAGCTCCCAGCATGGCAAGAAAACCTTTGTTGAAATAATAAACTTCTGCACCTACTTCAGTGGTAAAACTATCCATAAGATAATTTCCAACAAAAGGATTATAAAGAGCCATGGCATTATCGGTCCTTCTAAAATGTGCATCCCCGTAATTATTTTCCATATGGCCAATTTTGATCCTCAAGTGGTCCATAAGACCTTCGGCAAAACCTTCGCTTATAAAATCCAGTTTATCAATTTGGAGATATCCACCCTTTACATAAGTTTCTGTATGATGTTGGGAAGACAGATAGGTTCTAAGATGTAGTTGTACCCCATCATAAAGCATCACGTCAAAATCCAAGTTTGCTGTTGCCAGGTTGAAGTTACCACCTATTTCCTGCAGGATCGGTGTGGCTTCATTTCCTGAATTTTCATGATCTATGTCCTGGAATTGCAATGCAAAAGCACCGCCTACCCTTACATTAATACCTTTAAAATTGGTTAGGGTATCTTTATTAGGTTCGAATTCATTTACCCCTCGCTGGTCTCTTTCCCTGAAGTTAGGGAAATCACGGTTGAACAAATCACTTTCCCAGAAAGACTGTTTCTGCTCCTGGGCCTGCAATTGGAAACTGAATACTGCTACCAGCAGGAATACGAGATATTGAATGGAAGTTTTCATTTTTAAAATTTTTAAGGTTGATTTATTGATTAAAATGAGTTTCGAATTTTATTTTAACACTATCACCGGTAGTGATGGTACCAAACATTGCTGAAGGTGGTTCCACGCCGTAATCGGTCATTTTTAAACTGTGCTCACCTTTGAGAATGATCTTGTTTTCTGTGGTTTCAAGATCGAAGTCAAGGCTAATATCTTTTTTGGTGCCCGAAATCTCCAGTGTTCCGGTAGTTTTTACCTTGTAGCTGTCTCCTGAAAAGTTCTGGATGTCATTAATCTTTTTTAGCTTGTAAAGGATCCTTTTATGGTCATCAATATTCAGGGCCTTATAAGTGTTTTTGTTCATGGCGCCCTTTCCGCTTTCAAGGCTTTCAACTTCTACAGAGAATTCAAGGTTTTCGATCTCTTTAAGCTGGCCTTCATCAAATTCTGCAGTTATAGTTCCGGTAAAACTTTCTGCCTCGATGGTCCAGTCGTGTATATTGGAAGTGCCATCTATACTAAGACTGCTAGCTTTATTGTTCAGTGTATAGGTCTGAGCGATCGCGGTGCTTCCAAATCCTATTAGAAGGACAGCGATCATCAATTTTAGGGTGCCATAGGTTTTCATAATAATTGCGTTTTAAAGTCAGTACAAAGTTGGGGAAAGAGCATGGCCTAAATTATGACCATCGTCAGCTAAGTTGTTTTTAGTAATTATTCATGAACCGGACGTTTCCTGATATCTGTCATTTTTTAATAGGGGTTGCTTCCTAATTTTTGTATTCAAATTGAATACAATGCACATTTTGAATTGTTTCCACTGTGGAGAGGAATGCCTGGATGAAGTAATTCGCTTTTCTGAAAAGGATTTCTGCTGCACCGGCTGTAAGACCGTTTTTGAAATTCTGAATACGAACGATCTCTCTTATTATTATGAACTGGAAAGAAACCCCGGTACCTCGCCGAAATTCAGCGAAAACAAATTCGATTTCCTGGATAATCCGGAGATCGCTGAAAAACTGCTGGAATTCGACCATAATAATATCCAGGTAATATCGCTGATGATCCCATCCATTCACTGTAGTTCCTGTATCTGGGTACTGGAAAACCTGAACAAGATCCATAAATTTGTACGCAGTTCCCAGGTAGATTTTCCGAAGAAAAGAGTCCGTATAAGTTTTGCTTCAGATAAGCTAACCTTGAAAGAACTCGTGATCATGCTCGCGCGTATTGGTTACGAACCTTCCATATCGTTGGAAAGTTATGAGCCAAAAAACTCAAATATCGACCGTAGTCTTATTTACAAACTGGGCGTGGCTGGTTTTGCTTTTGGGAATATTATGTTCCTCTCTTTCCCTGAATATTTCGAAATCAATGAGTTCTGGTTGGAAAAGTTTAAACATCTTTTCCGGTGGCTTATGTTCAGTTTTTCACTGCCTGTAGTATTCTACGCCGGAAAGGACTATTTCACCTCTGCCTGGAAAGGTTTACATGCAGGAATGCTGAATATAGATGTTCCCATCGCGCTGGGAATTGCCGTTCTTTTCTTAAGGAGTACTGCGGAAATCGCCTTTGATCTTGGCACAGGATTTTTCGACAGTCTTAGCGGACTCGTCTTCTTTCTTCTCCTCGGAAGGTTTTTTCAGCAGAAGACCTATTCTTTTCTTTCTTTTGAAAGGGACTATAAATCTTATTTTCCTATAGCGGTAACCCGGCTTAATTCAGAAGAAAACCGGCAAAAAGAAGAACAGGTACAGGTTTACAAAATAAAGATAGGGGACAGGATACTCATTAGAAATGAAGAGCTTATTCCCATGGATTGTATCCTTATAAAAGGGAAAGCACGAATAGATTATAGTTTCGTGACGGGCGAGGCTGAACCGGTAAGCAGGAAAAGCGGTGAAAAACTGTTTGCCGGTGGCCGCCAGCAGGGTGGTATTATTGAAGTGGAAGCAGTAAAACCCGTTCAGCAGAGTTATTTGACCGAACTCTGGAATAACGAGGTCTTTAGTAAAGATAAGAACAACGCTTTCCAGAATTTAACCAACCAGATCAGCCAACGTTTTACGATCGCGGTGCTTAGTATTGCAATTGTTGCTACAGTTTTCTGGATGTTTTATGATGCTTCCAGGGCCTGGAATGTATTTACCGCGGTGCTTATTATCGCCTGTCCCTGTGCCATTGCGCTTTCCGCACCATTCACCCTGGGAAATATGCTGCGTATTTTCGGTAAGCATAAATTGTATCTGAAAGAGGCTAGGGTAATCGAACAAATATCCCAGATAGATACCGTGGTATTCGATAAAACGGGCACGATTACCACAAGCAAAAAAGAAACGATTACTTACGAAGGGCTGGAGCTTAATGACGCCGAAAAGCAATTATTGACCGGCAGCCTTCGGGCATCCAATCATCCACTTAGTCGGGCACTTTACCGTATTTTGGATAAGAACGATATCGCACTGCCTGAAAATTTTGAAGAGGTAACCGGGAAAGGACTGCTAACTTCTTCCAGTGATCTTAAACTGAAAATAGGTTCTTCGGAATTTGTAAAGCAACCGAAAGCTGCGCAAACATTGTCTGGAGGAGCTTCAAAAACTTCCGTGCATATAAGCGCGAACGATGAATATAAAGGTTGTTTCAGTTTTCATAACGCGTACCGCAAGGGAATTTCTGAATTGTTCGCCAGCTTATCGGAAGACCGGGAGTTAATTATTCTTTCGGGGGACAATGCAGGGGAAAGGGAAAAACTGGAAAAACTACTCCCTGCAGGAACACTCATGTTTTTCGATCAGAATCCGGGAGATAAATTGCAGTTCATAAAAGATCTTCAACAGCAGAACAGGAAAGTGATGATGATTGGAGACGGGCTAAATGACGCCGGTGCCCTGGCACAAAGTGAAGTGGGAATTGCCATTTCTGAAGATATCAATGTCTTTTCTCCTGCTTGTGACGGAATCCTGGATGCCAGGAAATTCGGTGATATCAATAAGTTTTTCGATTTATCCTCTAAAGCGATCAAAGTGATAAAATGGAGTTTTATGCTTTCGCTTTGCTACAATCTCGTGGGGCTTGGTTTTGCGGTTACCGGTAACCTTATGCCTGTGGTGGCAGCGATCCTGATGCCGCTTAGTTCCATCAGTGTCGTATTCTTTGCCACGTTGGCTACTCAACTACTGGGTAAAAAACTCGAAAGCAATTTAAAACCGGAAAGCTGACCATTGTCATTTTTTAGGATGCTGCCTGGAAATACTTTTACAGTCGAAGAACAGGAAAGATGAATATTATCTATTTGTTGCTAGCAATAAGTCTCGTAGTGGCACTGATATTCTTTGTTGCCTTTATTTTTTCAGTGAGAAAAGGTCAGTACGACGATGTTTATACACCTTCCGTTCGAATGCTTTTTGAGGACGAGATCATTAAAAATCCCAATACAAATCAATCTGTCAAAAAAGAGAAATCTAGTTAATTATGGAATTACAGCAGTTTTATTACGATAATAAGATCGTAAAGAAATTTATCATCGCTACGATGTTCTGGGGCATTATAGGGATGAGTGTCGGGCTACTGCTCGCTTTTTTGTTTATTTTCCCTAATCTTACCGAAGGCATCCCATGGCTAAGTTTTGGTAGGTTGAGGCCTTTGCATACCAATGCGGTAATATTTGCCTTTGTGGGGAACGCCATTTTCGCTGGAGTTTATTATTCCACACAGCGTTTACTTAAAGCCAGGATGTGGAGCGATGCCTTAAGTAACATAAACTTCTGGGGCTGGCAACTCATTATTGTGGGCGCGGCGATCACCCTGCCCATGGGTTTTACCTCTTCTAAAGAATATGCTGAGCTGGAATGGCCTTTCGATATTGCCATTGCGGTAATCTGGGTAGCTTTTGGAGCCAACCTTATCGGGACTATGTTAAAAAGGCGGCAACGACACTTGTATGTAGCAATCTGGTTTTACCTGGCCACTTTCGTAACCGTAGCGGTGCTGCATATTGTAAATAATATTGAAATTCCCGTAAGTGCCTTTAAAAGTTATTCTTTTTATTCAGGAGTTCAGGATGCGCTTGTACAGTGGTGGTACGGGCATAATGCCGTTGCATTCTTCCTTACCACACCATTCCTGGGATTGATGTATTATTTTGTACCAAAGGCCGCAAACCGGCCGGTATATTCCTATAGATTATCCATTATTCACTTCTGGTCGCTGATCTTTATCTATATCTGGGCAGGTCCGCACCATTTGCTATATACTTCTTTGCCAGACTGGGCCCAGAACCTTGGAGTGGCGTTTTCTGTAATGTTGCTTTTCCCATCCTGGGGAGGAATGATCAATGGACTTTTAACATTGAGAGGTGCATGGGATAAAGTACGGGTAGATCCCGTGCTGAAATTTATGGTAGTGGCTATCACGGGATATGGAATGGCAACTTTTGAAGGTCCAATGCTTTCGCTTAAAAATGTGAATGCTATTGCCCATTTTAGTGACTGGATCATCGCTCACGTTCATGTTGGCGCACTTGCCTGGAATGGGTTTTTAACCTTCGGAATGGTCTACTGGCTGGTACCAAGGTTATTTAAAACGAATTTATGGTCTATAAAACTAGCTAATACTCATTTCTGGATGGGTACCCTTGGTATCATTATTTACGCGATGCCAATGTATGTTGCCGGATTTGTTCAGGCATCCATGTGGAAACAGTTCAATCCTGATGGTACTCTTACCTACGGAAATTTCCTTGAAACCGTTACCGAGATTATCCCGATGTACTGGATGCGTGCCATAGGAGGAAGCCTTTATATCCTTGGTGCCTTTGTAATGCTTTACAATATTGTTAAAACCGTTCGCCAGGGAAGCCAGGTGGAAGATGAACTTGCCGAAGCAGCCGCATTGCAACCGGTTACCAAAAAGAGGACTGCCGGGGAAGCCTATCACAGCTGGCTGGAAAGAAGACCGGTAAAACTTACCATTTTCGCCACCATAGCGATCCTTATTGGGGGAATGGTGCAGATCATCCCTTCATTAATGGTAGATGAATATGTGCCGGTAATTTCCAGCGTAAAACCTTATACGCCGCTGGAATTGGAAGGTCGGGATATTTACATAAGGGAAGGCTGTGTTTCCTGTCACTCGCAAATGGTAAGGCCATTTAGAAGTGAAGTGGAGCGTTATGGCGAATATTCAAAGGCCGGGGAGTACCGTTATGATTATCCTTTCCTTTGGGGAAGTAAACGTACCGGGCCCGATCTTCACAGGATTGGCCAGAAATATTCAGATAACTGGCACCTGAACCATATGTACGATCCGCAAAGTACTTCTTCCGGTTCCATTATGCCGTCCTATCCCTGGATCATTGAGGATGAGTTGGATAAATCACAGACCGAAGATAAGATGCGCGCCATGCAAATCCTGGGAGTGCCATATACCGAAGAAGAGATCGCGAATGCCCAACAGTGGATGGAAGAACAGGGAACGAGGATAGAACAGAACCTGTATTCAGATCCCGATTTCGCCGCCACATACGAGGCCGATAAGAAATATGCGACAGAGAGCGGGGAAGCATTCACTGAAATGCGTGACCGTGAGATCGTTGCTCTTATCGCTTACCTGCAACGTTTGGGCACTGATATCAAAGCCGAAGATTTAAAGCAAGTATCAACCGAATAAATTTTAAACGATGTTGAAATTCGTAAAAGGACCCCTGGAAAGTATAGAAGGTGTGGAAATATATCCGATCATTTCCCTGCTTATCTTTTTCATCTTTTTCACTGCGCTTTTCTGGTGGGTGTTTACCGCAAAAAAAGATTATATCAATAATGTAAGCAGCATTCCGCTGGAACAGGAAGACGAAATCAATAATTCCAAAGAAGACCTGTCATGAAAAAGATATATTCAATTTTAAGGGTTTCGGGATTGATGTTGCTGGCGGTTATCATCGCTGAAAATACTCTGGAAACCGGGGGTAAAAGCAGTTTCGGAGTATACCCAATTCTATGGCTAATCCTTGGTGTAGCTTTCATATTTGCAATCGCTGCCGAAATTTCGGTAGCTGCACTGGAAAGCACTCTCTACAAAGCGCTTAAGCCGGAAATGAAAATTAAATATGACCAGGCTGCTATCGCAAAACAAGAAAAATGGAAAAACTGGTTCAAGAAATTTTACGATAAACTTCTAGATAAAAAGCCACTGGAGAAAGAAGAGGAGATCGTATTGGATCATAATTACGATGGCATAAAGGAGCTGGATAATAATCTACCGCCATGGTGGCTGTATGGTTTTTACGCCAGTATTGTCTTCGCAGGAATTTACATGGCCAGATACCACATATTTGACGGATCAAGTCAGCGGGAGGAATATCTGACTGAGATAACGGAAGCACGTGAGGCCGTTGAAGAATATAAAAAGAATGCCAACGGCCTTATAGATGCCAATACGGTAGAGTTGCTGACCGGGGAGGAAGATATTAATAGGGGAAAGGCCACCTTTGAAGCTAATTGTGTTGCCTGCCATAAGATAGATGCAGGCGGAGGTATTGGCCCTAATCTCGTAGATTCTTATTGGATTTTGGGGGGTGGGATCAAGAATGTTTTCAATACAATTTCTGAAGGTGGGCGTACGGGAAAGGGTATGATTGCCTGGAAAACCGATCTCAAACCAGAGGAAATTGCTCAGGTGGCCAGTTATGTGCTAAGCCTGCACGGCAGCACTCCTGCCGATCCCAAAGAACCTGAAGGTGAGTTTTGGATTGATCCTGATGCAAGGATAGAGGAAGTAGATGTAAACAGTCCCGATTCTCTTTCCATCGAAATGGAAATGGGATATGAAGAAGATATGCTGGAGGAATAAAATTGCGGAAATTGGAAAAGAAAGAAGAGAAATTTAGAGATAGCATTGCTACGATGGACGAGGAAGGGAAACGTTCCTGGGTATTCCCTAAGAAACCTTCTGGGAAATATTATGAATATCGTAAATATGTGAGTTATGTTTTACTGGCCTTTCTTTTTGTTTCTCCCTTTATAAAAATCAACGGCAACCAGTTCCTGATGTTCAATGTACTGGAGCGCCGCTTCAATATCTTCGGAGCCGTCTTCTGGCCGCAGGATTTTTATCTGTTTGTGATAGCTATGTTAATAGGTGTGGTGTTCATCTTATTGTTCACCGTAGCTTTCGGAAGGATCTTCTGTGGTTGGATATGTCCCCAGACGATTTTTATGGAAATGGTCTTTAGAAGGATTGAATACTGGATTGAAGGTGACCGCGGAAAGCAGATACGGCTTGAAAAACAACCCTGGAATTCAGAGAAGATCAGGAAAAAGGTCCTAAAATGGTCAATTTTCTTCTTCATTTCTTTGCTCATCGCCAATGTCTTCCTGGCCTATCTTATAGGAAGTGACCGCCTGCTGCTTTATATCTATGAAGGTCCGGCGGTACATTTTAGCACATTGATCTCTTTACTCATCTTTACCGGTGTGTTCTATTTTGTTTTCGCCTGGTTCCGCGAGCAGGTTTGCGTGATCGCCTGTCCTTATGGTCGTTTGCAGGGAGTGTTGCTGGACAACAAATCTATCGTGGTGGCTTACGATCATAAACGCGGTGAAAAGGAAAAGGGAAGGGCGAAATTTAAAAAAAATGAAGACCGTTCAGCAACCGGAAAGGGTGATTGTATTGATTGTTTTCAATGTGTGCAGGTTTGTCCTACCGGAATAGACATCCGCAACGGTACCCAGCTGGAATGTATCAATTGTACTGCATGTATCGATGCCTGCAACCAGATGATGGAGGCGGTGGATCTTCCACAAGGCCTTATCAGGTACGCCAGTGAAGAGAATATTGAAAAGAAGGCGAAATTCAAATTTACTCCACGTCTCAAAGGATATACGGCAGTGTTATTCATATTAGTTTCTATTTTAACAGGTATGTTGTTTCTTAGAAGTGATGTGGAAGCCAATATTCTAAGGCTTCCCGGTCAGTTATACGAACACAAGGAAGAGAATATCATCAGCAATGTTTATACCTATAAACTTATCAATAAAACCAACAATGCGTATGGGAATATCCGTTTTGAACTGGCATCCCATAAAGGAACTATTGAAACGGTAAAACAGCAAAATATTGAGGTCTCCGGCAACGCACTGGCGGAAGGAACCTTATTCATCGAAATTAACAGGTCGGCCCTGGAAGATGATAAAGATGTGGTAGAGATCGAAGTTTATAATAACGATCAACTTATTGAAACCACTTCTACCATTTTTATGGGACCGAGAAATTATAAATAAGAATTATGAAAATCAAGATACATTGGGGGACAGGACTGGCGATTGGAATGGTTATTTTTATATCATTCATCATGTATTTCGTTATAACCATGCTGAGCAGTACAGATTATGACCATGATCTGGTGGTAGAAGATTATTACAAAGCCGAGCTGCATTATCAGGAAGATATAGATGCACAGCGGAACCTTCTTGCTTTAAGTAGGGGGGTGGATGTCTATAAAAAGGATGGCAGATTGATGCTAAACCTGCCTGAAGAAATGGAATTATCAAAAATGAAAGGTTCTGTAACGCTGTACAGGCCCTCTAACAAAAAACTGGATTTCGATATTCCTTTGCAGGATCTTGTGGAAAAGACTATAGAAATTTCATCTAAAAAGCTTATTCCGGGTCGCTGGAACGTGATCGTAAGCTGGGTTTATGAAGGTGAGGAGTACCTTTTCAAAAAAGAAATTCTTTACTAAATGCTACTTTCAGCACTCATATTTGGATTATTGGGGAGTTTCCATTGCATGGGGATGTGCGGCCCTATTGCCTTTATGCTCCCCGTCGACCGGAAGAATATGCTGAAACGTTTTATTCAGATATTGCTTTATCATCTTGGTCGTATTGCGTCTTATGCAGTCATTGGCCTGGCTTTTGGTGTTGTGGGAAAAAGTCTTTCGCTGTTCGGGCTTCAGCAACAGCTTTCCATTATCATGGGAGTTTTAATGCTGACTATCATATTGATCCCGAAATTTAGCCAATCTAAGAACAGGCTTTCGCAAAAAAGTTTTCGGTTGATTTCCACATTAAAGAATTCGCTTGGGAAAGAATTGAAAAAGAAACGTCCCGACACTTTTTTCACAGTAGGTTTGCTAAATGGATTTCTTCCCTGTGGACTCGTGTATATGGCGGTTTTTGGTGCAGTTGCCATGGGGAATGCATTCCAGGGAAGTATTTATATGATTCTGTTTGGTGTCGGCACCATGCCATTGATGACCACCGCAATCTGGATTGGGAATTTCATATCAGTAAAATTTCGACAAAGAATACGTAAAGCAATACCTGTCTTTGTAGGGATCATAGCCATTCTTTTTATTGTAAGAGGACTAGGTTTAGAAATTCCTTATTTATCTCCTTCTCATCCTACAGAAAAAGTAAGTACGAATTACAACTGTCATTGAAATTCTTCAATGGAGATTTTAGATAATAGGCAAAGCTAAATAGGTGCCATCTGGAGTATAAGTAGGTTAATCTAAAAAAGACAGCAGCGTTTTAATATCTTTCTACGAGATGATTTCCCACTTTCGTTTTATAACTGTGATTAAACATGACAAAAACTAAGGCTCATAATATGCTCTCGTGCTAGTGAATATATAAGTCCTATTCACAGGATTGTTCAAAATATATCAGTTGCATTTTAAGAAATATCCAATCTCAGAAAATATCGGTGCCTTAATTTTTAGGTCATTTTTTAAATCCTTATTAACATTTATAATAATAAAGAAGAATAGTTTCTCTTTTTTACGGAATTAAAAGAAGATAATTTCTGTATTTTTAAATATCGAAAATTGAATAGAATTATATAAGATTTTTGTGGTTCACAAATCGTCAACACAAAGAATAGAATTTTGCAGAAGCCCTATAAATACAGGGTATACGAGAAAGGGTTTGAATCCTGGCGAGGTCACAAAATAAATTTTATAATAAGAAAAAACGCTAAGCTTGCTTGAGCGTTTTTTTATTTGAGGCATCTTCAAAGCATATCTTAGAAGGATAATCGATCCTGCGAGATCACAACGAATCAAATTTTACTAAAAAGTCAAAAAAAACCTAGCTAACTGCGGGTTTTTCTATTATAGGATGGTTAAATCCCAAAGTTTGGCTGGTTTTTAAATTTTTAGAGATTCGAAATGTATTTTACTTAAATGCTCCGCGGACTGCCCCGGAGAATTTTACTTGTCCTGAATAATTGTTCGGTGAGGAAAAATAAATGAAAGAGTAAGTTCCTAATGCCCGACCTACTTATGGGTCATTAAAATTCTCTTTATTCCAGGTCTAGTTCTGTTATTAACAGGATTTAAATTTGTAAATTTTAGTTGAAAAGCTATATTTAGGCAGCAATAAACTTCTTGTATGAAGATTTCTAATATATTTTTATTTCTGATAGTTTTCTTCATTTTCACGGCGTGTACTTCAGAAAAGAAGAATATTTCTAAAGCAAATGAACCTAAAAACAGGTTGGCTCAATCCAGCAGTCCCTATCTAATTGAACATGCCGATAATCCGGTAGACTGGTACGAATGGGGACCCGAAGCCCTTCAAAAAGCAAAGGAAGAAGATAAACCTATTATCATTAGTGTTGGGTATTCATCATGTCACTGGTGCCATGTGATGGAGAAGGAAAGCTTTATGGATTCCACCGTTGCGTCAATTATGAACAAATATTTCGTGTCTATAAAAATAGATCGCGAAGAACGTCCAGATATCGATAAAATTTATATGGATGCCGCTGTTCTTATCAATGGCAGTGGAGGGTGGCCTTTGAATGCAATAGCTTTGCCCGATGGAAGACCTTTTTTCGCCGGGACATACTTTCCAAAAGAACAATGGAAGAATATTCTTAGCCGAGTTGCCGAAGCCTATAAAAATAATAAAGCTGATCTTGTTAATACAGCCAAAGCCCTTACCGAGGGAATTAGGAATTCGAATAGTCTAGATAGTCTTACCAATACTAAAACTGGATTTTCTGAGGCCGATTACTTTTCAATCCTCAATAACTGGCAAAATGAATGGGATATTTATTTTGGTGGATATTCTGGCACACAAAAATTTCCGCTCCCGATGTCGTGGGAGGCAGTATTACAATATTATTATTTATCCGGGGATAAGAATGCATTGAATATGGTGAATACAACTTTACAAAAAATGGCACGCGGCGGAATCTACGATCAGTTAGGCGGCGGTTTTGCCAGATATTCTATAGATTCAAAATGGCTGATACCGCATTTTGAAAAAATGCTTTATGATAACGCTCAGCTCGTTAGTCTCTATTCCAAAGCTTATAAGGTGACACATAATGAAGAATATAAGCAGTTGGTTAAAGAAACTATTGCGTTTACGGAAAGAGAACTATCTAATGGCGATGCTATTTTTTATTCTTCCATAAATGCTGATAGTGATGGTGAAGAAGGTAAATATTATGTATGGACTACAGAAGAAATAGATAATGTGCTAACAAAAAGTGAAGCAGTGATCATTAAAGATTATTTTAATGTAGAGCGTTATGGAAACTGGGAAGAGG
This sequence comes from Christiangramia sp., assembly GCF_029937855.1. Taxonomy (GTDB): domain Bacteria; phylum Bacteroidota; class Bacteroidia; order Flavobacteriales; family Flavobacteriaceae; genus Christiangramia. The sequence continues at coordinate 28,150 of NZ_JAPYPC010000011.1, forward strand.
GTAAAAATATTCTTCACCGCAGTACTTCTCCTGAGGAATTCGTAAAGGAAAAAACATTTTTACTATCCGATTTTAATGAAACTCTAAATTCTGCGAAAAAGAAGTTGTTGGAGTTCAGGAGAAGTAGAGAAAAACCGTCTGTGGATAAAAAAGTGCTCACTTCTTGGAACGCGCTCATGGCACAGGCATATCTCGACGCTTATACTGCCTTTGGTGAGAAAGAATATCTGGAAGAGGCCTTAAAAATTGGTAATTTTCTTAATCGAGAGATGGTACAGGAAGATGGCAAACTTTGGAGAAACTATAAAAATGGAAAAAAGAAAATCCCTGGATTTCTTGATGATTATGCCTTTTTGATCCAGGCATATATCAATTTTTATGAAATAACCTTTGATATTAAATGGTTGCAGAGGGCGGATAAACTTTTAAACTATACAATAGAGCATTTCAGGAGCGAGCAGGAGGTCATGTTTTTTTATACCGATGCTGGGCAGGAAAATCTTATTGTTAGGAAGATTGAAATTCAGGATAATGTAATGCCTTCTTCGAATTCTGTAATGGCCAAGAACTTATTTGTTCTAGGCCATCTTCTGGAAAAGAAACAATACCTTGATCTAAGTGATCAAATGCTTACCCAGCTTTTAGATTTAGTGATTAGCAACCCATCAAGCTTTGCTAACTGGACAAGGCTTTACGGAATTAAAGCTTTTGGATCTTATGAAATAGCCATCGTGGGAAAAGAGGCAGTAAGTAAAAATTTTAAGATGAACCAGGAATATTTGCCTACTTCCTTATTTATGGGTGGAAGGGAGGAGAATCTGCCACTGCTAAAAGCAAAACTTACTCAGGGCAAAACCTTGATCTATGTATGCCAGAACAAAACCTGTAAATATCCGGTGGAACAAGTTGATGAAGCTCTTGAATTAATTCAGAGTCACCTGCAGGAATCAGAATCTAATAGCTGGTGGGATTAGCATTATATTTTAAATCTCTCTACCAAAGATAATTATTAGTATCTGATCTTAATTAAAAATTTAATTAAGATCGGATACTTTTTGCGAAAGCTAATTCTTAAAAAGTATTAGCATAGGCCGGTTGCTTTTTGCCGATTTAGAAACAGAGGCCTGGTCCACTCAATATTGCTTATAAATATTAATTGTTACCTGGATTAGATCAGAGAGTTTTTTTAAAGATATTTTCTCTTAAAGCAGGAGGATTAAATTTTAAAACGAGAAAGCAAACTTTTAATAAAAAATGATTTAACTTTATTGACTTAGGAAATAAAATTTATTATTTATTTTGATTCTTAGTTGCTCATTTAAGTTTTTTTTATACTTTTAATAATAACCTGTTAACTAATTAACTATAATTTAAATTATGAGCATGAAAATTACTACTCGTCCTTCATGGCTATCAGAAGGAAAAAGAAAGGGTATTTTCTTAAGTATTTGTATTGCCACAATGATTTTAAACATTGGGAATACCGATATTTATGCAATGAGTACGCTTGAAATCACAGATCAGGAGACAGTTTCTGGTATGGTGACCGATCAAAATGGAGTTCCATTACCTGGGGTAAATGTTTTTGTTAAAGGCACAACTGTGGGAACTCAGACAGACTTCGATGGGAATTACTCTATTACTGTGCCAGAGGGTGAGACTCTTGTGTTTAGTTATGTTGGCTTCACTTCACAGGAAATAATCGTGAGTGACCAGGATACGATAGATGTTTCCCTGGAGGAAGATGCCAGTCAACTGGATGAAATAGTTGTTTTGGGATATACCCAGCAAACCAGAGCCGATGTAACTGGTTCTGTATCTTCTGTTGATGTTTCTGAGGCAACTAAAACTCCAATCGTAAATGCTGCAGAAGCTTTGCAGGGAAGGGTTACCGGAGTTACTGTTCAAAACGATGGTTCACCGGGTTCGTCTCCTATAGTTAGGATTCGTGGCTTTGGAACTAGTAATAATAACAATCCGTTATATATTATAGACGGTGTTCAGACGGATGATCCCTCAATATTAAATAGTCTGAACTCTAATGATATAGCTCAGATGAACGTTTTAAAAGATGGAGCGGCAGCAATTTATGGTGCAAGGGCTTCTAATGGAGTCGTTATTATTACTACCAAAGACGGTTCATTTGGTATGGTGGGACCTTCTATTTCGATAGATTCTTATGTTGGTTTTTCAAGAGCGGCTAACTTGCCAGATCTTTTGAATCCACAGCAACATGGTGAAATGATATTTCAGAGTTGGCGTAATGATGGAGCTGTGCTTGATCATGCCCAATATGGTGAAGGTTCTACTCCTGTGGTTCCTGATATGATCAAGGAGATCTCGGTAGATGTTACGGTGCCTGAAGGAGGGACGGACTGGTTGGATGAAATATTTCGAAATGCCCCTACCTACAGCGCCTCTCTAAGCATGCAAAACGGTAACGAATTTGGAAAATATCTTATGTCCATTAACTACTTAAAAAGAGAAGGGATTCAACTTGAAACAGGTTTTGAAAGGGCTACGACGCGTTTAAATTCGGAATTTAAAATTTTTGATAAATTAAGGGTTGGTGAGCACCTGAATGTATCCTTCAGCAATACCCGTAACGGTAATGAAGTTAATAACGCATTGCGATTCTCCCCGTTATTGCCGGTAAGGGATGATAATGGTAATTTTACCGGAACTTATGGTCCGGATACGGGACTTAGTAATCCAACAAACCCTGTAGCCAATCTTTTAAGGGCTTCCGATAACTTTAATAAATCACTTCGGTTGTTCGGGGATGTTTATGCTACTCTTGAACTGTTTGAACATTTCAACGTAAAGACTTCAGTTGCTGCTGATATTCAAGCTTATGATGGTAGGTTTTTCCTTCCTTTAAATCCAGAGCATTCAGAGCCTCGTTCAACAAACACATTAACCGAGCAGAATTCCAATAATTACCAGTGGCAGTGGACGAATACTGTGAACTATAATAATAACTTTGGGGAGCATAGTGTGAATGCTATTGCTGGTATTGAAGCTTTATCTCAAAGAGGAAAAGGGAATGGGATTTCCCGGAATGGTTATTTATTCGAAACCCCGGATTTTTATCTTCTAAGTAATGGTTCAGGTACACCAATTGTGAATTACGCATTTGATCAAACTTCAACCCTGTATTCTTTTTTTGGAAATGTAAATTATAATTATGCTGGAAAATATTATTTATCAGCAACTTTAAGAAGGGATAAATCCTCCAGGTTCAGAGGCGATAATCAAAGTGATATATTTCCTTCCTTTAGCGCAGGATGGGTGATAAGTGAGGAAGATTTTTATCCTACCGATGCTTTTGTGAACAGATTAAAGCTAAAAGCGTCCTGGGGAGAATTGGGAAATCAGACCTTGCCAGCTTCCAATCCTACTATTAATATTTCCAATTTAAATGAGCAATTTGCAGATTATGCTTTTAATGGAAGTAGTGTGACTACAGGAGCAATACTTAGCCAGGTTGGAAATCCAAATCTTAAGTGGGAGACCAGTGTCACCAAAAATATAGGTTTGAACATTGGAATGCTGGATGACAGGTTGGATGCCACTATAGAGGTTTATGAAATTACCACTGAAGATCTTATCACCAGGGATAATAGCCTAATCAGTACAACAGCGATAGATGCACAGGCTCCGCTGGTGAACCTTGGTTCTATTAGAAATACGGGAGTGGATTTTAATATTGGTTATCAAAGCGAGTCTTCTTCAGATTTTACCTATGGTTTTAACCTGAATATTTCGCATTATAAGAATGAGGTGATTGATCTGATTAGCGAATTCCAGACTGGTAATACCGGTTTTAGGGGAGGACCTGTTACCAGAACCTCTGAAGGTAAACCGCTTTCATATTTTTATGGAAGAGAAGTAATAGGAATATTTGCCTCTGAAGCAGAGGTTGAAGCAGCAGCAGATCAGGGATTTGAAACTTCTGCTGATGGAGTGGGACGCTTCCAGTATGCTGATATCAATAATGATGGAGTGATAAACGATGATGACAGGACGGATATAGGATCCCCTCATCCCGATTTTACATATGGTTTAAACCTCAATGCTGAATATAAAGGATTTGATTTTTCGGCATTTTTCGCCGGCTCGCAAGGGAATGAAATATACAATTATCAAAAAGTATTTACAGATTTCCCCCTATTTTTTAATGCCAACAGAAGTGCCAGGGTTTTAAATTCCTTTACACCGGATAATCCGGACGCCGCATTACCTGCACTAAGTGCAACTATAAGAAATAATGAAACGAACCCAAATTCTTATTTTGTGGAAGATGGTTCTTTTCTAAGATTAAAAAATTTACAAATCGGCTATAATTTTGCTGAAACTATAGTAGAAAAATTAAGAGTACAGAATTTGCGTATTTATGTTCAGGGAACTAATTTGTTCACTATTACTGGATATGACGGACTCGATCCTGAGGTAGGTTCCTTTGATAGTCTTACGTTGGGTGTTGATGGAAATGTTGGAGGTGGAGGTTTATTAACAGTATATCCACTTTCACAGATATATACATTTGGTGTTAATATTAAACTTTAGTAATGATGAAAAAGAAATTAATTTATTATATCCTTCCATTATTGGCTTTGATAGCTTGTAATGAAGAATTTACGGAGACTCCCGCTGTAGGTGCCCTTAGTGATGAAGCGTTACAGAATCCTCAGGGAGTAGATCTCTTACTTACAGGAGCTTATTCGGCTTTGACAGGCGCAGTTAACAATAATGGAGGGAATGGTTTTGCTGTGAGTCCTGATAACTGGTGGTTTGATGTAATGTCAGACGATGCTCACAAAGGAAGTACCGATGGTGATCAGCTGGATTTATTTTTGTTGGAGACCTATCAGTTTACTCCTGCCAACCCTTATATTCTTGGGAAATGGGAAGCGCTATATGGAGGTGAAAACAGGGCAAATGCTGTTATTAATGTAATTAATGGAATAGAAGGAGAGGATGTTACGGGAAAACTGGCAGAGGCTAGATTTTTGAGAGGTTATTATAATTTTGAACTACAAAAAATCTTTGGTAACCCTGCTTTTATCTCAGCTGAAAATTATGCCAATAGTAATTTCAACCAGCCAAACCCTGGACCAATATGGGAAGAAATTGAAGCTGATCAGCAATTTGCCATAGAAAATTTACCCGAGACACAAGCAGAACCAGGTAGACCAACTTCATGGACAGCTAAAGCCTTTTTAGCCAAAACCTACTTATTTCAGGAAAAGTGGCAGGAAGCTTTTAATCTTCTACAGGATATAATCCAAAATGGACCATATAGTCTAAACCAAGAATTCTTTGCCAATTTTAGAGCTGAAGGCGAAAATAGCCCAGAATCGGTATTTTCTATTCAATTTACGGCCGATGATGGTAATTCTTATAACGGGAATGTGGGAAGTACATTAAACTTTCCCAACGCTTTAGGTTTTTGTTGTGGTTTTTATTCCCCTACTCAGGATCTTGTAAATGCATACCAAACAGGAGAGGATGGTTTGCCACTTTTGGACACATTCGGTGAAAATGATGTAGCGAATGATTATGGAATAGAAAGTGACCAGCCTTTTACTCCTGAATCGGGACCATTGGACCCACGCTTAGATTATACTGTAGGAAGAAGAGGAATAGATTATAATGGTTATGGGATAAATCCAGGAAAGGAATGGGTTCGTAATAGTTTTGCAGATATATCAGGTCCTTATCTTCCTAAAAAGAATGTGTACTATGCAGGAGAAGATGTGAATATGGGCACAGGTCCCTGGGGGCAGCAATATTCCGGAATTAATTACAATGTTATGCGATTTTCAGGTGTTTTATTGATGGCGGCAGAAGCTGCCGTGGAATTGGGCGATCTAGATACCGCATTAGATTATGTTAATCAGGTAAGGGAAAGAGCAAAGAATATGACCTATGTGCAGGCCGAGGACGGTTCCCCTGCAGCTAATTACAATATAGATCTATATGATTCTTTTTCAGACCAGGAATTTGCGAGAAAGGCAGTTCGTTTCGAAAGGAGATTAGAACTTGCCATGGAAGGTCACAGATATTTTGATCTTGCCAGGTGGGGACCTAACTATATGAAAAATGTTATTGAGGAATATATCGATAATGAAACCTCCACTATTCCTAATTTCGGGCCAAAAACATCAACTTTCCAGGAACATATGGTAATAATGCCTATCCCAACCACAGCAATAGATCTTTCTGGGGGAGTGCTAACTCAAAATCAAGGATATTAATTTAATCATATTTATTTAGAAATAATCAGGACTGTTTAAAAATAGTTTTAGTTGTTTAACTGAGCTTTTCGTTTTTCTATAAAAAGGAAAATAAACGATAGGCTCAGTTTATTTAATAATAAAATTGAAACAGTCATGTCTTATTAAAATTCAAAGAGGAGGATGTTGAAAATGAAGAGCATTAAATTCATACCGATCATTGCTGCTTGTATTTCATTTTCATGTATTACCGAAAGTGAAGAAAGTTTACAAGATCAGACCCATTTTACAAGATTAAGTGTAGAAGACTCGAATATAGATTTTCAGAATATTTTAACCGAGAATGATAGTCTTAACTACTTCAGTTATTCTTATCTATATATGGGTGGAGGTATAGCTGCAGGAGACATAAATAATGACGGCCTTACAGATCTTTTTTTTACCGGAAATATGGTATCAAACAAACTGTATCTAAATGAAGGCAAGCTTAAGTTTAAGGATATCTCAAAAAAAGCAGGTGTAGAAGGAGATGGACGTTGGTTTACCGGCGTGACCATGGCAGATGTAAATGCTGACGGCTGGCTTGATATTTACGTCTCGGCTTCTGGAAAATTTGAACCTCGCGAAAACTTACTGTATGTGAATAATAAGGATGGCACCTTTACAGAAAGAGCCCGGGAATATGGAATAGCAGATAAAGGTCATAGTGTGCAATCTACTTTCTTTGATTATGACCTTGATGGAGATCTGGATCTTTTTGTAGCTAATTATCCTCCCACACGTTTTGATTCCCCCAATCATTTTTATTTGTTCAAAATGCAAAACCTCAAAGAGGTAGAGTCAGATAATTTATATAGAAACGATAATGGCGTTTTTACCAAAGTTACCGATGAAGCCGGAGTAAAATCTTTCGGACTTTCACTCAGTGCCACAGTGGGTGATTTGAATGAAGATGGATGGCCAGATATTTACATTTCCAACGATTTTAGCACACCAGATTATATGTATCTTAACAATCAGGATGGAACTTTTACCGATGTGCTGAAAGAAGCTACTCAACAAACTTCTTTCTATGGTATGGGGGTGGATATTGCTGATTACAATAATGACGGACTTCTGGATATTCTGCAAATGGATATGGCCGCCAAGGATAATAGACGCTCGAAAGCGAATATGGCCAGTATGAATCCAGATCTGTTCTGGAGTACAGTAAATTCAGGGTTTCATTACCAGTATATGTTCAATTCTCTTCAGACCAATGCGGGAAATTTGCAAGGAAATACACCCTATTTTAGTAATACAGCAAATCTTGCTGGAGTACAAGCCACAGATTGGAGCTGGGCTCCGTTATTTGCCGATCTGGATAATGACGGATGGAAGGATATTTTTATTTCGAACGGCACAAGAAGGGAGATAAACAATAAAGATTATTTTAATGAACTTAAAAAAAGATCTGTTCAGAACGATAGTCTTCTGGAGAAATCCCTGGAAATTCCTTCTGAAAAAATAGATAATTTCGTTTTTAGAAATAAAGGAGATTTAACTTTTGAAAGAGTGAATGATAAGTGGGGTTTAAATTATGCAGGCTTTTCCAATGGAACTGTATATGCCGATCTTGATAATGACGGGGACCTGGAAATTGTGCTGAACAATATTGATGATACCGCAACCATATTTCGGAATAATAATCTAGATGGAAATAGTTATTTAAATATCAGCTTGAAAGGTCCGGAAAAAAATAAATTTGGTATTGGTGCCCGGGTTTATCTTAAAAATAATGAGCAGTCTCAAATGCAGGAGCTTAATCTAAGCCGGGGCTTTCAATCTTCTGTAGCTCCGGAATTACACTTTGGATTAGGAAACAGGAAAAAAATAGAAGAGCTTAAGGTTGTTTGGGCAGATCAAAGAACCCAGGTCTTAAAGGATGTTTCAGTTAACCAAGATTTGGTTATTAATTATTCCGATTCCCAGACCCCGACTTCTGTGGTTCCCAAAAATCCTGTGAGAAAGCTATTTTTAACGGTTTCAGCAGACTCGCTTAATCTTGATTATAAACATTCGGAAAACACCTTTGATGATTTCCAAAAAGAAATTCTCCTACCTCATAAAACTTCTATGTTTGGCCCGGGGATGGCTGTAGGGGATTTGAATAATGACGGACTGGATGATCTTTTTATTGGCGGAGCTTCAGAATCTCCAGCCGGAATTTATTTTCAAACTCCTAATGGCTTTCAAAAGAAGGAGTTTGAGGCTATATATAAAGATCTTAAATACGAAGACCTTGGAGCCCTGATCTTCGATGCAGATAATGATGGCGATAATGATCTTTATGTGGTTAGCGGTGGAAATGAATTCTCTCCACATTCTGAATTCTTACAGGATAGGCTGTATATCAATGAAAATGGAAATTTTCAAAAATCGAGATCCGCACTGCCGGAAATGATTACCAGTGGTTCAAGAGCTTATGCGCATGATTATGATAAGGACGGAGACCTCGATCTTTTTGTTGGTGGAAGGTTAGTGCCGGGTAATTATCCCTCACCTGCTACCAGCTATCTTTTGGAAAATATTTCTGAAAATGGAAATGCCAAATTTATAGATGCAACACCAAAAGCAGCGCCTGAACTTTCAAATCTTGGAATGGTAACTAGTGCTACTTGGACAGATTTTGACAATGATGGATGGACAGATTTAGTTATCGCAGGAGAATGGATGCCGATCAAGGTATTTAAGAATAATCGCGGCAATTTTTTCGATATATCAAAACAGTTAGGACTTGCAGATTCTACAGGTTGGTGGTTCAGCATAAAGGAGGGTGATTTTGACAATGATGGTGATATGGATTTTATAGCAGGAAACTTAGGTGAGAACTATAAGTACAAGGCCAGCGAGGATGCTAGTTTTGATATATATTATTATGATTTTGACGGAAATGACACCAGGGATATTGTGTTAAGTTACTATAATGATGGGGAAAAATTTCCTGTGCGGGGAAGAGAGTGTTCTTCCCAACAAATGCCCGGAATCAAAAAGAAATTTGAAGATTATAACTCTTTTGCAAATGCAAATCTGGAAGATATATATACCACGAATTACTTAGGAAATGCTCTCCATTACCAGGTAAACTCTTTTGCCAGTGTATATATTGAAAACAGGGGAGATAAATTTATTAAACATAATTTACCTAAGGAGGCCCAGATTTCAACTATAAACCAGATTCTCACAGAAGATTTTAATAAGGATGGAAACCTGGATGTAATAATTGCCGGCAATCTATATGCTTCAGAAGTGGAAACACCCCGGGCAGATGCCGGAATAGGTCTTTTGCTGCTAGGTGACGGAAATGGGGGTTTTGAGCCGGTAAAAGCTAGAGATAGTGGTTTCTTTATACCTGGTGATGTAAAGGATATGGCCAGGCTGAGAACTCCTGATGGGGAATATATCATAGTGGCTAAGAATAATGACAATTTACAATTGATTAAGCTTAAAGAGCCGATTTCAAAGAATAATGAAATAGCAGCCGCTAATAATTAAATATTTCAGCAAAATCAACCATTTATGAAAAGTCCGGATCTAAAGAAAAAATATGATGCAATAGTTATTGGTACCGGTATTACCGGAGGATGGGCATCGAAGGAACTCACAGAAGGAGGCCTTGATACACTTGTTCTGGAGCGGGGAAGAATGGTGGAGCATGTAAAGGACTATCCTACTATGAATAAAGATCCCTGGGATTTTCAGTTTAGAGGTCAGCCAACCTATGAAGAAAGACAGCGGCAGCTGAAACAGGCGAGAACGGGCTACACTACAGGGGAAGCGAGTAAGCACTGGTTTGTTGATGATATAGAGCATCCCTATAATGAAGAAAAGCGTTTTGACTGGATTCGCGGCTATCATGTTGGTGGAAAATCCCTCATGTGGGCCCGAATGTCTTTTAGGTGGAGCGAAATGGATTTTGAAGCCAATAAAAAGGATGGCCACGGGGTAGACTGGCCAATCAGGTATAAAGATCTGGTTCCGTGGTATGAGAAGGTGGAGAAATATATTGGAATTAGTGGGAAAACTGAAAATCTACCTCAATTGCCAGATAGCATCTTTACTCCGGAAATGCCCCTGAATTGTGTGGAAATGGAGCTGAAGGACGGAGTAGAAGCAAACTACGATGACAGAAAAGTTATAAATTCCAGGGCTGCAAACCTAACTGATCCTGAAGGAAGGGAAGGACGTGGTCCCTGCCAGTACCGGAACAGGTGTATCAGAGGTTGTCCTTATGGAGCATACTTTAGTAGTAACTCCTGTACGCTTCCCGCTGCGGAAAGAACTGGTAACATAAGCCTTAGACCGCATTCGATCGTTCATGAAATTATATATGATGATGCCTTGGGAAAGGCTACAGGGGTTAGGGTTATTGATGCGGAGACTAAAGAAAAAATGGAATTCTACGCTGATGTTATATTTTGTTGTGCCGGCGCAATCCCTTCAACTTCGATTCTTATGCAATCAAAATCGGAAAGATTTCCAAATGGCCTTGGGAACGATAGCGGAGAGCTGGGTCATAATATAATGGACCATCATTTTAAAGTGGGTGCTACCGGTAAATCTGATAATCACCAGGAGGATTATTATAAGGGAAGAAAGCCGGCAGGTTTTTTCGTTCCTCGTTTTCGGAATATAGACGAAAAAAGCACCATGAATACGTTTATCCGCGGTTATGGTATGCAGGGCGGAGCCAGCAGAACCGATTGGACGGAAGCCGTAGGGGAAATGAGTTATGGTAAAAAACTCAAGGACAAATTAATCAAGCCGGGTGGCTGGACGATAGGCATCAATTGTTTCGGCGAATGCTTGCCTTATCATGATAACAAAATGACCTTGAACTATGATAAGCCAGATCAATGGGGGTTGCCTACAGTTACCTTCGATTGTGAATATAAAGAAAATGAAAGAGCGATGCGAAAAGACGCTCAGGAGCAGGCCGTAGCAATGCTTAAAGCAGCAGGATTTAAAGATGTGGAAGGCTACGAAGATCCGTGCTTTCCAGGTAATGGTATTCACGAAATGGGAACTGCCAGGATGGGAAGGGATCCAAAAACTTCTGTTTTAAATAAGTATAATCAAATTCACGCAGTTCCTAATGTTTATGTAACAGATGGAGCCTGCATGACCTCTTCAGCTTCCCAGAATCCCTCCCTTACTTATATGGCTATTACAGCCAGGGCAGCCAATCATGCCATAGAAGAATTTAAAGCGGGCAAATTTAAAACCTCTTCGAGTAATACTGTAGAAATCCAACCCACCTAAAAATAAAAATTATGATCCAAAGACGTACTTTTTTAAAACAAACAGGACTGGCACTTGCGGCTACAACAGTTCTTCCCAGTATTTTTTATAGCTGCAGAAAAGATTATCCTCTTGGTTTACAGCTTTATTCCTTAAGGGAGACCATTGGGAATAATGTGGAAGGTGCGATCGAGAAAGTGGCCGGAGTAGGATTCAAAGAAGTAGAGACCTATGGTTATTCACCGGAAAATGGTTTCTGGGGTTTAACTATAACACAGTTTAAGGATCTTTTGAACAGGAACGGACTCAGCTCACCAAGTGGACATTATGGAGCCGATAAATTTTTGAGTGCGCAGGGTACTATGAGTGATTTTCAGAATGTGCTGGATGCGGCTAACGAGCTGGGACAAACTTATGTGATCATACCATACATCGGGGAGCCTTTAAGGACCTCTATTGATGATTACAAACGGATGGCCGATAAGCTGAATGAGGCCGGAAGAAAATGTAAAGAAGCAGGTTTAAAATTGGGCTATCATAATCACGCGTTCGAATTCGATAGCTTCAATGGAAGCACGGGCTATGAAGTATTCCTGGAAAATACCGAGGAAGATCTTGTCTTTTTCGAAATGGATATATATTGGGTGGTCAGGGCAGGTAAGGATCCGGTTGAATTGTTTCAGCAATATCCGGGAAGATTTCCATTATGGCATGTGAAAGATATGGATAGAATGAATAATGAATTGAATACGGAAATTGGTAGTGGTACAATCGATTTTCAGAAAATATTTGAAAAAGCTAGATTGGCAGGAGCTAAGCATTTCATCCTGGAGCAGGAGAATTTTAAAATGGATCCATACGAGAGCCTTGCTGAAAGTTATTCCTATATAAAGAATGATCTCATCCAATTATAAAGCTTTTTCAGAGAAAAACACATATAAAATGAACAGGCGACAAGCATTAAAAAATATTGGATACGGCGCAGGCTTTTTCGTAGTAGGACCTACTGCTCTTAGCATTCTTCAGGGTTGTAAAAAGGAGCCTGAAAATAAATGGCAGCCGGTTTTCTTGAGCGCAGGCCAAGGCCTCATTCTTACTAAAATTCTTGATGTAATTATCCCGGCTACAGATACTCCTGGGGCGAACGATGTAAATGTTGCCGGGTTTATTGATGCCTATATGGAAAAAGTACTATCCCCGGAGGAAAAACAGAATTTTAAACGTTCTGCCGAAGCATTTAGCCAGGCCTTTAAGAATGAGTTAGAGAAAGAAGCTGAAGAAGGAAACACAGAGGATTTTTTAAGGATCATAAAGAAATTTTTTGAGGCTACCCCTGCACAACAGGAGGAATTTGCCAGGAGGAGTGGAGAAACTCAGGATCCTATGGATAAAACTCCGGAAGAAGAGAATCTATTCACTCCTGAGCAGGCAGATTCACTTGCTTTTGGATACCTTAAGGATATCAGGAATATGGGGATATGGGCCTGGAAAACGAGTGAAGAAATAGGGGAAAACGTGCTCTGGTACGATCCGGTTCCCGGTGAATATATTCCGTGTGCACCAATCACTGAACTGGGCAGCGGGAGAGCTATGTCTTTATAATAATATAGATCTAATTTTCATTTAAAAATTTAACCTTCCCAGAATGCGAGTTTTTAGTTTACTCTTTTTATTGTTGAACAGTATTTTGAGTGTTGCTCAAAACCCTGTAGGGATATTCAGTTTCAGCAAAGATATTGGCAATCCTTCCGGGGAAGGTTCTGCAATCTATAATCAGGAGGATCAAAGCTATACTTTGAGTGGAGCCGGTTATAATATCTGGTTCGAAAAAGATGAATTTCATTACCTGTACAATAAAATTGAAGGAGATTTTATTATAACCGCGAATTTTGAATTCGATGGAGAGGGAACAGATTCCCATCGCAAAGTAGGATTGATGATAAGAAAATCTGAAGACGAAGATGCAGCACATGCCAGCGCAAGTCTTCATGGGGATGGTCTTACGCTATTGCAGTGGCGCGAGTCACGGGGATCTGAAATGAGAAATCCCGAAACACAGATATTTTCACCGAAATCCGGATACGAAATTCTTCAACTTGAACGGAAAGGAAATGAAATTATAATGCGGGCTGCACATTGGGGCGAACCTCTACAAAAAATAGGTTCCAAAAACCTGCCCAATCTCTCTGGTGAAGTATTGGTAGGCTTATTTATAAATTCTCATAATGAAGAGGTGGTTGAAACTGCCAGAGCCTGGAATGTTAGAATAGACCGGCCGGTAGCAGATGATTACAATCCGGGTGAAGAAGGCTGGTTAGGCTGTCGCCTGGAAATTCTGAACGTGCAGAATGGAATGCGAAATGTGATCTATGAAAAAAATGATCGCTTTGAAGCACCTAACTGGATGCCGGGAGGAGAAAATCTTTTATTCAATATGGAAGGTTCCTTATACACCATACCTTTAACCGGAGGTGAACCTGTGAAATTCGATACAGGGTTCGCAGATAACCTCAACAATGATCATGGGATTTCATTTGATGGGAAAATGATTGCTATTAGCCATCATCGTGATGGTTTGCAAGGTGGGGGCTCCACGATCTATGTCCTTCCTATTGAGGGAGGAACTCCGCAGCTTGTTACAGAAGAAACTCCATCTTATTGGCACGGCTGGGCGCCAAATAATGAGGAGGTGGTTTACGTAGCTACTCGTGAAGGCAATCCCACTTATGATATTTATAAAAAATCTATTCATGGCGGTGAAGAAATTGCCCTTACCGATACCGGGGAAGGTGAACACGTAGATGGTTGTGAATATTCTCCAGATGGGGAATATATTTATTACAATGGCAGTGCTTCCGGCACCATGCAGATCTGGAGAATGAAACCAGATGGTTCCAATAAAGAGCAACTTACATTTGATGCCAGGAATGACTGGTTTCCGCATATTTCACCGGACGGAAAATGGATCGCCTATATCTCATTTCCTGCAGAAATTCCGGTAAACGATCATCCTTCCTTTAAAGGGGTAACGCTCAATTTAATGCCAACTTCAGGAGGCGCGCCAAAAGTAATTGCTTATTTGTACGGTGGTCAGGGAACTATTAACGTCCCGTCGTGGTCCCCGGATAGCAGATACATAGTGTTCGTTAGTAATTCGGGAATTGCAGATTAACTAAGCTTTATGAGAAACTGAAGAAAAAAAAGACAAATCTATTTTATTTACTTTTATTCAATTCTACTGAATCATATACCTGTACCTTTTTCCATAGATGGGAAGCTTCATCAATAAACTTTAGATGAGCTGGTTCTTTTTGGTATTTGTTCTGAATTTCTTTTGAAGCAAAGCTAAGTATCAAAGAATACGTATAGGAGTTATCGACAACTTCTCTAGGCGTATTGGCAGGAACACCAATAAATTTTGTTCCCGCGTATTCGCTTTTATTTAGAAATTCTTTAAGTGAGGCCTCAAAATCTGCTCTGTCCTGTTCATTTTGTGGATTATTTAACCAGAAGTAAACCACATGGACGAAATTCTTATCGAAGTCTGATGGGCCTTCCTGCGCGAATATGGGCTGAGAAGCGATAACAAATAAGAGTATAATGCTGAATTTTAAAAGTTTTGACATTGGTGAAGCTCATTTTAAGTTATTGTGAAAAGTACGATAAAAATTGAAGTTTATAGTCATGCTTGCCCGATCAGGAAAAAGACTATAAGTAATTGGAAAGGAGTGTTTAAAAAATTCTTAACCAAGACAATTGGTTATAATACCGGTATATTAGGCTCACTATCTAATTATGAAGTTTAACCGAAAAATTTTAATTATCTTCATATGGTTCAACAAAAATCTATCTAATGAAAATTCGAGTTGCTTCCTGTTTTTTTGTATTTCTATTCACGTTCACTTTTTCGATTTCAGCACAGAATACAGGCAATATTGCTGAAAAATTAGGCTACCCGGGCGATTCGAAACTCCTTATTATTCATGCCGATGATGCAGGGGTAAGTCATTCAGAAAATATGGCTACCATTAAAGGAATGGAAGCCGGAATCGTTAACTCTGCCAGTATAATGGTACCATGCCCCTGGTTTCCGGAAATTGCGGCATATGCAAGAGAGAATTCCGAAAAGGATTTTGGGCTTCACCTCACTATCACTAGTGAATGGAAAGATTTTAAATGGGGTTCTACAAGCTCCAAAAATGAGGTGAAGAGCCTTATTAATAACCACGGATATTTTTACCATTTAACAGATAGTGTACGAGTAAAAGGCGATGCTATGGATGTGGAAAAGGAGATAGACAGTCAGATCAGAAAAGCGCTTGACTTTGGAGTGGATGTAACCCATCTTGACGGCCATATGATGGCGGTGATGAGTACACCGGAATTTATGGAAGCATATATTAAGAAAGGCAGGGAGTATAAAGTACCAGTATTATTAAGTAAACAATTTCCTGCTTTTGAAATGCTAAAGGAGAAGATGGAATTTACCTCCAAGGATGTAGTTACAGACCATCTTTTTCAGGCATATCCAGAAGCTTACAATACCCAGGGTATGGAGAATTTCTATGAAGATATTCTAACTAATCTTGAGCCCGGACTTTCAGTGATCCTTATCCATCTGGCTATCAATAATGATGAAATGAAGGCTGTTACCAAAGATCATCCAGATTATGGAAGCCAATGGCGACAGGATGATCTTGATTTCTTCACCAGTGAAAAAGCACGAAAATTAGTGGAAGACAATAACATTATTTTGGTTACCTGGCGGGAAATAAGAGATAAAATAGTTAGAGCGAAATAAGATTAAGATTAGCCTATTCAAAATCTACTGCATGAATTCAAATTATTCTTACACTAATTGGAATTGAGGCACAAGACTACTCATCTTTCATATATCTAAGAGATCCAGGTACATTCCGCGAGATCAAAACACTGATCCCATACTGGAAAAATCTCCAGCGAAAAAACAATAGTTATAGGATGGAACCAATAAAAATAAACCCTTCTGCGCTTTCCTATGAAAATATTTGACTGTACCAAAGATCCAGCAGTTGATAAAGAATGCTATTTATTAATAAGTAATTTTATGGAAGATCTAAACAGTTTTTACAATAAACGTTATTTATTAAATTCTCCAGATTTTTATTCCTCTAATTCCACAATCACTTCAATTTCTACAGCAATATTCGATGGTAATGAACAATGTCCAACGGCTACACGTGCGTGTTTTCCTTTATCTCCAAAAATTTCAACCATAAGATCAGAAAATCCATTGATCACTTTAGGCTGATCATAAAATTCAGAAGAGGAATTTACCATTCCCCGTACTTTTATAAATTGTTTAATTCTGCTGAGGTCTCCGGTTGCCGCCTTAAGAGTTGCAATGATATCAATGCCGGTTTGGCGAGCTGCTTCATATCCCTGGTCGATAGTAAGATCCTCACCAAGTTTTCCTTTCATTTTACTTCCATCGCCCGCCAGATAGAGCAAATTTCCTGTCTGTCGCCATTTTACAAAGTTGGCAGAAGGTTCTGTAACTTCGGGTAGCTTGATATTTAAATGATTTAACTTTTCTTCGGGGGTTTGTCCTAAGGAGCTGAAACAAACAAGGATGAATAGTAGAAGGGATAGATTTTTCATAAAATAGATTCCATTAAATATTCTTTAAATTTTAAAGGTTTATATACCTCTTTAGCCTGGAGTAAATGTCTTCGCTCATGAGATTATTTCTAAAGCCATTTTGAGTTTATAAACTTGGAGATGCATAATATTTTCCAGTTCCTTTTCCTCTAACAGTTGCACCTCTCCCTTGGGAGAGGTCGGAACTGCTTTTTTAGCAGTTCCGGGTGGGGAAAATAAAAAAATCGGTTTTTGGCCGGGAAGGCCAAAATGAAACCGGCGAAATACCCCTACAGCTTACCTTAAAGATAGTAGTTTTCAAGAAAGTTTTTATTCCCTCTCGGTTTAAGAGCTTAAAAATTCCACTATAATATCATCAACTCAATGATTCCAATTCTCCTGAATTTTTATAATCTTTTAAAGCTATAAAAGCTTCATGAATTATGATAAGGAAATTATGAATTGAGAAAAAGAATCAATTTCTCGGTCAGGATCTGCTAAAAATACAGCTAATGAGGTAAATAAAATTAACCTCAAATAAAATTCTTTATATTATTCTGCAATCAGAAAGTAGAAAATATCAGGATTTTAAAATCTATAAAATATAGGCTATTCAGGAATAGCATTCTTTTTGAAATTCTTGGAAGAAGGGTTTTTATTAAATCTTTTCAAAGAATCCGGGATAAACTTTTCCTTTAATCCAAGACTGATCATATGATCTATGCTGTTCTGTTTTACACATTTTTCCATTTCCCCAAGAGGTATGCGGTAACAGGATTTTCTAATGTACATTTTATCCTGATCAAATAGTTTAGATGTAATATCAAGATCTATTAAATTTCCATTGGTTCTGCTTGAACAATAGTAATTAAATTTAATTTTCTCTTTATTCTTAAGCGGTAGTTCATTCACCTTCGGAATCTCCAGATCATTTCCAAGTTTTTTGTATTTCATGGTGGTCGGGTTTATACCTAAAATTAATTTAAAATCTTTATTTCAATTAACACAATCCCGTTTTTTATGAATACAAAAGATTGGTATTCAGTAAGTAACATAATTGTCGGTAAGCCTGGCGCTATTTTTATCTACCTCTAAATTTAATTTCACCTTCGCTTTTAGAAGTTACACTCGAACTTAACGATGTAGGTGGGAAATTTTGTCTTTCAATGAATGTCCCAATTAAAAATAAAAAAAGCAGGTTAAATATAGCAGTTAAGCGCTTTGAACCATTGAAAAGATGTGGTTCAGGTTCGTTCCTTAAAATTCAGATTTTAAAATATAATAGCAGAAAATGAATTTTTTTAACCGGTTGTTAACTGCAATACAGAGGGGAATTTTATATGTTCAGTAATTATTAACCTGAAAAAAATAAATCTATGGAACTGAAAGCACTTTTCCTTAATTGTACATTGAAAAAATCCCCGGAAACTTCCAATACTGAAGCCTTTATTAAAAACGCCGAAAAGATATTCAAAGAACTTGATGTGGAGACGGAAAGTATCAGAGTGGTAGATCACCAAGTGAGTTTTGGCAATACATCAGATGAAGGAGATGGTGATGAATGGCCTGAAATCCTAAAAAAAGTAAAAGCAGCTGATATGCTCATTATAGCGACCCCAATTTGGAGAGGGGACCGTAGTTCTGTCGCGAAAATGATCAATGAACGTTTTGATGGTATTATGGAAGAAGGAAACGATAAAAATGGCCAGTATCCTACCTATAATAAAGTTGGAGGCATTATGGTAGACGGGAATGAGGATGGCGCTAAAAAGGCAATTTCAAGTATTGCTTTCGATCTCTCTGAACACGGATTCAGCATTCCTGTAAATGCTTTTTGTTATTATGTTGGTAAGGCAGGGCCAGGACCAAGTTATATAGAGGCTGAAGGCGATAAACATGAATTTACGAATAATATGATGCTGCTTATGGTTCATAATATGGTGCATCTCGCAAAAACACTTAAGGAGAGTCCTTATCCCACACAAGTGAATAAACTGGAAGAAAGAGCAGGGAAGATGAGTGAATAATTGTAAGCGTTTTATTGATTATTAATGTTGAGAAAGTTTAATATATTCACAATCCTTAATTTTTTGAGAGAAATTAGGGATTGCTTTTTTTTCTTATAAGTTGGTTGAAAAAACCAGGATTTAAGCTTAGAGTTTAGCATCTGAAGAAAAGGTTCTTGAGGTCTATTTTTTAAAAGAAGGCTCTATTTATCTAATTTAAATTCAGATTAACACCTTTGATATAAAAATGGGCTTTTACAAAATGTTTGATTTTTTACGTCGACTCAACCGGAACAATTATAAAGAGTGGATGGATGAGCATCGAAATGAATATCATGAAGTGCGGGATTTCTATGTTGATTGGTTAAATCAATTGGATATAAAACTAGCTAAAATTGATTCAAATTATTCACCCACTACCGGAAAGCAGGCAATAAATAGAATTAACAACAACCTTCTTTTTCATCCAAATAAACCGGTTTATAAAGACCATTTTGGAGCTGGCCTCGATAAGGAGAAAGATAAAGGGGATTTTTATATTCATATAGGAATCAATGAAAGTTTTGTAGCCGGAGGAATTTACAGGCCGAAAAAACAAATGCTAGATAGTATTAGAGCTGCTATAGATTATAATGGTGAGGTTTTGGAAAAAATACTCCATAAAAAATCCTTTAAAGATACTTTTGGCGGATTGATGGAGGATGAAAAACTAAAAACTGCCCCTAAAGGCTTTTATCAAAACCATGAGCATATAGAACTATTGCGAAATAAGAGTTTTGCCGTAATGTCTAGCCTTAACCAAGAAGAGATTGTAAAAGATGATTTTCAGGAAAAACTTATAAGTATATATAGAGAAATGTCAGCTTTTCGTCACTACCTTAACAACGCGATAACTGTTCAATAGAAATTAATGGATTTAAAATCATACGTTCGTGAAATCCCCGATTTTCCTAAAAAAGGAGTGAGTTATAAAGATATTACGCCCCTTTTACTGGATCACAAGGCAATGCAACTCGCTGTAAAACTTTTTTTAGAGAATCTGCCCAAAGGAAATATAGATAAAGTAGTTGGCATTGAATCACGGGGTTTCTTATTTGCAACGCTACTTGCCGAAAAACTGAATGCAGGTTTTATTCCCGTTCGTAAACCGGGTAAATTGCCTTATCAGGTGCATAGGGAAGTATACGAACTGGAATATGGAAAAGATTCATTAGAAATACATGAAGATGCCATTCTAAAAGGTGAAAAGATTCTTTTACATGATGATGTACTCGCCACTGGAGGTACGGCTGCAGCCACCTGTAAATTAATAGAAAAATGTGGCGGAGAGATCGTGCAGTGTAATTTCCTGGTAGAGTTGGAGTTCTTAAAGGGGCTAAATAAGCTGAAAAATTACAATGTGTCCTCCTTAATTAAATATCCCTAATCCAGGGAGTTTTTTGTTACCCACAGTTTCCATCCTATAATTGCCATTTGTGCTTTGGAAGCATTCCGCAAATCAAAATCATCCTTCTTGGAATAACTGGGGAGGACTTTTTTATTGAGTTTGGCAATTGTCTTGAAAATATGCTTTTTCATCAATTCAACAATTAGTTATCTAATATACAATTATAATAATGATGATAAAAAGCCACTACACTAGCGGCTTTTATCACAAATCATATTGTTTAATAGCTTCCATAATTGCTCGAAACGATAAGTTTACCATCTTTTGTTAGGCCAATAATCACATGTGGTATACCTTCTGAGTTCTGAAAACTTGCACTGGCCATCTTCCCGTCTTTTGTTGTTGCCTTAATACTTACAGCAGTTATATCACCCTCCGAATTTCTCTTGATACCCGTAAATTCAGTTTCAATGTCTGCTCCAGATTTGATCATTTTTTTCAAATTTTTAATATTTTCTTCATTGGAGTTTTTGTGAAGTACATACAAATCGGTTTTAACTGGATGAGATGTGTCTCCTTCAAATTTCTTAGTATAAATTTCTATCACACCATCTGAAGCCGCTTCCCCATATTTATCGGTTGCAGATGTTCCTTTTAGCACATTAATTTTTAATATGTTTTTAGGGTCGATTTTTTCCTTCTCGAAATCTCTCTTCTGAACCTCTCCATTTAAGACGTATAAAGGATTGGATTGTTGTATAAATATTTGATCACTCGTGATCGTATTGTTGGATTCAGATATGCTTCCTGTATGTCTAGAATTTAATTTGGTTGACTGAAAACCGATTATGTGGTCACCAGACATTTCTTTAATTTCTTCTGGGTCCTCTGTGAAAAATCCAGTTCCTGTAACTTCAACTTTCCCGGGTTTATCCTTCATCATTTCATAATCGCTCTTTTTCTGGAAACCTTCATCTTCAATACTTTTATTCTTTTTCTGTTTAGTCTTTTCTTCCGAAACGTTCACCTGAGCATCAACTTTCATTATCCTCGATTTGCCATTTTTATCTATGATTAAATAATTCTGACTAAAATTTTTATCCGTTTCAAAAACCTGGTCATCTGTAAATTTATCAAGTATTTTTCCTTTGCTGATATCTATAGAACCATCCTGACCACTGGAGCCGTATAAAGCAACAGATCTAATACCTGTTCTAATCTCTATAGGTCCCATGATTTTCACATATTTATTTCGAAGTTTATTAGCCTTAATGGGCTTACCCTCGATTATATAAAGTGGGTTATCACCTAGTGCCTCCATCTGTTTATGAAGGTCTACAACTGAAATATCTGCATTTTCCAATGTTTCATAACCTATGTTGCCATCTTTATTTACAAAGATTTTGACCGGTTTAATACCATTACTATTAGATTGATTATAAGTTCGGGTAATACCTTTAACAGGATCTGTAAGCGTGGATCTTATACTAATGATTTTCTCAGAATTAAATTTTAAGTCAAAAAATTTCAAAACCCTTCCATCTTTCTCAAAAATGTTTTCGAGTTTTTCAAGATCTTCTTCTGATGTCTTAGCATTGATTGTAATTGCCATCCCTTCCCTGGGATATTCTATTTGTGTAGAAACCTCTTTTTCAGTAGATGTTCGCACGTTTGCTTCAGTCTTCACATTAAATAGCAGCAGAAAAGCTAGCAAAACAGGCATCAGTAAGCTTAACTTCCATGCCGGACTTTGTGTGGATGATTTTTTGTTTAACATAAGGATTCGTTTTTTGATAAATGATTTGTAAAAATGATTAGTAAGTGCCGGTTTCAGGTCGGCTATAGAAACTTTTACCAGGGCATGCTGGTATTGCTTTAATTCAGCTTTTGACTTTACCGTTTCCCGGTCGGCAATAAATTCCAGGTTTTCTTCTACCGATTTTTTGTATACCCAAGCAAATGGATTGAACCATAACAGGCAACTCACCAGGTTCACCAGAAGAATATCGGCTGAATGTAGTTGTTTCGCATGCACCTTTTCGTGCTCTAAAATAAGGGCTAGGTCTTTATGGGAGTGTTGGGTTGGATTGTAAATTATATAATTAAAGAAAGAAAAGGGAAGTTGATTTTCTGACACTTCCAGATATTTTAATCCTGAATTTTTCTGAAAATCATGTGATATAATAATTTTAATGACTGTATATAGCTGAATGGAAAATCTCAATAAAAATAAGCCGGTGATGATGAAGTATAGAATTCCTGTGATCTGCCACCAGTCCACCGGAGTTTCCATAGGAATTTTGGAGGTTTCAGTAGTACCAACCAGGAAATTAAGGGATTGGGGTTTTTGCTCGATAAATACTTTCCGCGTAAAATAGATAAAAGGTAAGATTGTAGCGGTAATGATCCCGTAAGCTAAATACTTCCTGTTTAGCTGGAAAGAAGTTTCCTTTTTGAGAAGCAACAAATAACCCAGATAAAAAATTCCTAGCAGGGCAGAGGCTTTTAAGAGATAAATAATAATACTTTCCATCATTTCTTTTCTTTTTCGATGATGTCCAAAATTTCACGTAGTTCCTCTGCACTAATTTTCTCCTCCCTGGCAAAATAGGAAACTACATTTTTGAAAGAGTTGTCAAAAAAGCGCTTGGTGGCCATATTCATAAATTGCTTTCTGT
Organism: Christiangramia sp.; assembly: GCF_029937855.1. Taxonomy (GTDB): domain Bacteria; phylum Bacteroidota; class Bacteroidia; order Flavobacteriales; family Flavobacteriaceae; genus Christiangramia. Next base: position 51,359 of record NZ_JAPYPC010000011.1, read on the forward strand.
ATTTTTCCTTGCTTATAATAGGAAAATACTGATGAGTCTTTCCGTAGGCTTTATGTGAAACATAACCTTTCTCCTCCAGATTTCGAATAATTGTAGAAACGGTATTGTAATGCAGTTTTTGATCTTTTAACTCGGGAAGCACCTCTTTTACAAAAGCTTTTTCAAGCTGCCAAAGCACTCTCATAATCTCTTCTTCTTTGTTAGTCAGTTTCTCCATTTATTTGCATTTTAAATTTTCCAATTCTCAAATATAACGAAAAAAATAGTTTAAAAACTACAAACGTAGTTGTGTTTTAATCTAGCACTTTTTTAAAGCATTTCTCCTATCTTCGCCAAAAATTGTTGCATGAGCATTGTATTTCTATTGATTGGTTTTGTGTTGCTGGTAATAGGAGGGGAGTTTCTGGTAAGATCTTCCGTTGCCCTTTCATTAAAGCTAAACATTTCCAGAATGGTCATTGGGCTAACAGTGGTATCTTTTGCTACGTCTGCTCCTGAACTATTGGTAAGCTTACAGGCGGCGATTGAGGGTTTTTCTGATATCTCCCTGGGGAATGTAATTGGCTCCAATATTGCCAATATTGGTTTGGTGCTGGGCTTAACGGCAATGGTATCTCCATTGATGGTAGATCGTGATTTCTATAGGATTAACTGGCCAACCATGATGATTTTTTCTATCGTGCTCTATTTTTTTCTGTTAAGCAATAATGAATTATCCCGAATAGAAGGCGTAGCATTATTAATAGGACTGGTTGCTTACCTGTTCCTACTTATAAAACGTTCCCGAAGAAAAGACAAGGTCATTGCAGAAGAAGTTGATGTATCACTTCGAAATGTAAGCGGATTTAAATTGACTATCTGGCTCCTTATTGGGATTGTTGCTCTTTGGGGTGGGTCTGAATTGTTGGTTAAAGGAGCTGTAGATTTGGCAACAAAACTAGGAATCAGTGAACGGGTAGTATCGGTTACCGTTATTGCGGTAGGAACCAGTGTGCCAGAGCTTGCCGCTTCCCTTATTGCCGCGGTAAAAAAAGAAAAAGCAATTTCCCTGGGGAATTTAATAGGTTCCAATATCTTCAATATTGCATCGGTACTTGGGTTAACTGCTGTTATCAAACCTATTGTAGTTCAATCCTCCGCAATTTTAACCAATGACATGTTCTGGATGCTTGGGATCGCTTTTATTTTGCTGCCTATGCTTTTAATCCCAAAATTCTCTGAAATGGGAAGGAAAGAAGGTTTTGCATTGCTTGCAGGTTATACCGTTTTTATTCTCCTAACTATTATGTAAACTGCCATTCTAAAAATGGCTTATAATTTTTTTCAGTAGTGTCTGATAAAATTTAAAGAACGAACCTGAACAGAATTTTCAATAGTTCAGAGCTTTTAACTATTCCCTATACCCCGCTTTTACACATTTTATAATTATAGTATTTATTGAAAGACACAATTTCCAACTTCTTTTGGTTATCAGTTAGTTAAGTTCAGGTCTAACTCCTTATGTCTAAAGTGAGGCGGTCTGGTTTCTTCAACCGGACATAAGTCAATTTTTATGCAATTCATATAGAAAGTACTTCTGCATAAATTTCCTTTAAAAGGAATGTTTCAAAATTTTTTTCTGATCATCTTAAATATCAGGAGATAGTATTCAGGCTATTTATCGAAAAAATAATCTTTTTTTGAATCTTTAGGTTATAATCGGTTTATGACATTCGTAATATATGGCTTCTTTTCACATCGGTTTTTATGAACTGTTAAAAAACAGGGGTTCTTCTTAATAAAATCCTATTTATTTATTTTTAGCCCCTTTATTCTTATGGGGTAATTATTAATTTACATACATTTGTCGCGTAAATTTTAAAAATCTTAATTTAGAATATATGCCAACTTTACGATTTCAAGCTTTAAAGGAAACACTTAACCGCAAACCAGTTAAGATCGAAGAACCTGCAAGAAGATCAGAAATTTTCTCCAGTAATGTTTTTAATGAAACGGTGATGCGCCAGTTTCTTACCAAGGAGGCTTTTGAAAATGTAACTGAAGCCATGCGTACCGGGAAGAAAATTGACCGTAATGTAGCCGATCACATTTCTACCGGAATGAAAGAATGGGCGATTTCTAAGGGAGTTACCCATTATACTCATTGGTTTCAACCTTTAACAGGAACTACCGCTGAAAAACACGATTCTTTTTTCGAACCTTTATCTGAAGGTCTTGCTATTGAGAAATTTGGAGGTAGTCAGTTAGTGCAACAGGAACCAGATGCTTCCAGTTTTCCAAGTGGAGGTATTAGAAATACTTTTGAAGCACGTGGTTATACCGCATGGGACCCAACATCTCCTGCTTTTATCTGGGGAACCACATTATGCATTCCAACAATTTTTGTTTCCTATACGGGAGAAGCACTGGATAATAAGACTCCTTTACTAAGAGCGCTTCAGGCGGTAGATAATGCTGCCACCAATGTTGCTAAATATTTTGATAAAAACGTTAAGAAAGTGAATGCCACCCTTGGATGGGAGCAGGAGTATTTTCTTATAGATTCTGCACTTGTTGCTTCACGACCAGATATAACCCTTACAGGTAGAACCCTTCTGGGACATTCTCCTGCAAAAGGACAGCAATTGGATGATCACTATTTTGGATCTATTCCTTCCCGGGCTATTGCTTTTATGATGGATCTTGAGATCGAATGTATGAAATTGGGGATACCGGTTAAAACCCGTCATAACGAAGTAGCACCTAATCAGTTTGAGCTGGCACCTATTTTTGAAGAGGCTAACCTCGCAGTAGATCATAATTCATTAATTATGGATGTGATGAAAAAAGTTGGGGAAAGACATAATTTAAGTGTCTTGATGCATGAAAAACCATTCGCCGGGATTAACGGTAGTGGAAAGCATAACAACTGGTCTTTAGCTACAGATACTGGAACAAACCTGCTTTCTCCTGGCTCAACCCCTATGAAGAACCTGCAATTCTTAACTTTCTTTATAAACACTATTAAAGCCGTTTATGATAATGAAGAATTGTTGAGGGCTTGCATCGCGAGTGCATCTAACGATCATCGTTTAGGTGCCAATGAAGCACCACCGGCAATTATTTCTGTATTTATAGGTTCACAACTAACGAAAGTTCTGGATGAGCTTGAAAAGGTGACAGATGGTAAACTTTCTCCCCAGGAAAAAACAGATCTAAAATTAAATGTAGTAGGCAAGATTCCGGAAATTTTGCGTGATAATACCGATAGAAACCGTACTTCTTCTTTTGCCTTTACCGGGAACAAATTTGAATTCCGCGCCGTTGGTTCTCTTGCGAATTGTGCAAACGCTATGACCGTGCTGAACAGTATCGTGGCAAAGCAGCTTAAAGACTTTAAAGTAGAAGTAGATAAGTTAATCAAGGACAAGAAGATGAAGAAGGATGATGCGATCTTTAATGTTCTTAGAGAATATATCAAAAAATCCAAAAAGATCCGGTTTGAAGGTGATGGTTACGGCGAAGCATGGGAAAAGGAAGCAGAAAAACGTGGCTTAAGTAATAACCGTACTACTCCGCAAGCTTTAAAAGCTCAGGTTAGCAAGAAGACCATCGCTTTATATAAAGAATTAGAGGTAATGAACCAAACAGAGGTCGAAGCTCGCCATGAGATCGAACTCGAGGAGTATGCGATGAGGATCCAGATTGAAGGTCGTATTCTTGGAGATATTGCCAGAAATCATGTGATACCTACCGCAGTTCGTTACCAGAATATCCTTATTGAGAATGTGCGTGGATTAAAGGAAATCTATACAGATGATTTTACGCGCCATGCTAAAGAGCAATTAGAGCTTATAGAAGGTATCTCTGCTCACATCGCTAGCATCAACTCTAATGTAAATGCTATGATCGAAGCCAGAAAGATTGCTAATAAATTAGAGGAGGCTGAAGAAAAAGCTTTTGCTTATTGTGATGATGTAAAACCTTATTTTGAAGAGATAAGATATCATTGTGACAAGTTAGAGTTATTAATAGATGATGAACTTTGGCCATTAGCCAAGTACAGAGAGCTATTGTTTACGAGATAGATTATTTAAAATCGAATTATTTACTAAAGCCACGCCCAAAAGCGTGGCTTTTTTCTTTAAAATTTACCGATTATTTACCAAAACTGTTTAAACTAATTATCTTTGAGGTCTCTAAGAAAAAATAATGAGTAAAGAAGTTAGTAAGCGTTATTCAGGAAGAGGTGTTTCCGCCGGAAAAGAAGATGTACATAATGCGATTAAAAATGTAGATAAAGGACTTTTTCCGAAGGCGTTCTGTAAAATTGTACCAGATCATTTAACAGGGAGTGAGGATCACTGTTTGATCATGCATGCAGATGGTGCTGGAACAAAATCTTCACTGGCGTATACGTACTGGAAGGAGACCGGTGATATTTCGGTTTGGAAGGGGATAGCGCAGGATGCTCTTATCATGAATATCGATGATCTACTTTGCGTAGGCGCAACCGATAATATCTTACTTTCTTCAACTATTGGAAGGAATAAAAATCTTATTTCCGGTGAAGTTATTTCAGCAATTATTAATGGAACCGAAGAATTAATTTCAGAACTCAAAAACTTTGGAGTCGAAATTCATTCTACCGGCGGAGAAACTGCCGATGTGGGGGATCTTGTAAGAACTATCATTGTAGATTCCACAGTAACTGCCAGGATGCCTAAAAATAAGGTTATTGATAATGCAAACATCAAACCCGGCAATGTTATAGTTGGTTTATCATCTTCCGGGCAGGCTTCTTATGAAAAAGAATATAATGGCGGCATGGGAAGTAACGGATTGACTTCTGCCCGTCACGATGTGTTTTCCAAAATCTTAGCTGAAAAATATCCGGAAAGTTTTGATGATTCGATCCCTGAAGAATTAGTATATTCCGGCACTAAGAAACTTACCGATGAGGTGGCAGAGAGTCCCATAGATGCCGGTAAATTAGTGCTTTCCCCTACCAGGACCTATGCTCCTATTATCAAAAAGATCCTTCAGGATGTTGGGAATGAAAATATTAATGGAATGGTTCATTGTAGTGGAGGTGCCCAAACCAAAATATTACATTTTATAGATCAAAACCATATCATAAAGGACAATCTTTTTGAGACACCACCGCTTTTTAAATTGATTCAGCAGGAAAGTAAAACCGACTGGAAGGAAATGTACCAGGTTTTTAATATGGGACACCGAATGGAAATTTATGTGGATGAAAATTTTGCCTCAGAAATCATTAAAATTTCAGAATCCTTTAATGTAGATGCAAAGATCATAGGCAGGGTAGAAGCTTCAGAAAATAAGAAACTATCTATCAAAAGCCCGCATGGAATGTTTGAATATAGTTAATATTAACTGTACAGCGTTTAAATTAAGCGGTAGTTGGTGACGCGATTTAGATAATTCAGTTTAATTTGACAAGAAGTAACTTAAAAGAATGAAATTCTGGTTTGGCCTTTTCATATGTATCGTTGTCCTGGCCAATTTTTTAGCCATATTCTATTTAGATTTAATCGCAGACAGGTGGTTCAGGTTTGGGCGACCTTTCTTTTTCTGCTGATCTACGTTTTAAAATATTTCTCCAGCAAGCGACTATTCAGTATTTTCTTATTGTTGGCAATCTGCGACGGCCTTATCGTATTCTATGAAATTTTCCGTTGTAAAGAATACTCTTTATTTGGTAAGGATACTTGCTTATTTAAATCTCATTTTATTAGTTATACCTGCCTTAAATAAACTTGTTCTCAATTTATTCACTGTTTTAATCTCTGTGTTTGTGATAGGCATAGATATTTATCTCTTGCATGAAATGGCTGAATCATTGCCAGAGAGTGATAAAAATCCTTTATTTCTTAGTCTTTTTTATCTGTTAGGTTTTTTTTCACTTGCCATTGTAGCTGCATGTCTTTCTTATTTAAACAGATATGCGAATAAGAAAGCTTTCCTCCTTGTGATAGCGGCGTTTGGGTTTGTATTGTCTGATATTTTCTATTATAATGCTTACTATCTTGATTTTGAAGTATTTTATTATCTGGATAGATTAGCTAATATTCTTGGCATAGGAGCGCTATTATTATTTTCAAGACGATTAAAACATAAGGATAAAAATTCTGTTAGTGCGTCTACTCTTTAAAAAACCTTTATATTTTCCTTTAATTAACAGGTAGAATTCTATATTTATCCTAACTCTCTTGCAACCAAACAAATTACCATGCTTTCTAAGTCTTTACTATCTGCGCTCACTGCGATAATACTTTTGGCAAATTTTTATATCATATTTGCTTATGACCTGGAAGTTAGCCGATGGGCTCGTTTAGTGAGTACTTCCGTTTTTATGTTTCTTTTACTTTTACAAAGAACTTACAGTAAGAGGTTGCTTGGAGTGTTCTTTTTCTTGCTTATTTCTGATATTGGATTATTCTATTACGAAAATCCCTTAGCCAATGCAGGAACATTTTTAATGCGAATTACGGCCTATCTCTTACTCGTTTTCGTGGTGGGGTCAGAGCTAAAGAAGCTTCAAACCAGTCTTTTTCAGAAGGTATTATTTGTAGTTGTTTTTACGCTGAACCTTGCCATGCTTTATCTATTAGTAGGTATGGTGCCTGGTGAATATGTTTATCCCGGCCTGAATCTTCTTTTTTATGCCTATGGAATATCTATGATAAGTATGGTTATTGCTGCGATTTCCTACAGCAACCGTTATTCAGATAAAACATCTTTCTTCTTTACGGCAGCCACCCTTTGTCTGGTTTTTTCTGATATCTCTTCCTTTATCGCTTATTATCTTGAATTTGAAGAATTTTATTTTCCCGATAGGTTTTTCTATATTCTGGGAATTGCCGGATTGGTGAAATTTAATTCCTTCGGAAGAGCCATAAGACGGTCGAAACTTTAGAAAGCCTTTAAAGCTTTCTCTGAAATTTCAGGCAAATTATCGTAAATTTGCTATCCTAAATTCAGTAGTATTATATGATTGAGAGACTAAATATCGTAAAACAGCGGTTTGATGAGGTGAATGATCTAATTATTCAGCCAGATGTAATATCAGATCAGAAGCGGTATATTCAATTAAATAAAGAGTATAAAGATCTTCGTGCGCTAATGGACGAGCGCGAAAAATATATCAGTCTTACCGATAATATTCAGGAAGCTGAAGAAATAATTTCAGACGGCAGCGATCCCGAAATGACCGAAATGGCAAAACTCCAGTTAGAAGAGGCCAAAGGTCAACTTCCGGAACTGGAGGAGAAAATAAGAATGATGCTTATTCCTAAGGATCCTGAAGATGCCAAGAATGTGGTAATGGAGATTCGTGCCGGTACAGGAGGAGATGAGGCCAGTATTTTTGCCGGCGATCTTTATCGTATGTATACAAAATATGTGGAAAGCAGAGGCTGGAGCCATAATATTGTAGATTTTAGCGAAGGTACCAGTGGAGGATTTAAGGAGATGATCTTTGAAATTTCTGGGGATGATGTTTATGGAACAATGAAGTTTGAAGCCGGGGTGCATCGTGTTCAGCGTGTTCCGCAAACCGAAACCCAGGGACGAGTTCATACTTCAGCAGCAACCGTGATGGTACTGCCTGAAGCAGAAGAATTTGATGTGGAAATTGATCCAAAAGATGTGAGAATAGATTATTTCTGTTCTTCAGGACCTGGGGGGCAGTCGGTAAACACAACCTATTCTGCAGTAAGGTTAACTCACGAACCTACAGGTTTAGTAGCGCAGTGTCAGGATCAGAAGTCCCAGCATAAGAATAAAGAGAAAGCATTTCGTGTACTCCGTTCCAGGCTTTATGAAATGGAGCTGGCTAAAAAAATGGAAGCAGATGCCGCTAAAAGAAACTCCATGGTTTCCAGTGGAGACCGTAGTGCCAAGATTAGAACATATAATTATGCGCAAAGTCGTGTAACCGATCACAGGATCAATTTAACGTTATATGATCTTTCCAATATAATTAATGGGGATATACAAAAGATCATCGATGAACTTCAGTTAGCTGAAAATACTGAGAAACTGAAAGAGAATTCAGATATGCTTTAGTGAAAAGTGAGTCTGGATGCGAGTGTAGCGCAGAATAGCGCGGCAGTCTAATTTAATTCTAAAGCAAACACGAGATTGCGTCGCTTCGTTACACTTCGCTTTCAATGACAGGTGGAAGGGAAAGCGAAAAGTGAAAAGTGAAAAGTGAAAAGTGAAAAGTTTTCTAAAGTACGATTAAAATTTTATTTTCTGATAACTGATAACTGATAACTGATAACTGATAACTGATAACTGCCCTTCACCAAGCTTAGGGTGACAATAGATAATCGAGAACCTACAACCGATAAACAAATATGACTTCAAAAGAGCTCACAGAACAGATATTTAAAAAGAAATCTTTTTTATGTGTGGGCCTTGATACCGATCTGGATAAGATCCCTACTTATCTACTTTCTGAGAAAGATCCTGTTTTCAGCTTTAATAAAGCTATTATAGATGCAACGCACGAGTATTGTGTAGCTTATAAACCAAATATTGCCTTTTATGAGGCGTTAGGAGTAGATGGTTGGAAGGCATTAAAAAAAACGATAGAATATTTACATTCAGAATATCCAGATATTTATACCATTGCAGATGCTAAGCGGGGTGATATTGGAAACACTTCCAGAATGTATGCAAAAGCCTTTTTTGATGATCTTGGTTTTGACTCAATTACGGTTGCGCCCTATATGGGAAAAGATTCTGTAGAACCTTTTCTTGAATTTAAAAATAAGCATACCATTCTTTTGGCTTTGACTTCCAATGAAGGTGCTTTTGATTTTCAGACCTTGAAAACCGGAGATGACGATCTCTACAAAAAGGTGATCCAAACTTCAAAAGAATGGCAAAATTCTGAAAATTTAATGTATGTTGTGGGCGCCACGAAAGCTGAATACCTCGCAGATATTAGAAAAATTATTCCTGAAAATTTCTTGCTGGTTCCCGGAGTGGGAGCACAGGGAGGAAGTTTGGAAGAAGTTTGTAAATATGGGATCACTAAAAATGTGGGGCTTCTGGTAAATAGTTCCCGTAAAATAATTTATGCTTCAGATTCTTCAAATTTTGCAGAAATAGCCGGTGCAAAGGCTGAAGCCATGCAAAACCAGATGGCCCTGGAATTAGAAAAATTATAATTTTTTGTCATGCGAATTCAGGATCAGTTAGGAAGAACAATTGAACTGAAGGAGACTCCTGTAAGAATAATTTCCCTTGTTCCCAGTCAGACAGAATTATTAGTCGATCTGGGACTGGAAAAATTCATCGTTGGGATTACCCATTATTGCGTTCATCCAACATATTTAAAGCAAATAAAAATCAGTGTTGGGGGTACAAAAAAAGTAAATCTACGTAAAGTAAAGGAGCTACAGCCGGATATCATTCTTTGCAATAAAGAAGAAAATACTAAAGAAATGGTGGAAGATCTCGAGAAGATCGCACCGGTTCATGTGTCTGATGTAGCGAATATCGAGGACGCCTATCGGCTTATGAAGGATTATGGCAGCATCTTTAAATGTGAGGAGTTAGCATCAACTATAGTTAAATCTATTCAGAAGAAAGCGCAGAAACTCAAAGAGATAGTCGTGAATTCTACTGAAAAAAGAGTCGCTTATTTTATATGGAACAAACCATTAATGGTTGCAGGAACCGGCACCTTTATAGATGAAATGCTTAGCCTGAATAAGTTTAAAAATGTTTTTTCTGCTGAAAGGTATCCACAGGCGAATCTGGAAGAACTTAAGGATTTAGATATAGAGATATGTTTACTTTCTTCGGAACCTTTTCCTTTTAAAGAAGAACATAAATTCCAATTTCAGAATGTTTCTAAAGAAGCAAAAATCGTGGATGGTGAATATTTTAGCTGGTACGGTAGCCGACTTTTAGAGGCGATGGATTATTTTAAGCAGTTTCACTCTTAGCTTCCACCAAATCGCAATTCATTCTTCTTAATTCAGCCATGATTTTTCTGGCGCGGTCATTTAATCGATCACTTTTTTCTTTATCAAAAAGGGCAAGTTTGTAGGAGCGCTGCATTAGCCACGAATATTTCTCGCAAAGTCTTTCTTCCTTTGTTTTATTTTCAAAAATTTTAAACATGGGATAAATCTAAATTCTCTTTCGTCATTAAATCATTTTCACATTACAAAATTAAGGCGCTAATAACTTACAAAATTATAAATAGCAGTTAAGTTTATTGTAAAAAATAAAGAATTAGAGGTGATAAGTGTTAAAAAAATGCACATTGAAAGAAAAATATTATTTATCCTGAAGTGCAAATACTTTCCGTAGTAGATCTGTGGTTCTTGCAGAAATCGTATTTCGGATGGCTTTTTCTTCTTTTGCGATCATTATAAAAACTCCCTCAAGAGCTTCATTGGTTACATAATCTGTCAGGTCTGGGTTTACATTCGAGGTTATTGGAAGGGAATTATATTTCTGGATGATATTTTTCCAAACCTGGGTTGCACCAACTTTATCCAAAGAATTATTAATAATAGGATTAAATCGTGCATATAATTCTGTTTCGGTTTTATTAGAAAGATACAAGGTCGCGGCATTATCTGCACCCAGTAAAATATTTCTGGCATCTGCAAAGCTAATTCCGGTTACGGCATCAGCAAAAACGGGTATTGCTTCGCCCACGGCATCTTCTGCGGCACGGTTAAGTACCTTAAGACCCTCATCTGCCAATGCGTCTAATCCCACGTCACGTAAGGTCTTATCTACTTTCTGAAGTTCTGGCGGAAGCCCTATCCTTATTAACTCATTATTGAAAAAACCATTTTCTTTTGCCAGATTGGTAACCTCTTTATCTATACCAAATTCAAGGGCTTGTTTTAAACCTGAACTAATTTCGGCATTACTTACCCCGTATTCCTGAGGTAATTGGGTGGCAATTTGTTGTAATTCAGCACAGGACGAAAAGAAAAGGATTCCTGCAAGGGCGATAATTTTTTTCATGTATGGCATTTTTGATAAAAATAAGGGCAATAGTGTTATAACCTGATTACTAAAAGTTATAATAATACTAAAACTAGGGTAGTCTGCTCAATTCCTTAGGTAGAATTCTTGTTGGAAGTCGGCTATTTTCCATGAGATAAAATTTAATGATACTAATTTCTTCAGGGCTCCTCGGTGATAATGGGTTTCAGAATTTTATTTATTTTCAATCTTTCCGCAAGTAATTGGCAAGGGAAATTTTAATAGATGATATTTCCACAGAATATTAAAGATTTTCAGACACTAAGATTGACTGCCGATGGCTTTTATACTATTCTTAAAGAAGGCCTGTATCTTTTACAATTTTCGTAAATTGCAGCTCCAAAAAATACCTAACATTAGAAATGGAACAGCAAAATCCCTATAAACCTAAAAATAAAATAAGAATTGTAACCGCCGCCTCTCTTTTTGATGGTCACGATGCGGCAATTAATATCATGCGTCGAATCATCCAGGCGACCGGCGTTGAAGTAATTCACCTTGGACACGATCGTAGTGTGGAAGAAGTGGTGAATTGCGCAATTCAGGAAGATGCCCAGGCAATTGCCATGACTTCGTATCAGGGTGGTCATACCGAGTACTTTAAATATATGTACGACCTGCTCAACGAAAAAGGCGCCGGAAACATCAAAGTTTTTGGTGGGGGTGGAGGTGTTATTCTACCTGAGGAGATCAAGGAATTGATGGATTATGGTATTGATCGTATTTATTCACCCGATGATGGCCGTGAAATGGGACTTCAGGGGATGATCAACGATATGATTAAAAGGGTGGACAATGAAGTTCCAGATCTCAAGAACCCAGATAAGGTTTCAGAAAATCTTAGCAAAAAAGACGTAAATACAATTTCCAGGCTTATTTCTCTTGCGGAAAACCGGCATGAAGAGTTTGATAAGTTTTTTAATAGGAATGATTTTGATTCAGAAAAGACTCCGGTTCTTGGGATTACCGGTACCGGGGGATCAGGTAAATCCAGCCTGGTAGATGAATTAGTTCGTCGGTTTCTAATGGATTTTCCTGAAAAACATATTGGAATCGTATCTGTAGATCCATCCAAAAAGAAGACTGGCGGAGCACTTTTGGGTGACAGGATTCGTATGAATTCAATTAATCACGAACGTGTATATATGCGGTCACTGGCCACCAGACAGGCCAACCTTGCCCTTTCCAAATATGTTGCTGAAGCAGTAGATGTTTTGAAAGCTTCAGGTTATGATCTAATTATTTTGGAAACTTCAGGGATTGGACAGAGTGATACGGAGATTTTAGATCATTCAGATGTTTCTTTATATGTGATGACACCGGAATTTGGAGCGGCTACTCAGTTGGAAAAGATTGATATGCTTGATTTTGCAGATCTGGTAGCGATCAATAAATTCGATAAGCGTGGCGCTCAGGATGCTTTGCGGGATGTGAAAAAACAATATCAGCGAAACCACCAGTTGTGGCATTCAGATGCTGAAACGCTACCTGTTTTTGGAACAATTGCCTCTCAGTTCAACGATCCCGGAATGAACACTCTTTATAAGAGTATCATGGATGAGGTAGAAGAGAAAACCAAATCTGGACTTTCTTCCACTTTTGAGATTTCGAAAGAAATGAGTGAGAAGATCTTTGTGATCCCGCCAAAACGTACCCGTTACCTTTCTGAAATTGCTGAAAATAACCGAAGCTATGATGAGAAAGCCAGTGCGCAGGTGGACGTAGCTCAAAGGCTCTACGGAATATATAAAACCATAGAAACTGTTGCGGGGATCAAGACTGAATTTGGGGAAGACCAGCAGAAATATTTGGATAAGAATGGAATTGATCAGGATGGAATCTATGATATAGCTGAAGAGTCTCAGAATGATTTTTTGAAATTGCTTTTTGCTGAATTTGATAAAATTAAGATGGATCTGGATCCCTATAACTGGGAAATGATCCTTGCCTGGAATAATAAAGTGACGAAATACAGAGAACCTGTTTATAGCTTTAAAGTTCGGGATAAAGAAATTAAAATTGAAACTCATACTGAGTCCCTTTCACATACACAGATTCCTAAAGTAGCTTTACCAAAATATAAGGCCTGGGGAGATATATTATTGTGGTGTCTTCAGGAAAATGTTCCGGGAGAGTTCCCATATACGGCAGGATTATATCCTTTTAAAAGAACCGGGGAAGATCCAACCAGAATGTTTGCCGGCGAAGGTGGGCCGGAAAGAACCAACAGGCGTTTTCACTATGTAAGCCAGGGACTTCCAGCAAAACGACTTTCTACAGCCTTTGATTCGGTAACCCTTTATGGAAATGACCCGGACCATCGTCCCGATATTTATGGGAAGATTGGTAATTCAGGAGTTTCAATTTGCTGCCTGGACGATGCCAAGAAATTATATTCCGGGTTCGATTTGGCAGATGCGATGACATCGGTTTCTATGACCATTAACGGTCCTGCACCAATGTTACTTGGGTTTTTTATGAATGCAGCGATCGATCAGAATTGTGAAAAGTATATCAAGGAAAACAGACTCGAAGACCGCGTTGAAGCTAAGTTGAAAGAGCTTTATGATGACAATAATATAGACCGTCCCCAATACAGGGGTGATCTTCCTGAAGGCAATAATGGTCTTGGATTGATGTTGCTGGGTCTAACCGGAGATCAGGTTTTGCCCACAGAAGTTTATGAAAAAATAAAAGCGGAAACCATTAGTGTAGTTCGTGGAACGGTGCAGGCAGATATTTTAAAAGAAGATCAGGCACAGAATACATGTATTTTTTCTACTGAATTTGCCCTGAGGTTAATGGGAGATGTTCAGGAATATTTTATTGAAGAGAAGGTAAGGAACTTTTATTCGGTTTCTATATCCGGATATCATATTGCCGAAGCAGGAGCAAATCCAATAACACAGCTGGCATTTACGCTTGCTAACGGATTTACCTATGTGGAATATTATTTAAGCCGTGGAATGGATATCAATAAATTCGGACCGAATTTATCCTTTTTCTTTTCCAATGGTGTAGATCCTGAATATGCAGTAATTGGTCGTGTGGCCAGGAGAATCTGGTCTAAAGCGCTTAAACACAAATATGGAGCGAATTCCCGGGCACAAATGCTGAAATATCATATCCAGACTTCCGGTAGGTCATTGCACGCGCAGGAAATTGATTTTAATGATATTAGAACTACCCTGCAGGCATTGTATGCGATCTATGATAATTGTAATTCGCTGCATACCAATGCTTATGATGAAGCAATTACAACTCCAACAGAGGCTTCAGTAAGAAGAGCGATGGCGATTCAGCTTATTATCAATAAAGAATTAGGACTTGCTAAAAATGAAAATCCAATTCAGGGATCATTTATTATAGAAGAGCTAACAGATCTTGTTGAAGAAGCTGTACTTACAGAATTTGACAGAATTACCGAAAGAGGTGGAGTGCTTGGGGCAATGGAAACCATGTACCAACGAGGAAAGATACAGGAAGAAAGTCTTTATTATGAAACTTTAAAACATAATGGGGAGTATCCAATTATCGGGGTAAATACTTTTTTGAGCTCTACGGGTTCTCCAACGGTTACGCCGGGTGAAGTGATCAGGGCTACGGAAGAGGAAAAGGAACATCAGATCAAAACCTTAGAAACTTTGCACAAAGCAAAAGAATCTAAAGCCGATAAAACCCTGGAAAAGATTAAGAAAGCAGCAGTGAACAATGAAAATTTATTTGAAGAACTGATGGAAGCCACCAAGGTTTGTTCACTTGGACAGATCACTCATGCTTTATTTGAAGTAGGAGGGCAGTATAGAAGAAATATGTAAGCAGAGAGCCAACTTTCCAGCTTCGGTTGGAAAGTTGTGCGAATCGCTTATCCCGATAAGCAAAGCGATATCGGGATCTATTCCCTGAATCTTTCTTTTTGTTGTTGTCCAGAATAATCCTTAGGGTCGTTTAAAAGCTACTGGATATTTTCAAATATTTTTTATGTGAGGAGAAGATAATCCAGGAAACCATTCCTATTTTTCAATCTTTCTTTTTAGGCGTTGAATTGCTCTGTGAACCGTCATGTCTGACACCTTATAATTTTCTGCGATTTTTGAAATGGGAATGCCTTTGCTGTGGCTTACCAGGGCAGAATAGGTTTGATCTTTTGTTAATTTACTCAATTTAAGGTCGTTCTCAAATTTTCGCTCTTTCGAAATTACATGCGCTTTACTCCAATAGAGATTGTCTGGATGTAGGTTGTGAATGTTACCATCTTTGTAGGTAGCATAGTGCCGTCCCTTAGGCATATATCCGGTGTAAGTTTCGAGTATTAATTTTGGAACCGAATAGTGAGAACGCTTAAAATAGACCCTTTTCATCAATCTTCCGGTTCTTCCTTTAAAATCTCTAATATTCAGCAGTTTACCTTTGTATTTCAGCTCGGAACCATCTGCCTTGATCTCTAATTCTTCAAACTTAGGATGTCGCTTCCATAAATCACTCATACTTCAATAGTTAAGTTTGAACTTAAGTTTGATAAAAGTTAATGTAAAAATAGGAAAAATCCGGATGAGCCTTATTTGGAACAAACTTTTTTATGAAATAGGAAGTTGAACCTGTACTTTCTATAAGTTTCTAATATATGGAAATAGAGTCTTAAAGAGTCAATCTCCAGACCCGTTGAAGTTTTTTAAATTTTTGAAGTTCCTTGCGTAAAAGACAGACGAATTCCCGTCCATTACTATTAGCCGACTCTAATTTTTCACAATTTTTTGAAAGCCGATCTGTTAAATGTCCTACCGCACTTACATATTGGCTTCGTGCTTCCTGGAAGAATTCATTTTCAGCTTTTATTATATTAGGAATAAGTGAATTGGAGTGTCTAATGATATCTCCGGTAAAATAGACATATTTATCTTCCTTTCCACTTTCATTCAACCCGGCAAGGTCAGGTACCAGATAATCGGAGACATGCCTGGACAGGAACATAATTTCGCGAGCCTTAAAATAAAGAGCCAGTCGAGGATTATCTGAATTAGCTGAAAAAGAAGGCATCTGCTTTAATTTTCTTCTAAATTACTATTCAGGAGGTTTACTTTACTTTAAATTTAATAGCTAAATGTGGAAAATTATTTAAATTTAAACGAAAACAAATCAAAAAACCTTAAATGTATCTGGATAAACTAAACTGGGCAATTTTAGAGGAATTGCAGGAAAATGCAAGAGCCTCTTTTTCTGAAATAGGAAGAAAAGTAGGACTTACTTCACCGGCTGTAGCAGAAAGAGTTAAAAAAATGGAAGATTCTGGGGTGATTGGTTCTTATAAAGTAAACATTTCCCATCAAAAAGCGGGATATCAGCTTAGGGCGGTAATAACGCTTCGGGCATTCACCGGAAGGTTAAAAGCATTTCTGGAAACTGTGAACAGTTTTAAAGAAGTGATTAATTGTTATAGGATAACCGGTAACGAGAACATTATTATGGAAGTAATCCTTCACGATCAGGAACACCTTGAAAAACTTATAGACAGATTAATTACCTATGGAGAGACCAGAACCCATATAGTTCTTTCAAATGTAGTGGAAGATGCTCCGGTAAAACAGCGTATTGATCATAATAAGCCCTGAGTGTTGTTAAAACTATTCTATTTTGAAAATGGAAATTAACAACTCATTACCAACTTCTTTTTTTTTAGTTAAAAGGAATCCAATTGTAATTTTATTATGAATGTTACGTCTAATCTGTACTTAAATTTGTTTCAAAATAGAAAGCTAAGAAAGAGCTATGAAAAAGAAGACATTATTATTTTTAGTACTTGCATTAATAACAGGAATTGTTGGTTTCACAGGATTATCCTTTGACGGTATTGAAGTGATACGAGTCATGTTCCTGATTTTTGCAGATCTATTGGTGATTTCACTACTGGCAAAGTTATTTTTTCGTGAAAAACCTAAAGTGAAATATCAGCCAGTAAATAAATAAAAAGGTATATAAATTTCAAAATTGGAACCCGTTGTTTTTACAATGGGTTTTTTTATGGAATAATTAATGATGCAATTCATATATTTAAGCATATTCTTATAATTATGAAAAGATTATTATTGGCAATTTTTACTATTGCTAGTTTTTCCAATTTAGCCGCACAGGAATATAGGATCGTTAAAGGTGGAGTTACAGATTCACTTCCAATTCCATCGGGTACCTCAGATACCTATGCCCTTTATGCGCCTACAAATTATTCAGCAGAGCAAAAGTGGCCCGTCGTATTTGTGTTTGATCCTAAAGGTAGAGGGGCTACCACTGCAAACCTTTTCAGAGTTGCTGCAGAAAATCAAAAATATCTTATAGCTTCTTCCAATATCAATCTAACTTCCAAACCCATAGACAGTATTATTCAAACCGCAACTGCGATGATGAATAGCGTGCTGAATTCTTTTCCTGTTGATCCCGGCATGGTGTATACTGCCGGTTTGGGAGAGGGTGCACAGGTGGGTTCGGCATTACCATTAATCTACAAACAAATGGCAGGGGTTATGGCTATTGGCAATTCCTTTGTGAATCCAAATTATCTTGATAGAAATAATCCATATATGTTTATTGGGATTGCCGGAGATAAGGATTATATGGTATATGAAATAGAAAATTACCTTCGGTTTTATGACAATCAGGATTTCACTACAGATGTTTATTATTTCGATGGTAAGGAGGACGAATGGCCAAATCCTTCTGTTATAACCAATGCCATGTCTGGTTTTACCCTGGAAGCAATCAAAAACGGAAAACGTACTAAAGAAGAAGATTTTATTCAGAAACTTTATGAAGATGAAATTGCTTATGTTGAAACCTTAAGAAGAACACGTAATTATTATGCTGCATCAGAGAAATTAGACAGGATGGAGGAGAAATATGAGCGGTTTGGTTATGAAGATGAGATTAAGGAAAGAAAAAAAGCTATTAAAAAAACCGATGGGTTTAAATCCCAGCGAAGGGACTTCAGAGAAGCTACTTCCTTTGAAAAACAACAACAGGCAGAATATGAATATTTGCTAATCAATGATATAATGACCTCCAATTTTCAGAATATAGGCTGGTGGGCATATCAGGTAGATGAACTGGAAAAACTAAAAGAGAATTCAAATGAAGCAAAGTCAAATATGGCCTATAGACTGTTGGGATATCTTGATTTTGTTTCTAAAAAAGAATTTGATAATATCGTAAAATCCAATGCTTCTATAGATACCAAAATATTCATTAGCGTTCTTAGAACTGCAATTAATAAAGAAGACCCGGAGGCCTATTTTAAAATTATTTCGTTGGCTTCGAATGATGGCGACTATGAAACCGCATTACTTTACCTGGAAGATCTTCTTAAAACCGGTTATTCAGACATGGAATCACTCTATAATATAGATGGCGCATTAGATTTACAGTTCTCCCCTGAATATAATAAGATCGTAAAACAATATCTGGGTGAATCTAAATTCTTCGATGATAAAGTGGAATAGAATTAAACGGCTTCTTTTTTTAGCAATCCTTTTAAAATTATAAGCAATCCGCAGGCAGCAATTGCCAGTATTAGCATGGTGTACCAGGTAAATTTAAAACCAAAATTATCTATGAGCTGCATTCCTGAGTTATGGCCAAAAATATGACTTACGGAAAATGCTATGCTATAAAGAGCCATATAGGAACCTCTTTTTTTTCCGTCAGATCTGTTCAGGGCAAAGCTGTTTGAAAACGGAAATGCAATCATTTCCCCTAGAGTCACCAGTAACATTCCTATAATTAATACTCCTGTCCAATCGGTTAAATTGATTACCAGAAAACTGATCCCAGATAATATCGTTCCTAATATTACATAGGCTATGGCAGAATGCTTTCGATTTTCTAAAAATTTTATGAGGGGCATTTCAAAAAGGAAGATCGTTAATCCGTTTAATCCTAATAGCAGCCCTATTTCAAATTCATCTAATTGATGAAAATTCGCATAATACAGGGGCATGGTAGAAAAATATTGGATGAAAATAAATCCAAAGATCATCATTGCCAGGATAAAGATTAGGTATAATTTATCACTCATGGCAGTTCTGGTCTGTACTATGATATCTTCGGGCTCTTCTTTTGCCCTTTTAGGATGTAAAAGTTTTAGAAGTAAAATTCCTGCTGCTAAACAGGTGAGCCCATCTATCCAGAAAAGTCCGCTATAACCTGCAGTGGCAATAATCAATCCACCTACTGCCGGACCCGCAGAAAAACCCAAATTTATGGCCAACCTAATCAAGGTAACAGATCTGGTTCTATTTTCTGGTTTGCTATAGGCGTTAATTGCTACGAAAACTGCTGGTCTAAAAATATCTGCCACCGTCATCACCAGGTAGATTCCGAGGCATATGGACCAAAATGACGAAGGAAACTGTAGTAGAACAAATAATACTGAAGATAAAATTAGGCTTATTACCATGGTTTTGTAATGGCCTATCTTATCAGTAAGTTTTCCGCCAAGCCATGAACCAGTGACAGATCCAAGTCCGAAAAAGCTGAGTATCCATCCTACTTCTTCCAGGCTAAAACCCCTGCTTTTAGTAAGATAAAGCGATAGGAATGGGATGACCATAGTTCCCGCTCTATTAATCAGGGTAATAAGGGACAGGAGCCAGATTTCTTTTCTTAATCCTCCGAAGGATTCAAAATATGATCTAAATAATTTTTTCATGGTTGGTGTCTGCTTCAAAATTAAATTAAATTTTGACGGTATTAATCATTAATTTTAATCCTTTGAAGAAGCCCAATTATGTATAAAACAAAGCTTTTAATTTTATTCTTTTTTAGTTGTTTTTGCAGTGAAATGCAAACACAGGAGAAAGCATTTATCGACAGTTCCAGGGAATTTCAGGATGAATTAAATAGGGAATATGCCAATCCTGAAGAATCTCCATTAGAGGATAAAGATTTAAAAGAATTTCGAGGTCTGGATTTCTTTGAAATCAATCCAGATTATATCGTAAAAGCTGAATTCGTTAGAACGCCCGCAGAGTCTCCTTTTCGTATGAAGACCAGTACAGACAGAATGCCTGTGTATGTGAAGTACGGCGAGCTTTATTTTAATTTAAAAGGAAAGGATTTTAAACTGAACCTCTATCAGAACCAGGAGTTGACCCAGGATCCGGAATATTTTAATTATTTGTTTCTGCCTTTTACAGATCTAACAAACGGGGAAAGTACTTATGGTGGTGGAAGATATATAGATTTCAGGATTCCGGAATCTAAGGAAGTGATTCTAGACTTCAATAAGGCTTATAATCCTTATTGTGCTTATAGCGGCAAATATTCCTGTCCCATTCCACCTGAAGAAAATGATTTGGAGATAGAAATATTTGCCGGTGTGAAGGCATTTAAAGCTTATTGATTAGAAAGCATAGATGGCTGCAAGTACAAAGGATGATAAATTGTCTGTAGCCTCCAAGTCCTTATTTAAGAAAACGTCTTCAGAAATACTGTCAAGTCGTAATTCCGGTTTGATGATAAGGCCTCCAACCGTATAACTTCCGGTTAAGGTAAAATCCAGTGCTCTTACATCGGCCCCATAAACCGGGCCTCCATCTTCAAGCTCTTTAAAATATTCCGCTCTAAGTCCAAGTCCAAAATTATCAGAGAGGCTTAATTGCGGATAAAGGGCAGCACCATAAAAGCCTATTCCATCAGTATCCTGATATGTTCCGTTGAATCCTAAATAGAAAGTTTCGGTAAGGTCCCATCCAGTGGTAAGATCAATCTGGAATAAAGCATCGTCTGAAAGTGATTGTTCCCCGTAGATTAAATTTAAAAAAGCACTACCATAAGCGTTGGAGTATCCCAGTTGTCCCCCGAAGGAATATTTTCCAATAGGATTAAATTCAGTATAATCGGTAGGATTCATAACCGCCAGCATTCCTGTCCAGTGAGCATCAAAGCTGAAATCTGCTTTTAGCCCGGTATGCGAAAATGGGCCGTATGAAAACATATAAGAGGTGGAGTAGTTAAAATTACCTACAGGCGAAATCACTTCATATCCCAGAAAAGTATTCCAGTTACCCAAAGTAAATTTTAAGGCATCATTTACTTTATAATAGGCATATAACTGATTCACGATATTGGTAGAAGGTTGTGATAAGAATACGGCATCTTCACCTCTTGGACCAAAGACAAGATCGGCCACGAAACCTACTTTGTCCCTTTCATAACCAAGGATAACATTGGCCATGCCTATGGCAAATCCAGGATCGTTAGCAAAAGAAGAAGCAGGTGCCTGCGGGGATCCAATTAATAGATCAGGTTCTGCAGAACTATATTCTTCTTTATTCAAGCCGTTGAAATTAGTTCTAAAATAGGCATCTACGCTACCGCTTATGGTGAAAGTTGACGTAGCCTCTTCTTCCTGTGCAATTAAGGAAGAAGTTGTAAAGGCTACAGGTAGTAAAAAGAGAAATTTCACTAATTTTGAAGTTGTAATTGCTTTCATAATGACATTGATTAATAATTTGATTTAATATTTGGTTTTGCGACCGGATTGATCTTCTATTGATCATACATTGAAGTGATTATTGTATACGGAGCGTTTGGAGGAACGCTCCGTTTTTTGTTTTAATTCTACAAATTTCCCGGCGACTCTGCCCCTGGATTTATGCTTTACTTCTCCCTTGGGAGAGGTCGGAACTGCTATTTCGCAGTTTCGGGTGAGGGGAAATAAAAAATTTCGGATTTTGGCAGGGATGCTAAAGTGATACCGATCACCATCGGAAATACTTCTACAGCTTGTCCGGGGAATAGTAGGTTCCAAGAAATTTTTTATTCCACATTGATATTAAGGTTGCTTTAAGCCGAAATCTGGATAAGCGTCCATTCCATGTTCATGGATGTCAAGACCTTCAGTTTCTTCTTTGGCTGAAACCCGTATTCCTATGCTAAGCTTCAATAAATAGAAAATAATAAAGGACCCAACTATACAAATAGCGGCGTAGCAAGCTACTCCTATAAGCTGATTAATAAACTGATCCCAACCGGCCAGATTTCCGAAGATACCAACAGCAAGGGTTCCCCAAATCCCACAAATTAGATGAACTGCAACCGCTCCTACAGGATCGTCCAGTCTTATTCTATCTATCAATGCCACTCCAAGTACAATGATCACTCCGGCTATGGCACCTATTAGAATAGCATCGGTGGGCGACATTTGGTCTGCTCCGGCAGTTATACCTACTAATCCGCCAAGTATACCGTTTAAAAACATGGTAATATCATAATTTTTATAAAGAATCGTGGAGAAAATAAAAGATGCAACACCACCAGCGGCCGCGGCAAGACAGGTTGTTACGAGTGTTAAGGAGGTTAATTCTGGATCTGCAGAAAGTACAGAACCTCCATTGAAACCAAACCATCCTAACCAAAGTATGATAACCCCTGCCGTGGCGAAAGGCATGTTATGACCAGGAAAAGCTCCAATCTTACCGTCTTTAAACTTCCCTATTCTGGCACCTAAAAGCCAGATAGCTACTAATGCTGCCCATCCTCCAACAGAATGTACCAGCGTTGAACCGGCAAAATCATAGAATCCCATCTCATCAAGGAATCCACCTCCCCATTTCCAGGAACCTGCAATTGGATATACAATTCCTATGTAGAGTATCACGAAGATCATAAAGCTGTTCAGCTTAATTCTTTCTGCAACAGCACCAGACACGATAGTGGCGGCTGTAGCTGCAAACATTCCCTGGAACAAGAAGTCGGTCCAGTAAGTATATCCTTCACTATAAGCCAGGTCAAGACTACCGTCTACGAGGGGACTCGATAACCCGAAACCGGCGAAACCTATAAACCCGTTAAATTCACCCGGATACATTAAATTAAAACCTAGGAGACAATATAAAAGCAGCCCCATGGTGATAATGAAAATATTTTTAAATAAAATGTTGATTGTATTTTTTTGTCTGGTTAACCCTATTTCTAATAATGCGAAACCGAGGTGCATAAAAAACACCAATCCCGTACAGATCATCATCCATACGTTATTTATAGTTAATAGTCCTTCCATAATATCTTATACCTTAGTTTTATTGTAATTTATTTAAGCGATTCACCGCCTTTTTCTTTGGTCCTAATTCGATAAGCTTCTTCAATTGAAGAAACAAAGATCTTCCCGTCACCCACTTTTCCTGTATGGGCTGTTTTTAGAAGAGTTTCAACAGTTTTTTCCAGAAAAGAATCGGTTACCACTATAGAGAGGTATCTTCTTTGGATATCTGCGGTGCTGTAACTTACCCCCCGGTAAACATGACCTACTTTTTCATTACCAACTCCGGTAACGTCCCAGTAACTAAAAAAGGTAACTCCAATCGCATGGAGTGCCTCTTTGGTTTCATCGAATTCTGATTTTCGAATGATTGCTTCAATTTTTTTCATCTGCTTTTGTTTAATTGTTTTTGATCTTTTCAGATGTAATTCGCCAATGATTATCTCTATTTAAATCGAATTTCAATCTTTGGCTCATTTCATAATAATTTATTAATAATAGGTTAAAATTATAAAAATACATATTTATACCCCTATAAAAATAGGGGTAATGTTTAATTTTTTCTATATAAAAAATAAACACCCCTAAAATTTTAGGGGTGTTTATTTTAATTGAAAATTTTTAAGAATTTAATATCGTAAGAAAACGATTTATAGATATTTTGAGATCAAAACTCCGGCAAGGATGGCTAAAATCCCTAATATAACGCTTCCGAAGAAGTAGATTGAAAAATTTAAGTAATCTCCAGAGCGGATCATGGAGTAATTTTCAAAAGAAAAGGTAGAAAAAGTGGTAAAGCCTCCGCAAAAACCTATACTCAGCATTAAATTTAGAGGGCTATTAAGAGAATTGGATTTTATTGCCCAGCCTAAAATGATCCCTAATAATAAACTTCCCACAATATTTACCAGAAATGTTCCGTAGGGAATAATGGATGATGTATTGAGATATTTGCTAATAATAAATCTAAAACAACTTCCCAGGCCACCCCCGATAAATACAAGAAGTAAATTTTTAATCATTATTATTTGTGTCTGCTGTTACCTGCTCTAGTGGAATATAGATGTTTGTGATCCATTCTGCTGGATTAGCATTATCCTTAGGTCCGGTTACATAAACTTCAAATGCTTTTGCATCCTCGTCTATCTGCATGCCGTTTTTCTGTAAATAAGCATAAGAATTATCCCATGCTTCCTGCAGGTTATCATAATCACCTTTTAAAGTTGTTTTCAAGGTGCGTTGATTTGGCATAAATCCATTTAAAACGCTGCTCTCTGAAGTTGTTATCACTTCACTTGGAGTAAAGTAAGCTGCAGAGTATATAGCAGTAGCCTGATCTTCATTCCATTCGTTATACAGCACAAAAGGTTTCCCTACCTGCTCAATATTATTGGTATTCATAAAATTACCTACTTCAGTAATCATTTTTACCATCCTTTCATTAACCTGGCTAATTTTGCTAGCAGTGGTGATATACATATAATAACCACCACCATGTTGAGTTACTCCTTCAATATTAATAGAGTAACTATTCATCTTCACTCTTAGCTCCTCCTGAAGATTGTTCAGTCCTTTTTCAAACATGGGTTGCATCATTTCCTTCAGGCTTTCATCCTGAAAAATAAACGCTGCTTTTTCCATAAAACTCTGTTCTCCTATCATACCCCAGGTTACTCTGGTACTATCACCCTGTGGTTCAAATTCCCAATAGATATCACTTGTTGACTCTCCAAAAGGAGTTTTAAAAGTTATTTTTTGTTCGATTGTTTTATGTGGATTGGCTTTAGTGGTAATCATTTTACCTTTGCCCATTTCCTCACTCTGCCAGGAGTAAGAAGCACCTTCACCACTAGTTTTTTCACCATAATTTAAGATCATGTCATCAGTTTCCTGTGACCATGGCTCCCAGTTTTTCCAAGTAGTAAAATCATTTACCTCTTTATAAACAACTTCCTGGGGTGCTTCCATGATCATCTCTTGTTCCACTTGAAATTTACCGTCTTTGGTTGCGATGTATATGGAGGCTCCAATGATAAAAATGAGCAATAAGAATAATAAGTATTTGAAAATTTTCATGCTTGGTTAAGATTTGATAGTGCTAATATAATTATTTTAAGAGACCGGGGATAGGTTAATTCCGATGGAACTAATGATTAAGCCTGGTTTTAATAAAGAAAAGCAAGAGTATAAAAATTATAAATCCAATTAAAACATAGAGACTTCCTTTATAGTATTTCTTATGGAGTTTAATGTCTTTTCTATAACTATAGATTATAATGATTACAAACGCAACAATAAAAAGTCCCGCAAAAATGAGCTGTCCTGTAGAAAACATTTATTTATTTTTATGCAAAGTTAACTTTTTAAAGCTTGAGACAATATGAAGAAAAGAATTGCAGCCGTAAAAGAATTTCATTCGGCATTTGGATTGGGAATCGAAGAAAAACCAGTAGCTAACCTTGGGAAAGCTAAAAATTTACTTCGGTATAATTTGATGAAGGAAGAGAACGAAGAATATCTTGAAGCAGCCAATAACAGTGATCTCGCTGAAGTGGCAGATGCCTTGGGGGATATGTTATATATTCTCTGCGGAACTATTATAGAGCACGGAATGCAACATAAAATTGAAGAAGTTTTTGATGAGATACAATCCAGTAACATGAGTAAGCTGGGAGCCGATGGAAAACCAATCTATAGGGAAGATGGAAAAGTACTTAAAGGGCCAAATTATTTCAAACCCGATATTTTAAAGATACTTGATGAGTAGTTTTAGAAAATTTTAAAATATTCCTCTGCTCATTTTTTTATCTTAAAAAGAAAAATGAGAAGCTTTATCATATTCTTGATAGTTTTAAGCTGTATTTCCTGTAAAGACCAGGATAGAAATGAAACTGAATCTGATTTTACAGGAGATCAAGAATCTATAGGTACTCCCATAGATTCAGTGATAGCCTATAACAATGAGGAATGGGGCTTCACTTTGGAATATCCTAAAAGTTTCACTTCGCTGGAGTCTGAACTTCCTGGTGAATCACCGGTTATTAATTTTTATTTGAAGGATACTGGCTTTAAGCCTCCTTTTGCCATTCATGAAGATCCTCAAAATGCTTATATCGCGGTGCTTCCTAAAGGTTTTGGTGTGGACGCACCTAACGGAAGTAAGATAGCTTTTGAAGATATAAATGAAACTGTCAATTTAAACCCAGATTTGAAGATGGATGTTAATGAAGCCTATATTTTAGAATCTGGAGAATCCTGGGCTTATTTTTTAAGGTTTAAAGATCCACCTGAAAATTGGAAAAAATACGGTGGTGTCTTTGTCCATTTTCCTATTCAGAACTTTGAAGCTAAATGTGTGGATAAAGCTGGAAATCAAAAGGATTTAGAGAATTGCGATCCCATGGGAGAGGATAATATTAAATATTATGGAAAAGTTGAAGCAGAGATAAAGTCCAGGATGATTAAAATACTGGAATCCTTTCAATTCAATTCAAATCACCAAAACTTGGTTTCTAATTGGATTAAAATTGAAAAGCCATTGCCAAATAAGGTTGTTACTTCACCGCTTATAATAAAAGGAAAGGCACTTGGATATTGGTTTTTTGAGGCAAATGCGCCAATAGAAATTCAGGATAAAAATTTTAACACGTTGGCAGAATCATACATTGAGGCAGAGGGAAAATGGATGACGGAGGATTTTGTGGATTTCTCGGGAAAAATAGAGTTTGAATCACCGAATTATAAACGCGGTTACCTAATCTTTAAAAGAGCAAATCCTTCAGGTAAAAAAAGTAAGGACAGAAGCTATAAATTACCCATTCTATTTTCGTCTAAAAATCACTCATCTCAGGTTAAAAGAAACTAGACCGCTTGGCTTTTAGTTATAAGAATTTAGACCTGAACTTAACTAACTGATAGACAAAAGAAGTTCAACATAAAGAATACCAAAAATCAGAAATTTTAAAAGCAGTGGATAGCTAGTAGGAAAATACCTTGAGTTAGAGTTATTAAAATAACTGGGTTCAGGTTCGTTTTTTTAAATTCTATCGAACACTACTTTCTAAAAATTAAAAACCCCGGCCAGAAGCCAGGATTTCATTATTTAAAATAGGAATTATTATTTTACTTCATATCTCCAACCAAATTTATCTTCGGCCTGGTTATATTGTATTTTCATAAGCTTATCCTTGAAGGATCGGGCATATGAATCTTCCATGTTTGGTAAATCAAATTTATGATCTTTATATCCAAATCCAACGATAGGATTTATAACGGTTGCGGTTCCCGAACCAAACATTTCTTTTAATTCTCCTTTTTCAGCCGCTTCTATAATTTCCTGCACACTAACTCTGCGAACTTCAGTCTCAATATTAAATTCCTCCGCAAGGCTTAATACACTTTTCCTGGTCACCCCATCCAGTATTCTATCATTGGTGGGGGCGGTAACAAGTTTGTCCCCAATCCTGAAGAAAATATTCATAGTTCCAGCTTCTTCAAGGTAATCGTGAGTATTGGCATCTGTCCAGATAATTTGCTGATATCCTTCTTCTTTGGCAAGATTGGTTGGATAAAACTGAGCACCATAATTACCAGCTGCTTTGGCAAAACCAACACCGCCATCTGCTGCACGGCTGTATTTCTCTGAAAATTTCACTCTTACTTCACCGCTATAGTATGCCTGAGCAGGAGAGCAGATGATCATAAACTTATATTCATTAGCCGGGGAAGCAGATACCCCTGCTTCTGTAGCGATAACAAAAGGTCTCAAATAAAGGCTGTTTCCAAATCCTTTCTTGATCCAGGCTTTATCAATTTTAAGTAATTCTTCCAAAGCCTCAAAGAAATATTCCTTAGGGAATTCTGGAATCGCCAGGCGTTTACTGGACCTATTGATCCTATTGAAATTCTCATCAGGTCTAAAAAGCCAGATTTTATCATTTTCATCCTTATAGGCTTTCATCCCTTCAAAAACCGCCTGGCCATAGTGAAAAACTCGAGCCGAGGGTTCCAGCGATAAAGGGCCATAAGGTTTGATTACAGGCGTTTGCCATTTACCATTCTTATAATCACATTCCATCATATGATCTGAAAAGACCTGCCCGAAAACCAGATTATCAAAATTAGTTTCGCTTAGTTTAGATTTGGGAGCTCTTTGTATGTCTATCATAGATATTGGATTTTTCATGGATTCGTGATAAGTCAACAAATTTACCCAATTAATAGCAGAATCAAAATCTAAAGTTTTGGTAAATTTGAGGTCAACTCCGTTTTATACACAATCATGAAAAAAGTTTTATTTGTTTTTGTTCTGTTCCTGGTAATTTCCTGTAAACAAAATAAAGAGAAGGACCAGGAAGAAATTGGGATAGTCGAACAGGAGCAGAAAGAATTTGAATCCTATGGTGCTAAAATAAGTAAAGAAGGAAGTTTTTCCTCATCGGTCATGTTGGAAAAATTTGAAGGATTAAGAAGTGGAGATACTATTAAAGAGAAATTCCGTACCACCATAAATAGTGTATGCCAGAAGAAAGGTTGCTGGATGGTGCTTGAGTTGCCGGGAGTAGATGATGTGAGGGTGACTTTTAAAGATTACGGATTTTTTGTACCAGAGGATGTGATAGGAAAAGAAGTGATTGTACGCGGAAAAGCATTTGTACAGATAACTTCGGTAGAAGAGCAAAGGCATTATGCTGAAGATGCTGGAAAACCTGTTGATGAGGTGGTGGCGATAACCGAACCCCTGAAATCTTTTGGTTTTATAGCAGACGGGATTTTAATAAAAAAATAATTGGAAAGAAAAATAATAAAAACCGATGACGGTTCAGTAACAATACATTTACCGGAATGGAATGAACAGTATCATTCTAAACATGGCGCTGTTCAGGAAGCGCGGCATGTCTTCTTAAAAATGGGTCTGCACTATTTTTTAGAACAGCATTCTTTAGATGAACTCTCGATCCTTGAGATAGGATTTGGCACAGGTCTAAATGCTTTCCTTACATTATTGGAAGCTGAAAAGTTGAATTTAAAAATAAATTATACCGGAGTGGAAGCTTATCCCGTTCCGCCGGAGGAAGTAAAGTTTTTAAATTATCCTGAAACCTGTCAGGCACAGGAACAATCAGATCTTTTTTTCCAATTACATGATATCGAATGGGAGAAGTTATTCCCAATTTCTGATTATTTCAGCCTGACCAAAATAAAGAAAAAGTTTGCTGAAGTGAATGATGAAAACCTTTATGATCTTATTTACTTCGACGCCTTTGGAGCTCGGGTTCAGCCGGAATTATGGACTGAGGAAATATTCAGTAAAATGTACAATGCTTTAAGAAAAAACGGGGTATTGGTGACTTATGCTGCAAAGGGGAGTGTGAGAAGAGCGATGATTGCTTCGGGATTTGAAGTTCAAAAACTTCCCGGTCCACCGGGGAAAAGAGAGATGATAAGAGCTGTTAAATCTTAAAAGGAAAGCCGTTAAACCTGTTATAAAATAAGTCAATCACCATTTGTCTTATGTATCTTAACGGGAAAAAATATGCGGGTATTAATTACAGGTGCAACAGGATTGATTGGCTCAGAACTGAGCAATTTGTGCCGCAACGAAGGGATAAAAATTAACTACCTGACTACCAACAAATCCAAAATTGAAAATAAGGAAGATTATCAGGGGTATTATTGGAATCCTAAAAATGAAGTCATAGAGGCTGGATGTATAAAAGACGTACATACTATTGTTCATCTGGCCGGAGCCAGTATTGCAGAGCCCTGGTCTAATTCTTACAAGAAAACCATCATTAAAAGCAGAACCAAAACCGCTGCTTTACTCCGTAAAACCTTGCAGGAAAATCCACATCAGGTTGAAAATTATATTTCAGCCAGCGCAATCGGGGTGTATCCCAGTTCGTTGGAGAAATTATATTTTGAAGATGATAATCAGGTTGCTGATAATTTTGTGGGTAAAGTAGTTGAAAAATGGGAAGCAGCCGCAGATGAATTTGAGAAGTTAGGGCTTGATGTAGCTAAAATCAGGGTAGGTCTGGTACTCGCTGAAAATGGCGGTATGCTGGAAAAAATAAAAAAACCGGTTTCCTTAAATATGGGAGCTGCCCTGGGAAGTGGAAAACAATGGCAATCCTGGATTCATATAGAGGATCTTGCAGGGATCTTTTTATTTGCGATAAAAAATGATCTAACAGGAGTCTACAATGCTGTGGCGCCAAATCCGGTTACTAATAAAGAACTTACAAAAGAACTGGCAGGCAAAATGGGAAAATCCGTTTGGTTACCAAATGTTCCAGCCTTCGCTTTAAAAGCTTTGCTGGGAGAAATGTCAGAAATCGTTTTATCCAGCCAGTTGGTAAGCAGCAAAAAAATTGAGAGTGCCGGTTATAATTTTAATTACACGAATCTTTCCAGGGCACTTGGAGATTTAACTTAAAATAAAAAAGGCCGCCATCACTGGCAGCCTCTTATAAAATTCAAATTATAAATTAAGCTTTTTTAGCTTTCAGATTTACTTTTAATGTAATATCATCATTGATGAATTTGTCACCTAAACCGTCAAATACAGATTTTGAACCGTAATTCACATTCCATTTAGTACGATCTATCGTGAATTCTTCACTTGTAATTTCGATCGTCTCTCCGTTATTAGAAATATTTACCGGAAAAACAATGTTTTTGGTTTCCTCTTTAATCGTAAGGTTACCTTGAAGCATTGCCTGGCCTTCCTGCTCAGTAACTCCAGTTACTTCAAATGTAGCTTCAGGAAACTTAGTTACATTAAAAAAGTCACCTTCTTTTCCTTCAACAGTACCTTTTAAGTGAGCTTCAAGATTTGTTTTTTGCTCGCCTTCCAGATCTGTAACTTCAATAGATTCCATATCTATAACAAAGGTTCCACTTTCTACAACACTGTCATTGGCCATAAAAGTACCGTTAGTTACTTTAATTGTGCCGGTGTGAGTTCCCGTAGGTTTTTCACCTTTCCATTCTATTACAGAAGATGTAGTATCTACTTTAAATTCCATTGCTTCAGCTTCTGCAGTAGCAACTTCTTTAGATTCTGCCATTTCAGCCTCTTTATTTTCGTTCTTACATCCCGTAAAAGCCAGTCCAAGACCTGCAATTACAAATGCATTTAAAAAAATTCTTTTCATTAGGTTTAATGATTTTAAAAGTTCGGCGCAAATGTAAGCCGAAATTCATTCCACAGCTCATAAAATTTTACTAAAAATATCTTGTGACATTTTGACATTTTAATTGAATTGGCAACGAATTTGACCTGAAGTGCGTGAAAGAAAAATTAAAAACGATGAGCCGAAAAGAAGATAAAATTAAAGACGAAGATAAAAAGGTGAAAGACCAGGTGGAAGAAGCGATGAATGATGCTATAGATGAAGTAGAAGGAAATGACAATAATAGTAGTGACCCCCTTGAAATGGAAGAAGATGAGCTAACGGAAGAAGAGCTTTTGAAAGAAGAAGTGCAAAAAGAAAAAGATAAATTTTTAAGACTTTTTGCTGAATTTGAAAACTACAAAAGGCGTACTTCTAAAGAAAGGCTGGAATTATTCAAGACTGCCAACCAGGAAGTCATGACTGCCATGCTGCCTATATTAGATGATTTTGACAGGGCGTTAGCTGAATTAAAGAAGTCTGGCGACGAAAACCTTCTGGTAGGGATTAATTTAATACATAATAAATTGAAGGAAACCCTTAAGGCAAAGGGATTAGAGCGAATTGAAGTGGAGCAGGGCTCAGATTTTGATTCTGAAGTACATGAAGCCATTACGCAGGTTCCGGCGCCATCTGATGATCTTAAAGGCAAGATTGTTGATGTAGTAGAGCCAGGATATAAACTTGGAGAGAGAATTATAAGATATCCAAAAGTAGTAACCGGAAAATAAAAATCGCTTTTACAAATTTTGTAAAAACCCAACATGAAAGAAGATTATTACGAAATATTAGGCTTAAGTAAAGATGCTTCAGCTGCAGAGATTAAAAAAGCATATAGAAAGAAGGCTTTAAAGTACCACCCAGATAAAAATCCGGGAGATACGGAAGCAGAAGAAATGTTCAAGAAATCTGCTGAGGCCTATGAAGTTTTAGGAAATCAGGAAAAGAGAGCCAAATATGATCGTTTTGGTCACCAGGCATTTGAAGGTGGTGGCTTTGGCGGTGGAGGTATGAATATGGATGACATCTTCAGCCAGTTTGGTGATATCTTTGGCGGCGGTTTTGGCGGCGGCGGATTTTCAGGTTTTGGCGGCTTTGGTGGCGGCCAGCGTAGGGCTAAAGGAAGTAATCTTAGAATACGCGTAAGTTTAAATCTGGAAGAGATTGCGAATGGATGCGAGAAGAAGATAAAAGTTAAAAGGAAAGTTCAGGCTTCCGGTACTACTTATAAAACCTGCAGTACCTGTAAGGGTACAGGTCAGGTGACCAGAGTGACCAATACAATCCTGGGTAGAATGCAAACGGCATCTCCATGTACTACATGTGGTGGTAGTGGGCAGATGATAGATAAAAAGCCTGAAGGTTCAGATGCTCAGGGCCTCGTAATGCAGGAAGAAACCGTTTCGATCAAAATACCGGCCGGAGTTGAAGATGGAATGCAATTAAAGGTATCAGGAAAAGGAAATGATGCCCCAGGAAATGGAATTCCAGGAGATCTTCTCGTAGCGATCGAAGAAAAAGAGCATGCTACCTTGCAAAGAGAAGGTGATAATTTGCATTATGACCTTTATATAAGTTATTCTGAAGCTGCTTTAGGTACTTCTAAGGAAATTGATACCGTTACAGGTAAAGTTCGTATTAAGATTGAAGAAGGGGTACAGTCTGGTAAGATATTAAGACTTAGAGGAAAAGGTATTAGCAGTATTAATGGATATGGAAAAGGCGATCTTCTGGTTCATGTAAATGTATGGACCCCTAAAACCTTATCCAGGGAACAAAAAGAATTTTTTGAAAGAATGGCTGATGATGAGAACTTCCAGCCGAATCCGGAAAAAAATGATAAATCATTCTTTGAAAAAGTTAAAGATATGTTTTCTTAGAAAGCCAATTTTAAGAAAAAATTTATATATTTGAGAATCACTAAGTCTTTTAGTGATAATTTTTCTTTTTCATAGCAATTTTTTTCCCATCCTTAATTTATTAAGGGTGGGTTTTGTTTTTATAGAGGTTTTTCAAATTATAAAATCCTCTTAATAGCCTTTTACTCTCTTCCTATTTATATATCTTTAACACTTCTACAATTCGCTATATGGAAAATCTTTTGGTTGCGGAAAATATTTATAAACGCTTCGGAAATTTCACTGCACTCAATAACGTTTCAATAAATATCCCTAAAGAAAGTATATTTGGTCTATTAGGTCCCAATGGCGCAGGAAAGACCACTTTGCTCCGAATTATCAACCAAATTACCATGCCCGATGAAGGTAAGATTTACCTTGGAGGCAGGCCGCTTCATCCAGATGATATCGCCCATATTGGATACCTTCCGGAAGAAAGGGGGCTTTATAAATCCATGAAAGTGGGGGAGCAGGCGCTTTATCTTGCCAGGCTTAAAGGATTGTCTAAAGCTGAAGCAAAGGAAAGGCTGCAATTTTGGTTCAAGAAACTGGAAATTGAAGGTTGGTGGGATAAAAAGATACAGGAACTTTCTAAAGGGATGGCGCAAAAAGTACAATTTGTCATTACCGTTTTGCACAGGCCGAAATTGCTCATTTTTGATGAGCCCTTTAGTGGTTTTGATCCGGTAAATGCAAACCTTATAAAAGACGAAATTCTACAGTTAAAAGAAGAGGGAGCTACGATTTTATTTTCAACCCATCGTATGGAAAGCGTTGAAGAACTTTGTGAATATATTGCTTTGATCCATAAATCCAATAAGCTTTTAGACGGCAAGGTTTCAGATATAAAAAAGCAATACAAATCAAATACTTTTGAAGTGGGGCTGGATGCCGTAGACGAACCTACCCTAAAACGTGAGCTGGAAGATCGTTTTACGGTAGGACCAGCGAAATTTAAAAGTATTCAGAACGATTTAAAACTAACGATTAAATTAAAGAATAATGAATCTTCCAACGATTTGATTCAGTTCTTACTCAGCCGGGCCAGAATCAATCATTTTGTGGAGGTGATTCCTTCTGTGAACGATATTTTTATTAAAACCGTGACTCAACATGCGTAATCTAAAACTTATCATTAACCGGGAATATATGGCGAGGGTCAAAAATAAGACCTTTATTGTCATGACTTTTTTGAGTCCGTTGATCTTCGTGGGGATGATCCTGCTTATAGCCTATTTAAGTATGCTGAATAGTACGGAACAGAAGATTATAGGTATTCATGATGAGAGTGGCATGTTTGCAGCCGAATTCAAGGATGGTGAACAGGTACAGTATTTAGATTATTCCGAAAAAGAGCTTGAAATCGCCCGTCAGGAGGTGCTGGATAATGAATATTTTGGCCTGATCCATATTTCAGAATTAGATAGAATTACAGGTAAACCAGCTAATATCGAATTTTTAGGAAAAGACACTCCGGGTTTTGGAACTATTGAAAATATTGAAAAAACCATTTCAGATAAATTAACCAGGGAGCAGCTTATCGCAAAAGGAATTGATGTTTCTGAAATTGATAAAGCACGTGCCGATGTAAGTGTGCAGATCCAGAATTTTTCCGGAGAGCGAAGCTCTAAAATGTCTAATTATATCAAGATGTTTTTTGGAGGCGCAGCAGGTTATCTTTTAATGATGTTCATCATTATTTATGGTAATATGGTAATGCGAAGTGTGATCGAAGAAAAAACCAACCGAATTATTGAAATTATCGTTTCTTCAGTAAAACCATTTCAGTTATTGTTGGGAAAGGTTCTTGGAACTTCATTGGCCGGGATAACCCAATTTACGGTTTGGGTAATTTTAGGAAGTGTTCTCCTGCTGGGAATTTCCTCATTTTTAGGGATCGATCCTGCTGCAGCACAATCCCCGGCCTCAGCAGCTATAGAGAATGCAGCAAGACCGGAGATCAATCAGCTGGTGGTAGATATTCTCAAGCTGCCTTATGCAAGTTTACTTACCTTCTTCGTTATCTATTTTATTGGAGGGTATTTCTTGTATAGTGCGATATATGCGGCGATTGGTGCTGCAGTAGATAGTG
The DNA here is from genome assembly GCF_029937855.1 of Christiangramia sp. Lineage (GTDB taxonomy): Bacteria > Bacteroidota > Bacteroidia > Flavobacteriales > Flavobacteriaceae > Christiangramia. Next base: position 86,585 of record NZ_JAPYPC010000011.1, read on the forward strand.
AAACAGATACACAACAATTCATGTTTCCTATTATTCTTCCGCTAATTCTTGGGATTTACGTTGGATTCTTTTCTGTAGTTGAGAACCCACATGGAACGGTTTCTACTATTTTCTCTATAATTCCCTTAACGTCTCCTATAGTAATGTTAATGAGAATTCCTTTTGGAGTGCCATGGTGGGAAATTACCGCTTCCATAATTATATTAATTGCCACAAATTTTGGAGTTTTATGGTTGTCGGCTAAGATTTATCGCGTAGGAATTTTGATGTATGGCAAGAAGCCCAGTTATAAAGAACTGTATAAATGGCTCAAATATTAAGTATGCAGGATCAAACAACTAAAGAAAAAGTTACAGAGGTTATTGAGCAGGATATCTGGGGTCTCATAAAAGAGTTTTGGAATGCTGGTTTTAGTTATACTATTAGTAACGAAGAAGTAAAAATTACGGTAGGATTAATAGTTCTGGTGGTACTTGCTTTTCTTTTAACCAGTGTAGTTTTACGGGTGATAAGATCTTTTATAACCTCAAAACTCTTAGAAGAAGATAAGCTAAAGTTCATTAGTGTATTTAAGTTCATTAAATATTTTGTTTATCTCACTGTAATTCTCATAACCTTAAGCTCGGCAGGTGTGGATGTTACCATACTTTTAACTGCTTCTGCCGCCTTGTTTGTAGGTCTTGGACTTGCCTTACAGGAATTATTTCAGGACGTTATTGGGGGTATTTTTATAATTTTAGATAAATCCTTACTGGTTGGAGATGTTATTGAACTGGAAGGGAGAGTAGCTCGTGTCTTTGAAATAAAACTCAGAACTACAAGAGCGCTTACCCGGGATGATAAAGTAATGATCATTCCCAATCATAAATTTATTAGTGATACCGTTTATAATTATACCCAAAACCATAAAACCACCAGGGAAGCTGTTAAAGTTGGAGTTTCCTACGGAAGTGATATTGAGAAAGTGAGAGAGGTTCTACTGGAGTGTACCAGGGAGCAAAAAGGAATTTTAAAGAAGCCTGAACCTTTTGTGCTTTTTGAAGACTTTGGGGATTCAGCTTTGTTATTCGGATTACATTTTTATATTTCAGATAGTTTCGTAGATCCCAAAGTGAAGAGTGAATTACGATTTAAAATCAATCATAAGTTTAGATTGAATAATATCACCATTCCATTCCCACAAAGGGATGTCCATATGTTTTATCCCAGGGAAACAGGAAGCAATGAAGAATTGACTGATGATGCATAAAAGACTTATTTTTCTTATTCTTTTAGGATTCAGTATAAATTCCTTTTGCCAGTCTACAGATCTGGCCAGGTTGGAGTATACTTACTTTCCACAGAAAAATTCAGATAATTCCTTTAGAAGGTCAAGGGCACAGGTAGCTTTTCCTATATCATTGAAAAAAGAAGGCTCCTATTTAATTCCTGGCCTTGAATATAGAAACGTTCATTTTAAATATGATGATCCTGAATTGTTCAATACAGGAGATTTAGATCGATTTCAAAGCTTTACGGCTACATTGGGATATACCTTTAAAATGGATGAAATCTGGAGGTTTGGAGCTCAGGGCGGGGTGAAAATAGCCTCAAATTTTGATCGCGGAGATATTTTGAAAGATGATCTCATTTATACCGGCGCGGTTTTTTTTATCAAAATAAAAGAAGACGATAGATATTACGAGCCCTGGAGACTCATTCTGGGTCTTCAGTATTCTACAACTACCGGTTTTCCCTTTCCGCTACCTATTGTAAATTATTATAAAAGATGGGACGAAAAATGGTCTTATATGCTAGGCACCCCAAAATCCAATTTAAAGTATTATTTTGATGACAGACATGAAGCCCAGTTTTTTGTGACCCTGGATGGTTTTTTCTCAAATGTTCAGAATAACTTTGATACCACTCCTGAAATTGAGAATAATGATAAGCTCGCAGAAAGTATGTCCATGACCATTCTTTTGAGTGGTTTGGGATATGAATTCATGCTTACTGAACACTTGAAATTCTATCTATATGGCGGGCATACTTTAATAAATGATATACGATTTAGGGATGTAGATAGAAATGATGTTTATACTATAAACGATACAAATACATTTTACGTTAGAAGCGGATTAAAATTTACGATACTATAATGGCAAAAATTTTATTAATAGAAGACGAAGCATCGATTAGGAGGGTTTTAAATAAAATTCTTACTGAAGAAAGCAAAGATTATCATGTTACCGAAGCCGAAGATGGATTGGAAGGTATGGAATTGGTGAAAAATGAAGATTTTGACCTTATTCTGTGTGATATAAAAATGCCAAAAATGGATGGTGTTGAGGTGTTGGAGGCTGTGAAAAAGATAAAACCGGAAATTCCGGTGGTTATGATCTCCGGTCATGGTGATCTGGATACTGCAGTGAATACCATGAAAATTGGAGCTTTCGATTATATTTCTAAACCGCCAGATCTAAACCGACTTTTAAATACGGTTCGTAACGCTTTAGACCGAAAGGAGCTTGTGGTAGAAAACACAAGGCTTAAAAAGAAGGTGAGCAAGAACTACCAGATGATTGGTGAATCTGAAGCAATTCAGAATATCAAGGATATGATTGAAAAGGTTGCGCATACCGATGCGCGTGTTCTAATCACTGGTCCCAATGGTACGGGAAAAGAATTGGTAGCTCATTGGCTTCATCAAAAAAGTGATCGTTCTAAAGGACCTATGGTAGAGGTTAATTGTGCTGCCATCCCTTCAGAATTGATCGAAAGTGAACTTTTTGGCCATGTGAAAGGAGCTTTTACTTCCGCTAATAAAGACAGGGCAGGGAAGTTTGAGGCAGCAAATAAAGGAACGATCTTTCTGGATGAAATTGGCGATATGAGCCTTTCAGCCCAGGCGAAGGTTTTAAGGGCGCTTCAGGAAAATAGAATTTCTAGAGTAGGTAGCGACAAGGATATTAAGGTAGATGTTAGAGTAGTTGCGGCTACGAATAAGGATCTTAAGAAAGAAATCGAAGAGAATAATTTCAGGGAGGATCTTTATCATAGGCTTGCCGTGATCCTTATTGAAGTGCCGGCTTTAAAAGATCGAAAAGAAGATATTCCTCTATTGGTTGATTATTTCAGTGAAAAGATCGCCCAGGAGCAGGGCACCAACAAAAAGGAGTTTACTGAAGATGCGATACAGGTTTTAAAAGAAAGCGAATGGCGCGGAAACGTTCGGGAACTAAGAAATGTGGTGGAACGATTATTTATCCTTGGCGGAAAAGAGATTACCGATGAAGATGTAAAACTTTTCGGAAGCCGTTTCTAAGGTCTTTTATTTCGGGGATTCTTAGGATTATATTTTAGAAAATACATGGTATCCCCGCTAGGGTGGTCCCATTCATGAAAAAGTTCAAAACCCACCCGTTGGTATACGATGGCATTTGTTCTTCCGCGGGTTTCAGCATATAATTCCAGGCCGGTATCGTGTGCGGTTCTGAAGAAAACATCCTTCATTTCTTTTCCTACCTGCGTATCTGCACCGCGATAGTCTTTTAAAATACCCCAAAACCAGCAATAAAGATATTCTCCCTCCTGAGGACGCTGATTTTTGATATATTTTTGAGTTCTTAGAATCTGTAGCGCATTTTTAACTCCGGTAACATTTGCAACAAGTTTAAGTTGCGCCCAAAGATCTTTCCAGATATTATCATCATTCTTACTGGTCTTAAAAAGGATGGCAACACCCTGGCGGTTTTCAGAAACGATAAGCGCATCTTTTTCAATCGCTTTATCTACCATGTGGGTAGCGAGATATTGAAATCTTTTATCCCTATTTCCTCCCTTTTTTACGATATCCATAGAAGATGGAATTTCTTTTAAAAGTGTGGTAACCTTATCTATGATGTCTTTCCTTTCAAGTTTGTCCAAGCTGAAAAATTATTTGCTGCGAAGATAAAAAAATTAACTCTTATAAAGATTGTATATTTAATTGTAGATACATTGAAGATATGAAACAAATAGACCATTCCGCATTGAAGGTGGCAGGAAGTACAGAGCTCTCCCAGACAAAGACTAAAATAGATCTTGGCGCTTCAGAAGAAAGGATAAAGGGTGAAATGAAAGAAATTAGAAAAGATCTTGGGGACTGGCAGGATAAGTTATATGCTCATGGAAAATATGCGGTGCTTATATGTTTGCAGGGAACAGATACTTCCGGAAAAGATAGTTTGATAAGAGAAGTTTTTAAAGATTTCAATAGTAGGGGAGTGGTAGTACATAGTTTTAAAGTTCCTTCGGAAAAAGAGCTAAAGCATGATTATTTGTGGAGGCACTATATCGCATTGCCAGAACGAGGAAAATTTGGTGTTTTTAATCGCACCCATTATGAAAATGTGCTGGTGACCAGGGTGCATCCAGAATATATTTTGAGTGAGAATTTACCCGCAATAGATAGCACCGGGGATATCACGGAAGAATTCTGGAACAAAAGATTTGAACAGATTCGGAATTTTGAAGATCATATTGCTGAAAATGGCACCATCATATTTAAATTCTTTCTGCACCTTTCTAAAGAAGAACAGCGTCAACGGCTTTTAAGAAGATTGAATAAGCCGAGCAAAAACTGGAAATTTTCTCCGGGTGATCTTAAAGAGCGGGAATTGTGGAACGATTATCAAAAATGTTATCAGGATGCTATTAACAAAACTTCTACAGAGAAAGCTCCCTGGTATGTGATTCCGGCAGATGATAAAGCTACCGCCAGGTATTTAGTTGCTAAAATTCTCTACGAAGAATTAATCAAATACAAAGATATTAAAGAGCCGGAATTGGATCCTGAGATTAAAAAGAATCTCGATACCTATAGGGAAGATTTGAAAAAGGAAAAGAATTAACCAGGCTTCGCATAAATGAAAAAAATGCCGTTATTTAGCGGCAAAATTATTTTTCATGAAGTCATTTTATTTCACTTTTATTCTAATTTTTTCTGGAATTATGGCCTTTGGTCAGAACAATTCCACATCTGATTCTCTTAATATTAGAAAAATTTACGACATGTCTCTTCTTAATGGGAAGAGTTATGAGTGGTTAGACCATTTATCTAATGAGATTGGAGGAAGATTGTCCGGATCATTTAGTGCGCAGCAAGCCGTAGAATATACCAAAGTAGAACTTGAAAAGCTTGGATTGGATAAAGTATGGTTGCAACCGGTGATGGTTCCAAAGTGGACGCGTGGAGAAAGGGAGTTTGCTTATGTGCAAACCGCCCCGGGCGTTACACGAAATGTCAATATCACTGCGCTTGGTGGTTCTATTGCCACTCCTGCCGGAGGAACAAAGGCCAAGGTGATTGAAGTACAGGGATTAGAACAGCTAAAAGAATATGGCCGGGAACAGATTGAAGGAAAAATTGTATTCTATAACAGACCTATGCGTGCCGATCATATTCAGACTTTTGAAGCTTATGGCGGTTGTGTGGATCAGCGTTACTCAGGTGCAGAGGAGGCTGCAAAATATGGTGCTGTTGGAGTCATCGTAAGGTCTATGAACTTACGAATGGATGATTTTCCGCATACTGGCGCTATGAGTTATGGTGATACTCCAAAAGATAAGAGGATTCCGGCAGCCGCGATTTCTACCAATGATGCTCAATATTTAAGCGGAATTCTAAAAGTTCAGAAAGACCTGGAATTATATTTTAAAATGAGTTGTGAACTGCATGAAGATGTTGAGTCTTATAATGTTATAGGTGAAATAACCGGTTCAGAACAACCAAAAGAAATTATGGTTGTAGGAGGTCACCTGGATTCATGGGATCTGGGCGATGGTGCTCACGATGATGGCGCCGGTGTTGTGCAATCTATGGAAGTGCTTAGGCTTTTTAAAGAGATTGGCTATAAACCTAAAAAAACGCTTCGAGTAGTGCTTTTTATGAATGAAGAAAACGGACTTCGTGGAGGGAATAAATATGCTGAGGTCGCAAAATCGAAGAATGAAAATCATGTTTTTGCATTGGAGAGTGATGCAGGTGGTTTTACTCCCCGGGGTTTTAGTTTTATGGCTACAGATGCGCAGTTCGATAAAGTGCTTGCCTGGAAAAATTTGTTCAAACCTTACCTTGTCCATTATTTTGAACAGGGGGGAAGTGGTGCCGATATAGGTCCGCTGGAAGGTGGTAATACCGTTTTAGCAGGTTTAAGGCCAGATTCACAGCGTTATTTTGATTATCACCATGCTGCAAACGATACTTTTGATAAAGTTAATAAGAGAGAACTGGAATTAGGTGCTGCTACAATGGCTTCCCTGGTGTACCTGGTAGATAAATATGGTTTTAATAATATAAGCAAGGAAACTACAGAGATCCTGGATTGATCATTCGACTGAAGAATTTAGGGATTATCACTTTAAAAGAAATCTAAAGCTTCTACCTTTGCAAACTTAAAATTTAGTTTTGCAGCTTACAGCCTACACCAAAGAATTTCGGAAGAACCTTAATATCGCTTATCCCGTGATGCTCGGTCAGTTAGGTCATGTGATGGTAGGTTTGGTAGATAACCTTATGATAGGTAGATTGGGAGCTGCCCCGCTGGCAGCAGTTTCTTTAGGGAATGCCCTGGTTTTTATCGCCATGTCAATGGGAATTGGTTTCTCTTTTGCTATTACGCCTTTAATTGCAGAAGCTGACGGCGCAGATGATCTTGAAGGTGGTAGAAGCTATTTCCATCACGGACTCATTCTTAGCAGCATCAATGGGTTATTACTTTTTATACTTCTGCTTATCGCCAAACCGGTGCTCTATTACCTGGATCAGCCGGCTGAAGTGGTAGAACTCGCCATCCCTTATCTTAATATTGTAGCTTTTTCCATGCTTCCTTTAATGGCGTTCCAGGCTTTTAAACAGTTCGCCGACGGACTTTCTCAAACCCGGTACGCTATGTATGCCACGATTTTGGCCAATGTAGTGAATGTGGTTTTCAATTATTTATTGATCTACGGAATCTGGTTTTTCCCGAGACTGGAACTGGAAGGTGCGGCCTGGGGTACGCTTATTTCAAGATTCTTTATGCTTTGGTTTGTTTGGGAGATTTTAAGGCGAAAGTCAAAATTCATAGAATATTTTAAGTGGTCTAAAAAAGAAATGATCAAGTGGTCTGTTTTTAAAAGAATACTCTCCCTTGGTTTTCCAACAGCTTTACAAATGCTCTTTGAAGTCGCCATTTTTACCGGAACTATTTTTTTGGCGGGGAATCTTGGTACCAATCCGCAGGCGGCCAATCAAATCGCTTTAAACCTTGCCTCCATGACTTTTATGATCGCAGTAGGTCTTGGCGTAACTGCGACTATTCGGGTAGGTAACCAGGTAGGATTAAAACGCTACAGGGAATTAAGGAGGATTGGATATTCTATTTTCTTACTGGTCTTCTTGATTGAAGCCGTTTTTGCAATTCTCTTCATTCTGCTGAAGGATATTTTGCCGGTTTTCTATATAGACAATATTGAAGTAATTTCATTAGCATCCCAACTGCTTGTCATCGCGGCATTATTTCAGCTTAGTGACGGGATTCAGGTGGTGATTCTGGGGGCCTTAAGAGGTTTGCAGGATGTGAAAATACCCACCGTTATTTGCTTTATTTCTTACTGGATCATCGGCTTTCCGGTCAGTTTTTATTTCGGACAGGCAGATGAATTAGGCAGTATGGGAATATGGTTGGGATTGCTTGCAGGCTTGACATCCTCGGCAATATTGTTATATTTCCGCTTTAATTATTTAAGCCGAAAATTAATCAGGACAAAAGAAACCTTAATAGCATAGTTATATGGAGCTTCCAAAATTTATATTAGGAGACAACACAGATCTTCCCGAATCAATTTTTGTGATTCATACTGAATTTCCACGTTTTATCATTGATCTGAAGGATGATGAGGTGGAATGGCTGGAAGATTTTGATAAAGATGATGAAAAAGAGCTTTCAAGCGAAGCTGAATCTTTGATCACCCAGGCAAATGAATTTTACGACCGTGAGGTAAATCGATACGAAGACAGTTAAATGGGGAAATTAGCCGAATTAGACAGGGAACTTTTCTTATTCCTAAATAATCTTGGTTCAGAAACCTGGGACTGGTTATGGATCGCGATAAGTGACAAATGGATGGCCATTCCCTTATATGCGCTTTTGCTATATCTTATCTTCAGAAAATTCGGCTGGAAACCAACTTTGATCACCATGGTGGTAGTTACTTTATTGATTACCGCTACAGATCAATTAGCCAATATCTTCAAACATGGGTTTGAAAGACCAAGGCCCTGCAGGCAGGAAGGCGTGATGGAATATGCCAGATACGTGGCAGAAAGATGTGGCAGATTTGGATATTTCTCTGCTCATGCAGCAAACTCTACCGGAGTGGCAGTTTTTTTAAGTCTCCTTTTTAGAAAACATTATCCTAAACTATTTGTATTTCTTTTAATTTGGGCCGTAGTAGTGTCTTACAGCAGGATATATCTTGGTGTACATTATCCGGGGGATGTTGTGACGGGTATGTTTATAGGTGCTGTTTTCGGATATCTATTTCATCTTCTCAGAAAATTTCTGACGAAAAAAATAATATCATCCTAAATCTTGTGTTTGTTACTTTTTTCCATTGATGAAAAAAGTAACCAAAAAAATCTAGGCTTCCGAAAAATTATTTGAATTTATTTTTCACCTAAATTTTAGGAACTCGCGAGGGTGATTCTAGCATATACTAAAATTAGTTCCGCTTAAACAGCCTAAAATTTTGCGCTGGTTTCACTTCAAAATTCATAATAAATTTTCGATAAGCCATTGAAGATAAATCACAATGATTTCTGAAATAATAAGTCTCTATAAATTAAAGAATTTAAAAAAAGTCATATTGAAGGTTTTAATAATTGTTTAGAAAGCTATTTCTTAAAATTCTAAAAGAAAGATCTAAGCCAGGCTTAATAAATATTTTGCGGCAGCGAAAGCCGTAGTTTTATTATTTTCAATAAGCTTTAATTGTTCTTTTAAGGCAGTTTTGATCTTAGGATCATCGTAGAACCTGCTTTTCAAATAATCATTGATGGTTTGATATAACCAAAATTTATTCTGCTCCTGTCTATTGTGCTGAAAGTGGCCATTTTCATCTACTTTCGCCTTAAATTCAGTAATCATTTCCCAAATATCCGGAACTCCTTCATTGTATAAGGCGCTGCAAAGTTTTACTTTCGGTTTCCATTCACTTTCTTTTGGAGGATATAAGTGTAATGCGCGATTAAATTCCATTTTAGCGTCCCTCGCTGCTTTCTGATTTTCTCCATCGGCTTTATTAATGACGATAGCATCTGCCATTTCCACGATACCTCTTTTAATTCCCTGAAGTTCATCACCGGCGCCGGCAAGTTTTAATAATAAAAAGAAATCGGTCATACTATGGACGGTGGTTTCACTTTGTCCAACCCCTACGGTTTCAATAAGAATGACATCAAATCCCGCTGCCTCGCAAAGGATAATACTTTCCCTTGTTTTTCGAGCTACGCCACCAAGGGAATCGCCGCTGGGGGAAGGCCTTATGAAAGCATTTTTTTCAGTTACGAGTTTTTCCATTCTTGTTTTATCTCCCAAAATACTACCGTGAGAAACAGAACTACTGGGATCTACGGCAAGAACAGCCACTTTCTTTCCCTGTTCTATCAAATAAGAACCAAAACTCTCAATAAATGTACTTTTGCCTACACCAGGAACGCCTGTAATTCCAATCCTAATGGATTTATGTGCGTGAGGCAAAGCACCTTCAATTAAAGATTCTGCCTGTTTTTGATGGGTTTTCTGGTTGCTTTCAATCAGGGTAATGCCTCTTCCCAGCGCTGTTTTGCTTCCGTTCAGCAAATCCTTCAAAAAATCCTTTTCAGAAGATTTATTTCTCCTGAAACTTCTAATCTTTTTCGCAGATTCTGCACTTATATTTTTAGAGGCGGGTTTGCTTCCAGACTCGCTTAAGGCTGATTTTTGCTGTTCTTTACTCAAAATTAGGTTGAATATTTATGACAAATTTATGAAATCGTGTTTCAGGCATCATTAAATGCTTGGTATATTGAAGCAAACTAAATTACTTAAATTATTTCACGCAATGAAAAACCTGTATAAAACTAAAGTAACTACGCACGGTGGTCGTAATGGTCACACTCGTAGTGAAGATGGTATTTTAGATATGGAACTTAAAAAGCCGGAGGGCCTTGGTGGTCCGGGTGGCGATTATTCAAACCCTGAGCAATTATTTGCTGCAGGCTATTCTGCCTGTTATGGTAGTGCACTGGAAGAAGTAGCTAAAAAGCATAAGGTAGAGCTTGGAGATTATAGTGTGACCGCTACGGTAAAACTTGGCCAGACAGATTCAGGAAATCTTCAGTTAACTGCTATTCTGGATTCTTACATTCCAGGAGTTGATGTGGAAACAGGTGAAAAACTTGTAAACGAAGCTCATGAGATCTGTCCTTATTCCAGAGCGACAAGAGATAATATAGATGTTAGTCTAAACCTACTTTTAGACGAATAAAATTTGATTTTGTTTAGATTGAAGAGGTGCCAACTGGTGCCTCTTCTTCTTTTATGGGAATACGAATACTGGTGTCATCCCAGGCAAGCACCATATTAACAAATTCCCCGTTTTCTTCAAAAAAAATGGTGAACTGTTCCAGTTCTTTATTTATTTCTTCTACAGGTCTTTCCAGCACGAGGGAGTCGAATTGTGGATCACGGTAAGCTTCTTCGTTCATGTTAATACCCCAGGGATACATTTTTGAATTGAACATTATTTTCCAGCTATTTTCCATAGGAATAGTCCATAAGGTGTATTTTCCGGCCTCTAAAAGACTTCCGTCCACTAGAATATCCTGATTTGTTTCAAAAGTAGTGGCCTCGTTAGCACCGGTTCTCCATACTTCGTTATATGGAACAAGATTTCCGAAGATACGCCTGTCTTTTTTATAAGGCCTGTTATAAAAAACTTCTAATTTTAACCCATCCTGCTCATAAGTTATTATTTCCTCGGGGCTATGTGCTTTCGTGGTATATCTTAAGATGAACATGACGATAAGCCCTAGCAAAGCAAGGATTCCTCCAATCTTCAGTATAAGTTTAAGATTTTTGTTCATAATTTGTTTTATAGTCTTTTTTCAAAAACCTCGCCATAACTTCAATTCAAATGTAGTAAGATTTAATAAACAGGTATCTTCAAGAGATTGTCTAAAGTTAAATCGCATCTCATCATATAAAAGGTATAAATTAGATCCAGATGAAAAAAAATTTATGATTTTTTGCAACGCGAGGATATTAGTCTCGTCTTTAAAATGAACTAACCCATCAAAAACCAATTAAATTGATACAGCATAAGCTAATAGAAGCTTGCAAGCAAAATAGCCGAAGGGCTCAGTTGCAGCTGTACAACAAATATTGTGACGGGATGTATTATGTGGCATTGCGATTTATGCAAGATACGATGGAGGCAGAGGATGCAATGCAGGAAGCTTTTATAAAAGCCTTCTCAAAATTACATCAGTTTAACGGAGAGGTCACCTTTGGTGCCTGGCTTAAACGAATTGTCATCAATAAATGTCTGGACAAGCTAAAAGCAAAGAAACTGGAATTAGTCGCTATAAACGAGCAGACTCTTGGAACGGTTGAAGATGAAGAGAACTGGCAGATAGAAGACGAAGTGAGCATAGAAGAAGTGAAAAAGAAAATGGAGAATCTGCCTGAAAAATATAAATATCCTTTAATGCTATATCTGGTAGAAGGTTACGACCATGAAGAGATAAGTGAGATTTTAGATATCACACAGGTCGCATCCAGGACGTTAGTACACAGGGGAAAAAAGAAATTACAGGAAGAACTAAAAAGATTGAGAAATGGGACAGGATATTAGAGAGATGTTTCGAAGCGAGAAGCATATAGAAAATGAAAAGCTTAGGGAAGGTCATCAAAAAAGATTTGAAGCCAGGCTTGAGGAAGCGCTGCCGGTTGAGAAAAAATCAAAACAAGGTTATCGTGATTTCCTTAAAATAGCAGCTGTGATAGTTGTAGCCCTAGGAATAGGTGCTTTCTTTTTCTTCAATAACAATGAGCTGCCTGTTCAGCATAACAATCAAATGGTAGATGCTCCGGCTGAGGAAGTTTCAGAAGAAGAGAAAGAGTCAACTACAGAATACAGGTTGAGCGATGTTTCTCCTGAATTCAAAAAAATAGAAGATTATTATATGGCGAGTGTGAATATTCAGCTGGCCAAGCTGGAAATGACTCCAAATAACAAAGAACTTATAGATGCATTTATGAAGAAACTGGAAACCCTGAATGATGAATATATAGCATTGAATGCTGAAATTCAGGATACCGGTTTAAATGAGGAAACTGTTGAAGCGATGATCGCGAACTTACAGCTAAGACTGGATCTCCTTAAAAAATTAAAAACAAAGTTGAACGAAATTAAACAATCAAAAGACAACAGATATGAGAACTATCAGGCTTAAATACGTGATTTTGTCACTGCTTTTTACCACAGCTGGAAGTTTTGCTCAAACTAAAAAACTAAGCAAAAACTATAAAACTTCGCAAGATGTGAATGTAGAACTCGATTCCAGACATACGAATATCATCATTGAAAACTGGGATAAGAACGAGGTGCAAATAGAGGCTTTTCTTGAAGGAGATACCGGTGACAAGGAAATGACAAAGAAAATTCTGGATTCGTGGAAACTGGAAACATCAGCTTCCAATGGAAAAGTAAAGATCAATTCAGGGGGCAGTTCTAATTGGAGTATGGATATGGGAGAAATAGACATAGCAATGTCTCATTTACAACCGGCTTTAGATGAGTTGCCAGATATGCTGGGTCCTTTAATGGAAAATCTTGTGGGTCCTATTCTGAACAATATAGCTGAAAATCCACTTCCGCCTGGATTTGCTGAAGATATGAAAGGTATGAAATTCGATTACGAAGCCTATAAAAAGGATGGCGACAAATACCTTGAAAAGTGGGAGGCAGATTTCGAAAAGAAATTCGGAAAAGAATATGAAGTCAAAATGGAAAAGTGGGCTGAGAACATGGAGAAGAATTCTGAAAAATGGGAAAAGGAATATGAAGTGAAAATGGAAGCCTGGGGCAAAGATTTTGAAAAGGATATGGAAGCCTGGGGAGAAGAATTCGGAAAGAAAATGGAAGCCTGGGGTGAACGATTTGGAAAACAATTTGAAGCTCAAATGGAAAATAGTGGAGGCAACGTTTTCATTATGGAAGATGGAAAGGGTGTAAAATCGAAAAAAACCATCAAACTTAAGATTCCGAAGGATGCAAAATTAGAATTGAATGTACGTCACGGAGAATTAAAACTTGGAAGCAATATAAAAAACCTGAAAGCCGATCTGTCACACAGTCGGCTTTCAGCTAATCGAATCATGGGAAAGGATACCCATATAAAAGCATCTTATACGCCAGTAAAAGTAGCTTTTTGGGATTATGGTGTACTTTCTACCGAGTTCGTTAAAAGCTGCAATATTGATAAAGCGGTGAGTATTAAGTTAAATTCAAATTCCAGCGATGTGGTGATCAATGAACTTCAGAAAACCGGGGTTTTAACCGGTTCTTTCGGTAAGCTGGATATCAATAATCTTGGCGCCGGATTTGAAACCCTGAATATCAGCCTGGAAAATAGTGATCTGGAGCTCAATGTTCCGGATACAGCTTTCAATTTTACTTTCAATGGAATGCAAAGTTCCATAAAACATCCATCAGGTTTGAAATTAAAATCTACCAAATCGTACGATAATGAGATCCTGAATGGGTATAATAAATCCAGGGAAGGAAATTCCAATATCACTATAAAAGCTAATTTTAGCGATGTATTGATAAATTAAAACATAGATATTACATTTGGCTTCCTTAAGTTAAATGAGATGCAAAGTTTTTCTGATTTTTTAAATGAATTGACTTCCGGTTTTACTCCTGTTATTGGAGGGGCGTATAAGCAGGAAGATTACGCATATATAGACCTTTCTGAAAATAACCGGGATCTATTGAAACTTGAAGTTGCTTCTTCGGAAGCATTTTCTATTTTCATTTTAGAATATCTAAAGAACAGAGAATCCAAGGCTGCATATGGAGGATACAATGAATTGAGAACTTTATATAACCGAAGCCAGCTTTTTAATAATACGGAGGCAAATCGAAATATTCATATTGGGCTTGATATCTGGGTTCCTGCTTTTTCCGATATTATTAGTCCTTTAGATGCTAAGATCCATAGTTTTAGAGATAATGATAATTTTGGCGATTATGGACCAACTATTATTCTTGAACATAATTTACAGGATCGAAAATTCTTCACACTTTACGGACATTTATCACGAGAGTCACTTAATAACCTGGAGATCGGCAAGGAGATAAAAAAAGGTGATAAAATTGCTGAATTAGGTGATTATGATGAAAATGGCGATTATGCGCCTCATTTACATTTTCAGATCATCGAAGATATGCAGGGCAATGTCGGAGATTATCCCGGCGTGGTGAAAAAAGAGGATTTAGAAATTTTTCTTAAAAACTGCCCGGATCCTAATTTGTTGTTGAAGATTTAATCTACAATAGTCATTCCTCTAAATTTGTCATTTCGACGAAGGAGAAATCTCATTGAGTTTGGAGGTTAAAGATTCTTCGCTCCACTTTGTTGCGCTCTGAATCACATACGACTGTCATTTCGGAGTGGTATCATTCCGACACAGGAGGAATCTCATATCCTATCGTTCAAGAAGTTCCAAGAAGGATTGAAATTTGTAATTAAATCATCTTTCTTTTGCCTAGACCAACCTTTTATTATTTTTTCCCGCTGGATTGCAGTATCTATATCAAAGAAAAGTTCATAATATATAAGATAAAAACAATTGTATTTTGCGGTAAACGCTTTGCTGTTTGCTTCCGGATTTTTATGCTGGTATAAGCGATTTTCTAAATTATTTGTTACTCCTATATATAAAACAGTTTTATGTTTATTGGATAGAATATAGACATAGTAATTATGTGTTCCAAAGGTTTTCATCTTACTATATTAAGAAATAATGTGATTAGATTCTTCGCTCCACTTTGTTGCGCTCTGAATGACCTGTGCTTGTGATTTCTGTCATTCCGACGTTAGGAGGATTCTTTAGTTTGAACAATTTCTTTGGAAAAGATTCTTCG
>NZ_JAPYPC010000011.1:101882-109582 GCF_029937855.1 Christiangramia sp.
TCCGACGTTAGGAGGATTCTTTAGTTTGAACAATTTCTTTGGAAAAGATTCTTCGTTTCACTTTGTTGCGCTCTGACCTGTGCTTGTGATTTCTGTCATTCCGACGTTAGGAGGATTCTTTAGTTTGAACAATTTCTTTGGAAAAGATTCTTCGCTCCACTTTGTTGCGCTCTGACCTGTGCTTGCGATTTCTTGAAACTTGTCATTCCGACGTTAGGAGGAATCTTTTTGAAGTGCAGAAGATTCTTCGCTTCACTTTGTTGCGCTCTGAATGACATGTGATTGTTCATTAATAAGCTAACTCTTTTTAGTTTTGACAAAGAAAGCCACTATAGCCGAAGTAACTACACCCACTACCAATGCAAAAAAGAATGACTGAATAATATAAGAGGTAAGGTTAAAATATTCTTCTGCAGCAGATCGCGTCATCGCTCCATTTTCTACTGTATATTCAATAACATTATCAAAATAATTGGGTGTGATAAACTCGTGTGTAATATATTGAGCCAGCGGAGATAGGATAGCGACAACAACACTAATCACAATTCCAGAAATAAATCCCTGGCTCCAGTTCATTTTTCCGTTATAGAAGTTTTTCCTTTTGTCTAATAAAGCAAGCACATAAAGAACAATAGCAACAATGGCAAAAAGATTCGTATAAATAGCATGCTGGGCGATATTTTCATCATGCCATCCAAGGCCTTTTTCCAGGAACATCCAAAGAAGTGAAACAATACTAAAAATAATACCCCACTTAATTTCAATTGAGAATTTTTTCATTGATCTGACTGATTGGTTAGCAATGTTAAAATTAGTAAAATTCCTTTAGTGGACGATATTAATAAAAAGAGGCTGTCTAAAAGTAAATTCTGAACGTCATTAGGAACGAAGTGAAGCAATCTCTAATTTGGATATCCATAATTTAGAAATTGCGTCGTACCTCTGACGGATAAATCAACTTTTAAGACAGCCCTGTGATGAAATTCGAAAAGATCTAAGCGTCTTTATTCAGTTTTTTGGTAGCAAAAAAACCTGCAAGAAGCCCCAGTCCTGCCAATAAAAAGATGGTGCCCGGATAAGCGACATCTTCATCTACCCCCATATTATAGGTAAGTAAATTGGCTATGAATATTCCAAGACCAATGCCCACAAGGAGTAGCGCAAGATTGATCACTATCACTCTCCATACGGGGGTAACGTGTTTCTTTTTACTGTAAAAAATACTCGCGTCAGCTCCTTTGTCAATAAGGGCAAGGCGTTCCCGGTTTCTAGCCGAAATGTATAAATAAAATATTCCGAAAACAGTTCCGAAAATAACAGGTAAAACAATGACTTCTGATCCCATAGTTTTTTGATTTTAAAATTTGAAAATAATGTTCGTTTGCTATTAGGACGCCGTGATCTCAAAACCGGTTACAAAAAAGCGTAAATTTATTTTCAACATATTTTTGTAACCAGGGCTCTAATGCCGTCGTCATACCTAATAATGATCAAAAACACTGACCAATATTTGATTGATAAGATCCTTGATGGCGACACGAAAGCCTTTGGGGAGCTGGTTGAACGCTATCAAAATTTTGTGTATACCATTGCCATTAGAATTTTAAAGGTTACAGAAGAAGCTGAGGAAGTAGCTCAGGATAGTTTTATTAAAGCTTACGATTCTCTATCCAGTTTTAGGGGAGATTCAAAGTTTTCAACCTGGTTATATAGGATTGTTTATCATAAGAGCCTGGATATGATAAAAATGAACAGTAGGCATACAACTTACCAGATCATAGAGGAAATCACGGATGATGCCCTGGATCATATTGAGAACGGATTGGAATGTATGCTGAGTGAAGAAAGAACTAGTATTATTAAAAAATGTATCGGCTTGCTACCTGAAGATGAGGCAGCGATTATTAGTTTATATTATTTTGAAGAGCAATCTGTAAAAGAGATTGCAAAAGTAACAGGCCTCACGGCAGATAATATAAAAATAAAACTATATCGCAGTCGGAAAAAGCTTTTTTCGTTATTAGCAGGCTATATTAAACCGGAAATATTAAACAGGAATGGAAAAGCAATTTAACCGAGAAGAAAAACTTCTTAAAAGTTTGCTGAATGAAGCAGGAACTGAAAAACCTTCAGCAGATTTCAGGAACCGTATTATGATGAAGGTAGCGTTAAGAAATGCCGAGATCAGACCTTATGAGCCATTGATTTCCAAATCAGTTTGGATAGGAATAGTTGCCGGCATTATTGTTTTTATAGCAGGAGTAACGTATTTAAATTCAGATATATCTGTTTCTGGTTTGAAATTTGAAATTCCGGACTTAGTTAATATACCCGAAATCAATCTTTCCAGAACTATGCAAATTGCGTTTGGTTTCGTGGCTTTATTCTTTTTGGAAATACCTTTTCTGAAAAGGGTTCTAGATAGGGAGTATTAATTGTAATGCATTATTTATTTAGCTATTCTATAGGAATAGAGAGGATCAATTTTCAATTTCTTATTAAAATTAGATCCTGACAATATTGAGATTTCTCCCTACAGTCGAAATGACAAAAACTTTTTTTCTGACTTTTCGAAAGAATGAAGTAGCTGATAAATCTCATTTGAGATACTGAATCAAGTTCAGCATGACGGGTTACTAAATTTCATAGTAATGATATAAAATAAAAAAAATCCTGAAGTTTTAACTTCAGGATTTTTAATTTCGTCTACCGTCTACCGTCTACCGTCTAACGTCTATTCATCTACCAATACCCACTCGCCTTTGTCCAGAAGTGGAATTGCCTGTTTGAACTTCATGGTTTTATTCTCACCGCTCATTACATGCTTGATGGTCACTTTATCGTTTCTTCCAATTTTCGGACGGTCCCTTACAATTGTTTCAGTTACCTCAGGCTGTTGACGCTGAGTGTTTCCGGCAGCTCTGCTTTGGGCAGCTCTTTCGTCCATATTGGGAATTTCTTCCTTCTTCGTTTCTACCTTTTCTTTAGACCTTGTCTGGCGTGCTTCGTGAATGTTTGGAGCTCCACTCGAAGGAATCTCTCCTTTGAAAAGGAAGGACATTACATCACGATTTACATTTTCCAGCATTACTTTAAAAAGTTCAAAAGCTTCGAATTTATAGATCAATAATGGATCTTTTTGTTCATGAACCGCCAGCTGAACACTTTGCTTCAACTCATCCATTTTTCTCAGGTGAGTCTTCCAGGCATCGTCGATGATCGCAAGGGTGATATTCTTTTCAAAATCCTTGATTAGCTGCTTTCCTTCAGTTTCGTAAGCTTTTTCAAGATTAGTAACTACACTAAGAGTTTTGGTGCCGTCAGTAAAAGGAACTGAAATTCTTTCGAAATTATTCCTTTCATCTTCATAAACCTGCTTGATTACAGGGAAAGCACGTTCAGCATTATGAGACATCTTTTCGTCATAATGTTTGTAGGCGGCTTTATAAACCTCACCTGCAAGTTTCTGTGCATTCATTTTCTTGAATTCTTCTTCTGAAACAGGGGAGCTCATAGAGAAGTTCCTGATAAGTTCAAATTCAAAATTCTTGAAATCTTCTGCGGCTTTATTCGTTTCCGTAATAGATTCTGAAATATCAAAGATCATATTGGCAAGATCTACGCGCAATCTTTCTCCGAACAATGCATGGTAACGACGTTTGTAGATAACCTCACGCTGCGCATTCATCACATCATCATACTCCAGCAATCTCTTACGAACGCCGAAGTTATTTTCCTCCACTTTCTTCTGAGCTCTTTCAATAGATTTCGAGATCATAGAATGCTGGATCACTTCACCTTCTTCCAGACCCATACGATCCATTAGCTTGGCGATCCTTTCAGAACCGAATAAACGCATTAGGTTATCCTCCAGGGAAACATAGAATTGAGAGCTTCCCGGGTCTCCCTGACGACCAGCACGACCACGCAACTGGCGGTCTACACGTCTTGAATCATGACGTTCTGTACCAACTATGGCAAGTCCGCCGGCTTCCTTCACTTCTTTGCTTAGCTTAATATCGGTACCACGACCGGCCATGTTGGTGGCGATAGTTACAATACCAGATTTACCGGCTTCAGCAACAATATCAGCCTCTTTTTTATGTCTTTTTGCATTAAGAACGTTATGAGGTACATTTCGAAGTTTAAGCATTCGGCTTAATAATTCCGAAATTTCCACAGAAGTAGTACCAATAAGCACCGGTCTTCCCGCATTGGAAAGATCGGTCACGTGATCAATTACAGCGTTGTATTTTTCCCTTTTGGTCTTGTAAACTAAATCTTCCTTGTCATTTCTGGCGATAGGACGGTTGGTAGGAATTTCTACCACATCCAGTTTGTAGATCTCCCAGAATTCTCCTGCTTCGGTTACCGCTGTACCCGTCATACCCGACAGTTTACGGTACATTCTAAAGTAATTCTGAAGCGTTACCGTAGCAAAGGTTTGGGTAGCATCCTCAATCTTTACATTTTCTTTCGCCTCAATCGCCTGGTGCAAACCATCACTATAACGACGGCCTTCCATGATACGACCCGTTTGCTCATCAACAATCTTCACTTTATTATCGATTACTACATATTCGGTATCTTTTTCGAAAAGGGTATAAGATTTTAGTAACTGGCGAAGCGTATGTATACGCTCACTTTTTACGCTATAATCCCTGAAAAGCTCTTCTTTTTTTTCAGCTTCTTCTTCAGGAGGCAGCCCTTCTTTTTCGATTTTAGCGATCTCCATTCCAATTTCCGGCATCACAAAGAAATCGGGATCATCCTTTCCAGAAAGGAATTCAATCCCTTTATCGGTAAGATCTATCTGATTGCTTTTTTCTTCAATTGTGAAATACAATTCGGCATCAACCTTTGGCATTTCCCGATTGTTATCCTGCATATAGTGATTTTCGGTTTTTTGAAGCAATTGCTTCACACCTTCCTCACTAAGGAATTTAATAAGTGCTTTATTTTTTGGTAAACCACGGTAAACTCTCAATAACTGGAATCCGCCTTCTTTGGTATCACCTTCTTTTATCAGTCTTTTTGCTTCCGCCAGAACCTTTACTAAATATTTACGCTGAACTTCCACAATATTGGCAATTGCCGGCTTTAGTTCCATAAATTCATGCGTATCTCCTTTTGGTACGGGACCGGAAATAATAAGCGGTGTACGCGCATCATCTACCAAAACAGAATCGACCTCATCCACGATCGCATAATTATGCGGCCTTTGTACAAGATCATCAGGGGCATGGGACATATTATCCCTTAGGTAATCAAAACCGAATTCGTTATTGGTTCCGTAGGTGATATCGGCATTATAGGCTTTTCTACGGGCTGCGGAATTTGGTCGGTGATAATCTATACAATCTACACTCATCCCGTGGAACTCAAATATAGGAGCCATCCAGGCGCTATCACGTTTTGCAAGGTAGTCGTTTACGGTAACCAGGTGAACTCCGTTTCCGGTAAGTGCATTCAAATACATAGGCAAAGTTGCCACCAGGGTTTTACCTTCACCTGTTTGCATCTCTGCAATTTTACCCTGATGCATGGCCACACCACCAATAAGCTGAACATCATAATGAACCATATCCCAGGTTACCGGCTTTCCGGCAGCATCCCAGGAATTGCTCCAAATGGCATGATCATCTTCTAAAGTAACATAATCCTTTTCCGCAGAGATCTCACGATCAAAAGTAGAGGCTTTTACTTTAAGCTGAGTATTATTTACAAAACGTTTTGCTGTTTCTTTAACCGTAGCGAAGGCTTCGGGTAAAATATCGTTTAGTACAGATTCAGATATTTCGTAAGATTTATCTTTTAAAGCATCTACTTCCGCATAAATATCTTCCTTTCGGGTAATATCATCGGTCTCATCAGCTTCCTTATTTAAGGCTACGATTTTATCTTTTACCTCTTTAGTAGCTTCCGTAATTTTAGCTTTGAATTCAGAAGTTTTCGCTCGTAGTTCATCAAGGCTTAGGGCCTCAAATTCAGACTCAAGAGCTTTAATTTTATTTACTATGGGTTGTATTTCTTTTACATCTTTCTTCGACTTATCGCCTACGAAAGCTTTTAATACAGAATCTAAAAAACTCATATTGGTTTTTTTATTTATTCGGTTTAAACTTTTACAGTGAGAAATAGAAGTAATTGCTAACAATACCTGAGCATCAATTTTTCGGAAAGCCTCGTGTATTCTGGTATTTATTTATCTATTTTGATCACTCAAAAGCTAAAAAATTTAGTTATTTAAGGGGTTCAAATTTAAGCAAAAAAAAAGCCTCATGAATGAGACTTTTCCCTATTTTTTGCGTGTTGTCTTAATATTCATCCTCATTCCAGAGGTAATCTTCATCGGTTGGATAATCTGGCCAAATCTCCTCAATAGAATCATAAGAGTCGCCCTCATCCTCAATAGCCTGCAAATTCTCTACCACCTCCAGGGGTGCTCCGGTCCTAATTGCATAGTCTATTAACTCATCTTTTGTTGCCGGCCACGGGGCATCACTTAAATAGGATGCTAATTCTAAAGTCCAATACATTGATTAATCGGGTTTTAAATTTTGGCAAAAATAATTTTTTTGCTTTAATAGCCAAGAAAAAAATCTATTATTTATACAATAATGATAAGAACGTAATGAATTATGTTATTTTTTGCAATTTTTGCAAAGTATTTTTTAAAATCTGAGAGCAATCAGGATTTTTTTGGAATCCATTGAATTTCTTCAGCTTTCAATTGTTTAGACAACTTCCGTGCCAGCACAAATAGGTAGTCGGAAAGTCGGTTGAGGTAAATCAAAACCCTATCATCAAAGGCTTCGATGTCATATAAAGCACTGGAAAGTCTTTCTGCACGACGGCAAACACAGCGAGCTATGTGACAGAATGACACACTTTGATGACCTCCCGGAAGAATGAAGTGCGTCATTTCGGGAAGATCTTCATTCATCATATCAATTTGTTTTTCCAACTTCTCAATATCCTCATTTGAAATCTTCGGAATATTCAATCGCTCTTTGCCATTTTTTAAAGTTGCTTTTTCGGGATCGGTCGCCAGTATGGCGCCCAGCGTAAACAACCTGTCCTGGATTTCCGTTAAAAACTCTTGGGTCTGCGAGTCGGTATCCTGATCCCTTAACAGCCCAAGATGTGAATTAAGTTCATCTACCGTTCCATAACTCTCTATTCTAATATGATGCTTGGGCACACGGGTACCGCCGAATAACGCCGTGGTGCCTTTATCACCGGTTTTGGTATATATTTTCATAATCTTTTTATTAGTTGTATTCCCAAAAGTAAGGAAGATTCAGCATATAGCAATTAGAGGATTATTTGACTTTTAGAATTTAGGATTAGGAGTTTGTTGTTCGGAAATGAAAATGAGATTTCTCACTTCGCTATGCTGCGTATCCAAATGAACAATTTCAATGGGCAATAATCAATAATCAATGAACAATGACCAATTAGCAGTTGTAAGTGATATGTTCTCTGTGTCTGTTATGGGTTTTGACTCTCTATATGACTGTTAGTTGTCACTCTGAGTACAACGAAGAGTCTCTTAATAAACGGGGTTAAGTTCTTTTTAATTTTTCGATTGATCACTATTTGGCTGTTATAATGAGATTTCTCACTTCGCTGCGCTGCGTATCGAAATTACAAGTTCAATAATCAATAAACAATGAACAATGATCAATTAGCAGTTG
>NZ_JAPYPC010000011.1:109682-109805 GCF_029937855.1 Christiangramia sp.
TTTTGATTTTTCAATTGATCACTATTTGGCTGTTAAAATGAGATTTCTCACTTCGCTTTGCTGCGTACCGAAATTACAAGTTCAATAATCAATAAACAATGAACAATGATCAATTAGCAGTTG
>NZ_JAPYPC010000039.1 GCF_029937855.1 Christiangramia sp.
TTAAATAAGTCCAACCCCTGTTATTTAAACTTTACACACTTTGCGGGATAGTGTCCCATTTTATTTTTAATCGCAAGTATCGTGTTCTGGCAGTTGGGAAAAACAGATCTGGCAAAAGCCTATATCATACCAACTCTGGTTGCAGGTTTATTACTGATGACCATAGGCCTGGGTTTATTTTATACCAATAAATCAAGGATTATTCAATTTGAAAAAGCATTCAATAAGGACACACCTGCCTTTTATCAGTCGGAAATTGCACGTACCGAAAGTACTCTAAAGGAATACACTATTGTATTTAAGGTAATTCCCATTCTAATTATTATCGCGTCATTAGTCATTCTATTTATTAACACCCCAATCTGGCGGGCAATTAGTATCGCTACCATTGCAATGTTAATAGTAATCTTACTAGTTGATGGAACTGCACATGCGAGAATTGAAGCCTACCACAAAGAATTGAAATCTATAAATGAATCTAGATAAAATTTATAATTATTGATAA
The DNA here is from genome assembly GCF_029937855.1 of Christiangramia sp. Taxonomy (GTDB): domain Bacteria; phylum Bacteroidota; class Bacteroidia; order Flavobacteriales; family Flavobacteriaceae; genus Christiangramia. The sequence goes on from NZ_JAPYPC010000039.1 coordinate 506, forward strand.
GATTAATATAGTTTGAACCTCTTTAAATTGAATCATGTATTCAGTTCGCCATCACGCGATTTGAGGGAACATACAGTTTCTTTCTGAGTTTCACAATTACACCATCCCGATTAACTCTGATATTTGAAATGAACCCTTATTGCTAAAAGTTATTTTTTCAGTAAAAATTCCAACGGAAGGTGAATTCGTTTTGACCAGGCATTCTCACTATGACCTTCTCCTGGAAAGTATTCGGTTTTCCAATTACTGGAGTCAAATCCATTTTCAATTAAAATGTTATCTACTCGTTTTTGAATTTCAGGATATAAACTATCCAGAGTTTGATCTCCGGTATCAAAATAAATTTTATGATTTTTTAAATTTGGCAAATTCTGTTCTAAATAGTTCATAAATGATTGCGGAACCGGGTTGTTATCTAGTGTAAAAGTACCAGGCCAATGTGTAGATAGACAGGCGGCTCCTCCAAAAATGTTTGGATATTCACAGATAGCATACATGGATATGAGTCCGCCCATACTACTTCCAGCAATAAAAGTGTTTTCCATATCGGAATGAACTGAAAAATTTTGATCTATATGAGGTTTTAGTTCTTCAACTATAAACTTTAAATAATTGTCAGATAGAGGTTTAAAGGCATTATCTATATCAACATGTGAATTTTTCAACTGATTTGAAACGGTATCTTTTTCCACCTCAGAAAGAGTTTCAAAAGGTTTTTGGGGAAAGTAGTCGGCATGTCTTGTACTTCCCCCATTCCAAATTCCAACTATTATAAATTGCTTTACAGAATCTGATTCAAGTAATTTTGAAGCTGCTTCCTCAACGTTCCAGGCTTGTTTGTTCCAGGAATTTTCAGCATCATACAACATTTGCCCATCATGCATATATAGAACAGCATATTTGGTATCAGAGCTGTATTTTTCTGGCAACCAAACATCGATGTTTCTTGCTGTGACATATTTTGACTGAAAATTCTCAATTCTTTCAATTTTGCCTTTGCTAACCTGAGGTAAAGAATTTTGTGCAATTATAGTTGAGGTAAATGCTAAAAATAGAAATAGATTAATTTTTAAAATCATATACTTGAAGTTTTATATAATTACAGTTCTCTCGGCTTTTAGATTATCCTCTAGCTAAATTTAGTGCTTTTAATTTGTAAGCTGCGATAGTTTATTGGCAACACATTTTTTCATTAAAAATCTAATAATTTAAGTTTAATTCAATTAAGCAAATTCAAAATTTTATAAGATTCAGTTGCCTATATTATTTATCTGCTCCAATTCAAAATCTGAATAGATGCTTATAGCTTTTATCATATTTCAAAATTAGATAGTAGAGCAAACATAACATGATTAACTACAATTATTATCTACTATGTTTTTTGTCGTAGCTAATAAATTTGCAATTTTTTTCTGGTTGTAAGCATCATTATGTGCCTCATTAAAGCCGCCCTGGTCATTATCATAATATTTACCGCTGCTGTTTTTGTACTTTTCAGATAAAGCAATTTCATATAGGATAGAAGCTCCCTTATCTGCCGGAGACCAGTGATGACCATAGGTTTCTTTTACCATTTTTGTATTTAACAGCGAACCAGGATTCACCGCAATTGTCGTTATTTCCGGATAGGTTTCGGCAAAATTAAAACTCCACATGGTCAGGGCTAATTTGCTTTGAGCATAGGCTTCCTGCATAGATAAGGTTTCATATCCCTTTAGTGCTTTCACGGAAACCGTAGCCTGTGCTGCCGAACTCAGATTGATCACGCGGGGGGAGTCGCCTCTATTCAATAATGAAACAAGGCCGTTAGTTAATAGATAAGGGGCTAAATAGTTAACTGCAAAACGTATGTCTAAATCATCTGCAGTAGTTTCAACAGGGTTTTTATAGATGCCTACGTTATTGATGAGTACATCAATTGATGCAATCTCTTCGGAAATTTCAGCTATTAAACTATCTATACTGCTGAAATCTGAAAAGTCTGCTATAAAACCCCGTATGTTATCATTACCAGAAAGTTCTTTTACTTCAGAAACAGACTTTTGTAGCTTTTTTTCATTTCTTCCGTGAAGTAATATTTCATGTCCATCTTTTGCCAGTTTAATCGCAGCCATTTTACCGATACCATCTGTGCTTCCTGTAATAAGTATTGTTTTCATCTTTACTGAATTTTGATTTGCCCATTGGTTCTTATGTATATAACTACATCTTTTTGAGTTGAATTCCTAATCCTATGAACTGCCTTATCAGTCGAGCTGAAATAGCTGCCTGGATCGAGAAGTTTTGTTTCCTGACTTTGCGGCAATTCATAATTTAATTCCCCTTTAATAACCACGGCATGCAGAACACTTCCGTTACTTATCAATTTACCGGTGTATGATGCCGGAAATTTTATAAAAACACCCTGGCTTTCATCACTTTTCCATAGAAAGCTCAATTTCGCATCACTCCTGGAATCGATCCAGGTTGATTTGTCGCTTCCTAACCAAACAAGATTGGAAGCATCTATATTGACCGGACGTTCACCATTGTCAAACGCTTCTTCAATAGGTTTTACCAAATAAGGTCCATGATCAATTTCAACCAGTGCAATATTTTCTTCCCCTTTTGCTGAAGTGATGTGAGATCCACCAACGGGCTGGGTCCAAAAACTTCCCGGTTTCATCCACATAGTTGCAGCGTTGGGATCGTCATTATGGATAGATCCTTTGATCACTACCGCCCTATATGTAACGTTATGGATATGTGGAGGTGAGGAGAAACCATCTGTAAACTTTGCCAAAAACCCTGTGGGTTCGGTACCATTTCTATCACCCCAAATGGTACCTGCCTGCGGACTTTTATCTCCTCTTGCCGGGTTAAGTTTCTCCCACTCAACTTCTGAACTTCGCACCACTTTATTAGTTGGGTTTTCTATCTGGTTCAGGTTATCGATTTCAGAATCATTATTATTCTTTTCAGTTTGATTGCAAGAAACTAATATGCATAATAAAAAGACAATAGGTATGTGAGTTATTCTTAAATTCATTTCTCAGTATTTAGTTTTCCACCACCACTTTTCCAGTAGCTTTTCCACTTGTAAGATGTGCATAAGCTTCTCCAACCTCTTCCATTGAAAATTTTTGTTCATCAAGTAAAGGCTTTACTGCTCCAGCTTCTATGATTTTAGTCAATTCACTTAAAATTTCACCGTGCTTCTCTCTTTTAAAATTATGAATCATTGGAATGAGCATAAACACAACATGAAGCGTTAAACCTTTAAAATGAACCGGTGATAGATCAAGTTCCAGTAATGAAACTGTTGTAGAAATTTGTGCATTCAAGGCCGCTGCTTCGAATGAATTTTTGAGGTTTTCACCGCCAACAGTGTCGAACACAATATCAAAATCATTTCCATCTGTATGTTTCTTTACGTAAGATTCAACATCCTCTGCTGTGTAATCAATGGAGGAAGCACCATAATCCTGGATAATTTTCATTTGCTTTTCTCCACTACCTGTTAAGGAAAGAAATGCCTACTGTTACTGAAAGAACTTTAAGTTTACAATTAAAGGCACTGGAGGAAGACGGATTGATTAAACGTAAGATATATACCTCAAAACCACCCTTAAAAGTGGAATATTCATTAATAGACTTTGGTAAAACCTTAATTCCATTAATCCAATCTATTGCCAATTGGGGGATTATGTGGCAGAAAATTATTCTGACTGATTTTTATAGCTTGTTGCGGTCTCGGTTATCCCCAGTTGGCGGAGTAAGAGATGGGGATTTGTCGGCCAAGTATAGGTTTGTTGGTTAAGTTAATATTTTCTTTCTAACGCTACCGCCTGCTGGCGATGAACCGCTGTTGGCAATAGTTTAATCCACGAATTCCATTTGAATTAGAAAATAATGTGGAATATTAAATTTTTCTCCGAACTTTTCTGGATTCATTCCTGAATATGCCACTTGACAATATTGACCAGCACCACTTTCAGTAATGTAGGGAGTAATAATTGCTAATAAATAAAAGGGTTTATTAATATTTTCAATTAAATATTCTTTTCCTCCAATAAAATCTTTTGTTACATACCGATCTTTATTTTGGTCTTCTAATTCAAAATACGATTTCTTGCTACCAAAGCTTTTACCTCTAATCCAGGTTTTTAAGTTTTTCTTCCCTATTTGAGTTAAAAGTTTGAACGATATAGTTGTTGAGTCGGTTTTGAAATATTTGTTATTTCCTTCATCGAATAGGGTTTCTGTTTTGGATAAATTCCCGTCTTTAAATTCTTTTAATTTTATTACGAAAGCTTTATTTTTTACTGTCGCACCTGAAATTTTAAATTTTGATTGCATTATATTATCAAAATCAAAATAAGTTTGTAAGTCCTCATTTTCAACTCCCATTTTTATTTCAATTTTAATTTGATTTTCTTTCGGAATAGTCAATTCATTTGATTGATCTAATTCTAAGTTTTGTCCTGTTTGAGCATTTACAGCAGAAAATAAAATGAGAGTAATGAATAGAAATTTGTTCATAGTTAAAAATATTAAATTATTGCCAACGGTCGCGAATAAGGATAGTAGGGGGGATTCTAGATTCAATTTTGTCGGTTTAGATCTTTATTGCTTTGAAGGTTAAATATACATATTATTGATAGCCCCTATTGTTCTTATTCGTCGTGATTTGCAGTGAAGCGGCATTTTGCAGAAATGCTGCGAGCGAATTTTAAGAGAAGGGATTATAGGAAAATGTTCACGGATAAACCTTCACAGCATGTAGCTTATTTATGTAACCGGACAAATTCTCCCTGGAAATCTCAGGATAAGATCAGGATGATCCTCGATACGAAATATAAAATCGGAGCTGAGGGTCTTAGCGGAAATGATGATTTCGGACAAATGAGTGCCTGGTACATTTTCATTACTTTAGGCTTTTGCCCCATTGGCACCGGGCTCTGTAGAGTTTGCGTTAGGCAGTCCAGCAATAGGATACGCAAAGGTGGTACTGAGAACAGCATTACGTTCATTACAATTTCTGAAAACCAGTCCGATAAAAACGTTTATATTAGAAAAGTGGAGTTGAATGGAAAGGAATTGAAGAAGCCTCTTATTCGACATGATGATATAAATAAAGGTGGTGAATTAAAATTCTGGATGAGCAGTAAATAAAATAAGAAGTTACTTGTGAAGTAATAAAAGCTGATATTAATAGGAAATTAAAGACCAGAGCCCATGGATAGGAAAAATCTTAACTCAAGATTATTATTATTTCTTTTAAGTCTCGCTTGTTTGACGAGTTGCCAAAATGATGAGAAAGATGATGTTCCCTGGGTTTATTTATTTAACGAAAAAGATCTTAACGGTTGGGAGCAGAAAGGCGGAGCAGCCAACTATGAAGTGAAAGACGGAATGATCGTGGGATCAACAGTTCACGATACTCCAAATTCTTTTTTGACTACTAAAAGAGTGTATAATAATTTTATCCTTGAATTAGATTTTAAGGTCGGTTCCTCGATGAATTCCGGGATACAGATTCGCAGTAATAGTCTTCCGAAATATCAGAATGGCAGAGTACATGGTTACCAGGTAGAGATAGATCCTTCAAACAGGGCCTGGAGTGGAGGAATTTATGATGAAGGCCGAAGAGGCTGGCTGTATTCATTGGAAAAAGATTCAGAAGCACAAAATGCATTTAAACAGAACGAGTGGAATCACTATCGTATTGAGGCTATTGGTGACACTATAAAAACATGGGTGAATGAGGTGCCTGCGGCATACTTGATTGATGATAAGACTTTAGAAGGTTTCATCGCTTTGCAGGTTCATGCGATTGGCGAAGACGAAGAAGCAGACAAACAAATCATGTGGAAAAATATTAAGATCCTTACTGACAGTCTTTCAAAATACAGCATGGAGATTTCATTGAAACCGAAAATTACCAAAAATCAACTCACCACAGATGAAAGCAATAATGGCTGGAAAATGCTTTGGGATGGCGAGACTACAGATGGATGGCACGGAGCAAGGCTGGACGAGTTTCCTGAGAATGGATGGCTAATTGAGGAGGGAAACCTTATCGTTCTTGCTAGTGGCGGGGAAGAATCGGCGGCCGGAGGTGATATTGTAACCGATTCACTTTACGGTGATTTTGAACTAAAAGTTGATTTCAAAATAACCAAAGGCGCCAATAGTGGAATTAAATATTATGTGGATACTGATATTAATAAAGGGCCGGGCTCTTCGATTGGCCTGGAATACCAGATTCTGGATGACGATAATCATCCCGATGCCAGATTGGGAAACCATGAGGGCAGCAGGACAGTTGCTTCCCTGTACGACCTTATCCAGGCCGATCCAGACAAACCAATACATCCGATTGGAGAATGGAATACCGCGCATATCATTTCCAAAGATAATCATGTGGAGCATTGGCTGAATGGCGTAAAGGTTCTGGAATATGAAAGGGGTTCTGAAAAATTCAGAAAACTTGTTTCAGAAAGTAAGTATGATAAATGGCCAAAATTCGGAGAGCTTGAAAAAGGGAGAATTCTGTTGCAGGATCATGGAAACCGTGTGGCCTTCAGAAATATTAAAATAAAACCGCTTTAATTTTTATATTATGACTACAAGACGAGATTTTATAACAAAAACGGTTTTAGGAAGTGCAGCTTTGGTTGCGGGAAGTTCAGCAATGGGGATGACCGCTAGCAGTTACCGGAGAATTATTGGCGCAAATGAGAGATTGAATGTGGCAATCGCGGGATTAGGAAGAAGGTTAGGCGGTTATTATGAACCTGTTTCCATGGAATCATCTAATGTTCGCCTGACATATTTATGTGATGTGATGAAAAGTCAGCGCGAGAATGCCCTGGTAGAATTCTCAAAGCGTATCGATTATAAGCCGAAGCTCGAGAACGATATTAGGAAAGTACTGGATGATAATGATGTGGATATTTTGATCAACGCTACTCCAGATCACTGGCATACTCCAGGATCGATAATGGCTCTTAAGGCAGGCAAAAATGTCTATGTTGAAAAACCCTGCAGCCATAATATGTGGGAAAATGAGCAGTTGGTAGCCGCGGCAAAAAAATATAAAAAAGACGTGCAAATGGGAAACCAGCAACGATCTTCAGATCATACCATTGAGATAATTAACGAAATCCATAATGGCATAATAGGAACACCGTACAAAGCCGTTGCTTTTTATACTAATTCCCGCGGAGAAGTTCCTATTCAGAAAAAAGCTCCGGTTCGGGAAGGCCTGGATTGGGATCTTTTTCAGGGACCTGCACCTCGCCGCCAATATACTGAAGAAACCTGGGATTATAACTGGCATTGGTACGGCTGGGATTATGGAACGGCAGAAGCAGGAAATAATGGAACACATGAAATGGATGTTGCACGCTGGGCGCTGGGAGTAAATTTTCCGAAGCAAGTCCAGGTAGAAGCCGAAAAAAGGCATTTTCTGAAAGACGGCTGGGAAATGTATGACAGTATGCAAGCGACCTTTCAATTTTCAGAAGATAAAATTATCCAGTGGGATGGGAAAAGCCGAAATGCTTATCCTACTTATGGTGCTGGCCGCGGAACGATAGTCTACGGTAGTGAGGGTAGCGTTTTTGTAGACCGCGAAAAGTATGTGTTGTATGACAGAAGCGGCAAAGTGATACGAGATACAAAATCGGTATCTAATGAAGCAGGAACAGCATTAGGTGGTGGCGGAGATATGACCACTGCGCATATGGTAAATTTCTTTGACGCCATTTGTGGAAAAGCAAATCTTTCGGCGCCAATCGATGATGCCAGCATTTCTATGGCGATGGTGCATTATGCAAATATGGCTTACCGTTCTGGAAAGGAATTTTCGGTAGACGAAAAAAACGGACGTGTTCTGGATGATGAGGTAATGAAATTCTGGTCTAGAGATTACGCACCGGGTTGGAAACCATCGATTTAGTTTATATTCTAATTCATTCATGTCCGGTTAAAGAGACTGGAGCGCTTCCCTTTTAGAAATAAGAATTTAGACCTGAACTTAGCTAACTGATTAGCAAAATAAGTTTGGAATTTTCTAAGAATGAGACCAATGAGGAAGATGATAACAGATAAAAGTGATTGAAAGAAAGGAATGATATTAAAGAAAGGAATGATATTGAAGACTGGAAGGATTACAGCCTTTAATCACTTTATAACTAACAGGACAATCTTTTAAAATTCTTATTATTTTTCTGAGTATTTTATTAACTGAACCGCATAAACAAGTTGCTATGAGAAAGTATCCCCTTCTTTTATTTCTATTTTTTATAATTAACTTCGGCCATTCTCAAACTGAAAAATATAAGGAATTAATGCGTCAGGACTGGGCTGAACTTGCAAAGTATAGAGATTTAAATAAAGAGGTCATTGAAAAAGGTGATTTTCCTGATGTGGTTTTTATGGGAAATTCCATTACTGAGGGGTGGGCGAATATGCATCCGGAATTTTTTAAAAGTCATAATTTTCTGGGCCGTGGCATTGGTGGGCAAACCACTCCTCAAATGCTTATACGTTTTACTCCCGATGTAATTGATCTAAAACCAAAGATTGTGGTCATACTTGCAGGAACCAATGATATAGCTGGGAATACCGGTTTTTCTTCTACAAAAATGATCACCGATAATATTAAGGCAATGGCACAATTGGCAGAGCAAAATAATATCAAGGTTATTCTAAGTTCGATCCTTCCGGTCTATGATTATCCATGGCGGCCTGGTCTTGAGCCTGTTTCTAAGATTATGAAGATTAATGACTGGATGAAAGATTATGCCACAAAAAATGGACATACTTATCTGGATTATTTTAATCATCTTTCAGATTCACGTAAAGGAATGAAAAAGATATACGCCAATGATGGAGTGCATCCTACAGATGCCGGATATAAAGTTATGGAACCTCTGGTTCTAAAGGCTATTGAAAAGAGCCTTAATGAATAAAGAACAACTGATGATTTTTGATAAAACATCACCAGGTTAAAGAGAAAGTTTCTGATTGGGTTCGTGGAATTTATATTAAAAATTACGTGCCGAATTTTGCTCAAATATTGAAAGAAAGCAACCGGGCAGTGAAGAGCCTAAATTAAGGGTTGACGGTTCATATAATTTTTGCTGATGATATATTCGCCAATATTAGAAGTACCATTTTGAAACCTGATTTTATTTATCTCGTAGTATCCTTCGTATGCCAGATTCTGCTCTTGCAAAAAATGCAGGGGAGTGGTATCAGCTTCAAAAAGGAGGGATAATTCGCCGGAATTTTTAAAGAATTTTAACTTAAAGGTTAAACTATTTATAAAGCCTATTCCAGCTCTCATTTTTATCCGAATCTTTTTTAAATTTATAATATCATAACGGGGTGCTCCATTTAGTTGAGCTGAGAATATACTCGTTGACTGAGTAGGTAATGCTAGTCAGAAATTATGATAATCAAAGGGAACAGTTAATGATTTTTCATTGTTGTTCCCTTTGTCCATTTATAAATATCTTCTTCTTATATATTTTAATGTAATTATTTTTTAAAGCTTTTGAAGCAGATACTATCCAGTATACCAGATTAATAATTTTTGTTTATTCCAGTTCTGCTTTCGCCACTAATTTAAAATTTTCAACCGATTTACCTTTAAGATGCTTTTCCCATTTTTCCAGCAAGGGTTTTTCCATTTCAAACTCCCGGTATTCATCGGGATTCATTATAGGAATGCCACTAACTATAGGGTAAATTCTTTGACAATTTGTACAGGTAAGGATGCCTTCCAGGATATGTTCATCCATATCGGTTGTAATAATTGTCAATTCGATATCTGCCTTATCAAATGGACAGCAAAGTTTTTGTATCGTTTTTTTATGCATCTTTATTGGTTTAATATTGTTCTATATTTCTGAATTGCTTCCTGAGGCTTTTTAGCACTCATAATACCCGAAACCATGGCAATTCCATCAAAATACAGGTGACTCAACAGAGGAAGATTTTCATGACTTATACCTCCTGCCAGAAATACAGGTAAAGAATACTGCTCTTTTGCTTTCTCAATGGTTTCAAAATTTACAAGCTCACAGCTATTACTGGTTTTTGAAGGAAAAACAGAGCAAAAAGAAACATAATTAAGTTGATTCTTCTCGGCCCATTTCAAATCTGAAAGATCGTTATTGCAGGTTAACCCGATTATATGAGCTTCCAAAAACTTATCTTTTATCTTATTCCAGTTTTTCGGAATACTGTCAAAATGAACTCCATCTAACCGGGTACATTCCAGAAGCTTCCAATGATTATTAATTATTACAGGAATATGTTGGGCATGCGATATTTCGCAAATTTTATCAATAAGCGGAAGGAATTGCTGTTCATCTTTAAAGTTATCCCAGATTTGAATGGCGACGATTTCCTCCTGTACTATCTGCCTAATTTGGGGTAGTAATAAGTTCTCTTCCCATGATGGATCAATAATTAAATAAATCCCTTTTTCTCTGTTCTTTACTATTTCCATCCTGCCTTCCATGCGTTAAAATAAGCTTCCCAATAAGGATCATTTTCTACATAACTTAATTTGTGTAGTTCCTTATTTTCTTCCAGATTAACACCTTCTTCTTTCCTGATGATTTTACCCACGCAGGAACAGGTGATATCTTCTTTATTCAAAGCCTCTACAATTTGCTGTTCGCTTCCTTCTTTACAGGTAATTATCATAGATCCCGCTCCAATGCAATATTTAGGATCTAAAGAGAATATTGAACACACTGCTTTCTGAAGTTCTTTTACCGGAAGCTTATTATCATAAATAATAGCTCCCTTATTAGAAGCAGTTGCCAGTTCATAAATAGCTCCTAAAACGCCACCTTCAGTTACATCATGCATAGCTGTTATCTCTTCATGAGATTCAATACTAGCCATTGCGATCATAGCATCTTTTAAGCTACTGGTGTTATAAAAACTGTCACATGCCCGCTGGTAATTTTCCATTCCCGCTTTATTCTGAACAGTTTGCGGAAAGCTCATGGCTAAAATTGCTGAAGACGAAATTGCACATGATTTTGTCACCAGGATCACATCACCTTCCTTAGCATTTTTTGATAGCTTTATTTTGTCTTTCTTTATTATACTCGTTAAAGTTCCCCCACCGGCGATAGTGGAATTTTGGCCTTCAATAAACCCGGTGTGACCACCGGTTATACCAATTCCGGCGGAATTACAAAATTCATCGATATAATTCCAGTATTCCTGAAATTCTCTATCAGAAAAGTTTTTGGGAAGGTTTAGTACAAACTGGCCGTACATCGGTGCAAAACCGGTGGTGGCCATATCGTTCACCATTAGCTGTATAGATAACCATGCCGATTCCTTCAAGCCTAAAGTAGGAATTAAAGAAAGGGGATCACTGGTGGATACCATAGCCATGCCTGAAGGAAGGTCCACTACAGATACGTCAACTCCAAATTCAGGACCGGTCGTAACCTCTTTTCTCCTAAAACCAGTTTTTTTGCTAATGATTTTCTTAAAAAAATCGGGATCTATTTTTCCTGAGGCTTTACTCATTTTGTATGTCATGAAATTTCACATATAAACCAAAAAAGTCGCCTACTGGCACATTCCATTGCTGTACCGGAAACCAGTTAGGTAATCCCGTACATTTCCATTCTATAGAATAATCCCTGCCCTGTAGCGCTTTATCAATGATAGAGATTAACTTTTCAGGAGTATAAAATGTAGCTGTGATATAAAAGGGGTTTCTGCCAAAAACCTGTTGAATTCTTCTTCTAACTACTTTAGGAGAATTACGATTCATCATTCCCATGACAATACCATATTTTCCTACCCGCGCTGCTTCCTGGATAACCTTTACAGGGTCTTTATAATATTCAAAAGTGGTTACAAATGCCAGGGCATCAAACGAATGATCTTTGAAAGGCATGTGGTGTGAATCTGCCATCACCAGGTCCCCCTCGAAAAGATGAAGTGCCTGTGAAAGCATAAAGGGTGAGATATCACCTCCCGTAGCTTCAATTCCAATTTCCTGCCACCATCGCGTAAACCGGGTAGTTCCGCAGCCAAATTCTAATAAAGTCTTTACTCTCTGGTCTTTACCAACCAGGTTTTCCATTATCTTTTTTTGCCAAACTTCAGCCCGTTTGTAGGGACCTTCATACCATTGTTCGTAAGTATCGGTATGCTCCCGGTTAAAGAACCATTCCTCCCTGTTTTGCCAGTTTTGCTGTTTTTGGGGAATTAAATCATGACTTGATCTTTCTATTTCCATCGTACATTTTTTTAAACTAAAAAGTATTTGGAAAATCCTGTGAAGAGAAAACCAGAAAAAAATCCCAGTTCAATTGTGCATCCCTACGTTGGCATTATCCAAATCAGGTTTCGGGTTTATTCTCAGCCTTTATTTAAGGCACCCCGTGCTGTTATTTTACAAAGCTAACTAAATTTTTATTTGAAATTAGAGAGAACACTATTTTATTATTCGGCGATTTGTATTACGGGTTTTTATTGCGTTTTGTATTCTACTTTTAATTGTACCATGCCGGAACTGACCAAAAAAACCTACTTCTCCATCTAATAGAATAGGATTAACTATCTAACAAATAACCTCTTAAAGTATCATAAAAAAATACTAAGGTGTTTTAATTGTCATTTAAAGGCTGGAATAATTCTTAAATTCAGACTGAAATCATTTCACAAACAATTTTATTCAGACTCATAAAACCAGCCACAATGGAAGTACCAAAACATCCTGAAACAATTCCTTTAGAACTTAATATAAATGGAGAAACGGTAGAATTAGATATTTCTGCATGGACTACCTTGCTCGATGCGCTTCGTGAACACCTGCAATTAACCGGTACAAAAAAGGGCTGCGATCATGGTCAGTGTGGGGCCTGTACAGTGCTGGTAAATGGTAAACATATAAATTCCTGTTTTACATTGGCAGCGATGCAAACCAACAAAGAAATTACAACTATCGAGGGCCTTGCCAATGGTGAGAATTTACATCCTGTTCAGGATGCTTTTATAGAACATGACGCCTTCCAGTGCGGCTATTGCACCCCGGGGCAAATTTGCGCTACGGTTGGTTTGCTGAATATGAAGAAAGGCAATACTCCTGAAGAAATAAGGGATCTTATGAGCGGTAATATTTGCAGGTGCGGGGCTTATGCGAACATCTATAAAGTGGTGGAAGAAATGAAAGAAAAAGGAACCGAAGGAACTACTTCAATTTAAAAATCAAGCTATGAACAATATTTCTTTTACCCGGGCAGAAAATATAGAAGGAGCAATAAAGAAGGCAAATAACAAACAGGGAAAAGTGAAATTTATAGGAGGTGGCACCAATTTGCTGGATCTTATGAAGTACCGCGTGGAAAATCCCGATCATCTAATTGATATAAATGAACTAAAACTCTCTAAAATAGAGTCTACTGAAGTTGGTGGTTTGTTATTGGGAGCTACCGTTACCAATGCAGATACGGCCTATCATGAGGAAGTAGAGCAGCGATATCCACTGCTTTCTAAAGCTATGCTGGCTGCAGCATCCACCCAATTGCGTAATATGGCGACAAACGGCGGTAATCTTCTTCAGCGCACCCGCTGTTATTATTTTTATGATACTTCCACACCCTGTAATAAGCGCGAACCGGGAAGCGGTTGCTCAGCTCTTGAAGGTTTCAACCGTATTCATGCTATTTTAGGAGAAAGCGAACATTGCATCGCCTCACACCCTTCAGATATGGCAGTTGCTTTGGCTGCCCTGGATGCGACAGTTAAAGTTACTGGTGAGGAAGAAGGACATCGCAGCATTCCGATTCTTGAATTTCATCGTCTTCCTGGAGATACGCCGCATATAGAGACCAATTTAAAAGATGGAGAATTGATCACGGGTATTGAACTCCCCAAAAAAGGATTTCCAGAACATTATGCTTATATAAAAGTCCGGGACAGGCCATCGTATGCCTTTGCCCTGGTTTCAGTAGCTGCTGCGTTGGAACTGGACGGGGAAGAAATAACCGATATTCGTATTGCCCTGGGAGGAGTAGCTCATAAACCCTGGAGAAAACCGGAAGTTGAAAAAGAATATTATGGTAAAAAAGCCAGCAGGGAAAATTTTGAAGCACTTGCTGAAAAACTTATCGAGGGAGCTACCGGATATGGCGATAATGATTTTAAAATACCGCTGGCAAAAAAGACCATCGTAAGGGCATTAACTGAAGCAATTGAAAAATAACATGATAGCAGGTACAAATTATATAGGAAAATCTACCCGAAGGGTTGACGGAATAAAGAAAGTTACCGGGCAGGCGCCATATATCGCAGAATTTAACCCGGCAGATCTGGTGCATGGGTATGTGATCAACAGCAGGATCGCAAAAGGAAAGATCACGTCAATACATAGAGAGAAAGCGCTTAAAGTTCCTGGGGTACGGGAAATATTCACGCACGAGAATGTACCGTTGGAAGTAAAGATAGATTCAGATTATACAGATCCGCTTTCGCCGCCGGGAAGTCCGTTCCGTCCGTTATATGATGATAAGATCCTTTATAACGGGCAACCAATAGCTTTAATCGTCGCAGATACTTTTGAAACGGCGGCTTTTGCAGCCGGCCTGGTTGAGGTAGAATATGAAGAAGAGGATCACGGCGAGGTTGATCTTAAGAAGAATCTTGAACAGGCTACTCATGAAGATGTGCCCGACCCGGCGGAGCCAAGGGGAAATGCCGAAGATGCTTTTGAAGATTCAGAATCTAAAATAGAAGCGGAATATTATCAGCCAAGGGAATACCATAATCCTATGGAACCTTTCGCTTCTGTGGCTTCCTGGAATGAAGAGGAGGGGAGCTTCAGCATTTATGACAAAATCCAGGGGGTGAGCAGTAGCCAGGGATATATTGCTGGAATTTTCAATCTTGAAAAAGAAAAAGTAAGGGTGATCTCCCCTTTTATTGGAGGGGCTTTTGGCTCTGGTCTGCGCCCGCAATACCAGTTATTTTTTGCGGCTATGGCTTCAAAAGCACTTAAGCTTCCGGTGAAAGTAGTAATGACCAGAACGCAGATGTTTACTTTCGGACACCGGCCCGCCTGCCTGCAACGTGTAAAACTTTCCGCAGATAAAACGGGAAAATTGACCTCTATTCAGCATGAAGCTTTTTCTGAAACCTCCAAATTTGAGAAGTTTAATGAAACTATAGTCGATTGGTCCGGTTTAATGTATGAGTGCGAAAATGTAAAGCTGGATTACCAGTTAGTGCCTTTGGATGTTTACACTCCAATGGATATGCGTGCTCCGGGTGGTTCAACAGGAATTTTTGCGCTGGAATGTGCCATGGATGAACTGGCGATAGAAACCGGAATAGATCCTTTGGAATTAAGGCTGATCAATTATGCTGAAAAAGATCAGAATGAAAATAAACCATTTTCAAGTAAAGAATTAAAGGCATGTTACCAGAGAGCTGCCGAAAAGTTTGGATGGCAAAATAGAAAACCGGAGCCGCGTAGCAATAAACAGGGAAATAAATTGGTAGGATATGGAATGGCTACGGGAGTTTGGGAGGCCATGCAGCAAAAATCTTCCGCCAAAGCTATACTCACTGCGGGAGGTAAACTTACGGTAAGTTCCGGTACTGCAGATATTGGCACGGGTACTTACACTATTATGTCCCAGATAGCTGCGGAAATGCTGGGAATATCATTGGAAAATGTTGAATTTAAATTAGGAGATTCTACCCTTCCTGAGGCCCCTATAGAAGGAGGTTCCTGGACAGCTTCTTCAGTAGGATCTGCCGTTAAACTGGTTTGTTCAAAATTACAGGAAACGATTTTTGCCATGGCCGCTCAAACAAATACGGATATTTTTGAAAATAAGCTCATCGAGAATGCTGTATTCAGTAATGGAGAAATATCAGTCGGTAATAGTACCGCAATTCCTTATGTAGAGATTATAAAAGCTGCCGGGAAAAAGTCTATTGAAGTAGAAGTGAATTCTGAACCTGAAGATGACAGAAGCAATTATTCCTGCTATTCCCATTCCTGTGTTATGGTTGAGGTTCATGTAGATGAAGATACCGGGATGATCAGCGTTCCCAGAGTGGTGAATGCGATTGCCGGGGGAAAGATCTTAAATCCTAAAACTGCGGAAAGCCAGATCATAGGGGGAGTTGCCTGGGGAATAGGAATGGCTCTTGAAGAAGAAGGAATGATGGATAGCCGAAATGGTAGAATTATGAATGCCAATTTAGCCGAATATCATGTGGCTGTTCATGCAGATGTACAGGAAATTGACGTAATCTTTGTGGAAGAGCAGGATGATATCGTAAACCCGTTAGGTGCTAAAGGTCTGGGCGAACTAGGAATTGTTGGGGTAGCTTCTGCCATTTCCAATGCCTTATATAACGCAACCGGAAAGCGGGTAAGGGAGTTGCCCTTTACACTGGATAAGGTGCTGTGATTATTTAACTTCTTTAAAAAATGCAGCGATAGTGCTTAATTTTTAAAGTCGAAGCAGTTGTAAGATAATTAACGGAAGATTTAGGTTGATACTTAAATTAATGAATACGTAATATTTTTTAAAATATAGTTTGTCGGCTTTGATTCTAATAAAATTGCGTTAATTCATGATTAAGAGGCTCATAAATTTTTGGGTTCATACCACTTATTTCTAATTTTATATAGATAACATAAAAAGATGAATGGAGATGGATCAAATTATTGAGCACGACAAAACCGGCGCGCGAAACAAGGACAAAGAAGTGGTAATAATTAGTGGTAGTAGTGGCCTCATAGGGTTTCCGCTAATTGAAAAACTTGCTAAAAATTATCGCATCATAGGATTGGATAGATTAGGGCCTCCTTATCCGCCGCTTCAGGCTGAATGTGTGAATTTTGATATCACTGATGAAAGAAAGATAGACGCCGCCATGGAAAGGATTAGATATGGCTACGGAAGTAAAATTGCTTCGGTAATACATCTGGCGGCTTTCTACAGCTTTAATACAAAGGATAGTCCGGGCTATGATGAAATCAATGTAAAGGGGACTAGAAAATTTTTAAATCAATTACAGGATTTTGAAGTAGATCAGTTCATTTTTTCAAGCTCAGACCTGCTTTATAAACCCACCGAACCTGGAAAAAAAATCCACGAAGATTCACCTATTGGGGCTAATTGGGGATATCCGGAGTCTAAAATCAATACCGAAGAATTAATAAAGGAAAACAACGAAAATATCGATACTGTATTTCTTAGGATTGCCGGAGTTTATAACGATGAGGGGAATTCCATTCCTATCACTCAACAAATTAAAAGGATTTATGAGAAAGAACTGGTAAGCCATTTCTACTCAGGAGACGTTACTCATGGTGATGTATTTGTGCATATGGAAGATGTATTGGATGCAATTGTTAGAACGGTAGAAAGAAGGAAAAAACTACCTCATGAAATAGCGATCAATATCGGCGAACCAGAAACCCCTTCCTATAAGGAATTGCAAGACAGGATAGGAAAACTAATTCATGGAGAAGAGTGGGAAACTTATGAAATGCCTAAGAGACTGGCTAAAGCAGGAGCCTGGATAAGGGATCTTGTTGGAGATCCTTTTATCAAACCCTGGATGATAGATCGGGCAGACGATCATTATGAGTTGGATATAAGCCGGGCGAAGGAATATTTAGGATGGCAACCTAAACACCGCTTGATGGATTCACTTGAAAAAATTATTGCCGACTTAAAAAGAAATCCTGAAGAATGGTACAAAAAAAATAATTTAAAATCCTGACATGACTAAAGATGCACAAATGATACCGCCAGGTTGGGATTATAACCCCGCTACCTGGTCTCAACGTATACCTATTGTGATCCTTGCCTTAATCGGGGTTTTGATTGCCGGATATCTCTCATTATATCAACTTGAGTTAATAGATTCTGTTTGGGAACCATTTTTCGGAGACGGAAGTGTGACCATTTTAAATTCTCGAATCTCTCATATACTGCCAATACCAGATGCAGCTTTAGGGGCATTTGGATACCTGGTGGATGCTGTTACTGGAGTGATTGGAGGACAGGGGCGATGGAAAAAAATGCCGTGGATCGTAATTGTATTTGGACTTGCGGTAGGACCTTTAGGTTTTGTAAGTGTGATGCTGGTGGTGTTTCAGCCGGTGCTTTTTTCGGCATGGTGTACACTTTGTCTTGCATCTGCAGTTATTTCTATAGCGATGATAGGTCCTGCTATGGATGAAATGCTTGCCAGTTTACAATACATGCAAAGGGTAAAAAGGTCTGAAGCATCTACATGGAAAGCATTTTGGGGAGTTCAATCTGAAATTGAAAAAGTAAATTAATATGTGGGCAAGAATTTTAAATACAATATTAGGATTATGGGTGATGGTAGCTCCGGGAATATTTAACTTTTCTGAAGCAGCGACAGACAATGGACATATTGTAGGACCGGTCATTGTAACTTTTTCAGTAATCGCTTATTGGGAAGCAACCTTAAGTCTTAGAAAGTGGAACTATCCTTTAGCTGTCTGGCTTCTTTTAGCACCGTGGATCCTCAGTTATACGAACACTATAGCTATTATAAGTGACATGACGGTAGGCATCCTGGTTATTATATTTGCCTCTGTTTCGGGAGATGTAAAGAAATCTTATGGAGGAGGCTGGGCCTCACTTTGGCAGAAGAACCCAGATCATATACAAAAAGCTAAAAATTAAAACTTTTCTGAAATACCTTTTTAAAATAGAATTTCTATTTTGTAAAATCTTACAGATTAGAATTTCATAAGCCGTGAAAAATTAAGAAGAAATATGGGTAGGGCTTCCCGAAAATATTTCGGCAGCCTCCATGATGGTTTCTGAAAGTGATGGATGCGGATGTATGCTCAAAGCAATATCTTCAGCAGTGGCGGCCATTTCAATAGCCAAAGAAATTTCAGAAATTAAGGAGCCGGCATTTTTTCCGGCCACGCCTCCACCCAATAACCTTCCCGTTTTCTTTTCTACGATGAGCTTGGTGATCCCATGAGGACTTCCAACAGCGACAGCGCGTCCCGAAGCACTCCACGGAAATTTCAATACTTTATAATCAATTTCCTTCTCTTTTGCTTCATTTTCCATGAGTCCGCACCAGGCCATTTGGGGATTGGTAAATACAATAGCGGGTATGGAGCGTGCATCAAAAGCTGCTCCTTTTTTGCCCGCAATAGTTTCTGCAACTATCTTTCCTTCATAATTAGCTTTATGTGCGAGCAGTGGTTCTCCGGTAAGGTCGCCAATAGCAAAAATGTGGGTGTTTTTAATATGACCTTGCTTATCTACTTTCAAAAATCCATTTTCATCCGGTTTAATTCCGGCTTTTTCCAGGTCCAGCGTCCCCGTATTGGGTTTACGGCCCACAGCAACCAACACCTGGTCAAATGTTTTTTTACTGGCTTTTTTGTCACTGCTTTTTAATGTCACTTTTACCTTTTCCTTTTCAACAGAAAGCTCTTCCACTTTAGTATCGAAATATAAATCTTTAAAAGGCTGTTCCTTTTCGAAAATCTTTACCAGGTCAGGATCTGTCCCGGGAAGAAATCCGGAGGTCATTTCAGCAATAGAGACTTTGGAACCCAGGGCTGCATAAACACTTCCCAGTTCCAGGCCAATATACCCGCCACCAATGACCAACATCGTTTTTGGAATGTTGTTGAGGTCCAGCGCATCTTTAGAATCGATTACCTTTTCGTGATCAATTTCAATATTAGGTAATTCCATATTTACAGAACCTGTGGCCAGAATAAGGTTTTCAAATTTCACTTTATAAGCTTCTCCTTTAGCAGGTTGTATTTTTAACTCACTTTCAGAAATAAACCGGGCGGAAGCTTTTATATATTTAATATTTTTTCCTTCGGCGAGTTTGCCAAGACCTTTTGTCAGTTTTTTAACAACCCCCTTTTTCCATTTCTGAATTTTCTTTACCTCAATCTTTGGCTCTTTAAATTCTATGCCCCATTCCGCAGCTTTCATCGCTTCCTGTTTTACTTTTGCGATATGCAGCAGGGCTTTTGAAGGGATACAGCCACGATATAAGCATACACCGCCGGGATTTGCCTCGGGATCTATCAAAGTAACTTTTAAACCAAGATCTGCTGCCCGAAACGCAGCAGCATAACCTCCCGGTCCTGCTCCTATAATGACTAACTCTTTCTTTTTGGACATAGTAGTGGGTAATTTTGTAGTTATGCGCCTAATAGGGCTTCATAAGGATCTTCGAGAGCCCGGGAAATCCAGTGTAAAAAGCGTACCCCTTCGGCGCCGTCTATCATGCGGTGGTCATAAGAGAGGCTTAAGGGCAACATATCCCTTGGCTCCAGGTCACCATCCACATAAACCGGTTGTTTTTTAGCTCGTGAAACGCCAAGAATGGCAACCTGTGGATAATAAACTATGGGGGTAAAATTAGTGCCTCCAATCCCTCCAAGGTTGGAAATCGTGAAATTACCTCCTTTCATCTCTTCTGAAGACAGCTTTCCAGCGCGTGCTTTTTCAGCTAGTTGGGTAATTTCTTCTGAAATTTCTATGATCGTTTTTTGATCTACATTTCTAATTACCGGCACCAGCAGTCCTTTCTCAGTATCTACCGCAATCCCGATATTCACGTATTTCTTCAGGATCATTTCCTCATTTTCCATATCGATGCTGGCATTGAATTTTGGAAATTGCCTCAGGGCGGTGGCAGCAAGTTTGGCCAGAATAGCGGTAATGGTAATTTTTGTCTCTGCTTTTTTCTGCAGTTTTTCCATATGTATTTCAATTTCTGAAATATCTGCTTCGTCAAATTGAAATACATGGGGGATATTACTCCAGGCTGCTGAAGTGTTTTTTGCAGTGGCTTTCCTTATTCCGGAAAGCGGTTTTCTTTCTGTCTCACCCCATTTACTGAAGTCGGGCAAAGAAAGTTCAGGGCTAGATTTCTTTTGGTTATCATCATTTGAGTGGTTTTTTACATCTTCTTTGCTAATTCTGCCATTTTCACCACTGCCTTTTACCTTGCTAATATCGATTCCCAATTCCCTGGCCAGCCTTCTCACTCCCGGAGCCGCCGGAACATTTTCGCCTGTTGCCCTTTTTTCTTCTGTAGTATCTTCTTTATCAGCATCTTTCTCCTTTTTCTTTTCTGATTTTTCTTCAGACTCTTTTTCACTTTCTTCTTCAGACTCTTTCTTTTCCTCTTTTTTTGAATCTTTATCTTCAGAATCCTGATTATCTTTTTCAGACTTCTTAACTTTTTCTTCTTCGGAATCGTCTTCAGAATCTGCCTTATCTTTATCTTTAGAGCTATCTGAATCTTTCTCTTTTTTACTCTTTTCCTCTTTCTTTTTATCTCTAGCCTCAGCTTTCTCTTCAGAATCTTCCTCTGTATCTTCTTCTTTTTCCTCTTTACTCTTTTCCTCTTTTTCATCAGAGTCTTCAGCCTCCAGTTCCAAAATCACATCTCCAACTTCTACCTCGTCACCTTCGCTTACTGAAATAGATTTTACTGTTCCCGCCTGGGGACTTGGTATTTCCACCGAAGCTTTGTCTGATTCTACAGCAATGATCGACTGATCTTTCTCTATACTATCTCCTTCCCTGACCAGAATTTCTGTCACGGTTGCCGATTCTACACCTTCTGCTATTTGCGGGATCTTTATTTCTTTGGCCATGCTGGTAATTTTTTTAGTTTTTGGACTTATGAAGTCCTCGGGTTTGGTTTTTTAGGATCTATATGTAATTTTTCTGCCGCTTTCTTAAGATCATTTGATTTTACTTCTCCCTGGAGGGCAAATTCGTAAAGCACCGTATAAACAATGTGGGCTGCATTCACTTCAAAGAAATCGCGTAATTCTTCCCTGGCATCACTCCTGCCAAAACCATCGGTGCCCAAAACGCTTAATCTGTGAGGGAAATATTTGGCAATGCATTCCGGCAGGGCTTTAACATAGTCGGTCGCAGCAACAAAAACCCCATCTTCGTCTTTAAGACTGTCTTCAATATAGTTAGTTTCTTTATTAATCTGCGATTTTAACCTGTTCTTACGCTCGGTATCCTGTGCATCGTCATACAAAGCTTTATAGCTGGTAATGCTCCAGATATCGGTACGCACATTATGATCTTTTTCCAGGATTTGTGCAGCTTCCAATACTTCTTTCATAATAGCACCACTACCAAAGAGATGTGCTTTCTTTTTATATTTTTTAGAAGTTTTTTTGAAACGATACATTCCTTTTAGAATCTTTTCTTCAACTCCTTTTGGCATCTCAGGCATGGGATAGGTGTCATTTCCTATGGTCATATAGTAAAAGAAATCTTTTTTTTCGGTATACATTTCTTTCATACCTTCTTTTACAATGGTGGCTACTTCATAAGCAAAAGCAGGATCATAAGCTTTAAGATTTGGAAAGGCAAGAGCGAATAAATGACTATTGCCGTCCTGGTGTTGAAGACCTTCTCCGGGCAAACTCGTTCTTCCGGAAATGCCTCCTATCAAAAAACCTTTGGCGCCGGCATCTGCTGCAGCCCAGATAAGATCTGCAGTCCTTTGAAAACCAAACATGGAATAAAAGAAATAGAAAGGGATCATATTAAGTCCCTGATTTAGGTAAGCGGTACCCGCAGCAATGAATTCGCTAGTGCAACCAGCTTCGGTAATTCCTTCTTCCAGGATGACGCCTTCTTTTGATTCTTTATAAAATAGTAAACTGTCCTGATCTACGGGCTCATATTTTTGTCCGCCTTCCGCATAAATTCCTGCCTGTTGAAAAAGTGACTCCATTCCAAAAGTCCTTGATTCATCAGGAATAATAGGGACGATATATTTTCCAACATTTTCATCTTTAAGTAACTTGCTTAATATTTGAACCAGTACACTGGTGGTAGCAGCTTCATCTTCTCCTGAACCTTTAAAAAAATTATTGAAAAGATCATCATCTGGTGATTTTAAGGATTCACTTTTATCTTTTCTCTTCGGAATAAAACCGCCGAGTTTCTCGCGATGCTTTTTTAGATATTTCAATTCCTCGCTGTCTTCTTCCGGCCTGATAAATGGGATTGTCTCAAGATCATCATCAGAGATTGGAACATTAAAATAATCCCTGAAATGCTTTAATCCCTCTTTTTCCATTTTTTTGGTCTGGTGCGAGACATTGCTGGCTTCCCCGGCATCTCCCTGACCATATCCTTTGATGGTCTGTGCAAGGATCACCGTGGGTTGTCCCGTATGTTCTACCGCTGCTTTATAGGCGTTAAAAATCTTAATGGGATCATGGCCGCCACGTCTTAATTCCTTCAATTCTTTATCTGAAATATTCTTTACCAGGTTTTCCAGGTCTTCGTCGCCCTCAAATAAATGTTCTCGCATATAGGATCCGGGCTCAAAAGCGAATTTTTGAAGCTGCCCATCGGGTAACTCATTCAGCTTTTTAAGCAGCTTGTTTTTTTTATCTTTTTTAAAGATGGGATCCCAATCGCTGCCCCATAAAACTTTTATTACATTCCAGCCGGCACCCTTAAAAGTACCTTCCAGTTCCTGGATGATCTTTTGATTTCCCCGAACAGGCCCGTCCAGTCGTTGGAGATTACAGTCTACTACAAAGATTAAATTGTCCAGTTTATCTTTTGCTGCAATGCTAAGGGCGCCCCGGGATTCAGGTTCATCCATTTCACCGTCTCCTAAGAATGCCCATACTTTTTGCTTAGTATCCTCAGTTAAGCCACGATGTTCCAGGTATTTATTGAATCGTGCCTGGTATATGGCAGTGATGGGAGCTAATCCCATAGAAACCGTAGGATGGTTCCAAAATTCAGGCATTAACCTGGGATGTGGATAGGAGGTAAGTCCTTTTTCAGACTTTATTTCCCTACGGAAATTTTCCAGATTTTCTTCATCCAGCCTGCCTTCTAAAAAAGCTCGCGAATAAATACCCGGCGAGGCATGTCCCTGATAATAAATATGATCGCCTGCTCCTTCATCTATTCCTTTAAAAAAATGGTTGAATCCTACCTCCCATAAGTTAGAGATGGAAGCATAGGTAGAAATATGACCACCGATTCCTGCACTTTTTTTATTCGCTCTGGCTACCATGGCCATGGCATTCCATCGAATCATTCCTATAAGTTTTTCTTCTATTTCAAGGTCACCAGGATAGGCAGTTTCAGATTGGGTAGCGATGGTATTAAGATAAGGAGAAATTATGTTGTCGTCTGGACTAATCCCTTTTTTAAGAGCTTCCGTCTTTAAAATATTAAGGATTTCTTTGGCCCTTTCGGGTGATTCATTTTTTAAAATCCATCGGAAGGAATCCAGCCATTCCTGGTTTTCGGTTTCTATTTCCCTAGATTTATCTTTTTGAGCCATGAGTTAATTAAATATGATTGGTTAGGTGGGATCGTTGCAGAGGTTGTAATAAAAAAATCCTGTATTTTTTCTTTATTCCCAAATTTATTTGAGTGCGAATCTTCGATTGCAGGAATTCAATATGTACTGGATATATATTGAAGATTTTGATACAGGTTCAGAATAGTATCAACACGCAATTTAAAAATATAAAGTGCCTGGAAATAGAGAGGAGAATTAAGAGGTTTTGCCAAAGTCTTATCCACTCTTAAAAAAATCTCACCCGTCTATTTTCAGGCAACTTCATTATATAATCTTGTTAGTTAATAGTAAAGGAGATTTTAGCGGTAACTCCATAAGATACGATTGCGCCATCTTCTACCTTGGCATTCATATCTTTCACATATACAGATTGAATATTTTTCACTGTTTTTGCAGCTTCTTTAACTGCTTCTTTAGTAGCTGCTTCAAAACTTTCACTAGAAGTTGCCAGAACTTCGATCACTTTTACAATACTCATAATTTTTGAATTTTAAGGTTAAAAAAACTTTGTGTTATGAAATTAGAGTTTATGCATTTGCATTTCAAATGATTAACATAAGATTAGTTGGAAATGAAAAAGTTAGGTTAATTTTTTGCTTTAGTATCTGGTATAAAATTTACTTAAGAATTTAGCTAATAGAAAGTCTCGTTATTTTTGAAATATCTCATTATTTTAACATTGTGATTTAATGGGTAAAAATCAGTGACTTCAAATGAAGGAGAAGATTTTGTAGGAGGAATATTTTAATAATATGCTTAACGGTAGTTATTTACGACGTAAATATTAAAATTTTCCCAAAATACCTTTTGTGTCATATTTTTGTGCTTTTGTGATTTTAATAGCTAACGTCCTTGCTTAAATTCGAGGATAATTTAATAAATCGACCAAAAAATTATGAAATCACAAGATTCACTTCACGTCGTAAAATGCCTGAACAGGTTAAAGGAAAGGTATGAGCTTTCACAGCAGGAGTTGCTGGAATTGAAAAGAATTAAAAACTGTATAATTACAAGTATCGCCTTTACTGAAAATGGTGGGTTTGACAGGGAGAACGGTGAATTCCACGAGGAAGAGAGAGAATTTAGTTATAAAATTCGAATTAAATACCGTGTGGATGATCTTGATGAAGAAAAAATCCTGGTGATGGTGCCTATCCAGGAAATTCCTGATCAATTGGTTTCTTAACACGCTTAAAATTGCCCCCTCCAACTTTAAAGATTTCTAAAATCAATTTAATGACCAGTCAGGTATATATATTCTTAAAAGAACTTTATCACTTTAATTGTGAGAACACTTCTTTTTATTACAATGCATCTTTATATGTACGCCGGGCTTTTACAAAGATATTTTTTGAGCGCCTGTATTTACAAAAAGATTCTTTTTGTGCGGCCCTTAAGATTTTACTTCTAAAATATCAGGAGAATGATGAAAACTTTGTTTTTGATGAGGTTTCTCACAAATCAGACTCCAGGGATTTTCACTTTTTGATCTTCAATTTATACAGAAAGGAAATACTTCGGGAATGTTATAAAAGGGAATTAAATGCCTTAACTACCTATAGTTCTATTATAGAAAATATAGAAGATTCTCAAGCCAGGGAAATTCTTTACGAACATAGGCTTCAGATTACCCAGGTTATTTCTGAAATGAAATTGACCGGAATAGACAAATATTTAATTAATATATAAAAAAGGAGCCGGGTCTTGTTCCACTGTATCTTCGGTACGGTGAATTACTCCTTTAAGCTTTCATTGAATATAGTCGGTTTCAAGAATTTTCTTTATTCTACCATTAGTTCAGATCCTGTAAATAATTTCTATAGTTACTGAAACACGATATTTAAATCTCGAATTAATAAGTAACCATCTTAAACAATTTTCACTTCGTGTATTAAATTTTTGATCTGAGTTCACTTTTGGTAGCCATAGCCGTAACACGATTAATTAGCCAACTAACTCATATGAATATTTCTTGAAATTAACGTGTTTTTGTTATTATTATTCCCAATACAGCTAATGCTTAAGGCTTTAAATAAATATTTTTGATCTGTAGGTTGATTTAGTCTTTACGACTGAATTATCAATTGGGGACTGAAAAGAGGTTATCGCAAGATAACCTCTTTTTTGCATTTCTATTTTTATGTAAAAATCAGTGGTGTCCGAGAAAAATCTTAAAAAAAGAACCTGAGCCCGGTATTTTAATGGTTTGATGCCTTTGTTACCATATATCTCCTGCTTATACAAATTTTTGAATTGAGCCATCCTGTGAAAAACATAGTTTCAAAATTTATTATTTTTATTTACGCTCAAGTCTAGCTTCTATTGTCTAAAAGAGAAGCGGTCTAACCGAACATGGGTGATAAAAAATGAGAATTTCCTATGCTAGATAATTTTTTACCATGGTTTTCAGGTTTACGAAATAAGAATTCAGCACACAGCCTCTCCTTTTTTAACTGAAAAAAAATTTTTAGCAGCCATAGCCGTAACACGATCCGTTAGCGAACTAACTCATATGAACATTTCTTAATTTTACGCATTTCTGTTACTATCATTTTCATTACAGCTAAGCCTGAAGGTGTAAAAGAAATATATTTGAAACGTAGGTTAATTTAGTCTATATGACTGAATTTATCAATTGGGGACTGAAAAGAGGTTATCGCTAGGTAACCTCTTTTTTGTGTCAAAAATTGAGAAGTGAATTTGTAAAAGATAAAATTATTGATTTAGTATAAAACGAGTGTCAAAGCTTGTTTCAAAGCTTTTTCTAATTTAAGATAGCTCTATTTACACCTGAAAGAAAGCTAATAATTATCGGAATGGTTGGGGTATTAAATATTAAGGTTTGTTTAGCAAATAACAAAATAGCACCAAATGATAACAATATGGATTCTAAATAGCTTCAGAGCAAAATCTTTCCTTTGTTATTGCTTTATTTTGGCAAAAATTTAAAAGAATTGAAGCTTACTATTAAATCATACAAGATCAGGGATATTATCAAAGATTTTTCCCTTGCTTTTAGATCCAGGCCTGTATCGGAATATAATACTCATGAAGTAATGATATCCCCGGGATTGGGAGAAGGTAAGATTTATGGAATGAATTTTAACGATGGTCTTGGATTGATTAAATATGAAGGTAAATTTAAAGAAGACTCTGAAGTAATTTTTGAAGCAGGAATTGCTTCACGACTAATTTTTTTATTCAATTTAGAAAGTACTTTAAAGCTCAAAATTGATGGCTTCGAGGAAAAAATTGAATTAAATAAATTTCAAAACTGTATTCTCGCAATTCCGGCAAGGATAAGTTATACCATTCATTTTTTTGCTGAGGAAGCTTTCGAGCTTAACTGCCTGGAGTTAATACAACCCCATGATGGAAATAAAGCACTTCAGCATGATAATCACTGGGAGCAGGTATTACATTTATTACTTGAAAATAGTAATGATCACCATGCATATTGCCATCAGGGTAACTACAGCCTTAAAACCGTAGATCTTTTCAGGGAAATGGAATCTTTCGAAAAGGATGGGGTGCTGAAACATTTATTTTTTGATGCCAAGGCGCATGAAATTCTGGTACAGCAGCTTCTTAGATATGAAAATGATCTGGAAAATCCGGTTCAAATAAACAGGAATATGGCCCTGGAAGCAGAGTTTATTGCCAATGCTTCAGTAGTTTTAAGGAATAATGTGGGCAGTATAAATACCGTAAGGAGCCTGGCCAGGATGACGGGAAGTAACAACAATAAATTACAGGCGGGTTTTAAACGATTTTACGGGCAAACGGTAAATGAATATCTCAATACGGTGAGGATGCAAAAAGGAAGGGATTTTTTAATTAATACAGAATATAATATCAGCGAGATCGTAGATAAAATAGGCCTTAGCAGCAAAAGCTATTTTTCAAAGATCTTTAGGGAACAATACGGCCTAAGTCCTTCTGAATTTAGAAAAAAAATGAAAGAAGCTTCTCAGGAAATCTCACAAACCTATCATCTAAAATAAGCCCCGGGAATAATCCTAATTAATATGCAGGGTGACAATGCTGGTTTTTAGAATTACCGTCATGCTGAGACCCATGATAAAAAAATTTCTAGCGTAGGAAATTGATTATTTTACAGCGGTGTCCGATAAAGATTTTAAAGAACGAACCTGAACCTGGTATTTTCAATAGATAAAAGCTATTACCGCTATCTATACCCTGCTTTTACAAATTTTTAATTTTGGCATTCTTTGAAAAGAACAATTTTAACCTTACTTTGTTTATCAGTGAGTTAGGTTCCAGTCTTACTTTTAATATCTAAAAGCGAAGCGGTCTAGTTTCTTTAGCCGAACATGAGTGATTATTTTATTAAGATACGTGTTCATTTTTTCCATTGATGAAAAATTCTGCATTCCTCTCCCTTTGGTCGTCGGATGCATTCAAAATCCAGGCTTACGAAACTCTATCTAAGTTTATCGTTCAGCACCTAAATTTTAGGAACTCGCTATTGAGAGGTATTTTTATAGAAAATTTATTTAGCTCAAACAGCCTAAAATTTCACGGTGCTGACACTTCAAATTTTACGATAA
>NZ_JAPYPC010000040.1 GCF_029937855.1 Christiangramia sp.
AATAGAAAAATTAAAATCAACTTGGCCAGTTGCATTTATCACTTGAACATGGCAAATTTAAAATTAGACAAAAAAATAACAGGGGTCGCGACCCCTGTTATTTTCTATTTACACAGTTTATGAGATAGTCCTGAAGTTTAAATTCTTCGCCTTTTTTATTTCTTTCGCTCTATTACATAATTCACCATTAGCTCAAGGCTGGATTTATAAGGAGAATCAGGATAACCCTCTAAAATAATCAAAGCTTCCCGCTGGAATTCTTTCATTCGCTTCACTGCATAATCCAGCCCTCCTTTTTCCCGAACAAAATCTATAATCTCTCTCACTCGTTTTCTATCCTTATTATGATTCTTGATGGAATTTATCACCCAGTCCTTTTCTTTTTTGGAGACCGTATTCAGCACATAAATTAACGGCAGGGTCATCTTTTGCTCTTTGATATCTATTCCGGTTGGCTTACCTATCTTTTGAGTACCATAGTCAAATAGATCATCTTTTATCTGAAATGCCATCCCAATCAACTCACCAAATCTTCTCATTTTAGCGATTTCCCGGCTTTCAGGCTTTACTGAAGCTGCTCCAAGGCTGCAACAGGCAGCGATTAAGGTCGCTGTTTTTTGCCTGATTATATCATAATATACTGTTTCAGTAATGTCAAGCCTTCGGGCTTTTTCAATTTGCAAAAGTTCGCCCTCGCTCATTTCTTTAACCGCAACCGATATGATCTTTAAAAGATCAAAATCATTATTATCTATAGAAAGTAAAAGACCTTTAGATAAAAGATAATCCCCAACCAAAACGGCAATCTTGTTTTTCCACAATGCATTAATGCTAAAAAAGCCTCTTCTTCGGTTAGAATCGTCCACTACATCATCGTGAACAAGTGTTGCCGTATGGATAAGTTCAATGACGGAAGCTCCTCTATAAGTCCTTTCATTTACACTTCCGTCTGAAACCATTTTAGCCACCAGAAAAACAAACATTGGCCTCATTTGTTTTCCTTTACGGTTAACGATATAGTGCGTAATACGATTTAAAAGTGCAACTTTGGAAGACATGGATTCGAAGAACTTTTTCTCAAAAAGTTCCATTTCTTTCTCCACCGGAAGTTTTATTTGGGAAATAACCTTCATAAAGGCCGTAAATATACATATTTAAACCGAAGGAAAACCCTCACCGAAAGTTATGAAATTAGGCAGATTTATTAGCTAATTGGCCACAGGCAGCATCTATATCTTTGCCGCGGGAACGTCTTACTGTTACCGTTATTCCGTTTCTTTCCAGCATATCCTGATACATATTGGTAGCTGCCGAAGCCGCTTGTTGGAAATTCCCATCATCTATAGGATTGTATTCAATAAGATTCACCTTGCAGGGAACATATTTACAAAACCGCACCAGCGCCTGCGCATCCTCACGGGTCTCATTTATATCTTTCCACACAATATATTCGTAAGTAATTCTACTTTTCGTTTTGGAATACCAGTATTCGAGTGCTTCCCGTAAATCTTCAAGGGGAAAAGTTTCATTAAAAGGCATTATTTGAGTTCTTATCTCATTCCGGGCTGAATGCAAAGAAACGGCAAGTTTGATCTTAGCTTCATCATCTGCTAATTTTTTGATCATTTTTGGAACACCAGAAGTTGAAATAGTAATTCTTTTAGGTGACATTCCCAGACCTTCAGGAGAAGTGATCTTTTCTACAGCCTTCATCACATTGTTATAATTCATCAAAGGCTCCCCCATTCCCATAAATACAATATTAGAAAGTGGGCGATCAAAATATAACCGGCTTTCATTATCTATAGCGACCACCTGATCATAAATCTCATCAGGATTAAGATTTCGCATTCTCTTTAACTTTGCAGTTGCACAGAATTGACAATCCAGACTGCAACCCACCTGAGAAGAAACACAAGCCGTAGTTCTTGACTTGGTTGGGATCAAAACAGATTCTACGGTAAGACTATCATGGAGCTTTACTGCATTTTTAATTGTGCCGTCGCTGCTGCGTTGCATTCTGTCAACACGAATATGATTGATCACAAAATTATCTTTCAGCATTTGCCTGGTCTCTTTGGAGATATTGGTCATATCATCAAAAGAGTGCGCAGCTTTATTCCATAACCATTCGTAGACCTGGGTTCCCCGAAAAGACTTATCCCCTTCAGCTACAAAAAAATTCTGTAGTTGTTCTTTAGTTAATGCCCTTATGTCTCTCTTCTTTTCTTTCACGCTGCTAAATTACGAAGTTAAAACTGAATGCTTCAGTCTTTTAAATTTCAGTAGCTTACAAAAAAGGCCATAAACCGTGAAATCGATTTATGGCCTTTTGTTATTTCCAAATACCGATTATAGAATCAGCATAGCATCACCATAAGTGTAAAATCTATATTTTTCCTTAACTGCTTCTTCATAAGCCTTCTTCATAAAGTCATGCCCAGCAAATGCAGATACCATCATCAATAGTGTTGATTTTGGAGTATGGAAATTTGTGATCATACAATTAGCAATATTAAAGTCGTAAGGAGGAAAAATGAATTTATTGGTCCACCCTCCAAATTCATTTAAAGTATGATCTGATGAAACCGCACTTTCCAAAACTCTCATCACGGTAGTACCAACCGCACAAACCTTACGTTTTTCTAGTTTCGCATTGTTGATCACTTCTGTAGCATCCTTGGTCACGAAAGCCTCTTCGCTATCCATTTTATGTTTTGAAAGATCTTCCACCTCTACCGGGCTAAAGGTTCCCAATCCCACGTGAAGCGTAACCTCAGCAAAATCGATCCCTTTAATCTCCAGTCTTTTTAAAAGGTGCTTAGAGAAATGCAAACCGGCAGTTGGCGCGGCAACAGCACCTTCATTTTTGGCATAAATAGTTTGATATCGCTCCTCATCAGAAGGCTCAACATCCCTTTTTATGTACTTCGGAAGCGGAGTTTGCCCCAATTCCTTCAATTTTATTCTGAAATCACTATAAGACCCATCATAAAGAAATCTCAAAGTTCTTCCCCTGGAAGTAGTATTATCTATTACCTCAGCGACAAGACTTTCATCCTCGCCGAAATATAATTTATTTCCAATTCTAATTTTCCTTGCAGGATCTACAAGTACATCCCATAATTTAGTTTCAGGATTTAATTCCCTTAATAAGAAAACTTCAATTCTTGCACCGGTCTTTTCTTTATTACCATATAATCTGGCAGGAAAAACTTTGGTATTATTAAGAACCATCACATCCTGAGGCTCAAAATAATCTATTAAATCTTTAAATTTTTTATGCTCAATCGTCTGCTCTTTTCTGTTAAGCACCATCAATCTGGCTTCATCCCTGTTTTCAGATGGATATTCAGCCAAAAGTTCTGGTGGCAGTTCAAAATTGAAATTCGAAAGTTTCATTCCCATAGTTCCTGTTTTAAAAGCCGCAAATATACAATCTCAAGGTAGGGGTTGTCAAGTAAATACGTGTTTATTTGAAAATTAAATAATTTCTCTGGTTTCGAAGCCTAATTCATTAAGGTCATTCCAGAAATCAGGATATGATTTTGAAACCACCTCAGCTTCTTTTATAGAAAGTGGTACTTTTTGGGCAAGTGGGGCAAATGCCAACGCCATGCGATGATCATTATACGTCTCTACCGCAACATCTTCTTTTAAATCTTTACAAGGCAATAGATGCAAACAATCATTCGTGATCCTCACTTCCGCACCAAATTTTTCCATTTCATTTTTTAAAGCCTGTAGCCGGTCTGTTTCCTTTATTTTTAAAGTATGTAAGCCTTCGAGTTTACATTCCATTCCTAAAGCCAGGCAAGTCACTGCAATGGTTTGGGCTATATCAGGTGAATTCCGGAGATCTTCGGAGATCCTTACAGCCTTCGTAGCTCTTTCTTTTTTAAGAATGATATAATTTTCTCTGAATTCAGTTTGAACACCAAAATGTTTATATATTTCAGCGAGACAGGAATCTCCCTGTCTGCTGGTCTTCCGGTAATTGGAAAGTTTAATTTCCGCGGTTTCAGCAATGGCTGCTATACTATAAAAATAAGAAGCCGAACTCCAGTCAGATTCTACTGCAATCACAGAAGGTTTTATTTCCCCGACCGGTTCAATATAAATACGATCATCTTTAAATTCACCTTTTATCCCTGCATGCTGAAGTATTTCCAGCGTCATCAATATATATGGTGTAGATGTGATCTGGCCTTCCAGTATAATTTCCAGTCCGTTTTCAAGGGACGCGCCAATTAGCATGAGTGCAGAAACATACTGGCTACTTACATTCGCCTGTAGTTTTACAGAATCTACATGCAGTTTCTTTCCTTTAATAATTAAGGGCGGATATCCAATCTCATTTTTATACTGAATATCGGCACCCATTCTCTGAAGAGCATCTACTAAAAGCCTGATGGGACGCTCTTTCATCCTTTTACTACCTGTAATCTCAACTTCACATCCTTCTTTCGCTGCGAAATATGCGGTTAAAAAACGCATAGCAGTACCGGCATGATGAATATCTATTAATCCCGAAGCCTTTTTAAGAGCTTTGCCCAGCACTACCGTATCGTCGCTATTAGAGAGGTTTTCGATTTTAATATTAGGGTAAAGGGCCTGAAGAATCAATAATCTATTCGATTCACTTTTTGAACCGGTGATTTTCAAATCAGCAGACAGGTTGTTTTGTGGATTATGAATAAAAAGAGTCATATATATATTAAAGGATGAGAAACTAAGTTATTCTTTTTTCTGCCTGGTTTGAAATTGCCCAAATGCTAAAATAAAACCATATAGAAAGGCTGCCAATAACTGGCCGATTATAAATCTAATCCATTTACCATCGGCGGTTCGTTCTTCAAAAAAAGTAGTGAAGGCAAATTCACCATATTCAAAGAAGATCGTAATTACATTATAAAGAACCAAAAATGATAGGCCAAGCCAGACAACAGATTTCCAAAAGGATCTTTGGGAGATGATGGACTTAAATTTCATTATTTTAGTTTTTGGTTATTCTTATGCCGGTCTTTATCTCTTTCGGTTTTTAATTCTAACTTTTTATCAAAAGCTTCCTGAAGATTCACACCGGTTTGATTCGCCAAACAAAGCACTACAAAAACCACATCTGCCAGTTCTTCACCAAGATCTTTATTCCTATCGCTTTCTTTCTCACTCTGCTCACCATACCTTCTGGCTATGATCCTGGCTACTTCCCCCACCTCTTCAGTTAGTTGAGCCATATTGGTCAATTCATTAAAGTAGCGAACTCCATGTTCTTTAATCCAATTATCTACCGCTAGCTGTGCATCATTTAAATCCATTAATTTCTATTTTTCGAATCTATAATAATTGTTACCGGCCCATCATTTAGAAGGGATACCTTCATATCTCCACCAAATACACCTGCACCAACATCTTTGCCCAGTTCTTTCTCAAATTCAGCAATAAATTTTAAGTACAATGGTTTCGCTATTTCAGGTTTGGCGGCTTTAATATAACTGGGGCGATTTCCTTTTTTGGTACTGGCATGCAGGGTGAACTGACTCACAATAATAGCATCTCCATCAATACTTTTCAACGAATCGTTCATCACATCTTCTTCATCATTAAAAATCCTCATATTGATAATCTTTCGGCAAAGCCAGGTTATATCTTCTTCATTATCCTCCTCTTCAATCCCCAATAATATTAACAAACCACTTCGCATTACCGCGCAAACTTTATAATCTACGGTTACTGAAGCTTCTGAAACTCTTTGTATTACTACCCTCATTATTTTTGGTATTGATCTACTCTGTAGTTATCTTCTTCACCTTCCATAATCTGCAAATAACTTTTATATCTGGACCAGGCAATTTCCCCTTCTTCTAAGGCATCTTTTATCGCACATTTAGGTTCATTTAAATGAAGACAATTGTGAAATTTACAATCCTGTTTTCTTTGAAAAAATTCTGGAAAATAGTCTCCTATTTCCTCACGATCCATATCAACTACACCAAATCCTTTAATTCCCGGAGTATCTATGATACGGGCATCCATCTTCAAATCGAACATCTCGGCAAAGGTGGTGGTATGCTGTCCCTGGCTATGCTGCCTGGAGATTTCAGAGGTTTTGAGGTCCAGGCTGGGCTCTACCGCATTGATTAGGGTGGATTTTCCTGTTCCGCTATGGCCGGAGATCATACTGGTTTTCCCAAGCATCTTCTCCTTGACCTTGTCTACATTCTTGCCATTCTTAGCGGAAATGCCAATACATTCATAACCGGCACTTCGATACAATTCAGCAAGATATTTCACTTCAGCAAGTTCGTCAATAGAATAAGTGTCCACTTTATTAAAAAGTAAGACAGCTGTGATATCGTATGCTTCCGCCGTCACCAGAAAACGATCTATAAAAGTGGTTAAGGTTGGTGGGTTATTAAGCGTAATCAGCAAAAAAACCTGGTCTATATTAGAAGCAATGATATGGGTTTGCTTAGAAAGGTTCACCGATTTACGAATTATATAATTCTCCCGCTCCCTGATCTTTTTTATGACTCCCGTTTTCTCTTCCACTCCCTCTTCAAGGTCAAAGAAAACATGATCTCCCACGGCCACAGGATTGGTGCTTTTAATGCCCTGAATCCTGAATTTACCTTTAATCCTACATTCGTAAAATTCCCCATCTTCAGCCTTTACCTGATACCAGCTACCCGTAGATTTATAAACCGTTCCCTGCATCCAAATATTAAATTATTTTTCTGTTTGATACAAATTTAAAGGAAACAAACCAGAAGAACGACTTCGCCCGTATATTTTGACCTATCTCTCAATACCATCCAGTATTTTTTGCTGATGATTGATAGACTCCTGGTGAATTGCCTTGAACATTCTTAAAACAAACTCTTCGCTCAGTCCTTTTTCTTCTCCTTCCAAAACCATTTTACCCAGGATCTCATTCCATCTTTTTGTTTGAAGAATGGCCACGTTCTGCTCTTTTTTAACCTGACCTATCTCTTCGGCGATTTTCATCCTTTTAGAAAGTATTTCCAGGATCTGACTATCGGTAATATCAATTCTGGACCTTAATGCGGTTAATTTATTCTGAAATTCTTCACTGGCTGAAATTTCCTTTCTTACTTTTAAATCTTCCATAATTTGGATAAGTGTTTCCGGGGTTATTTGTTGTGCAGCGTCACTCCAGGCTTTATCTGGCGTATGATGTGTTTCCACCATAATCCCGTCATAATTAAGATCGAGTGCTGTCTGGCAAAGATCAAAGATGATATCTCTTCTTCCGGCGATATGGGAAGGATCCAGGATTAATGGAAGATCGGGAAATTTATTCTGAAGCTCAATAGGAATCTGCCATTCAGGATTATTTCGATACTTGGTTTTTTCATAAGCTGAAAAACCTCTGTGAATTACTCCAAGCTTATTAATATCAGCGGTATGTAATCTTTCCACCGCGCCCAGCCATAGAGAAAGATCTGGATTCACAGGGTTTTTTACCAGTACGATTTTGTCGGTGCCTTTTAAAGCCTCTGCAATTTCCTGGACGATAAACGGTGAAACCGTTGTCCTTGCGCCAATCCATAAAATATCTACATCATGCTTAAGAGCAAGATCTACATGATTTGGATTTGCTACTTCTGTTGTGGTAAGCATTCCAGTTTCTTCCTTGGCTTTTTGCAACCATTTTAATCCCAGGGCTCCAACTCCTTCAAAATTCCCGGGACGGGTTCTTGGTTTCCAAATACCTGCTCTTAACACCGTAGCATCGCTGTCTTTAAGTTGATGAGCAATCGTTAAGACCTGTTCTTCTGTCTCGGCACTACAGGGCCCTGCAATTACCAATGGATGCGATAATCCAAAATCATCCAACCACGTTCTAAGTTCTTTCTTATTTTCCATTTTCTACTATTTTAAATTCCTGGTTTTTATTTAATCCGTTAAGTACTTCTTTGATATGATTTGTTTTTTGCATTTCATTGAAAACCTCTTCAAAATTATCTTCTTCCATCAATTTTCTGAAGTGTTTCAAATTTGAAATATATTCATCCAGCGTTTCCATTACATTCTTTTTATTCTGATGAAATATCGGGGCCCACATTGCCGGAGAACTTTTTGCGAGCCTCACGGTGGAGGCGAAACCACTCCCCGCCAGATCAAAAATATCCCGTTCATTTTTTTCTTTTTCCAGCACCGTTTTCCCAAGCATAAAAGCACTTATGTGTGATAAATGTGAAACATACGCAATATGACGGTCGTGCGAGGCGGGATCCATATATCTAATCCTCATTCCAATGGCCTGAAAAATTTCCATCGCCCTTTCCTGAAGCTTAAAAGCCGTCTTTTCCACTTCACAAATGATATTCGTCTTATTTTTAAAAAGTCCGTGAATTGCAGCCTCGGGACCGGAAAATTCGGTTCCGGCAATAGGATGCCCTGCCAGGTAGTTTCTTCTTTTGGGATGATCTGAAACATTTTTACACAGATGCTCTTTCGTAGAACCGGCGTCAATAACCACACAATCATCCTTTACAACATCCAATATTTGCGGTAAAACCTTTAAGGAGACATCTACAGGGATCGCCAGATATACAAGATCTGCCATTTTCAAATCTTCAAACCTGGCTTTAAAATCGATCAATCCCAGTTCCAGAGCCTTTTTAAGATGTGCCTCCTTTTCATCAATTCCGAAGATTTCAATATTTGTCAACGACGCCTTAAGATCCAACGCGAATGAACCTCCAATGAGTCCTAAACCTATTACAAAAACTTTCATGTTTTTATTCTCTTTAATGCTTCATCAATAGTACCTTCATCTGCGCAAAGTGAAAATCTAACATAGCCTTCCCCCTGGGAACCAAATATAAATCCCGGGCTAATAAAAATATCTTTACGGTAAAGAAGATCATCCACTATTTCTTCTGAAGTCTTTCCTTCAGGGACTTTAGCCCAGATAAACAGCCCTACCTGGTCTTCCCTCACCTCACAATCAAGTTCTGCAGCTATTTCCAGCACCTTCTTTTTTCTATCAGAATAGATCTTATTTTGTCTCTCAAACCAGGAACCGGTTAATTTTAAAGCTTCTACTGCCCCGGCCTGAACAGGATAGAACATCCCGCTATCCATATTCGATTTCACCTTTAATACTGAATTGATATTCTTTTCACTCCCG
This sequence comes from Christiangramia sp., assembly GCF_029937855.1. Classification (GTDB taxonomy): domain Bacteria; phylum Bacteroidota; class Bacteroidia; order Flavobacteriales; family Flavobacteriaceae; genus Christiangramia. Next base: position 9,161 of record NZ_JAPYPC010000040.1, read on the forward strand.
GTAAGCATTCCAACTCGCCAGCCGGCCATATTAAAGCTTTTGCTCAAAGAATTTAGTTCCATCACATAATCGCTCAAGCCATTCTTCCTTAGAATACTTTGCGGCTTGTCATTCTGAATAAAACTATAAGGATTGTCATTCACAACCAGTATCTTATGCTTTTCTGCAAACCTGGTAAGCTTTTCGAAGAAATCTTCTGAAGCCCTGGAACCGGTAGGCATATGAGGATAGTTAACCCACATCAGCTTTACCCGGCCTAGATCACTTTCCTCTAACTTTTCAAGATCTGGCAGCCAATTATTTTCTTCATTTAATTTATAATTCCGTTCTTTCGCATCGACTAACTTAGCAACAGAGCTATAGGTTGGATACCCGGGATCTGGCAATAAAACTTCATCACCAGGATTTAAAAATGCCAGTGAAATATGCATGATCCCTTCCTTGCTTCCCATAAGCGGAAGAATTTCAGTTTCCATATTTAATTGGAGGCTGTAATATTTGTCATAGAAACCCGCAATCGCCTGCCTTAATTCTTTGATCCCTTTGTATGGCTGATATTGATGTGCAGAATTATCGCTCAGGGCATTGTTCAATGCCTCTAACACCTCTGGTGGCGGAGCAAGATCCGGACTGCCAATTCCAAGATTGATAATTGGTTTTCCCTGAGCCCTCAAATCTGCTACTTCCCTTAATTTTTTTGAAAAATAGTATTCCTGAACCGTATCCAGTCTTTTCGCCGTTATCATGACAAATTATTTTTATAGATCCCTAAAATTTTTAATTCTTCCGTCATTAATTTTAAAACACTCACCGCTTTCTCAAAATCCTCTGATTTTTCAAAAATCACATCCACGAAAAAGGAATATTTCCAGGGTTCATCAATGATAGGTAGCGATTGGATCTTCGTTAGGTTTAAAAAAGAATCCCTCAATATATTCAAAACTGAAACCAGGCTTCCGCGATCACTGCTCAAATCGAATTTCAAGGAGGCTTTATCCAGTTTCACTCCATTCGGCTTTTGTCTTTCTGTTCCAAGAATTAAAAATCGGGTCGCATTGCTTTTTATGGTATGTATTTCTTTTGCCAGGATTTCCAATCCATACATTTCTGCCGCCGCCGGACTGGCCACTGCCGCCACTTTCTTTTTCCCTTCTTCAGAAATTCTTTTGGCCGCTTCAGCCGTATCTGCATCCTCGATGAGTTTAATATGTGGATGTTTTTTAAAAAACTCCTTACACTGTAATAAAGCCATGGGATGGGAATAAACTTTTTTGATGTCTTTTATTTGTTGCCCTTCCAAAGCCATCAGGTTCATATTTACCGGGGTATAATGTTCTCCAACTATGCTCAAATTATATTCATCTATCAAAGCATAGTTAGGCAAAATAGAACCGGCAATACTATTTTCTATCGCCATCACGGCTTCATTTGACTCCCCAGAGGCCAGTTTTCGAGCTAATTCGTGAAACGAAAGATGTTCTAACACTGAAACATCTTTATGATAGTAGTCCATCGCAACTAAATGATGAAAGGAACCTTTTATACCCTGAATCCCAATTTTTTTGTCCATATAGGCTTAAATGAAAAAAGTCCCGATCTAAGATCGAGACTTTTATATAATTTATATTGATTTAATCATATAGCATTCCCGATCCTATCTCTGAAATAGAAATAAAAATAATAGAATGCGTTCCAAGTGATTAATCCTGTCATTTGCAATTATAATAAGGGACTAAATTAGAATTTAAAATTTAGATTCAAAATATTTAGGCTGCTAAATTTGCAGTTTTCTGAATTTCGGAAAATTGACCATGATTTGCTGTCATTTACAATTTATCCTCTTATATTTTCGTTGAAAAATTGAAGAATATTCAGCAGCCTTCGAAATAATTATTCCCTAATTTTGAATTTTTGAGACATGCCTATATCTGTAAGCAATATATCTAAGCACTTCGGCCATCAAAAAGCCCTGGATAACATTAATTTTGAAATTAAAAAAGGCGAAATTGTTGGTTTTCTGGGTCCGAATGGGGCTGGAAAATCTACTTTAATGAAAATTCTTACCGGTTATTTAACTCCAGATGAAGGAAAAGCAGTCATTGACGGCCTGGATTTAAAAAACAACAAAGAAGATGTCCAAAAACAAATTGGCTATTTACCTGAACATAATCCCTTATATACCGAAATGTTTGTGAGGGAATATTTAAGGTTTAGTGCTTCCGTTTTTAAAATCGACAAAACAAGAGTTGAGGAAGTAATAAAACTTACCGGTCTTACTCCCGAAGCCAATAAAAAAATAGAACAACTTTCAAAAGGCTATAGACAAAGAGTAGGACTGGCAGCAGCACTACTTCATAATCCTGAAGTTCTTATCCTTGATGAACCTACCACCGGTCTGGATCCAAATCAACTGGTAGAAATTAGAACACTCATTAAAAATATTGGGAAAGAAGACCGCGAAGGAAAACCAGGAAAAACAGTATTTCTCTCTACTCATATTATGCAGGAAGTGGAGGCTATATGTGATAGGGTAATTATTATTAATAAGGGAAAGATCGTCGCTGATAAAAATCTTAAAGAATTAAGGGAGGGCAATGATCAGATCATATTTGTGGAATTCGATTACCGAATTGAAGAAATTGCTTTGCAAAAGATCCCTCATCTGGTTTCAGCAAAAAATACCGGCGGATTTGCTTACGAACTTATCTTTGACACCCATAAAGACATGAGACCGGCCGTTTTCGATTTTGCGCATGATAACGGTCTAAAAACACTTCAGCTAAATCAAAAAACTAAAAACCTGGAAAGTCTTTTTGCTGAATTGACGGCCCAAGCCCCCTAAATCCACCAAAGGGGGACTTTTTTTACCTTTTAAATTCCCCCTTCGGGGGTTAGGGGGGTTACTCAAAAATAAGCCTTCCTCTAAATTTTTCTTCTACATCTACTACGGGAGGTCGGTTTATAGAAATAATATCGCCGTAACTAACAATTGCACCTTTGAGACTTTGCTGCGGATTGATTATAAGCTTGTTAGTGCCGCGATGAAAAAGGTCGTAATTCTGAACTATTAATTCCCTTGCTTCCAGCCTTCCATCTCCCGCAGCAAAAAATCCATTGAAATTTTCAACATTACCGCTGAGGAAATAATTTGAGTAATTATCATTGGTGATCCTTAAATTCTGAACGTCAAGATCTAGCACAAAGTCTCCATTGGTATGAATTTCAGGATCTAAATCCTGATTTTCAGAAACCAGCCAAAGATTTTCAAATTTCAAGGTTCCCACGCTCTCTAAGGGTATATTTCCGGCATGACGCAAATATTTGACCTCTGGAACAATTATATAAACTTTCGTTATCTCATAATCCCGTACCAGGTTACATACATTTAAGTTTTGAAGGATTAGTCGGTTATCTTCAACTTCGGCAGAGATCTCATTAAATAGATTCTCCCCGCTTTCGATCACCACTTTTTGTTCCGGCCCTTGCTCAATAAAAAGTTTGATCTTATCGTACAGGATAATTTCATTAAAAGCAGGAACCTGCAATTCTTTTTGAACGATATTACCTGCCTTTTGAAAACAATCCCCTGCTTCTTCAGAATCACATCCAAGAAAGGGGATTAATGCAAGTATAAATATTAGCTTTTTCATAATCTGTATCCAATTGAAAATTCTACCGCTTCGGCATTTGCTCCATGGGATCTAACCGTAGCCGATGCCCACCAGTGATCTGTAATTTCTCTTTGTAAACCCATCCTATTATAAACCTGATCCACATAATCTGTATAAGGATAGTACACATAATAGCCTAAATGCGTGATAAGGGACATTTTATTAAAAGTAAGTTTATGTCCTACAAAAAGCCCTACCCTTTTAGCATCCTCATCACCGGTAGTTCCTTTCTGCGGAAATGCAACCGACTGGTATTCGATAAATTCTTCCAGCGATCTGGAGAAAAATAATTCAGCACCTCCATGTAGCGTACTTTTTCTATTCAATACTTTATCTGCATACGCTGAAATAGTTAAAAAAGGCAGCCTGGGCGAACCCACCACTCCAGCAGTATTGATACCGCTTCTTACGGCAAAATTATAATGAAAAGGTTCAGTATATTTTTCTTTAGGTTCCCTGGGAATAAAAGTATCTGGATGTTCTTCATAATCCAGAAGGTAATTCACACCTACATTAAATGTAAAAGTATTCGTGCTATGGTTCGGAGAACCAAGATCGGCGTTGGAATAATGAATAATCGTAACGCCGGCATTTATACCAAGTCCACCAATAATATTCTCTTTTTGAATGTTCCCCATTAAATACGTAGAACTCAAAAATCTGGTTCCGTAGGCGTTATTAATGTAATTCTCATCTGGATCGTAAGGATTTGTGGTATAAGCAACCCCCTGCCCAATCCTGAACATTAAAAGTCTTTTTAAGGCATAGAAACTAAAGTGGCCGTACAGCGAATAATTCTCCCCCAGATAGGTGTTCTTCATATTCTGATAGATAAAAGAATATCCGAAATCAGGATAATTATACCGTCGTTCCCATTTCTCTAATCCGTAGGTTTTTCTATTCCAGCTAAGCAAGAAACCTTCGGGATGATCTGTAATTAAATGCGCAATATCTGGATTATGTTCTAATATGGTTCCGTAAAAATAACTGGCATCCAGAGAAAAATATTTAGTTGGTTTTTCTTCCTGTGCCTGAGCAATGAAACTCAGCAGAAATAATAGGCAGGCGATAATTCTTTTCATACGGGGGCAAATCTAACATATTTACGAAAAAAATGCCCGGAAGTTTTTTAACTTGTAAAAATAAAAAAATCCGGGGAAACCGACTATCCCCGAACCAAGCCGTAAGTATTTCGCAGGTTTCATTTTGGGCTACCCTGCGATAAACCGAATTTTTTATTCCCTCACCCGAAACAGCAAAAAAAGCAGTTCCGACCTCTCCCAAAGCAGAGGTAAAACGGAAACCCCGAGGCAGAGTCAAGGGGGGAATTTTTAAGATTAAAATATCGCTTTGGCTATTTGTTCGATATTACTGCTTTTACCCATAGAATAATAATGTAGAACCGGAGCCCCTCCTTCCATCAATTCTTTAGATTGTTGTATACACCATTCCACTCCAACCTCTCTTACCTCTTTATTATTTTTACATTTTTCAACTTCTGAGATCAGTGATTCCGGAAGATCAATCTTAAAGACCTGTGGCAGCAGCTGGAGATGCCTTGAAATCGCAATGGGTTTAATACCGGGAATAATAGGCACATTAATTCCCACATTTCTGGCTTCTTCTACAAATTCAAAATATTTAGAATTATCAAAAAACATCTGGGTAACAATATAATCTGCTCCGGCATCCACTTTTTCTTTCAACCTTCTAAGGTCCGAATTTAAGGAAGGAGCTTCAATATGTTTTTCGGGATAACCGGCAACGCCAATACAAAAATCAGCTTTATCGTCTGCCTCTATTACATCATGCAAATATTTCCCTTGGTTCAGGTTTGTGATCTGTTTTACCAAATCACAGGCATAGGCATGGCCACCATTAGAAGGTTCAAAATATCGTTGATGACTCATCGCATCGCCGCGCAGCGCCATTACATTTTCAATCCCTAAATAATGGCAATCTACCAGCAGATATTCTGTTTCTTCTCTGGAAAATCCCCCACACAGCACATGTGGTACCGTATCTACATTATATTTATGTTTAATCGCCGCACAAATGCCTACCGTTCCCGGGCGCATACGAGTGATCTTTCTGTCAAAAAGTCCGTCACGATCTACGTACACATGTTCTTCTCGTGAAGTAGTCACATCTATAAACGGAGGTTTAAAATCCATTAAAGGATCTATATTATCATAGAGTTCCTGTATATTTTTACCCTTTTTAGGCGGGATTATTTCAAACGAGAACAAGGTTTTCCCATTTGCTTTTTCAATGTGTTCGGTAACCTTCATTACACTTAACTTTTTTATTGTTCTGGGCGTTGCCTTTCAGGCCGGGCTTTTCGCTATATCTTTTACCATCATGCTTCGCCAGGCTCAGCATTTTGGTAAAAGGATACCGCTGCAATCCCTAACGCATTTATTTTTACAAACTTTATAAAATCTCGTCATTCTGAACTTGTTTCAGAATCTTCTGAGAAGCTGAAATAAATTCAGCTTGACGTATTATCTAATCCGCAATATTCGGGTTCAACCACTTTGCAGCTTTCTCTATTGTAATTCCTTTTCTTTGTGCAAAATCTTTCACCTGGTCTTCCTTTATTTTACCGAGACCGAAATAGCGAGCTTCAGGATTCGCGAAATAATAACCACTTACACTTGCCGCAGGCCACATTGCTAAACTTTCAGTGAGTTTAACGCCAATATTTTCTTCTACTTTCAAGACCTCCCATATCGTTAATTTCTCCAAATGATCGGGACAGGCAGGATAACCGGGCGCGGGTCGAATTCCTTTATATTCTTCCTTGATTAGGTGTTCATTACTAAGGTTTTCTTCAGAAGCGTAACCCCAGTGCTCTTTTCTAACCTGCTTATGAAGATATTCTGCAAAAGCTTCCGCAAGTCTATCTGCCAGCGCTTTAACCATAATTGAATTATAATCGTCATGTTCTTGTTCAAACTTTTCAGCAAGCTCCTTAGTTCCAAAACCTGCAGTAACACAAAAACAGCCCATATAATCCTGAATTTTGCTTTCTTTGGGCGCAATAAAATCGGAAAGCGCAAAATTTGGTTGATCCCCGTGCTTCTTCAATTGCTGCCGAAGTGTTCTAAAAACTGCTGTTTTTTCTTTTGAATTCTCTTCAAAACGAATTTCAATATCATCCTCATGAACAGTATTCGCTTCAAATAATCCAAATATCGCTTTAGCTTTCAACAACTTCTCATTTAAGATAAGATCGAGCAGTAGCTTTGCATCTTCAAATAGACTCTGCGCCTGTTCGCCTACTTTCTCGTCTTTCAAAATATCTGGATATCTGCCATGTAAGTCCCAGCTTCGAAAGAAAGGGCTCCAGTCTATATACTCTAAAAGTTTATTCAAATCAAAGTCTTCGATAACCTGAATCCCTGGTTGTGCGGGTTTTGTGATTTCAGATTTTCCCCAATCTATCTGAAACTTATTCTTACGGGCATCCTCAATGTTTAGGAAAGATTTTACCTTACTTCTTTTACTAAAGTTCTTTCGGAACTTATCATATTGAATTTTCAGATCCTGCTTATATTTTTCCCGGGTACTTTCCTTAAGTAAATCTCCCACCACGGTTACGGCTCTCGATGCATCATTTACATGAGCTACCGCATGTTGGTACTGCGGATCTATCTTTACTGCAGTATGGGCTTTAGAAGTGGTTGCTCCACCAATTATTAAAGGAACAGAGAATTCCTGGCGCTCCATCTCTTTTGCCAAAAATACCATTTCATCGAGTGACGGAGTTATAAGTCCGCTTAGACCAATCACATCCACGTTCTCTTTTTTGGCTGTTTCAATGATCTTCTCCGGTGGCACCATGACACCAAGGTCAATGATCTCGTAATTATTACAGCCTAAAACTACACTTACGATATTCTTACCAATATCATGTACGTCACCTTTTACGGTGGCAAGAAGGACACGGCCAGCCCCCCCGGCCCCCGATGGGGGTGCTTTTTTAAGAGTTCTTAAAATACTGTTTAATACAGAATCAAGATTCTGCGTAACTTGATTATTAGAAAACCTTATGACTCTGAACCCCTGCTCTTTTAACCATGCTGTTCTTTCTTCGTCACTTTTCTTATTCTCCGGTAATTGATGAATTAGACCATCCACTTCAATGATCAGCTTCTCCTTTAGACAAACGAAGTCTGCTATATAACCTCCAATGATATGTTGTCTTCGAAATTTGTATCCTTCAAGCTTCTTACCAGCTAAAGCATCCCACAGAAGTGTTTCGGCTTTTGTGGGTTTATTATACCTCATTTTTCTCGCATAGTCTTTCATCAATCCGTAAAGAGTTGGATCGGCAGTTTTCCAGTATTGCTCCCCCTTTGGGGACTGGGGGGCTTTTTTCGCCTCCTCAATATAAGGCAACAGATAGGCGACTGCTTTTTTCATCACTCTGGCCGATTTCACTACTTGCGGAAGGAACATTTTTCCACTTCCAAAGAGATCTCCAACCACGTTCATCCCAATCATTAAATGACCTTCGATCACATCCAGAGGCCTTTCTGCCTGCTCCCGTGCCTGTTCGATATCCTCCAGGATATAGGCGTCTATTCCTTTTACTAATGCATGGGTGATTTTTTCCTGTAAAGAATTCTCTCTCCAGGAAAGATCTACTTTGTTTTCCTTTTTTTTACCAACCACGTTTTCAGCGAAAGAAAGCAGGCGCTCGGTGGCATCTTCCCTTCTGTCAAAAATAACATCTTCTACATGCTCCAGAAGATCTTTTGGAATCTCGTCATAAACTTCCAGCAGGCTTGGGTTTACGATCCCCATATTCATTCCTGCCTGGATAGCGTGATATAAAAACACTGAATGCATAGCTTCCCTCACAGGATTATTTCCGCGAAAAGAAAAGGAAACATTACTAACCCCTCCACTCACACTGCAGTGCGGCAAATTTTGCTTTACCCATCTGGTGCCTTCAATAAAATCTATGGCATTTCTTTTATGTTCATCCATGCCCGTTCCCACAGGAAATATATTAAGGTCGAAAATGATATCTTCGGGAGGAAATTTTACTTTGTTCACCAAAATATCATAAGAACGTCTTGCAATTTCAATGCGGCGTTCATAATTATCAGCCTGTCCAACCTCATCAAATGCCATCACGATCACCGCTGCCCCGTATCGTTTTATTTTTTTTGCATGCTCTATAAATTCTTCTTCACCCTCTTTAAGACTAATAGAATTCACCACACATTTTCCCTGTACTACCTGAAGCCCGGCTTCTATAATTTCCCATTTGGAACTGTCTATCATTATCGGAACCCTGGCGATATCAGGTTCGGCTACCACTAAATTCAAAAATTTAACCATGGCTTCTTTTCCTTCAATAAGGCCATCGTCCATGTTGATGTCTATGATCTGTGCACCATTGTCAACCTGTTCGCGCGCCACCTCCAGAGCTTCATCAAACTTTTCTTCTTTAATGAGTCGAAGGAATTTTTTAGAACCGGCTACATTGGTACGTTCGCCAACATTAATGAAATTACTATCCGGTGTGATCACCAAAGGTTCCAGACCTGATAGCTTTAGAGGTCTAACGGTCCCTCCCGGCCTCCGTGGGGAGGTGCCTATCTTGTTAATTGAATTTGTACCTGTTGTACTCATAATTCATAATTTTTCGTCACCCTGAACTTGATTCAGGGTCTCTTATTCTTTATAAATCGGTTGATTGTTGAGATGCTGAAACAAGTTCAGCATGACGTTCTTCTATGTTTTTTGAAGGGATCGGTCTTGGCTTGTAATCCTTTGTAATCTCTGCTATTGCTTTAATATGTTTTGGTGTCGTTCCACAGCAACCGCCAAGAATATTTACCAGACCTTTTTCTAAATATTCTTTAATTTGATTTGCCATTTCCGGCGCGTCCTGATCATATTCCCCAAAGGCATTAGGTAATCCGGCATTTGGATAAGCAGAAACCCCAAATTCTGTATTTCTGGCTACCGCTTCCAAATGCGGTGTAAGTTGTTTAGCACCAAGGGCGCAGTTAAATCCGATACTTAAAAGCGGAATATGAGAAATGGAAATTAGAAAAGCTTCCGCAGTTTGCCCAGAGAGGGTTCTCCCGGAAGCATCGGTAATAGTACCGCTCACCATCACCGGAATATCGATATTTAATTCCTCTTTTAATTCTTCAATAGCGAATAAGGCTGCTTTGGCATTCAACGTATCAAAAACTGTTTCCACCAGTAATACATCCACACCACCATCAATAAGGGCTTTCGCCTGTTGCTTATAAGCCTCCCGAAGTTCATCAAAAGAAATTGCGCGATAACCAGGGTCGTTCACATCTGGGCTCATGCTAGCCGTTTTATTGGTTGGGCCTATGGCTCCTGCTACAAATCGTGGCTTTTCAGGATTTTCAGTAGTAACTTTTTTTGCAACTTCTTTCGCGATTCTGGCAGATTCAAAATTCAGCTCATACACGAGCTCTTCCATTCTATAATCGGCCATAGCAATTGTAGTTCCCGAGAAGGTATTAGTTTCTACGATATCTGCTCCGGCATCGAAATATTTACGGTGAATAGTCGCGATCGCTTCAGGCTGCGTAATAGAAAGAAGGTCATTATTCCCTTTTAGAGAAACAGGCCATTCCGCAAAACGTTTTCCGCGGAAATCTTCTTCAGAAAATTTATATTCCTGAAGCATGGTCCCCATGGCACCATCAAGTATTAATATTTTTTGTGAGAGTAACTCTTCTATTTTTGACATGATTTTATAAATAAACCGATATCAAAAAAGAAGACGAGAAAGAAGTCTTGTGTTATCTATCCACGCCAGGCATGGTAGAATGTAGCACCTTCTCCCATTACAGGAGGGTTGCCAAGGTTTCACAGGGTCTAATCCCTCAACCTTTCTTGATAACGAATATTAGTAAACAATGAACTTACGAGACAAATATAGGACTCAGTCCTTAATTTGCAAGTTTTTTCAGATAAAATTAATATAGAAAATCAGAAAGTATAATTCCCCGTTTTCTCAATTTTCAAATAACCGGTTTCCTGTATTTTATTTAGAAATGATTTTAATTCTTCCTTCATTTCTTTATTCTCCAGAACGATCTCATAATCATATTTTTCCCCAGAACTTAGCCTGAAATATAAGTGATTCTTATTTCCATGAATGCTATGCTTCCAGAAACTTGCATATCCCATATAATTAAAACCCAAATCTGTCATTTCGGAAACAGAGAAATTCTTTCTCCCTTGATGAAGATCCACTTGAATCATTTCTTCTGAAATTGAAAGATTCCCAAGATATTTAGGCTTAATAAAAGACTGACTCAAAGCCCCAAACATACTAAGCATATAAAAGAGATGAGCTAAAAAAAACAGCCATTGATTCTCTGGCTTCAGAATATAGGCGGTTCCACCACTGGCTAAAAGAATAATTATCAATAAAATTCTAATTCCCCAGGATGGCTCCCAGGTTTTGACTATCCTGGTTTCAAAAAAAGTCATCAAAGAATTTTTTCTCCGTTAAGTTGAACCGAATAAGAAATCTCCGCAGCTTTTTCCAGCATTTTCGAAACAGAACAATATTTATCCATCGATAACTTTACAGCTCTTTCAACTTTTGATGCCGGAATATCCCCTTTCAGAATAAAATCCAAATGGATCTTTTTAAAAACCTTTGGAATCGCTCCATCTTCCCGATATCCATCCACCTCAACGCGCAGATCTTCCAGTTTATGATTCTGCTTTTTAAGGATCATCACTACATCAATACTACTGCAACCCGCAATTCCCCTCAGAATTAGATCCATGGGACTCGAACCTTTAGGTTCTTCTTCAGATTTATTGTCTAATAGAACGATATTTCCACGTTCGTTTACGGTTTCAAAAAGGTAATTATCGTTGAGTCTTCTTAAACTGATCTTCATTTTTTTAAATTTTCACCAAAGATAGGAATTCTGATCTCCCCGTTCGCCTTTTGCGGACACCCCTCCATAATCCCAATAGCTATCGGGAGGAGGGGAGTTTTTTAAGCCTCCTTCGGGGGTTTATGAGAATTATACACTAATACTTTGAACAACCTCTTTTTTGGCCTCCTTCTTTGTTCCATCAAATCCTTCCACTCCTCCAACGGTAGTGTATTTCAGTACATATTTTTTATCCGGATAAATTCGTGCATAAGCACTTTGGCACATGATCGCTGCTTCATGAAAGCCTGAAAGGATCAGTTTTAGTTTTCCTTTATAAGTGTTAACATCTCCAATGGCGTAAACTCCCGGAATGTTCGTCTGGTAATCGTAAGAATTATCAACTTTAATCGCATTTCTTTCGATTTCCAGTCCCCAGCTACCTATAGGTCCAAGTTTAGGAGATAAACCAAATAGCGGAATAAAATCATCCACTTCTCTAAATTCTTCTCCTCTCGCTTTATCCTTATGCCGTATCACTACTTTTTCCAGTTGGTCTTCTCCCCGTAAGCCAACTACTTCAGCATTGGTGATCATTTCGATTTTTCCAAGTTTTGCCAGTTCTGAAACTCTTTCTACAGAATCCAGGGCTCCACGGAATTCCTCTCTTCTATGAACCAAAGCAACTTCTGAAGCTATATCTGCTAAATAAATTGCCCAGTCCAGAGCAGAATCACCACCACCGGCAATCACTACCCTCTTATCCCGATAGACTTCAGGATCTTTAATAAAATAGGAAACCCCTTTATCTTCAAAATCAGAAATATTAGCGATAGGCGGTTTACGAGGTTCAAAAGATCCCAGTCCGCCTGCAATCGCAACTACAGGAGCATGATGCTGAGTTCCTTTATTAGTAGTCACTATAAAAGTACCGTCTTCCAGTTTTTCCAGCGTTTCTGCACGTTCACCCAAAGTAAAACCGGGTTCGAAAGGTCTTATTTGTTCCATAAGATTCTTTACCAGGTCTCCCGCCAGGATCTCCGGAAAAGCCGGAATATCATATATTGGCTTTTTTGGATAAATTTCTGAACACTGCCCTCCAGGTTGCGGAAGCGCATCTATCAAATGTGTTTTTAATTTTAATAATCCCGCTTCAAAAACGGTAAACAATCCGGTGGGCCCGGCCCCGATGATCAGGATGTCTGTTTTAATCATTAGTCTCTTTTTTTACGATTAAGGATTCTGTTATTGTATTCATCTGTTCCACTTTGGCTTCAAAATCACCTTTTATGGATTTTCTATATTCATTTAAGTTTTCAACCATCTGGTTCACATTCTCGGGAATCACTTCTTCAAAGAATTGTCGTAAACGTTTAGCCGTGGTTGGAGATTTTCCATTCGTGGAAATCGCTATTTTCACGTGACCTTTATTCACAATACCACCCATGTAAAAATCACACAGTTCTGGAGTATCGGCGATATTAGCCAGTAAATATCTCTTCTTTGCATGACGGTGTACCTTTTTATTAAGTTTAGCATCATTGGTAGCAGCGATCACGAAATGCTTCTTTTTTAAATATTTCTTTTTATAGCTGCTTTTTATAAGTTTTGCGCCATGCTTTTTTGCCAGTTCTTCTGTTTCTGGTAAAAACCATTTTGCTACCACTTCAACATTTGCATTCGGACTGGATTTAAAAAGAAAATGTAATTTCTCATGTCCTACATTTCCGCCTCCAACCACTAATATATTTAGTTGATTTACTTTTAAAAAGACAGGGTATAATTCGTTTCTTTCTTCCATAATTGGCCCCCTAGCCCCCAAAGGGGGAATTAATATATTCTTTCTCCGCAACCACATTCTGAAAAACATGTCGCAAAGCATTTGCTTCTTTTACCACTTCACCTATTACAATGATCGCGGGAGCGCCCAGTGCTTTTTCTGAAACCACTTTTTCGATGTTCTTTATGGTACCGAAACATGATTTTTCATTTACGGTTGTGCCATTCTGAATAATCCCAACCGGTGTATCTTCTTTTCCAAACTGACTGAAAATATTAACAATTTCACCAATCTTCCCCATTCCCATAAGGATTACTACAGTGGCCGTAGATTGAGCCGCCAGCCTTACATCATCTGATAATTTTTTGGCGGAAGTAGTTCCCGTGATCACCCAGAAACTTTCAGAAGTTCCTCTTTGTGTAAGTGGAATTCCAACATTGGCAGGCACCGCAATTGATGAAGTTATTCCGGAAACCACCGCCGTTTCCAGCCCGTGTTTTCTCGCGTAACTGATCTCTTCTGAACCTCTTCCGAAGATAAATGGATCACCTCCTTTTAGTCTTACAACATGACCTCTTTCCAGAGCATATTTCACAATCATTTCATTGATTTCATCCTGGGAAAACCGGTGTTTATCTTTTCGTTTTCCCACAAAAATATGTTCGGCCTGAGGCGCGTATTCCAGCAACTCCCTATTTATCAGGGCGTCATAAAGAATGACTTTGGCCGCTTTCAATGTATTCACGGCTTTTATAGTGATCAATTCCGGATCTCCCGGCCCTGCTCCAACTACACTTAATTTAGGTGTATTATACATCTTGTACCTCCTTCGTTCTATAAGCATCCACTCTTTTCAGAAATAAATGCGCATCCTCTAAATATTTATTGGCAAAGGCTTCGGTTGGCTCATTTTCATTCAACTGATAGGCGAAGTCTTTGAAAGTTGTAGCTAATTCAATCTTTCCTGTCTCCACAAAAAGTTCATCAAACTGAGCAATAATTCCGGCCTGTGTATTGGTCTTCACGTCCTCTGAAAGCAATAAGGCCTTTGCCGAATTCACGATTGAGGTATAAGAATGATATATGCTATCTGCCCAGTCTTTTCTTTCCAGCGCAGATTTTGCATTATCAATCTTTTCTTCACTTTCAAAAAGCAGCGTCGCAATTAGATCTATCACCACCCCTGCGCATTCTCCCACGCCAACCGCTTTGATGTAAGGTTTTTCATGACCCCAATCCACAAAATCATTTTCTGTCAGATTGGAAGTATCGGCCAAATCTTTTAAGAGATCATAGAAATAGGTTTTTTCTTTTCGATCGTAGTATTCTGCAAATTTCTCATCTGCTTCAGCGTTTGCCTCAAAATCATTCAATAATACTCGCAAAGCTTCTGGCCCTCTTTTGCTTGGTACTTTTACCACTTTATCGGCAAATCTTCCCTTACCATCACCTAAAGTTCCACCCCCAAGTAATACCTGAAGTGCCGGAGCAACCGTCTTCCCTACTTTAATCGACATTCCCTGAAAACCGATTTCAGCCATATTATGTTGGCCGCAGGCATTCATACAACCACTAATTTTAATCGTGATGTCTTTTCCATTTATGAATTGGGGATATTCCTCTTTTAAAACATCTTCGAGTACATCTGCAATTCCAGTACTGCTGGCGATTCCAAGATTACAGGTATCTGTTCCCGGACAAGCTGTGATATCTACCGTTTTATTGTAACCGGTCTCCGCATATCCCAATTTTTTCAATTCTGAATAAAAGAAAGGCAGAAACTCCTCACGTACATGACGCACAAGAATATCCTGTCTTAAGGTTAACCTGATCTCATTACCAGCAAATTTCTTGACCAGATCTGCCAGTTGTCTTGCCCCTCCTGTATAAAAATCACCTAAAGGAACACGAATTCCAATGGCATATAGACCTTCCTGCTTTTGTTTATATACATTAGTTTCCTTCCAGGTTTCAAAATCCTTCTGATCTTCAATTTCAACCGAAGGAACCTCAACATCCTGCAAAGGCGGAGCTGCCTCAAACTGCTCAATTTCGAATTTTGGCTGTTTTTGAGAAAGGGCTGTTTTTTGCTCCTCTACCAACTCCATAAAAGCTTCTTTCCCGATATCTTTTACAAGAAATTTCATTCTGGCTTTTAACCTTTTCGATCTTTCGCCATGACGATCAAAAACCCTTAATACTCCTTCAATAAGCGGAATGATCTCTTCTGCTGGAAGGAAATCATAAAGTTCATCGGCATGCCTTGGCTGTGACCCGAGTCCTCCACCAAGCATTACTTTAAATCCACGTTTTCCATCTTTCAATTTGGCGATAAAACCAAGATCATGGATATAACTTAATGCCGTATCCTCTTCAGAAGAGGAAAAAGACATTTTGAATTTTCTACCCATTTCCTGGCAGATAGGATTCCGAAGAAAAAATTGAAATGTAGCATGAGCATAAGGTGATACATCAAAAGGTTCTTTGGGATCTATTCCGGCAGTGGGTGAAGCGGTAATATTTCTCACCGTGTTTCCACAGGCTTCACGCAAAGTTATATCATCCCTTTCCAACTGCGCCCAAAGCTCAGGAGTCCTGTCCAGGCTCACATAATGGATCTGGATATCCTGCCGGGTAGTAATATGCAGCCGACCCTTGGAATATTCATCGGAAACATCTGCAATTCGGTGCAACTGTTCTGAAGTAACCTTACCAAATGGTAGTTTTATACGAACCATTTGAACTCCTGCCTGTCTCTGCCCGTAAACTCCACGCGCCAGACGCAGGCTTCGGAATTTCTCTTCATCGGCCTTTCCTTCTCGGAACAGTCGGATCTTTTTTTCCAAATCGATGATGTCTTTTTCAACAACTGGATTTTCTATTTCGGTTCTAAAACTTTGCATGATCTTTAAATTTAAATTCTTATGCTAATACTGGTATTCTAATTCTGCGAGATGCTGAAACAATCCCGATTGCTATAAGAACCGTACTTTTTCGCATCTTCTCTTATTAAAAAAGTCCTTTTAGGCTTTTTCACTTAAAAGGACTTTTTTTATAATTCGTTTTATAAAAACAAGCTTCTAAGTGTGGGGCTGGTAGCGCATACACATATTTGACAAAATATTCATAATGAATTGTTTCACTGTTTCTTATCGTTATTTTATAAATCCAACTCCGGCAGTGGTATTTGTTTGCGTATCCACCAGAATGAACCGTCCGTTTGCCCGATTATGCTTATAACTATCTGCAAAAATTGCTTTACTCAATTTTATCTTCACGTTTCCAATATCATTGAGATATAATGATGAAACTTCTTCTTCTGTTCCAAAATTAGTATCTACATGACCTTCCACTTTATCAATTTTTGCAAGGATTCCATTGGTATTATGTTGCAATACATATTTCGCCCCGGGAACCAATACCTTATTGTCCATCCAACATACCATAGCATCCAACACTCTTGATTCCTTCGGAATTTCATTAGATTTCACTAACATATCACCTCGAGCCACATTAATATCATCTGAAAGGGTAATGGTTACTGAACTTCCCGCAGGTGCTTCCTGAAAAGATTCATCAAAAAAATGGATCTCCTTAATAGTGGAAAATTTTAAGGATGGCAATACCGTAACCTCATCACCAACTTTTAGACTATTACCAGAAATTTTCCCTGCATAGCCGCGATAATCGTGAAATTCATCAGTTTTTGGTCTTATTACGGTTTGAACAGAAAATCTCGCCTGACTTTCCTCCTGGAAATCTTCAGCTTTAAGATCTTCCAGATGTTCCAAAATTGTTTGCCCATTATACCATGACATTGCACTGGACTTCTCAGCAATATTTTCACCCCATAAGGCGCTAACTGGTATAAAAGTGAGTTTTTGGTCCTTGAAATCACTTTTTGCCCTTAATTCCTCGAAATCCTGCACGATACCATTAAATACCTCTTCGGAATAATTTACAAGATCCATCTTGTTCACGGCAACGATTACCTCTTTTACACGCAGTAAATTATTAATAAAGAAATGTCTATACGTCTGCTCGATCACTCCTTTTCTTGCATCTATTAAAACAATGGAAGTTTGAGAAGTAGAAGCTCCGGTCACCATATTCCGGGTATATTCAATATGTCCCGGAGTATCTGCTATAATGTAACTTTTCTTGGGGGTGGAAAAATAAATATGGGCCACATCTATAGTGATGCCCTGCTCCCGTTCTGCCACCAGACCGTCTGTAGCAAGGGAAAAATCGAGATAATCCAAACCGTTTTTCTTACTCACTTTCTCTATGGCCTCAATTTTATCTGAAGTCAGTGATTTGGTATCGTAAAGAAGCCTTCCTATTAGGGTACTCTTACCATCATCTACGCTTCCTGCTGTTGCTATTTTTAATACTTCCATAGCCTCTCCCCATCCCTCTCCAGAAGAGAGGGAGTTTTATGGGTAATTTTATTAATTAATAATTTCATTTTGTTCTGCGATTTATTTTCAACAGAATTTGTGAGTTTAGAAATAACCCTGTTGTTTTCTCGTTTCCATCGCTGCTTCAGACCTTTTATCGTCAATTCGCGCTCCTCTTTCGGAAATTGCTGATTCCCTCACTTCCTGAATTATTTTCTGAATAGTATCTGCTTCAGATTCCACAGCCGCGGTACAGGTTATATCTCCCACGGTTCTAAATCTCACCCGTTTTGTTTCCGTAGTCTCATGATCTTCTTTATACACATATTCTGAAGCCGTCCAAATCAATCCATCTCTCTCAAAAATTTCCCGGTCATGAGCAAAATAGATGGAAGGAATCTCAATTTTTTCAGAAGCGATATAACTCCATACATCAAGCTCTGTCCAGTTTGAAATTGGAAAGACACGAACATTCTGTCCTAAATCAATTCTTCCGTTCAGCATATCAAAAACTTCGGGTCTTTGGTTCTTCTCATCCCATTCGCCAAAATCATTTCTTACTGAAAAAATCCTTTCCTTGGCACGCGCTTTTTCTTCATCCCTTCGGGCACCACCAATACAGGCATCGAATTTAAATTCTTCAATAGCATTTAAAAGCGTATTGGTTTGTAGGGAATTTCGGCTGGAATATTTTCCTTTTTCTTCGATTGAGATACCATTATCAATATCGTCCTGTACTTTTCTAACAATTAGATTCAGTCCTAATTCTTCCACCAGGCGATCTCTAAATTCTATGGTTTCAGGAAAATTATGGCCAGTATCTATATGCAGAAGCGGAAAAGGAATTCTTGCAGGATAGAACGCCTTTTGGGCAAGTCTCACCAGGGTTATAGAATCTTTTCCTCCTGAAAATAATAGCACAGGATTTTCAAATTGAGCCACTACTTCCCTGAAGATGTAAACAGCTTCGCTTTCTAATGTATTTTGATTTAAAACTGAACTCATTTTTAATCTTTTAAGCGTGTAAACCACATTCTCTATTATCTAATACTTTCGTGGGATCGAAATATTTAAATTCATTAGGCAACTTATATTCTCTTAAATACCCGTCAAGTTTTTCGTCGCTCCAATGATAGAACGGACTCACTTTTAAAACTCCGTCTTTACTATAGCTCAAAATATCTATACTATCCCTAAAACTGGTTTGTCCTTTTCGAAGATTGGTGAACCAAACTTCGGGTTTTTGCTGAGCCATGGCACGTTGGAAAGGCTCAAGCTTTACCTGTCTGGTAAACTCGGCATGGTCTGGAGAATCTACCTGCGGAATTCCGTTGAAAAAAGCATCTCTGTAGGCTGCTGTTTCTTGCGGGGTATAGAGTTTTACATTAAGTGCCAATCGATCTATTAAATATTTGGCATGTTTATAGGTTTGAGGCGTATTATAGCCAGTATCACACCAAATCACTTTAATACTGGGATCTACCTGCACACAGGCATGAAGAATAGCAGCCTCATAAGGCCTGAAATTGGTGGTTACTAACGCTTTATCACTGGATGACAACACCCATTGAATAATCTCTGAAGGAGCAACTCCCCTTAACTGACTATTCAGTTTTTTTAGTTCTATATCATTAAATCTTTTCATAACTATTCTTTTCCAAATGGGATAAGGTTCCAAATCCTTTCATGTCCAAAATACAGGATCATTTTTGTCACCAGTTCTACTGAACCTATTGCCAATGCTGTGTCAACCTCACCGGTTAAAACCCATGAAATCAATACGGTATCTATAGTTCCCACAATACGCCAACTAATTGTTTTTACAATACTCCGCATAGGACGCTCTGTAGATTTATCCTTTCTATAAGTGCTTTTTGCCTTGGTATTGTTTAGTAACATCAACATCTTATCTTCATTAAAACTATAAACCTATAGATTTACTAGGTTTTAAACAAAACTACACTACAGAGGTTTAACAGCAAATTATTTCAATACTTTAAATTAAATTTTAACACTTAAGATGATTGCATAAAAGCAATATCTTTCAAGGTATTATCACCAAGTACGTTTAGTGAGGCATCCCTAACCTGAATCATTAATTTATGAACCGAACAGGTTCTTTCATCAGGACAGTCATCACATTTTTCATAATAATTAAGGCTTACGCAGGGCACCATCGCAATGGGCCCTTCTAAAACCCTGATCACTGCGGTCATTTTTATTTCTTCAGGTTCTTTAATTAAATAATAACCTCCGCCTTTACCTTTTTTAGAACCCAGAAAACCTGATTTTCTTAATTCCAGGAGAATACTTTCAAGAAACTTCTGAGAAATATTCTCACTTTCAGAGATCTCTGAAGCCTGAACCGGTTTTCTGTCCTTTTTTCTTGCGATATACGCCAGTGCTTTGATGCCGTACTTTGTCTTTTTGGAAAGCATAGGACGAATATAGCAAAAATCAGTTATCAGTTATCAGTTATCAGTTATCAGTTATCAGTTATCAGTTATCAGT
>NZ_JAPYPC010000041.1 GCF_029937855.1 Christiangramia sp.
AAATGGAGGATATGAACAAGACGAACCCGACTGCCGGACGGGAAGTAATGGACGAAGCAGATGGCATGCAGGGAATGGCTATGTTTTCGCAATACAACTATGACTACCTGAAGTCGCCAGAGAAGACCAGCTATGATCCCGATGTGCCCGTATCCGAAATCCTACTGAACCTTACCGGGAATATGCAACGCTATATCTGGAGTATGAACGGTGTCCCTTTATCTGAGGCAGATAAAATAAAAATCAAGGGAGACGAGGTGACCAGGATTACTTTTAACAACCTGACTATGATGCACCACCCCATGCACCTTCACGGCCACTTCTTTAGGGTCATCAATGAAAACGGGGAATATTCCCCTCTAAAACACACGGTCAATGTACCGCCAATGCAAAAGGTGACCATTGAATTCTATGGCAATGAATACGGCGATTGGTTTTTCCATTGCCATATCCTTTACCATTTAGTAGGTGGTATGGCACGCATTGTAAGCTATGACACCCCTAGGGATCCAAGGTTAGAGGAATATCCTGTCTCCAAGCTCTTGGATGAGACCGATCAGTATTATTCCTACGGAATGATAGATGCGGCATCGCATATGACCACATTGAACCTGATATCGTCCAATATCCGAAATCAATTCAGTTTTCGGGGGGAATACGGGTGGAACAAGAATATGGAGGTGGAAGCTGCTTATGATAGATACCTTTATGATTATTTGACAGTTTTTGCCGGTGTAAATGTCGAGAACGGAATGGAGGATAGCCTCGATGAGATAACAACAACAGCAATAGCAGGTGTACGATATCTCACTCCTTACTTATTTACGTTGGATGTGCGAATGGACAGCAAATTGCGCCCGCAAATTAGCCTGAGCCGTGCGATCAGTATTTTTCCGCGAACAATATTGTTCGGAATGTACGAGTACCAGGCAGATTTTGGGTGGGTAGATGAACTGCCTCAAGGAAATAATTTCAAAAAAGAGGTTACCTGGAGTACAGGTATTGAATATTTTTTATCCAAGAATTTTTCCTTGATGGGAAGCTATGACAACCGTTTTGGCGCTGGAGGCGGACTTTCACTAAGATTTTAATAATTTAAATTAAATAGCAATGTAAAAAACACACAGATAGGATTAAGAAGAATGTTAAGCGAATTTTACAACTCTCGCAAAATAGAACAGATTAAAACTTTCATTATAAATTAAATTAAATTAAATCAAATCAAAATGAAAAAAGTAAGAATGACAATAAAAATTTATCTTATGGTATTGGTGACACTAACTGCAATGTCTTGTAAGGACGCGAGTCAGGAAAAGGAAGTCTCTGAACCGATGTCCAGTGAGATGTATCAGGAAGATTCTGATAATCAGGGAGGTTCCGGAAAAATGATGGCCGAGAATGCAGGTAATAATGCTACAAATACCATTATCGATAACTACCTGCAGCTTAAAAATGCGCTAGTTGCAGATGATCAGGAAGCAGCCGCTCAGGCCGGAGGCAAATTGGTTGATGAATTTGAGAATTTTGACAAGAGCAATTATTCTTCAGAGGAACAGCAGGAGTTAACTGATATCATTGAAGATGCAAAGGAGCATGCAGAACATATTGCCGAAAGCGCAATTGACCATCAACGGGAACATTTCGATATTTTGAGCAAAGATGTTATAGATATGATTGCCATAACCGGAACGAATAAAAAATTATATCAGGATTTTTGTCCAATGTATAACAACAATAAAGGGGCACAGTGGTTAAGTGCTACAAAAGAAATTAAAAACCCGTATTTCGGAAGTAAAATGATGGACTGCGGAAACATTCAAAAAGAGATTAATTAATTGAAAGTAATTAAGTTCATTGGCTGGTTTTTTTTGGTCTCATTGGTTGTAATACAATTTTTTCCGATAGAACGCAATCAGAGTGAAGAAGTGTCCCGTGCAGATTTTATGTTGGTCAACACTGTGCCTGAAAAAATACAGAATAAGATACAGGTATCTTGCTACGACTGCCACAGTAATAATACTGAATATCCCTGGTATAACAAAGTACAGCCGGTGGCCTGGTTCCTGGAAGACCATATTAGAGAAGGAAAGGCGGAACTTAATTTTAACGAATGGGGTGACTATTCAGATCGCAGAAAGAACAGCAAGTTGAGATCTATTATAAGCCAGATTGAAGACGGTGAGATGCCATTGGATTCTTATACCCTGATCCATGGGGATGCGAAACTTTCAAGTGAAGATAAGTTAGAAATTATAAATTATATAACCGGCCTTAAAAGTGAATTATAAATAAAACCCAATATCAGAAAGAATAATTTTTATAATTGTTTGATTGGTTAGTTGAAATTTCTGGTACTTGGTGTTTAAAGACCTGTAGGGAAGGGTGTTATATACTGAAAAACCCTTCCCCCTCAGGCGCAATAAAGAATTAAATGAAAGATTGTTGCAAGACTGGAAATGAAAAAGGACAAAGGGGGAGTGGATTTAAAAAATGGTTCAACTTTACAATCTTTGGGATCATTGTAATTATAATCATAGGAGCCTTGTTACTTCAGTTAAATGAGAACTAATCTAAAACCATAACAAATGAGAATTAAACAACTATTATTCACCACATTACTTTTGGTCTTTTTTGTAAATTTCTCAAATGCTTTTGCGAAAGACCTCAATTCAGTATCCTTAAATAATATCGAAGTAACAATGGAAGATACAGTTCCTGATACCTTTTCTCCAGTCCAGGGTTCTGAAGCAGTAGGCCTTGATGAATTTCCTAACCTACATCCTTTAGTGGTCCATTTTCCCATTGCTTTACTGTTGTTAGCCGTGTTACTACAGTTTATACAATTGTTCACAATGAGCCGTACTATGGACTGGGTCATCCTGCTTACAGTAGGTGCTGGATTTATTGGAGCTTATGTCGCCGGAACATTTGTACATCCATACACTGAAGGTCTTACCGAAACTGCTAAAAAAGTGCTGGAACAGCATGATAAATATGCCACCTGGACGATATGGTCCAGTGCTATTGCTGCTGTGCTAAAATTGGGAAGCCTCTTCCTTTTTAAACAAAAAAGATGGTTTGAGATTTCAGTTTTTTTAGTGCTTGCCTTTGCAGGTTATTCTGTGGGCTGGGCTGGGCATTATGGATCCCAACTTGTGTATATAGAAGGGGTAGGGCCACAAGGGCAGTTTTTAGGGGATGAAAACGGAGAAAGCCATGGAGAAGGTGGGGAGCATTCACATTAAAAAAATATGAGGAAAGCTTTTTTAATTATAAGTTTTACAATAATTATAACAGTAGGTTTAATTATAGCATGGGTCCCGTATTTGTGGTGGATTACTTTAGTTATCCTTCCTTTTTTGATATTGGGTTCAATAGATTATTTTCAAAAAAGTGATAATATTCAACGTAATTATCCTTTAATTGGTAGAATCACAAACTTCATAGAACAACAACGTCATGTACTTCAGGAAGCGCTGTTGCTCAATCGTAGCGAAGGGATGCCTTTTAACTGGATCCAAAAGGAAATTGTATATAAACGAGCTGCAGACGATAATAAAAGTCAGCCTTTTGGTACTCAATTATCTTTTGAAAAAATGGGGCGCGAGTGGTTTTTACATTCAGCCTTTCCGTCAATAAAATTCCAGGACGATTTTAGGGTTACAATTGGCGGGCCTAAATGTAACCAGCCCTATAGCGCAAGTATTTTAAACTTGGGCGGTATGAGTTACGGTTCCATAAGTAAAAATGCTACCCTGGCCTTTAATGGAGGAGCTAAAATAGCGGGATTTGCACAAAATACTGGTGAGGGGGGACTTACACCTTATCACCAAAAATACGGAGCAGATCTAATCTTTCAATTTGGAACCGGATATTTTGGATGCCGAAATGCTGAAGGGAATTTTGATGCTGAAAAGTTTACTGAAATAGCCCAGAATGATCTCGTGAAAATGATAGAGGTTAAAATTTCCCAGGGCGCAAAACCTGGCTTTGGAGCAATACTTCCCGCTAAAAAAAATACAGAAGAAATTTCAAAGTTTAGAGAGATAGAAGCCCATACTGAAATTCATTCCCCTGCCCATCACAGTGCTTTTAATAATACCCAGGAGCTTATCAAATTTATTGAAAAATTAAGGGAATTGTCCAGCGGTAAGCCTATTGGCATTAAATTATGTTTAGGACAGCAAAAAGAGTTTGAAAAAATGATAAAGGTATTTGCAGAAATACAAAGTTATCCAGATTTTATAGTTATAGATGGTGCAGAAGGTGGTTCAGGAGCGGCTAATATGGACTCCTTGCACTGGGGAGGTACACCTTTACAGGAAGCCTTACACTTTGTGAATAAAACTTTGGTTGCATTTCATTTAAGACAACATATTAAGATATTAGCTTCGGGAAAAATTATATCGGCATTTGATATATATAAAACTTTGGCTCTGGGGGCTGACGCCTGTTATAGTGCACGAGGGATGATGTTTGCCCTGGGATGTGTGCAATCTTTAAAATGTAATTTAAACACTTGTCCTACCGGTATTACCACAATGGATCCTGGCAGGATTGATTCTTTATCTGTGGTAGATAAAAAAGTCAAGGTCGCCAATTACCACAGAAATACCATTGAAGGATTAAAAGAAATATTGGTAGCGATGGGATTAAAAGATAAAACCGGTATTCACAAAGGAAATGTTTTTAAAAAAGTGGATGGAAAAGGTAAATCCTATGAAGAAATTTACAAAGATTCCTAAGAAGAATATAAGGTTTACCTTTTATAAGGAGTTTTAATAGTAATATTATTCTCATTTCTGAGTAGCCATAGTCTTTAATTCTTACACAGGGATTCTTTTTAGTTTTAGGGGCTAACCTCATTCTCTTATCATGGTCACAGCTATGTTTATTTAGCATTTTAGAGCTATGCCTTTTATTACGGCATAATGAATAGCAAGGACACGGAGAGGATTGTATTGCCATAATTTATTGAAATAGCAATTGGTGTAGGAAGAGCCAGGGCATTGTATGTTGCATACAAAGATAAAACATAAAAACTGTGGCAAGATGTTTTCTAAATATGGATGTGTGAAACTACTTTCAGTTTAATAGCAGAAATTAATTTTACTATAAGAAGTAATAGATGAATAAAACCAACGCAATAGAACATACAGATGATTTTTACATTCAGCTTGCGTCAAAAGGTTGGACTACCATAGCACTTATTGCAGGATTAGCAATTTTGAGCATTTGGGGTCTGCCTTTCCTCTTGGATTCATTTTGGCTGTCGTGGATAATCTTATTGTTCGCATTTGTAAAAGCATTTTTCATAGTAAAACTTGCCTTTAAGCAATTGATGAAAATAATCAACCAGAGTCATCTGTTGAGCCATATACTTGTTTTATTCGGGCTGCTCATCAGTATGATTATAACCTCATTTGCATTCGATTTTACTTCTTTACAATTTTTTGCGCCTGAAAGTTTTAAATCTTCACTTAATATTGAATCTTCGAGTACTAAGGTGTTTTTTGAATACCTCTATTTTAGTACAATTACTTTTTCTTCGGTAGGTTATGGCGATATCTTCCCCACATCTTTAATTGCAAAGATGTTGGTAATTTTGGAGGTAGTTTTAAGGTTTTTTGTACTGGTGTTTGGGATTGCAAATGTGAATAGAATACGCGTAAATAAATAAATCTTTAAAAACTAAAATTATGAAGACACAAAACTTACAACATTCTTAACGTTATTGTTATTTGCAAATAGTCAAATCTATAGTCAAAACACAGATCCCGACACAGAAAAAGGAGCGGTCTTAAAAGTTATGAAATGGTATAAAGATGCCCTACAAAACCTAACAACCGAAGGTACTTTCGAGTTATTTGCCGAAGATTCCAGAGTTTATTAATCAGGGGGTGTCGAGGGCTCGTATGCCCACTACATAGAACATCATTTGGGACCAGAATTGGGGCATTTTAAAAAATTTGAATTTTCAGATTATGAGATTGATGTACAGGTTGATACATCTTATGCGTTTGCTACAGAAACTTATATTTATAACATCGTGCTTTAACCAGATGACAAAGATGATACAAGGACTATAAAGAAAAAAGGGGTGGCAACGTCTATCTTAAAGAAGATGTATGGAAATTGGAAAATTACCAAAATACATACTTCTTCTAGAAATACGAAATAATTATTTTCTATCTATGACCTTATTTTAACCTGGTGGCGAACAATTAGCCTACTGCTCGCCATTCTTATTTTCTTGGACCAATATTAACTGGGTATAGTCTAAATACGATTAAAGACATACAACAAGCTATCCCTTTTTAACTCCCACTAGATTGAATTAAATTTTCACTTTTTTTATAAACACCTGTATCAATATAGAGGAAGGAATGTTACTAATTGAGGTTATAATCAAACTCATTTTATGATATATTAAAAAACCCATTATATACGAGAATTTTTAATATAATTTATTCTCATCCGCATAAATGCGATGGGTTTTGAGTCTGGTTATAAAACCGTACTCATCAAGGGTAAAGATAATAGTTCTAAAGCGAGAAACTTTTTTGCATATCACTATTTAAATTTAATCTAAATTAATTTTAAACTTTCAAGCGTTCCTTTTATATTTGTTTATTAAATCTAAATAAAAATAATAATGAAAAAATCATTTTTTACAGCTATCATTTTAAGTCTTATCCT
This sequence comes from Christiangramia sp., assembly GCF_029937855.1. Classification (GTDB taxonomy): domain Bacteria; phylum Bacteroidota; class Bacteroidia; order Flavobacteriales; family Flavobacteriaceae; genus Christiangramia. Next base: position 6,700 of record NZ_JAPYPC010000041.1, read on the forward strand.
AGTTTCATGTTCTGAAGATGATGCACCGAGTACCCAACCCCCAAACTTTGCAACCCCAGCGGATTATACCTTCGAGCGAGATGGACAATCTACTGTAAATTTTACCGGTCAGACAACTCGAATCTTAATGGCAGAGGAAGTACTGAACGCCTTCACAGATTTTGAAAATACAACGGAGTTATCATTACAGGCAATGTATGATCATCAAGAAGGAAATACTAATTTCACAAATGAGAACCTAAATGCATCAGATAAAAGTGTTCGTGGTAAAACTGCCGCGTCTCAAGATTATTTTAGTGCGAATACAACCGAATCAGCAGCAATCAAGGCTCTTTTTGACAGTTATATTTCTGGTCAGATCAATGAGGTATTTCCAAACCAGAATGTATTGGCAACCGCAGGTAGTGCAGGTCAGCTTGGAGATGGTGCTAAAACCCGGTATGTTAATAATCAGGGACTGGTCTACACTCAAATATTTGCTAAAAGCCTCATTGGCTCACTGATGGCCGATCAGATGCTGAACAACTATCTAAGTACTTCAGTTCTTGATGCTCCCAATAAAGTGGAGGACAATAATAACGGAGTTACTGAAGAAGGAGAGGTTTTTACCACTATGGAACATAATTGGGATGAAGCCTATGGTTACCTTTATGGGACATCTGTTGATCCGGCCAATCCTAATGCTACGATCGGAAAGGATGATAGCTTTTTAAATAATTATTTAGGCACAGTGAACGAAGATCCTGATTTCTCTACTTTTGCTGCTGATATTTTTGATGCCTTCAAATTAGGTCGTGCCGCGATAGTAGCGAAAGATTATACAGTTCGGGATGCTCAAGCTGCTATTATAAGACAAAAAATATCGGAATTAATGGCAATACGTGCGGTTTACTATTTGCAACAAGGTAAAAATTTGCTTACAAATGGAGATTTTGGTGGCGCATTCCAAAACCTCTCCGAAGGCTACGGATTTGTTTTTAGTTTACGTTTTAGCAGAAATAACAACACCGGTACTACTTTTTTTACTAAAAGTGAGGTAAATGGTTTTACCTCGTCTCTTTTGGGTGATGGGCCTAATGGTTTTTGGGATCTGAAACCGGCCACCATTGATAGAATTTCTGAAGCTATTGCAGCCAAATTTGACTTTACTGTCTCACAGGCAGCGAGCGCAAACTAGTTGAAACTGAATTATCTTTACCCTATTTACCAAATAGGGTAAAGATAAATTTATAGTTGAAAAATCTATAACTCCCCAGTTTCAGGAGTACAAAAGGTAATTTGTAGAAAGGCTTAACTATAGCTATAACCTTTAAACAATAAGGTTAATATAAGTTCCTGCCGAGAGGAAAGATCTATTCGTTCTCTAATCAAAAAAAAAGCTTTAGTTATATGTGCTTCAACCGTTTTTATAGAAATACTAAGATGGTTTGAAATCTCTTTATTGGAAAGTCCTTCTTTTTTACTTAAAACAAAAATTCTTTTACACTTTGGAGGCAAATTATCAATTTCTGTTTGGACCATGGTGAAAAGCGCTTCTAGCTTTCCATCTTCACTTTCAAAATACTCGTGTAAAGCTTCAATGTGCTTTTTTTCTAATTTTGTAACCAGCTTATTTTTCCTATACTGATCTATAAATTCGTTAAAAACCGATTTGTATAAGAACCTCTCTATTATAAAGTCTTCTTTTAATGATTTGCGTTTTTCGTAAATTTTAACAAAAACATTCTGGACGATATCCTGGGCAATATCTCTATCATTAATGAGACTATAAGCATACGCACATAATGGTTCGTGATATTGGTCAACCAAGTGAGTATAGGCTTTTTCGTTTCCCGTTTTTAATTCTGAAATAAGTAGTGCATTCTTACTAAATTGTTTAGAATCAATTTCGTTTTCCAGCATAATTATCATAATTTTTGTAAAAATATTAAAAAAAAATAATAAAAAGTTAGGGTTTTAATTTTTAGATACGTTTTAGATATAGAAACCGATTTATATGAAGTTAAAAGAATTTGAGATTTTATCAATCAAATATTTCTGTTCCATTATTAATGCAAAAGAACTAGACGCACTTGTAGATGAAATAGATTCTACATCTAATGATAAAATATTCAAGAATAGTTCTTTATTAAATTTTGCAATAAATCGTTGTATGAATAACTATGACAGTGATAAATCTAAAAAATTGCTTTTAGATAAAATTAGAAAGGATAAATCCTTAAAATATAAGTTAAACTTAAGAACATTAGCTAAATATGCGGCAATTGCTGTGTTTTTCCTAAGTGTAGGATATTATTTCCATGAAGATTTCATTTTTTCCAGTGGTTTTCCTAAAGAGGAACAAACTCCCAATAACTTAATTTCTCTGGAAATTGATGGCGAGGCTCCAAAAGTCCTTTCAGAATTCCAAAATATAAATATAAAAAGCAATAATAATCAGCCAGTAGTAAGACAGGAGGGGAATGAACTAATTTATAAAAGTAATTCGCAGGTTACTAAAATTTCATATAGTACCCTCTCCATTCCCTATGGTAAAAGGTTCTCTTTAAGTCTTTCCGACGGAACAAAAATCCATATGAATGCCGGTAGTTCCATAAAATTTCCGAATGTTTTTGTAAAAGGAAAAAAAAGGGAAGTTTTTTTAACGGGTGAAGCTTTTTTTGAGGTTGCCAAAGATTCTTTACACCCATTTGTTGTAAATACCAATGGACCGAAAATTAAAGTTATAGGTACTAAATTTAATGTTTCAGCTTATGCAAACGAATCTAACATCAATACTGTTTTAGTAGAGGGATCTATTGGTTTAGCACCTAAAGGCAGAAGCCTGGAAGAAGAAAATCTTTCTATTTTAAACCCGGGTTATATGGCTGTGTGGAGCAAGGACAAAGCGGACTTTTCATATAAAGAAATAGACACTTCTAATTATACCGCCTGGATAACCGGAAAAATAGTATTCAACCACATTCCTTTTGGGGATATTGTAAAGAAACTCGAAAGGCACTATAATGTCACAATTATAAATCATGATAAAAAATTAGATCAGGAAATATTTACTGCCAGCTTCGATATTGAAACTATAGAAGAGGTTCTAAACGCTTTTGATAAGAGTTATCCCATTAATTTTATTCGCTCTAAAAACAAGATAATTATTAACTAAAATTTGAATAAGCATATGAAAGAACTAATTAAAGAAATATAAAAACCCAGGGAATGTTGCACCATTCCCCGGGTAGATTATGTGATTAAACTCGAAGTAAAACCACAAACCAATTCAAAAATATGAAAAACCGCACACACCCTTGGGGGATATTTGATTATTCTAACAAATTTAAATTACAAATGAGGCTCACATTCTTTTTCCTCTTTATAATGATTGTTCAGGTCCAGGCCAATAGCTATTCTCAGAATGCTAAAGTCACCCTACAACTTGAGGAAAAAAGTATAGAAGAAGTATTAAAAAAAATTGAAACACTTAGTGAATTCAAATTCTTATATAATAGTAAAGAAATTGATTTTGAAAGAAAAATTTCTGTGAATTATGTTAAAGAACCTATTTCTCGAGTCCTCAGGAATATATTCCTTGATACAGGAATTACTTTTCAAGTTATTAATAAACAAATAATCCTAAAATCTGATCTGAATAAAGTTACTTCTTACAACGTCGAACAAAGAAATAAAAAGGTATTTCAACAGGTGATTACTGGGACTGTGACCGATGATAATGGAATGCCTTTACCAGGTGTAAATATTACTGTTGAGGGTACTACAATAGGTGCTACTACAAACTTTGACGGGAATTATTCTATTGAAGCCCCCTCCAATGAATCTGTGCTTTTGTTTAAATTTTTAGGAATGAAGACAGCTCGTAAGACCGTAGGCGACCAAACCGTTCTAAATGTTGTTATGAAGACAGATTCGCAGTCTTTGGACGAAGTTATTGTGACGGCTACCGGTACCAAAAAAAGGGTAGAAATAGGTAATGCAATTTCACAGTTACAAGTAAGTGATGATGTAAAAGAGCGGCCCATCAACAATGTTTCTGATCTAATCCAGGGACAGGCTTCCGGGGTGCAAATTTATAATAGCGGCGGATCTACCGGCATGGGTTCTCGCATCCGGATTAGAGGATCTAATAGTGCTTCTTTATCGAATGAGCCTGTAATATATGTTGATGGGGTATTAATTAATAATCAATCTAATTCCATTTCGTTTGAAACTGGTGGTCAATCCCCTTCAAGATTTAACGATATAAATCCAGAAGATATAGAATCCATAGAGATTATTAAAGGACCCTCTGCAGCAACTCTATACGGTTCCATCGCAGCTAACGGTGTTATTTTAGTAACTACTAAAAAAGGAAAATTTGGAAAAGCCAGATGGTCCGCTTATCTGGAAAGTGGGTTAGTTCAAGATATTGGTGACTACCCAAAGAATTACCAAGCCCTAGATGCCGCAGGCAATCCTGGTTTCAATTTTGAAGCCGCAGAAGGAGAGTTTACACCAAGCATCATTAATTCTTTTCAACCTCTAAACGATCCCGACACTTCACCATTTAGAACCGGGAATTCATATGGGGTTGGGCTTAGTGTTTCAGGAGGCACCGAAAAAATAAATTATTATGTATCGGGTAATTTCGGAGATAATGAAGGGGTACTACCAGTGAGTAATATTCGCCGAACAAATTTTCGTGCCAATTTAGGTACAGATATTACCGATGAACTAAAAATAAATATTACCACAGGATATACCAATAGTGATTTAGAATTGCCACTCAATGATAATTTCTCATTGGCACTTATGTCCCAGGGGCTCAGTGGGAATGCAACCCGGGATGTTAATAATGGATGGGGGGAATTTACACCAGAGGAATTGTTCACCATTGATACAAGACAGCGTATAAACCGTTATACTACCGGGCTTAATACTAATTGGACTCCAAATGACAATTTAACCTTTAGATTAGCCGGGGGCCTTGACTTTACTTCCAGGTGGGATAGTCAATTCTTTCCCACCGGAGAGGCTCCTGCTTTCCTTAATTATGATGAGGGCGCCAAATTTTCCAACAGGTTTAATGAATTCGTTTATACCTTGGATGCTGTAGGTTCATATGAGGCCAACATATGGAAGAACATAAGTTCAAGAAGTTCAATAGGGTTTCAATATCTACAAAATCTAACGCAGGGCACACTTGCTTCTGGTTTTCAGATAGTTGCTGGGAGTAGGTCAATCGCAGGTGCTGCCGTAACAGAAAGTTCAGAACAAACCGTAGAATCACGGACAGTGGGGGTTTTTGTGGAAGAGCAAGTAGGTTTTGATGAAAAACTTTACATTACAGGAGCCCTCCGTGCTGATAGAGGAAGTGCATTTGGAGCTTCTTTCGATGCGGTAATTTACCCTAAAGTAAGTGCTTCATGGTTAATTACAAAAGAATCATTTTTTGAAACAGGAGACTGGTTAAATTCACTTCGCTTAAGAGGTGCATGGGGGGCATCTGGCGTTCAACCAGGGACTAATGATGCACTCAGGTTTTTTACTCCAATTGCCGCGACAGTAGATGGGGGACAAAATGTAACAGGAGTTACTTTTGGCAGTGTTGGAAATGCAAATTTAAAACCGGAACGATCTAGTGAAATTGAATTGGGGCTGGACGCCTCCTTTTTCACTAACCGTATAAATTTAGAGCTAACATATTTTAATAAGGAAACTGATGATGCGTTGATTTTTAGGCAGTTACCGTTATCTCTTGGAGTAGGAGAAGGTAGGTTTGAGAACTTAGGTTCAGTGAAAAATACCGGTGTTGAAGTAGCTTTAGATCTACGTATTTTAGAAACAGAAACCACCTACTTTAATTTAAACTTTATAGCTTCATTTATAGACAATGAACTGGTACGACTTGGTGACGGTATTCAACCAGTTATTTTTGGAGTCCAGCGCCATGTAGAGGGCTATCCTTTAGGAGGATACTGGGATGAACAATATACTTTTAATGACGCTAATGGTGACGGGCTGATTGCAATCGACGAAGTTCAAGTAGGAGAATTAACTTATTTAGGAACTCCTTTTGCTACTACAGACATATCCGTTACACCTGAATTAGGATTGTTTAGAGAAAGGATAATTCTCCAAGGCTTGTTAAATTACAGAGGAGGACAGAAGTTGTATAATAATACCGCCTCATGGCGAAATGGAAATAATAATACCAGGGAGTTGAATGATCCTTCATCATCTCTAGAAGGGCAAGCAAGAGCTATTGCATCTAAGTTCTATGGGACTGATGCCGGCTATATCGAAGATGCCTCGTTCCTACGATTAAGGGAACTCTCTTTGACATATAACTTCTCCAGAGAACTAATCAAAAATATTGGCTTTTCAAATTTAAGCTTTACAGTATCTGGACAAAACCTTGGACTTTGGACCGATTATTCTGGACTTGATCCGGAAATAAGTTCCGCAGGTCAAAATAATTTTGTGACCGAGGAATTTTTAAGCCAACCTCCCGTGAGATCATGGAAGGCTCGTCTAAACTTAACATTTTAAACAAAAACTACTATGAAAATAATAAATAAAATTATGAAAATTCATTGTCGCTCTTTATACACGTTGCTCGTAATCCTTTTCTTTGGTTTGACTAGTTGTGATTCTATTGTAGAGGTTACGGATCCCGATATAGTGACGCCAGAATCCTTGGATAGTGAAGCTGGTATAGCCACTTTAAGGGCCGGGTCTTTAGGTGATTTTGCAATAGCTATGAGTGGTTCATCAGCGGGACACGGGGGCACCACGGGCCTTATTGTAATGAGTGGATTAATGACCGATGAATATTATTATTCCGGTACATTTCCTACCCGCCGTGAAGCAGATACGAGATTGGTTCAAAACACCAATGGAGATGTTGACGTAATATATGGTAATTTGCATCGTGCCAGGGCTTCAGCAGAAGCAACCATCAGCATGATTTCAGAATTAGGGGGAGATCCAAATCTTGAGAGCGAAATGCAAAGTATTGTTGGTTTTTCCTATACTTTGTTTGCAGAAACCTTTTGTTCCGGAGTACCTTTCAGCAGGGCTCCAACAGATGGTGGAGAGCTTGAATTTGGAGTGCCCCTTACTACTCAAGAAATGTTTGAAACTGCTATTTCGCGTTTTGATAATGCCATTGCTACAGGAAATGAGCGATATTCTAATTTAGGAAAAGTGGGGAAGGCCAGGGCATTGCTTGGGTTAGGTAATTTGACGGAAGCTGCTAATGAATTGTCATCAGTTTCCACAGATTTTGTATATAATATTGAACACTCTATAAATTCCAGAAGGCAGGAAAATGGAATTTATACTATGACTACTGTTCGTAGGCAATTTTCTATTGCAGACGAGAAAGGCGGGAATGGTCTTTTATTTAGAAGTGAAATGGATCCCAGGACCCCCTGGGATGGTGGTGATGATTTAGGCCAGGACGATGTCACAATCTATTACAATCAATTAAAGTATCCTTCACCCGGCGAACCTGTAGTCTTGGCCTCAGGCATAGAGGCAAGGTTGATTGAAGCTGAAGCTCTGGTAGCTGAAAATGCCAAGGAGGCGGTAGAAGAAATCCATAATAACTTAAGGGCCAGGATTGGGCTTACTCCAGTAGATTTATCGGAAATGAGTGAAACCCAACTAAGGGAATTTCATTTTAAAGAAAGAGCTTTTTGGTTGTTTAGTACCGGGCATAGATTAGGTGATATGCGTAGGCTTGTTAGGATTTACAATAGAGAAGTTTCAGAGGTTTTCCCCTCGGGAGCTTACTTTAAAGGTGGGGAATATGGCCCTAATATGACATTTCCTATCCCTCAGTCTGAAGCCAATAATCCTAATTACCAAGGTTGTTTAGACCGTAATCCATAATTAAATCATCTTTATATTTCGAGGGGGCTTTTAAGCTCCTTTGGTACATTGTAAAACTTAGAGACGGATGCTTATGCTTAAAAATAAACTTATATAAATGAGATCAATACATTTGGTGCTAATTTATTGTTTATTCTTTTTTTCTGGGATATCTGCACTAATACTGCAAATTGCTTGGATGTACCAGTTGAGTTTAATTTTTGGAAATGCCTCTTATGCAACAGCTACCACCCTCGCAACCTTTTTTATGGGCATCGCCATAGGCGGATGGTATTGGGGGAACAAATCTGTGAAAATTAAAAAGCCATTATTTACTTATGGATTAATTGAAATTGGTATAGCTATCTCTGGCTTGCTTCTTTTGCCGGCTATTGAAATTTATAAAGGAAACTATAATCTATTGTATTCTGTGACAGGGGGAAATCCATATTGGATAATTTTACTAAAGTTCTTGTTCAGTACATTCCTTCTCATCATTCCTACTATCCTTATGGGAGGAACCTTTCCACTGTTGTCAAAATACGTAGGTAAGCAACGAAAAAACCTTGAAAAAAGAGGAACGGTCTTGTATACATTAAATACTGTTGGAGCAGCTATTGGGGCTTTTTTGACCGGTTTCTATTTGATCGAAAAATTTGGAATGCAAGTAACTTATATTTTGGCAATTACTTTATCTTTTAGTGTAGGTGTACTCGCAATGATATTATGTGATAAGTTTAAGAATAAAGAAAGTGGACTTCCTATAAAATTGGATGCTGGACCCAAAAATAAAGTAGAAGAAAGTGATAATACAGTCTATAAGAATCATCTATCTACTCCACAATTTATTATATTGGCGTTGTCTTCTGGTTTTCTTGCCCTTTCTTTAGAACTCTTATTGTTTAGAATGTTTGCTCAGGTTCTGCAAAATTCAGTCTATTCATTTTCTGCTATACTTGTGGTTTTTCTAATTTCATTAGGCTTTGGGGGAATCATTGCGAATAGACTTGCACAAACAAACTATGGGTCAAAAGAAATATTATTCCTATTCCTTTTATTCAGTTCCCTAACAATTGGAATTTCTCCCATAATTTTTAATATATATACAGATGGACTGGAATATATAGCTCCATATGCTTCATGGCCTGTTTATTTAGTTGAAGTTTTTAAATTAAGTATTTCTATCGTCGTACTCCCGGCCACCTTATTGGGAACTATTTTTCCCTTCCTACTGAAGGCAGCTCCCTTAAAATTTAGAGAGCCAGGAAAATTTGTAGGCAGGTTAATACTTTTTAATTCTTTAGGTAGTTTTTTAGGCCCGCTCCTCGCAGGTTTTATATTTTTACAATTATTTGGATTGTGGGTCAGCATTAAACTTATTGCTATTTTATATGCCGTGTTGGCGCTTTACATATCACTATCTTTAGATATTTCCAAGAAAGTTAAATGGAGCTTTTTAACCGTAATAATTATTGGTGGGATATTTTTTATTAAAGACCCTGCCATAGTACAATTAAGGCCTCAGGAAAAATTATTGGAATACTGGAATTCCAATAATGGAGTGGTGTCCATCACCAAGTCGGAAAACAACCTTCAAATGAGATTGGATAATTTTTATATCCTGGGCGATTCAGAGTCTCTTTTAGTCGAACAAATGCAGGCACATATACCTCTTTTTGTTCATCCTTCCCCAAAAAAAGTATTATTCCTTGGTATGGGCACCGGCATAACGGCAGGCGCTTCTTTAGATCATACAGTAAGTAAAGTTGTGGTTGTTGAACTTATAGGAAACATAGTCACCGCAGCAAAAAAATATTTCTCTTCCTGGACTAATGGATTATTTACTGATGATCGCGTAGACATACTTAAAGATGATGCACGCAACTATGTACTTGGCACTAATGAATCTTTTGATGTAATTATAGGAGATCTTTTTACGCCCTGGCATGCCGGTACAGGAAGCCTTTATACTGTAGAAAATTTTCAACAAATTAAGAAGACTTTAAATCCTGGTGGTCTATTTGCTCAATGGTTACCAATGTATCAGTTAACCCCAGAGGATTTTAATACTATAGCTGCTACTTTTTCTTCAGTTTTCCCACAGGTAACTGTTTGGCGTGCCGATTTTAATAGTACCAGGCCAAGTATTGCTTTAATAGGCCAGGACTTAAATGCTAAACTAGCCCAACAATCTCTAAAGGAAAATATTTCGAAGATTTTTAAAAATAATAGGGTAGAAAAAAATGATGCTTATCAACACATGGTAGGCTTATTTTATATAGGAAATTTAAAGGTCTTGAAAAATAACTTGGATAATTATATACTTAATACAGATGATAAGCGTGTGGTAGAATTTAAAGCTCCTAAATTTTCCCAACAGGCAAATGCGCTCCAGGGAAAATATTTAGTAGGAGAAGAATTGGAAAAATTAACTGAAATGATAACATCAGAACTACCACCCAAAAGTGATCCCTATCTTTCAGAATTACCTCCAGATGAGAAAAAATATATTAAAGTTGGCATGCTTTATTCCAGATACATAGAACTTTTTTCTAAAGGTAAGAAAAATGAGGCAAAACTTGTGGAGCAGCAAATTAAAAAAATAGCTCCTAATTTTCTAAAATAAAAGCATCCTTATTTCATTATAGGATCCATACTTCAATAATTAAGAAAAAAATAAGTAATCTTTAAGGGTTTAGCTAACGTTTTATATATGTATGAGGCACCGTTTTTCAATGTGGTTCTATCTTATCGTATGAACAATTAAGTTTCGCATTTTAGTTATGATAGGTTTTTGAAAAAAATGTTTGGTAATTCAGACTATAAGAAATTCATTCCTATGGAATTGGAACAAAGGGAGACTATGTTCATTTCTTATTACCGATGGTTAAGCCTATACCTCTGCAAAGATCCATAAAAAGTTGAGCTTCTGAAAAGACTTTATATTCAGCATCATTAATACAAGAGTTTTAAATTTGTTATGGCGAATTAATTTTGGGTTTTTGGTTCAAGGAAAACATTCGGAAATACTGGTAAAACCGTTTAGGTTAACATATTTTTAATGAGTAAATATGGGATACACAAGGATCGTATACCCTAATCCAAAGCCAAGGATACATATTTTGCCCAGCCTAAGCCTAATTTTTTTCGATCTCTGGGAAGTCCTGCCTCAATATTTACTTTCTTGCAGAGTTCTCAAAAATCCGAAAGGAAATTTCTATACATCCAAACGGTCAGGTATCCTGGTTTTAATGGGGGTTTTTACCAACCCACAAAATCTTTAGTGATTTTTTATGATTCGGGAGATGGTGGAATTAGAGATTTCAAAGTTGTAAACCTCCTAATCTCTTTGATATTTTTTTAGCTAATTCTTATAGTGTATAAAAATATAAGGATGTTATTAATCCTAAACAATATTACTGTATTGGATCAAGAGAGGCAAAAAAAGGCATTCTGATATTTGAAAAGCGGGATATACGGGGCTTTAAGAAGGCGCAAATCTTTTTTTACCAAAACCATTTCTAGTGTTGTGATTGCCGGACCTTTAATTTTAATCCTAGCCAAGGAATCATCCAGTTCTCCTATCAGCATATTTTCAATGCCACACTATCCCATGATTTTAAAAAGCCGGTGAGCTCGTCAACACCTTTGAATTGCTATAAAAACTCACAGTTGAATAATAATTTCCATTTACACAGTTTATAATATAGTCCTGCTTACTCTTTATTTATTTTAATTCGTGTATGACTAAATCTGGAATCCCTTCCTACCGAACAGCACAAACAAAAATGTTCTATATTCTTCGCCCAGTCTATTTCGCAGCACTCCAAAAGCTTTAGTTAAATGCGCTTCTACGGTTTTTATTGAAACTTTTAAATACTCTGAAATTTCAAGATTGGTTAAGCCCTCTTTTCTGCTAAGCAACAAAACTTCTCGACATTTTGGGGGCAAGTTTTCGATTTCTTTGGTAATTCTGGTCATGATTTTCTCCCAAGAGGTTTCGCTGTGGTATTGCACTGCCTTGTCCAAGGCTTCGAAATATTTCTGTTCTAAGGCCATGGTCGAACGGTTTTTCTTGTATTGGTTGATGAATTCGTTGTAAACGGATTTAAATAAAAAATTCTTCAGGGAGGAAGTAGCTATTTGCAATTTTCTACGTCTTTCCCATGTGCGTAAAAAGACATTCTGAATAATATCCTGAGCTAAGGCCTGGTCGTTAGTTAGTGTCAATGCATAACCGAACAGCCTTGCATTGTATAAATCGACAAGCTGAATGAATGCCTCTTCCTCTCCTTTTTTCAACCGTTCTATCAATTCGCTCATTTCATTTTCCTCCATAGTTTTATCATTAATTATTTCATAAATATATAATTAAATGTTAAAAAAGTAAATAAAAAGTTAGGGTATTGGGAATTAGCTTTGTCTTAACTATAAAGATCCAGCCAATATATGATCGTCTCGAAACCTGAAAACCGAATTGTAAAATACCTTTTGAAAGAAGCAACTGTAGAAGATTTGAATGAATTATCCGATTGGATTTTGGTTAAAGGTAACGAACAGGTTTTTACAGAATTTGTCCGCACGCATTACGAAATAAATACTGCTATGGTGAAACCGGATGTTAAACAAATTAAGGAAATTCTTAAAAAAAGAATGAAAAGAGATAAATACGTGTTTCCCTACCGAAAAGTTCGATCGTTAATGAAATATGCAGCCGTCGGTCTTGTGTTTTTGGTTCTCGGCTATTTTTTCCAGCAAAATCAAGGCAATAACCCAGGTAAAATTGAACCCAAGGAAGAAGCCATCACCATCACTCTGGATAATGGAACTGTTAAAACCTTAGATCCCTTAATGTTTGGAGAAGTAAAGGATGCCCATGGCAATGTAATCGGTACTCAATATATGTCCAAATTGACATATGCGAAATCCGTAGACCCTATTACTAAAGATCCTGAGGTAAATAAAATTGTTTACAATACTTTAAAAGTACCTTACGGCCGACGCTTCGATGTAACCCTGTCCGATGGGACACAAGTTTTTTTGAACTCTGGTACCTCTTTGCGGTATCCGGTGCAGTTTTTAGAGGGATTTGACCGAACCGTTTTTTTGACTGGAGAAGCTTATTTCAATGTAACGAAAGACAAGAAGCATCCTTTTATGGTTTATGCGGATGAACTAAATATTAAAGTGTTGGGAACCAGTTTCAACGTATCTCATTATCCCGAAGACTCAAATATAAATACTGTTCTGGTCGAGGGATCGGTTGAAATCAATACTAGAGTTAAAGATAGAAAACATGAGGAAGGAATCGTTCTAGAGCCTGGCTTTAAGGCCGAGTGGCAGAAAGCAGGAAATGACATTACCATCCAAAGTGTAGATACCGAAATCTATACCGCCTGGATACAGGGCAAACTTATTTTTCGCAACACAAGTTTCCTAAAAATTAGACATGCTTTGGAACGAAAATACAACGTATCCATACAGAACTTAAACAAAGATCTTGATAAGCAACTGTTCGATGCCACTTTCGATATTGAAACTATTGAAGATGTCTTGGAATCGTTTAATAAAAGCTATGCATTCAAGTACGAAATAGAAAATAATAAAGTATTTATCCGGTAACCCAAAACTAGTCTCTATATACAAAATTATTAAACCAATAATTACTTCCTATAGTTTGAATATTATTACCAATTTAAAGAATGTTAAATTATGAAAAACTCTTATTTTATCGATTGTATTATACCATATCAACTAAAGGTTGACCTGAAAATGAAACTTACAGTGTTTCTAACTATAGTTACCCTCTTTCAAATTCATGCGAATACCTACTCCCAGAATAAGAAAATCACCTTGTATATGCCAAATGCGACTGTGGCTGAAGTTATCCGAGAAATAGAGTCCCATTCCGATTTCAAATTTTTATTAAATAGAAAGGAGGTGGCCTTAGATAAAGAGGTTTCCATAAAGATGGAAAAACAAAAAATTGAAACAGTGCTTACGGAACTGTTTTCAGATACAAATGTGGAATGGCAAGTGGTAAATAAGCAGATAATTTTAAAAAAACGAAAGGCCGAAGGGAATTTTTCCCAGGATTCGACAAGTAACACTGTGAATAAACTTAACGCCCAATTTATGGTGTCGGGTAAGGTGACAAATCAATATGGTTTGCCTCTGCCTGGCGTTAATGTTATAATTAAAGGAAGTTCTGCAGGAACTCAAACAGATTTTGATGGAAATTATTCTATTGAAGCTTTTCAAGAAGACATATTAATATTTTCATTCGTCGGATTGCAAACTACTGAATATCCGGTGGGTGATCGAAGAACTATAAATGTCGTGATGAGCCCGGATTCAGCAACTCTGGAAGAAGTTGTTGTTACGGCTCTTGGAGTAAAAAGTACTCCCCGGTCAGTCAGCTATGCTGTGGAGAATGTGACCGCAGAGGACATTGAAAATACTGGAGAAACCAATCTTGTTAATTCGCTAGCATCGAAAGCAGCAGGTGTTAGTGTTGTAAGTTCTTCGGGTTCTGTTGGAGCTTCTTCTAATATAAGAATTAGAGGTAATACTTCTATCAATCGATCAAATAGCCCATTGTTTATTGTGGATGGTGTGCCAATTGATAATTCATCAGTAGGGAATGGGACAGGAGGTGCAGACAATTCCAATAGAGCAATAGATATAAATCAAAACGATATTGCTTCCATTGATGTGTTAAAAGGAACAGCTGCTCAAACCCTCTATGGACTTAGAGCCGCAAATGGTGTTATTATCATTACCACAAAAAAAGGTCAAACTGGTGCGCCCACCGTGGCGGTTTCATCGACGATTCAATTTAGTGAAGTAAGTCAACTCCCTAACCTACAAAAAGAATTTGCACAAGGACGACCTATTGATGGAGTTACTACATATAGGGGGCCCGAGACTGGTGACGGGTTTAGTTGGGGGCCAAGAATTTCTAGTCTAGAATATGACGGGGATACCTCTTACCCATATGGTAGATTTGGACGTCTGGTTCCTGAAGGAGAAGGTAATGGAATGCCTGCTAATGCATACGATCACTACGATTTTTTTGTTACAGGTGTCCTTAATGAGGAAAATGTTTCTGTTCGAGGAGGTTCAGACAGAATTAAATACTATGTGTCTGGAGGACTACTAAATCAAACAGGAATTGTTCCAGTGGAAGAATTTAATAGAAAGTCATTTAGAGCTGATGTTAGTGCAAAACTAAGAGATGATTTTGAACTTTCTGCAAGTGGAAATTATGTTACATCAGGAGGAAGTAGAGTACAGAGGGGATCAAATGTATCAGGTGTAATGCTTGGTTTACTAAGAACTACACCCTCCTTTGATAACGGTAATGGTTTAACTGGTAGAGATGCAGCAAATACAACAAGTACATATCTATTACCAGATGGCGGCCAGAGAAGTTATCGCGCCGGAATTTATGATAATCCATACTGGACTATTGCAAAAAACCCTTCTACAGATGATGTAAAACGTTTTATTGGACGTTTATCATTTGAATACAGACCTCTGGACTGGGCTACCCTTCGAGGAACATTAGGTTATGATCAGTATTCAGATGTTAGAAAAGCAGGAGTGGATATTAACTCTGCCGGTAACCCACAAGGTCAGGTTTCAGATCTAACACTTTTTAGTGAGGATATAAATTCACAGCTATTACTACTCATTGAAAAAGACATATCAGATGATATAACTTTTAATGGTGTGTTCGGTTATGACGGATTCAAGACAGAATCATTAACACGTCAAGCAATTGGAAATAATTTGACTATACCAGGTTTCTTTCAAGTTTCCAACACGGCCAGTCAGTCAGTTTTTGAAGATGTTGGAAGAAAACAACTGGATGCTTTATTAGCAGATATTAAACTGGGATATAATAATATGTTATTTATAAATGGAGCTTTTCGGAATGACTGGTCCTCAACTTTACCTGATGACAACAATGATTTCATATCCTATAGTGTCGGAGGTTCCTTTGTGTTCTCTGAATTACTGAAACCAGGTTTTTTAAATTACGCGAAATTAAGAGGGTCGTATGGTAAAACCGGTAATGATGCTCCAGCGTTCGGTACGCTAACTTATTACAATGCAGCAAATGCTGGACCAGGCGGTTTTGTAAGTGGTAACCAATTCCCAATATTCTCAACTGTAGCTTTTGAAAGAGCTGAGCAATTAGGAAATGCTGAAATAAGACCCGAATCTACCAAAGAATATGAATTAGGCGCCGAGTTTAGATTTTGGGATTCGAGGTTCAGGTTGGATCTTACTTATTATAATAAAGAGACTACAGATCAAATTATATCGGTAGATCAACCAGCAGTAACAGGTTTTACATCACGAGTAATTAATGCTGGGGTCATCTCCAATGAAGGATGGGAAGTTTTAGCTTTTATTAATCCTATAAGAACCGACAATTTCAATTGGAATATTGATATAAATTGGACTACTTATGAAAATACCACATTAAAACTTGCAGAAAATGTTGAATCAGTAACGTTGCAGGATATAAGCGCTTCATCCAGAGTTATAGTTGGGGAATCGTATGGTGTAATTTTTGGTTCGAGATTCGCAAGAAATGAAAATGGGGAATTATTAATAGATGATAGTGGATACCCTCTGGTAGATACAGAAGAAGGTGTAATTGGGGATCCCATCCCAGATTGGAACGCGGGAATAAGAAACACATTGTCTTATAAAAATTTCTCATTATCAGCTTTATTAGATGTAAGGCAAGGGGGAGATGTTTGGTGTGGTACCTGTGCAGTTATTGATTATTTTGGCACCTCACAGGTTACAGCTGAGCAAAGGACAATTACAGATTATGTTTTTGAAGGGGTTAACGTAAATACGGGGCAACCTAATACGACAGAAGTTGCGTTAGCCAATCCTGAAAATGGAATTAATTCTTATCGCTGGACACGTTACGGGTTTGGGGGTGTAAATGAAGATTATGTATTCGATACATCCTGGGTTAGGTTAAGGGAAGCAAGCCTCACTTATCAGCTTCCAAGTTCCCTTCTTGACGCCACATTTTTGAACTCTGGTTCAATAACTGCCTCTGGAAGAAATTTATTTTTGATTACTGATTATCCCGGAGTCGATCCAGAAACTAACCTCACGGGAGCCAGTAATGCGATAGGGTTAGATTACTTCAACCAGCCGAATACAAAAAGTTATGCATTAACGTTCAAACTTAATTTTTAATTAAAAAATACTATGAAATATTACAAATTAACAACAGTATTTTTCACAGTTTTATTTAGCATCTCGCTATTGGTTTCCTGTGAATATGATGACCTGAACCAAGATCCAACTAGGCCTGGGGGAGAAAGCGTGCCATTAGTTGCAATCGTTCCTGCAATGCAAACCCAAACTCACCGAAATATTGTTTCTGAACTTGGGAGATATGCAGGTATAATAATGCAGCAATGGCAGGGTTTTGACGCTCAGCAACTTGAGTACACCTCTTATGTAATTGGGGAAAGTGAACCGGATGCTGTGTGGAATCTCGGTTTTTACACAGGATCCATGCGCGATGCCGCAGATATTATTGAACGTGCTACAATGACAAATGCTTTAAACACAAGAGGAATTGCAAAAATATATATGGCGATTAATCTGGGGTTAGTTACCAATGCTTGGGGGGATGTCCCTTATTCTGAGGCATTTTTAGGACAAGAAAATCTATCTCCAAAATACGATGATCAGGAAGAAATTTATGCTTCAATCCAAATGCTTCTTTCCGAAGCAATAGATGATCTTAATGCGGACGATATTTCTGGTATTCAAGGTGATTTATTAAATGGGAGTAACGAACAGTGGATAAGTGCAGCTCATTCTTTAAAAGCTAGGTTTTATCTTGAACAAACCAGCGTAAATCCCAATGCTGCACAATTAGCCCTTGACGAGTTAGATATGGCCGTTTCCAGCAATACAGAACAACTGAACTTTCAATTTGAAAATACTCAAAACGGTGGAAATCCACTGGCTTTGTTTGGCTTCCAAAGAATTAATACTATAATAATTGATGATTTCTTTGTCAATTTAATGATGGGAGATCCAAGAATGGACTTATATATGACTGAGACAGATGGGGGGAATTTCCTTTATTTCCAAGCTAATAATCCTGATTTATTTTGGGCTCAATTGAATAGTCCAAGTCCAGTGATTAGTTACTCAGAAACGAAGTTTATTGAAGCGGAAGCTTTAGCAAGAACTGGGGAGGATGGAACAGAAGCCTTAGAAGAAGCGGTAAGAGCTAATATGACGTATTTAGGAATTACTTCATCTGAAATTGACGAGTATTTAAATAATTTGCCATCTATAAGTATTCAAACCATCATTCTTGAAAAATATAAGGCTATGTATGGACAAGCCCCGATGCAGATATGGAATGATTATAGAAGGACAGGTTTTCCCGATCTAATTCCTAATCCAAATGGAGTAAATCCATTAAATCCATCCGGTATAGTTCCTAGAAGATTATTGTATACTATATCCCAAAGATTATCAAACCCAAATGAGTATCAAGCAGCTATAGATTCCCAGGGAGGACATCTTCTTGATGATGACATATGGGTTTTTCCTATAAATTAAATACAATTCGAAAATTTAATAATTAAAAATCTTAAAAATCCAACTTATGAAAATTTTAAAATTATCAGCAATTCTAATTCTTATGCTTTTAGCAACCGGACAAATCTATAGCCAAAATATGGATGCAGAAAAGGAGGCTGTAAAAAGCGTCATGAAAAATTACAAGAATGCTATGCAGAATCTAACAACCAAAGGTACATTTGAATTATTTGCCAAGGACTCTCATATTTTTGAATCGGGCGGCGTTGAAGGTTCGTATGCAAACTATATAGAGCATCATATAGGTCCGGAATTAGGTCATTTCAATAAATTTGAATATTCAGATTATAAAATTGAAGTGCAGGTAGACGCTCCGTATGCATTTACCACCGAAACTTATATTTATACCATTGTCACCAAACCGGACGAAAACAGCGAGTCAAAAACTATAAAGAAAAAAGGTGTAGCGACTTCTGTTCTTAAAAAGATAGACGGTAATTGGAAAATAATTAAAATGCATTCATCTTCAAGAACCCCAAAAAAATAATATTAAAAAATAAGAAATATTTAGAAAGCGATAGTGGTTGAATACATTGACTATCGCTTTATTACCAAATAATTATGGTAAAAAGAAAAACAGCTCTAAAAATAAGACAGGCACATAGATACCTGGGTATTTTTATAGGTATACAATTTATAATGTGGACTGTTAGTGGTTTATACTTCAGCTGGACCGATATAGATGAAATACACGGAGATCAATTTCTTAAAACAGAAATGAAACATCCCAATTTCTCAGAGATTGGAAGTCCCGCAGAATTTAATCCTGAAATTGAGATTAATTCTTTACAATTAAAAGAAGTTGCTGGGAAACCTTATTACTGGATTAACGAAGAAATTCTACAGAATGCCAGGACAGGAGAGATTAAAAAGAATTTATCCGAAACAGAAGCTGTTGAAGTTGCCAATCAACATATGATTGATGAATTGGAAGTGACCGGGGTAGAAAGAATAACTTCTACTGGCGAACATCATGAATATCGTGGCAGACCTCTTCCAGCTTACGTGATTTCTTATAATACATCTGAGGATATTAGAGCTTATGTCTCTGAAGCTGATGGAGCTTTTAGAACTCTAAGGCACCGAGATTGGCGCTGGTTCGATTTTTTATGGATGACTCATACAATGGATTACGAAGGCCGGGATAATTTTAATAATTTAATATTAAGAGCATTTTCCTTACTTGGTCTTATTACGGTTTTAAGTGGATTCTTGCTATGGTATACCTCATCTCCAACAATTAGGAAATTCACTAATAAAAAGAAGAAAAAGAAAACTTGAAATAATATACATTTTTAAGAATTTAATTTAGAATATTAAAGTTGCTAGAAGTATTCTGAATTGATTAGCCGAAAAAGGCTGTTTACTTCTAAGCAGCCTTTTTTTAATCTTGGAGGATAAATTGTAAGCTTCCTCTAAATAATTAAGTTTCACGTAATTTATAGCTGATATTCTGCCTATTGAATCATACGATTATTAGTGGCCGTAATCCATCATTTGAATTTATGTATGTTCTCTTGGCTGGTTGATATTCTCAAAATTCGGATGACATTGTCTATTTTAATCCTCCTGAGTTTCTATGCGATTAATCAGATTTTTTAGCATCCAAACTACGTGGTGATTGGTAAGGAAAATTATTTCAATGTGTACCTTTAGCTGTTTTGATTCATCGGAAACCTTTAATTGCTCCTGTCCCCACCATTTGAAATAACAGCAGTACTGATGCCATGCTTACGACCGATGTCGGTGGCGGGTTTTGTTATTTGCATTTTACCGCGATGAAAAATTTATTTTTCCTTTAAAAACTTCTTCTTTAAATTTCAAAATTCACACAAAAAATATTTCCAATTTATTAAAAAAAAGAATAAAGTTGAAGGGTTCAGAACACCTTTTAGATAAAACATAAATTATTTATAATCAATTAATGAAGCATATGAAAATTCTTTAAGACCTATTTAAAATTATTAGAAACCTTCACAAGTCTTATCTCATTTGTTACAATTGTTACTGTAGATTTTGATACATAATTATAATTTCGTCCAGAATTAAAAATTCTACGGATGGAATTACTTGAAATATTTGGTTATATAAGTTCGCTTATAATTGGGATCTCACTTGGATTAATTGGTGGTGGCGGGTCTATACTAGCGGTACCTGTTCTCGCATATTTATTTTCTACGGGGGAGCGTGTTGCCACCGCTTATTCCTTATTCATAGTGGGTGCCAGTGCGCTTATAGGTGGGATCAAACAACATTATAATGGCTATGTAGATTGGAAAACCGCTATCATCTTCGGAATTCCGGCCGTTATAGGAGTCACAATCGTAAGACACTATGTGGTACCGGCGTTACCTGAATCCTTATTCTATATCCAAGATTTTGAGTTTACAAGAAGGATGGCCATGTTTGGTCTATTCGCTGTTCTTATGATACCAGCTGCTTTTTCTATGTTACGAAAAAAGGATTCTGGAAAAGAAAAAAACCCCTCAAATGAGGTGAAGTATAATTATCCGTTAATTCTGGCAGAAGGTTTAATTGTTGGAGGGATTACGGGTATGATTGGAGCCGGAGGAGGCTTTCTAATAATCCCAGCCCTTGTGATTCTTGCGAATATTGAAATGAAAACGGCTGTAGGAACTTCATTAATTATTATCGCGTTCAAATCACTGCTGGGATTTTTCCTTGGCGATGCCATAACCATGGAAGTAGACTGGCCATTTTTGGGAATAATAACAGGTCTTTCCTTTTTGGGTATTTTCCTGGGGTCTTATTTAAGCAATTATATTAATGGAGAACGTTTGAAGAAGGGCTTTGGCTACTTTATCTTTCTAATGGCCGGATTTATTTTCTATATGGAATTCTTTGTTAAAAATTAGGTGCAAATTAAAATTTACTATTATGAAAATCTTAAATGCAAAAGAGTTTGCAGACAAAATTGAGAATGATAATAATGCTATTATTCTGGATGTGCGGACCCCAAAGGAATGGAAAGACGGAATAATACCTAATGCTAAATTGATTAATCTTTTTGAACCTGTAACTTTTCAACGAGAAGTCTCAAATTTAGAAAAAGACAGGAACTATTATATCTACTGTCGTAGTGGAAATCGAAGTGGGCAGGCTTGCCAAATCATGGATAATAAAGGCTTTAATACGTACAACCTTGCCGGTGGTATTATGCAATGGGACGAAAAATTATCCAAACCCGTTTTTTAAAATTTCAGTAGAGACATGAAAGATAAGTCAACGGAATTTTGGGAAGAAAGGTATAGCGATGAAGAATATATATATGGTAAAGATCCAAATGTCTTTTTTCGAACTGAGCTAGGTAAATTGAATCCTAATTCTATTCTCTTACCTGCAGATGGAGAGGGTCGTAATGCCGTATTTGCAGCAAAAACTGGTTGGGATGTCACTGCATTTGATCTGAGTAAGGCTGGAAAGGCAAAAGCTATAGCCCTGGCTGAGAGGAATGATGTGGAAATAAATTATGAGATAACTTCCGCAGAGGAATTTGATAGCGATATCAATTTTGAGGTTATCGCACTTATTTACGCTCATTTTAATGCAGAAGACAGACCTGGTATACATGACCATTTATTACAATTTTTAAAACCAGGAGGAATTTTAATCTTCGAAGCATTTTCTAAAAAACAGCTTGATTATAATTCTGGAGGGCCTAAAGAACAAGCAATGCTATTTTCAAAAGAAGAGTTGAGAAATGAGTTTTCCGGACTTACAATTAAATACCTGGAAGAATTAGAAATAGAGCAAAACGAAGGAAAATATCACAAAGGTAAAAGTTGTGTACTACAAATGATAGGTGAAAAAAAATAATGTTTTAAAAGAAATTTGATTCGTAACATTTGTTACTGTGCGGATTAAAGATTTTTGGCAACTTTGGAATACAAACTTAAAAAATAATAGTTATGAAGATAAGACAATTTAAAGATGATGCCCTTTCCCATTTTTCCTACGCTTTG
>NZ_JAPYPC010000063.1 GCF_029937855.1 Christiangramia sp.
CTTTTGTTCTTTCCTATTAATATCTTAAAGTTAGAAAATCAAACTTAAGACGGGTATTGCCGAAGAAGTGTAATTTTAGAAACCAAGAAAGAAAATGGTTAATCCGACAAGTCCGCGCCCCTACTCCCGCAACTTATGAATCGTAACCGTGGCCCACAATTTTCAGAAACATTCGCAAATGAACGAAATTATCGATTTGAGTCAGGAAATATATGAAGGTATGCCTGTTTATAAAGACCTTCCTCAAGTTAAAATGACAATTCATAATTCTCATGAAAAATGGAATGGAATTAAAAATCCGAAAACTAAAACTCCTGCAGTTCATAAATTAGAATTAGGAGAACATACAGGAACACATGTCGATGCTATTAATCACATGGAAATTCAACATATAGGAAAATCAATCGATATGATGCCTTTATCCATGTTCTATACAGAAGGTATATGTCTTGACCTTTCAAATAAAAATTTAAAAGAACTTATTGAACCTGAAGAAATTAAAATAGCTTGTTCTAAGGCTAATTTAGAAATTAAGAAAGGTGATACTGTGTTACTTTATACGGATCATTACCGAAAACATTTCAATACTAAAAATTGGGGAAGTGGACCCGGAATATCTATTTCATGTGCAAGATGGTTAGGAGAAAAGAAAATATCTGCATTCGGTGTAGAAACTATGTCTCCAGGTGTTTCAGGATTATCTAATAGAGAAGTTCATCATATATGTGGAGAAATGAACTTTACTCATTATGAAAATATGATAAATCTTCACAGTTTAATAGGAAGAGGAAGATTTAGATTTATAGGATTACCGCTCAAAATACGTGGAGGAACTGGTTCTCCTGTAAGAGCAGTTGCCGTTTTTGAAAACGAGTAAAAACTGTGGGCATAGACGGTTCATCGCTAATAGACGGTAGCGTTAGAAAGAAAATATTTAACTTGACCAACAAACCAATTCTAAGCCGACAAATCCGCGTCCCGTACTCCGCCAACTGACGAAGTAAAGGGGACCGTTGGGCAGCATTAAAGAATTATGAGAATAAGAATAAAATTTCTGATTTTTGGTCTGATAACATTTGTTGGATGTGATAAAGTTGAAGAAAAAAATTCAGTCAATGTGAAGCAAGAAATCGCTAAATTAAAATCTTCATCAGACCAGGAAGAATATCTAGAATATATCTATGAATCAGACCAAGATATTCGAGATGGACGAAGCTCTGAAATTGTACTAAAATATGGAAAGAACTCAAGTCAATATCAAAACTTTGTTTATCTAATAGATTCAATTGACCAACTGAATTTAAAAAGAATTGACCTTTATTTAAGTACATTTGGCTATCCATCAAAAGATTCAGTTTCAAATCGTGCTTTAACAGCCCCTTGGATCGTAGTCCATCACTCTACAGATATTCAGGAAAGAAGGAGATTTTTTCCATTGTTGCAGAACGCGTATGAAAACCAGAACATAAATTCTGACCAATTTGAATTATACTTAGGTAGAACATATCAGTTCGAATTCGGGAAATATCCGTCAACTGAAGGTGCTTACCAAATAACTGACAAAATCAACCGACTAATTAAAGAACTTAATTTGGGTAAATAACGCAGCCCAACAAAGACGGTTCACCGCAAATAGCGGGTAGCTGGTTGAAAATGGTTATTTTAGAGATTAATTATTAAAACACTAATCCGACAAATCCAAGTTCTTATTCCCGCACTTGCGAACCGGGGACGTTGGCAACAATATCAACATGCAACATAAAAACAAGATTTTACTTTTATTACTTTTAATCAGTAAGCTGTCATTTGCTCAAATTGAGAATAATTTATATGAATTAGACTCTATAAATGATCTTCTAACGAGTGAAGTACAGCTAATTATTTCAAATAATATTGAGGATAAAAGAGTTGTATTTTTAGGAGAGTCCGGACATCATATTGGATCAGATTTTTTGGCTAAATCACAGTTCGTAAAATACTTGGTTGATGAAAAAGGATATAAGGATATTGTCTTCGAAAGTGATTTTTTCGGATTATACTTTGATCATGAAAAATACAACATTTTCCCACATTGGTCACTTTCAGTTCAATGTCAGGAATTATATAAATTTTTAGAAGAAAATAATGTCACAATTTGGGGATTGGATAATCAAACTCATTCATATTATACATACCATAACTTTCTTGAAAAACTGACAAATTTCATGAATGAAAATGCCCTTGAATTTAAAAAGGAATTTATGGTTTTGGTTGACAAAATCCTTAAAAATGGTTCTTCAGCGAAAAGAGAAATTAAAAATAATGAGGCTGAATTTTTAATCGCAGAACTTGATGAATATCTTCTAAATGAGAAAGTCAAATCTAATGCACTTTGGCATCAAATATTAGAAAGCTTTAAAAGTACAGTCCAAATTTATACTATAAATAGTAATAAAAAAGATGGCATTCCAATTAGGGATAAACAAATGGCTGAAAATTTAGATTTTTTAGTGAATAAATTTCTTGACAAAAAATTTATCGTATGGGTTGCTAATTCACATATGGCGAAGTATGAATACGATTTTATGAAAGGTAAAACAATGGGAAGTCAATTCGTGGAAATGAATCCAGGTACTTCATATCACATTGCTGTTTCTTCCATTCAAATGCCTTATCGAACTAAAAGAAGTATAGAGAAATATATTAATGATAAAGATAACTTATTGCACTTTTTGCCTTCTATAGATATGAATTATTTTATCGATTCTAAACAATTGATATATGATAATCCGAACTTTGAAAACAAACAGTTTGAAGGATTGTTCAATTTAGACAAAAGTAAAACAAACTGGTTTAAGCATTTTGATGCTCTAGTATTTATTGGAAAAGGTGAAAGAACGGAAACAATGAAATAAGAGATACTGTTGCCAAGTCGGTTTAGCGCAAATAGCGGGCAATGTAGTGAAAAGTACTATTTTAGTCATCAAGTAACAATCAACTAAACCAACAAGAACGTATCCCTACTCCACGCTACTTGTCTTAACCAAGACCGTTGTAAACAATAGCGACAAAAATATTTTATAAACAACTAAAGTAAATAACAGAGTATTATGCTTAAAAAATTAACCTTCTTTTTTCTGATAATTTTTATTGGAAATAGTGTTGTAGCACAGGATTCAGATCCGATAAACTCAACTTATGTAAATCTATTTATAAGTGCAGATAAGACGATATTTGTTGAGACGGAGAAAACCGATTTTGAAAATGTAGAACAAAAAGTTTCAAAAATGCTTAGAAATAAACCATTTAAAGTTGATCAACCAGTTACATACAGAATATTTGCAGATGAAAAACTTAAAATGGGATTTTTAATAGATATTAATCAAGAACTACTTTCTGCACATAAAGAAAATGTAAGATTTGAAAAATATTTATTAAACACAACTAAACTAGATATTGATGGCGCAAATTGGTTTGATTCAATTGACCTAAAAAAATTAAAAAAGGTCAATTAATTTAAAATCACGGTTAAACAGAGAGTACAACTTGAGTCATTAAGTAGAAAAATAGGGGTTACAAATCACTATTTTTAATTCCGGCAAGATCGAAATTCTGATTGAATGCTACTGTTTACAACGGTTCGTCGCCAATAGACGGTTTTGTTAGAATGAAAATAATTAACTTGACCAACAAATCAATACTAAGCCGACAAACCTGACTCCATTCCCTAAACTCAAATCGCTAGTGTCTTGTTTTATAATATTAATTTGATCCCAACTAAAAACATCCTAATACTATCCTTAGCCTTTATATTCTTTACCATAATTGGCACAATTAGTCATGAGACTGGTCATATAGTAGTTGCAGAAAGTTTAGGATATAATACAAGCCTACATTACGGAAGTATGAATTATGATAATTCAGAACTCAATAACAAACTGGATTCAATTTATTCCAAAAATAAATATCAAATCGAAAATAATCTACCTTTTGAACAAAGAAACAATTTTGAAGAAGGTAAAGAAAGATTAGAATCAGATAGTATAAAAATCACATTAGGTGGTCCATTACAAACAACTATTACAGGATTATTAGGTCTGGTTTTACTTTTAAAAAGAAAGAAAAGAATAAAAAATCGTGGATTAAAGATTATTGATTGGCTAGGTATTTTTCTTGCATTATTTTGGCTGAGAGAAATCTTTAACCTAATCCATTCTTTAGGATTCGAAATTATATATAATCAGGGTAATTATTTTGGTGGTGATGAAAGATATATTTCCGAATATTTCAATTTAGGATCTGGGGCGATTCCTGTTATTTTAGCCATTACTGGAATAGTCATTTCGATGTATGTAGTATTTAGAATTATCCCTGAAAAATTTAGATTACCATTTATCATAAGTGGTTTTGTAGGGGGATTTACAGGTTTTATAATTTGGTTCCACATTTTAGGTCCGCATTTAATCCCATAATGAGTATAGCACTTCTAACGATTTTCCCTATTGATATCACTTTATAGTCTAAAAGTTAAGACAATAAACAAAGTCCCTCTACTGTAAATTCCTTTTTAGAATTGAACATTTCCTCATTAAATTGCATAAAAATTAGTCACCGGAATTACTGCTCATTTAAATAACCGATCAATAATATTCTACTATTTTAGCAACTTTAAA
>NZ_JAPYPC010000064.1 GCF_029937855.1 Christiangramia sp.
GCTCCATTTGACGGATTTATAAAATCCATCAGCACCTCAAACGGGGATTATGTAGAACAGGGAGCTAATCTCGTTTCTATTGGAACTGATAAGTCACGTTTGCTTAAAACGCAATTAAGTGCTTCTCATAATCCGAGTAAAGAGGCAATCGCTAGCGTTTGGTTCAGAAATGATAAAGGAACCTGGAGTGAAGTAGAAGAAGGATCGATTGTTTCCGTAGGGAAAGAAGTAGAGGATCGCAAACCAATGATCCCGGTGTATATTAAAGTGAAAGATGTAGTTGAAATGCCTGAAGGTAGTTTTACTGAAGTACAGATCGCTCTTGGAGAGGCTGAAACCGGAATTGTGGTGCCTGAAGCTGCATTACTTGAAGATTACGGTAATTTTTCTGTGATCGTACAAACCGGGGGTGAAAGTTTCGAGAGAAGACCTGTGAAGATCGGCAAACGAAACGGAAAGAATGCGCAGGTCCTTAGCGGACTTGATGCCGGAGATGTTGTTGTGACCACCGGAAATTATCAGGTAAAGATGGCTTCAATGTCCGGACAAACACCTGCTCATGGGCATGATCATTAATATTGAAATAGAAATTAGATGTTAAATAAAATATTATCAATTTCACTTAAAAACAGGCTTCTGGTCCTTCTGGCGGCTGTGGTACTGAGCATCACCGGGTTTTACCTCGCACGTACTATGAACGTGGATGTATTCCCAGACCTTACCGCGCCTACCGTGACCATACTTACGGAAGCTCATGGAATGGAGAGTGAAGAGGTAGAGAAACTCGTAACCTACCAGCTCGAAACCGCGATGAACGGTTCGCCGAATGTAAGAAGGATTCGTTCTTCCTCAGCCGCGGGAATCTCCATCGTTTGGGTTGAATTCGACTGGGGTACTGATATTTACAAGGCAAGACAGATCGTAAGTGAACGTATTCCAATGGTTCGTGAAAACCTACCCACAGGAATAGGAGCTCCTACTATGGCACCCATTTCCTCGATTATGGGAGAAGTAATGCTATTGGGAGTCACTTCAGATAGTCTGAACCCAATGGAACTAAGAACATTATCTGACTGGCAGATACGTCCACGGATCAAGGCCATCGGAGGGATTGCAAACGTGGTGGTGATTGGAGGAGATTATAAACAATACCAGGTTTTTGCCGATCCCGGAAAAATGAAATATTACGATGTAAGTCTTGAAGAATTAACCGAGAAGGTTAAAGAGGCAAATACGAATGCTCCCGGTGGTTTTCTGAATCAATACGGAAATCAGTATATAATCAAAGGAAGTGGTAGAGCTTATGCGATAGATGATCTGGAGGAAGCTGTGGTAAAACAGGTGAACGGCCAGAGCATTAAGATCAAGGATATTGCGGAAGTTCAGATAGGCGCTGCCGATAAGATCGGGGATGGCTCCTTGAATGCGGAACCTGCGGTTATTTTGACAATTTCCAAGCAGCCCGATGTTAATACGCTGGAGCTCACGGAAAGACTGGATGAGGCCATTGCCGAACTGGAAACCAGTCTGCCGGAAAGCGTGGAGATCAAAAGTCAGATCTTCCGACAGGCAGACTTTATAGATGCTTCCATTAGCAACCTGAATATGACTTTGCTGGAAGGTGCCTTTTTTGTGGTCATTGTATTATTCATATTCCTGATGAACTGGCGTACCACCCTAATTTCACTGCTGGCGATCCCAATTTCGTTACTGGTATCGATTATCGTATTAAAAATGCTGGGTTATACCATCAATACCATGAGTTTGGGTGGAATGGCAATTGCAATTGGAGCACTGGTAGATGATGCTATTATTGATGTGGAGAATGTTTATAAACGCCTGCGCGAAAATATTCGAAAACCTAAAGCTGAAAGGCAGTCGGTGATCACCGTGGTAAGGGATGCGTCGGTGGAAATTAGAAGTTCCATTATCATAGCAACCCTTATCATTATTGTCTCTTTTGTGCCGCTGTTTTTCCTAGGCGGAATGGAAGGCCGATTGCTCAAACCTCTGGGAATTGCTTTTATCACTTCAGTATTGACGTCGCTGATTGTAGCGGTAACCGTTACTCCGGTGCTGTGTAGCTATCTTCTGAAAAAGGAGAAAATGCTGAAAAAGCAGTCCGAAGGAACAAAAGTGGAAAGATGGTTACAGAAGGCTTACGCCGATATTCTAAATCGAGCCTTAAAGATTCCTAAAACAGTGATCACGGTAACAGTAGTTGCCTTTCTACTAAGCATCACCTTATTTACACAATTGGGTAGAAGTTTTCTTCCCGAATTCAAGGAAGGATCAATGGTGATAAGTGTGGTTGGACCTCCATCCATGTCTCTGGAAGAAAGCAATAAGACCGGAAAACAGGTCGAACAATTATTGCTTGAAATGCCCGAAGTGGATGTGGTTACCAGAAGGACCGGTAGAGCTGAACTGGATGAGCATGCCCAGGGAGTAAATGCCGCCGAGATCGATGTACCATTCACCCTGGAAGATAAATCGAAAGAGGAATTCTTTGAGGACGTACGGGAGAAATTAAGTATCGTTCCGGGAGTTAATATTACGCTGGGGCAGCCTATAGCTCACCGTATTGACCATATGCTTTCAGGTACGAGAGCCAATATCGCGATTAAGATCTTTGGACCCGACCTGCAACAGCTATATGAAATAGGTAAAAACGTGGAGGAGAATATTACTCCTATCGATGGGCTTGCCGATGTAGCTGTTGATCAACAGATTGAAGTACCACAAATCAAGATCACTCCAAAACGCCAGATCTTATCAGCTTACGGGATGACCGTTGGTCAATTGATGGAGCAGGTGGATATCGCCTTTGCCGGTCATGAGGTAGGTGAGATTTATGAAGGTCAGAAGTATTTTGACCTGGTGGTTCGTTATAAGGAGGAGGGTAGGAACAGCATTGAGAAGATCAAAACCGCTTTGATAGGATTGCCAAATGGTTCACAGGTTCCATTGGAACAGCTCGCTAGTGTGTCGTCCGTAAGTAGTCCCAATACTATTAGTCGGGAAGATGTGCAAAGAAAGATCGTTGTTGCTGCCAATGTGCAGGGTCGCGATTTAAGAAGTGCGGTAGAAGAGATCCAGGAAACTGTGAATTCTTCGGTGACTATTCCAGAAGGCTATAGGATGCAATATGGTGGGCAATTTGAGAGTGAATCCAGAGCCTCACAAATGCTTTTGATCACTGCAATTATTGCAATCTTCGTGATCTTTCTCTTATTGTATTTTGAATTCAACAATGTGAAACTGGCTTTTGTGGTTCTCATAAATCTGCCATTGGCATTAATAGGTGGAATTCTGATCGTTTATTTTACATCAGGAATTGTAAGTATAGCTTCCACGATAGGTTTTATCAGTTTATTTGGGATCGCTACTCGAAACGGAATTTTACTGGTATCGAGATATGAAGATCTGCGGAAGGAAGGCCTTAGAGGATATGAGCTCATTAAATCTGGTGCGCTCGACAGGTTAAATCCAATTTTAATGACAGCGTTTACCACTGGATTGGCACTTATTCCACTAGCCTTAAAAGGAGGCGAACCGGGAAGTGAGATCCAGAGCCCAATGGCTGTTGTAATTCTTGGAGGATTGCTTTCAGCAACGGTACTGAACCTGGTTGTGATACCTTGCGTATATGAATTAGTTACGAGGAAAGATTAATCGACTTCTAAAATTTAAAAAAAATTGGCGGGCTCGATATAGAGTCCGCTTTTCATTTTTAGCAGCAATTGTTTCCTTCCTGAATGGGTGGACAGGCAACAGTACCATAAGAACAATAAAGCAGCAATCACCTTCCTTTGGTTTCAATAATTGACTGCAGTTTTCGCATTGGTAAAAAAACTGACAGGCTGTTGTGGACATTTCTTCTTCTCCTTTTCTTAATAAGATTATTTATAACCGTATCAAAATTATTTTTAGATTAACCTGTGGTTAATATAGTATATGTTAAAAATATATTTTAGATTTGCCTAAATAATATTTTAGGTAATGAAAATACAATGGTTTTGTCTGATTATTTCTATCGTTTTTTTTACATCCTGCGAAAAATTGGCTGATGAATATGGTCCTGTTCCTCCAAAG
>NZ_JAPYPC010000042.1 GCF_029937855.1 Christiangramia sp.
AACAGGGGTCGCGACCCCTGTTATTTTCTATTTACACAGTTTATGAGATAGTCCTTAAAATGGCAAAAAGTATAAAAAATCGTGTTGAAAAGACTTCAGCTTTTGCCCATTCTGTGGCTAATTTTAAAAGTTCCATATTTTAATTTGGATTATATTTTTCTCTGTATTGGGTAGGGCTGATTCCCTCTTTTTTCTTGAACAATCTCGAAAAATAAGGTGGATATCCAAAGCCTAATTCGTAAGCAACTTCCGAAATACTTTTATTTGGTTGCAACAAGATATGCTTGGCTTCTTCGATGATATATAAGTGTAAATGCTCGGTGGTTGTTTTACCCGTTTCTTTTTTCAGTGTATCACTTAAGTATCGTTGTGAAACCATCATCTTACCTGCGATTCGTTCTATACTGGGAATACCTTTTTCCTGGATTTGCCCTGATTCGAAGAATTTGGATACATGTGCTTTAAACTTTTCTAACAAGTCGTTGGACAAATCTTTCCTGTTTAAAAATTGTCTTTCATAGAAACGATTGGCATATTTAAGCAGAGTGTCTAATTGTGAAATGATGATTTCCTTACTGAACTCATCGTGATTGTTCTGATATTCGACATCGATATTTTCTACAATCGATTTAATCTGCTTTTCCTCTTTGGGAGATAGGTGTAACGCCTCATTCACCGAATACGAAAAGAAACCATATTTTTTTATCTGATGGGCTAATTCTGTTCCTTTCAGAAAATCCTCATGAAAGTTTATTGAAAAACCTTTTCGTTCAAAAACCACACTATTATCCCATTGTAAAACTTGTCCAGGCGCGATAAATATCAATGCGCCATTTGTGAAGTCATATTTAGTTCGACCATAATTTAAATTCCCATCTACATATTTCTTAAAACTAATAGAATAGCAATCATTGGTTATTGGTGGTGAGCTTTCTCGTGGACAGGGTAGGTAACCATCACCTTTTGAATTGAATACACTCAACATAGGATGCTCCGGTCGTGGCAGTCCTAAATAATCTAAATATGATGATAAAGTTTTAAAGTGTTGCATACTACTAATTTAGATATTCCATTTTATTCCTGTTTCTTTTTCTGAAAGTTCCCATAATCTTTTAGCTACTGCTTTATCTTTTGCGTGTGGTTCTAATTTATGCGCTCCAACTGGACCTGTCCAATTATTTCTTCCTGTTGGGCCATAAAAACCACCTGGATCCAAATTTGTTTCTGTTGCACACATTATTTGTGGATAAGCACCTTTTTCCGCCGATTGTACCAATGGGGACAATTTCATGAGTTGCCAAACAAAACGGGTCATTAAACTACCACTTGTCTTAATTAATGATGTTCTGGAAGCACCTGGATGACAGGCATAAGCCCTTACATCAGACTTTCCCGCTTTTTTTAAGCGATCCTGTAGTTCATAAACGCACATTATTTGAGCCAATTTACTTTGGCTATATACACCATTCGGGCTGTAATTCTTATCCCAATTCATATCGTCAAACTTTATGGTTTTAATCCCTAAAGTGTAACCCATACTCCCAACCACAACTATACGTCCCTGGGATTTTTCTATTAACGGAAATAACAAAGCCTGAAGTGTAAAATTGCCATAGTGATTTGTACCCATTTGGCTTTCCCAACCATCAACTGTAAGTGTTTGTTTTGGTACCTGGGCGATAGCAGCATTACAAATTAGTGCATCTATTCGAGATATTGTTTTAAGAACTTCTTCAGCTGCAGTTTTTACTGAAGCCTGTTCTGCCAGATCCATTTTTATAGAAGACACTTCAATATCGTTCCCCAGTTCCTGTTTTAAAGCGGTAATAGTTGTCTCCGATTTTTTTGAATTTCTGTTAAGCATCACAACCTTTCCTCCTTTTGCAAGCAATATTGTCGCTGCTTCAAATCCTGTCCCGCTTGTAGTCCCTGTTATAACATATGTTTTACCTTTTAGATTTCCAATTCTATCGGGTGTCCAACCTTTTTCACCAACTTGATTTGTTTTCATCCTGTCTGTTTTAAACGATTAAAGTTATAAGACAAAGGTCGGGCGGAAGTAAGTTTAACTCCTTATACAGATTTTCAAATGTTATATACATTTTGGTTTATATAGAAGTACTGAACCTATTAAACAGTAGATATGAAGGATATATCCGCCTTTTAAATATATCATCAATTCTACTATTTGATAAATGTATAGTTATTGTTTATAAGGTGGGTTATCGTAAAAGAGGTAGGTATCCAAGTAAAACTTATTTTTTTTGTCATCGAGTAACAACCTACAATACCGACAAGTTCGCGTTCCCTACTGCAACAACTGATAAAACCGTTGTGTGCAATGCTGGATTATCAGATCTTCAAAATCATAAACTTTAAATAAGAAAATAAAATTATTAGCTTAATGGTTAAAAACGATAGGCATTATTTATCCATCGCAAATAACCATAATTGCCGATAAAGTGTAACTTTAGAAATCCGGAAAGAAAATATTTAATCAGACAAGCACATCCCTACTGCCGGGAGTTGCAACAACCGATAATTGCAAGCAATTTTTGTATCAAGTTTTAGAATATTAGACTACTTATAAACATATTATTATTTCAAAAAAAGATTTTCCTAATAGGAATTTTAATTTCGATAATTATAGGAGCTATAAGTAATAATATCAGGATGATAGGATTTTATTATCTATGTATCAGTCCTCTTATTCATTATTATCTATGAGATTAGGGATAACAGGGAATATTACTATTATTTCAACTTAGGATTTAGCAAGATCAAACTCTGGGCTTCCACTATAATTTTGGGGGTTATTAATTTTATTGTGTTTTCAACTTTATGAATAAGCTCCATGTAGATAGTATTAGGAAATTTTATAATAATAGATTAATCCTAAGTGATATTTTCCTATCATGCAATCAAGGTAAAACAATTGGCTTGATAGGAAGAAATGGATCTGGAAAATCTACTTTATTAAAAATTATCTTTGG
Source organism: Christiangramia sp. (assembly GCF_029937855.1). GTDB lineage: Bacteria > Bacteroidota > Bacteroidia > Flavobacteriales > Flavobacteriaceae > Christiangramia. The sequence continues at coordinate 2,994 of NZ_JAPYPC010000042.1, forward strand.
AGTAGAAAACGCCGAAAATAAATATGTGAGAATTGGCGAAAAAATCTTAAAGAATGTCGGTGATTCAAGAAATCTAATAAATTATCTACCACAAGAAAATTTTTTACCAGGTGAAATTAAAGTTAAAAATCTTATTGGATTATTTCTTCCAAAAGAACGGAGAGTACAATTGATTAATAATAAATTTATTAATCCCTTATTACAAAAGAAATTTCAAGTCCTTTCCGGGGGAGAAAAAAGAATTTTAGAAATCTTGCTACTCCTTTATTCGAAAGCTGAGTTTATATTATTAGATGAGCCTTTCGAAGGGGTTAGTCCTATAGTTCGGGATTTCATCCTGGAAAGCATCAACAAAGAAAAAAATAGAAAAGGCTTTATTATTACAGATCATGATTATGAAAATGTTATAAAGGTTGCAGACAAGATTTTATTCCTGGAAAATGGGTGTCTTAAAGAAATAAAGGATAAAAAAGATCTTTTTGAACGTGGTTACCTACCAAACACTCCCTACCATACCGGTTAATTCGCCATAGAGAGTAGCATTAAAAGAAGTAATTAACTTAAACTACTTTTAAAAAAAAAGCCGGTGTCCCCTATTCAATATAAAAAATGAATAAAAACAATTATATCCAATGAGAAAGTAACAGACGGAGAAATTTTATCCTATCTTAAAGCTATGTCTCCCCTTCATATCTTTCTAATTTCTTTTTAGACTTAACTACATTCGCAGAAACAGGATGTTATTTCCGGATATGAAAGTTACACAGCCACACAAGTTTAGGAAGAGGGAGATAAAATTTATGGAAAAATCCTAAGACAAATCTGATAGAAACGAAATAAAATAAATGAGTACTTTTCCTAAACATTTTAAAAGGGCTGTAAAAAAGAGGATACATTCAGTCATCTCATCAGGAGACAAATAATATTTATATTTTGAGAAACCTGTATCAACAATGTTCAAAAAGAAATGAAATTAAAGATATAAACATGCTAAGAAAACCCAACGATCTACCATGCTCTTTTACAAATAGAGTCTCTCTTTCATTACGGTCTACTCTATATAAATCCATGAGGAGTTTATTATCACCAGGCTTAAATCAAAAACCTGCCAAACATAAGGCGAGAACCATTGCGATGGTTACTACAGCTGTCTACATGCTAACATTCAGCGTTGCTTCCGCACAATGGGAAAATCGCTATGCTAAGCTTAAAGATTTCGGCCATCACGTTTACCTGGAACAGCATGAACTCCCTATTCTTGCCCATGGTCCAACAGACCCCGCTCCTGCACCGGACGGAAAGCACCTCGCCTTCGCTGCCCGGGGCTGGATCTGGAATCTAAACCTGGACAGCGGATCGGCAGTGCGGATATCAAATGGCCCCGAAGTCGACTCCCGACCACGCTGGTCACCAGACGGTAAGTACCTGGCATTTGTTCGGGACAATGGACGGAATACTGCGATTATTATAAAAGAGCTTGCAACAGGCAAGGAAACAAAAATCGACACAGAGGCCATCGAGCTGGACCCGGAATTCTCGGCCGATGGAGAGTGGCTTTATTACACCTCAGGTATTAGTGGTTCGCTCAACCTCTTAAAATATAATTTATCCTCAAAATCGACCGAGGAGATCACAGATCTCCCCCAGGTGGAACGAAACTCAAGAAGTTTGGCAAAAGGTGAAGAACTTATTTACCTTCATGGCAACGGAGCCTATAGATCATTTAGGGTCAAAGACCTGAAAACCGGAACCGATACCGTCGCCCTTGCCCGAACTTTAGTTTACCACCTCACTGCTGATGCCCATCCTAAACAACGCTTAATCGTCTATAGTGCTCCTATTGATAATGATTACCATCTCTACACTATGGACCTTAACAACCCAACAGCGCAACACCGCCTCACCAATGGCAATCCTTTCGCCATAACTCCTGCTTTCAGCGCCGATGGCAATCATATTTTTTTCGTGGAATTGGAGAAAAACCGTCAGTTCCGTTTAATGCGTATTTCCACCTATGGAGGTACTCCTGAAGAGGTGATAATTTCCGACTGGGATCTTGGAGAAGCAAGTGGAGAGCTGAAAGTGAATCTAAATGATTCCACCGGAAACCCAATCACCGGTCGGGTTTCTATTGTTCGGGAAGATGGTCTTGCGGTAGCTTATCATGAAGATGCCACCTACTTCGATCCGCAGACTGGGCGCTATTATTTTTACATTCAGGGTGAATCAGAGTTTAATCTTCCGGTGGGTAACTACAGAGTAACAGCAGTTCGTGGTCCCATGACGCCGGTGGTAGAATCCCTCGTTTCGATTAGAAAGAATAATACTTCAGAAGCGAGTCTCACCTTGAATCCCATCTGGAAAGCGAGTGCCAAAGGCTATGTATCTGCTGATCACCACGTGCACCTAAATGGTGATGGTCATCTTCGTGCCACGCATAAAGATGCTATACGAGCTATGAAGGGGGAAGACCTTAATCTACTCGCTCCTATGTCCTGGAATCGTTGGGAACGGCGCATAGACGAGCCAATTGTGGGACTAGAAACAGTTGTTGATGATCGCATTGTGGCTCAAGGCCAGGAGGTACGATCCCATTTCCATGGTCATGTTAGCTTACTTGGTGTTGAGAAACCATACTCCCCATGGTTTTGGGGACCCAACAATCCAACACTTGGAGACCCGGATAGGAGCAACGGCGAAGTTTTGGAATTCGCTCAAAACACCGGAGCATTTCTGACTTATGTGCATCCTATAGGGGGCGACTCAGATCCGTTTGACAATTTTACAAAAAACCCTATTCCTTTGGAACTTGTTTCGGATGCTGTTTTAGGAGAACGTATAGGATTGGAAATGGTTTGTGCATGGACAAGTCCCCTGGGAAATTCACAGCTGTGGTATCGTTTACTTAATATTGGAAGACCGGTAGCTGCCATGTCGGGAACCGACATGTGGATGGATTTTCATCGAACCATGGCGGTAGGTACCGGAAGGAACTACGTGAAATTGAACGGAGCCGATCTCACGGCCGATGCAGTGCTTGAAGCTGCCATGGCGGGTAGAGGGTTTGTGACTACAGGTCCTGCATTAATTTTCCAGATTGGTGACGGCAAAGATCCCGGTGATGTAATTTCCAGTGGTTTACAAGACTGGCAGGCTACGTTAATAGGAACTAATGACATTGATGTGGTAGAACTAGTGGTTAATGGCGTGGTGGTCGAAAAATTAAAAGGAATTAAAGCCGGCGAAACGGGAAATTATAAGGGTAAGGTAGTTCTTCCAGAGGGAGGATGGATTGCTCTAAGGGCTTATGCAAGTGAACTCCAGGAGGATACCTGGCCTACTATGCATGCCAGACCATTCGCACATAGCTCTCCTGTTTGGATCGGGGCCGTTGGAAGCTTCGATGAAGACGCACGCAGTATGGCTGCATCAGATCTTATTAAGGCCATTGATGTCGCCGAAAGAAAAGCACGGGCAGCTTATAAAGAAATTGAGACCCCCCTTATGATGTCCAGGTTTAATGAGGCTCGAAATCTTCTTAGGAACATGGAGAAAGGCGGAAAGTAAGACTGATCCGGTATTGCTTTTTGAGAAAAAAAGCAGCACCGAATTAAGCTCTATTTTAATGTTTTAAGATGATATTTTTTGATAGGAAGAAAAATTAAAAAAGCCCGTAAATATAGTGTTTACGGGCTTTTGATATTTTAAGTTCCAAATGAAACTTAAATCAGCGGAGAAAGAGGGAACGCTAAGCATAAAAACAATATAAAACATATAGATATAATATAAAGCTAACACGCTTTAAATGTACTGTATTAAAGGTAATTACGTTTTTTATTATTTTTCATAATATTTCATTTAAAAATTATTTGCCGTACATTTACCGTACAAACTAATATTTGTACAGTACAATTTTTTTATAATGGCTACAATTAATTTCCTTTACAGATCTACAAGAGAACGAGCTTTTTTAGAGGTTCGTTTATTATTCAGAATTAACCATCCAGGAGAATATAGGAAAAAGAAGAATGGACAGCTTTACTTAAAAAAGACTAAAAAAGATGATCCTGGAGAACCGATTGAATACACGGATTATGTTATTACGGGAAGAACTAAACTAGAAGTATCTAAAAATTACTGGAAAACACAACATGCTCAGAAGAGAGTAAAAGATATAACTATTAGGAATAAACAAAATGAAATAAATCAAGAAATAAACAATATTGAAAATCACTTATTGAACGCATTTAATGATGCTGAACCAAAAGAAGTTAATAAAGAATGGCTATCACTTCAAATAGACCGGTATTATAACCCACCATCTAAAAACAAAGCGATTCCAAATAAACTCGTAGATTATATTGATTTTTATATTGATTACCGCAAACATGAATTAAAACAAACTTCTATTACAAAATACAATGTGATTAAGCATAAAATGGAACGTCTCCAGGCAAAAAGAAGAAAGCCTATCTTGATTAAAGAAATAAATGAAAGTTTTAAACGTGAGTTTGTGGAATACTATAAACAGGAACAATATTCTATTAATACTACTCAAAGGGAATTAGGCTTCATTAAAACTTTTTGTAAGCATGCTAGATCTTTACAGGTCGAAACACACCCACAATTAGAACAATTAAAATTAAAAAAGCAGAAAGTAGAAAAAATATACTTAGACCCTCATGAATTAGAAAAAATAGAAAAAAAGAATTTATTAGCCGAACACCTCGACAACGCTAGAGACTGGCTTATTATTAGCTGCAACTGTGGCCAACGAATTTCAGATTTTATGAGGTTTAGAAGTAATATGATTCGAGAAGAGAATGGTAAAAAATTTATTGACTTCACCCAGAAAAAAACAGGTAAATTAATGACTATACCACTTTCAAAGAAAATTTTAGAAATTTTAGAGAAAAGAAAAGGTGAATTCCCCAGAGCTATCTCACATCAAAAATATAATAATTACATTAAGGATGTTTGCCGGGAGGCCGGTTTAAATACTAAAACAATAGGTAGTAAACAAGTAGAGATAAAAAAGGATAGTGGTATTTATAGAAAACAAACGAAAGAGTATAAAAAGTATGAGTTGATAACTAGTCATGTTGGGCGCAGGAGCTTCGCCACCAATAATTATGGAAAAGTACCTACTACATTTATTTCTTTTATGACAGGTCACAGCTCAGAAATTATGCTGCTGTCCTACCTAGGCAAAAGCAATAAAGATTTAGCTCTAGAATCTTATAATTATTTCTATTAAAGAAAAAGTTTTTTGATAGGTACATTTTTTGCATTATTTAAAAATACATTATGGATAATAAGGTGAATTTTGAAGGTTTTAAAAATGATTTGGATAAGCTACAATTTCCATATAAACATATGGTAAAGGATAGTGAAGAAATAAAGATAAGTTTATTTAAAGAGTATATTTCTACAGACCTAGATCCGGATTTATCTTTATTCACTAAAAAATATTTTACTGATGAAGAAGTTGACGCTGGCTTTAAATATGCTAACCGTAAAATTCCTTTAGTAAAAAGCAAAAAAAATGTAATAGCTGGAAGTTTTACGCAAACGGATTTTGAGATAAGGCTGCATGAAATTGCAAAAGAATTTTATTCACTTAAAAACAAAAACCAGTTAGATAAAAAATATTGCAAGTTTAATCTAGCGAAAACAAATACTGTAAAAACCTTATATGATATCGAAAGACAGATTAGGAATATTAAAAAAAGCTCTGAAAGTAGAGTGCCCCAGTTTGCCGAAAAAATTATTTTTCTTATTTCAAAACTTCAGCCGGAAGAATTAAGAATTGCTATTACAGAAAACTTTAGTGATAGCAACCAAGTATTTTGGCTTTCTGAATTAGAGGATGAAGAAGAAAGAATTAAAGCTGATTTTTTACGCACATTCTTTAAACCCAAAATTAATGAAGTAAAAGCACCGAAAGAAGAAAATAAATTATCAATTAAAAATCCTTACCCCCAAATATTTACTTCTCAAGAAGCTTACAATCTTTTTATTAAACTTCATGGAGCTTATAAAGGAAAAGATTTTCCTCAAGCAAATTATAGTTTTATTTATCTAACTATGGATGCAGATGGTTATATACTTCAAAGCGCTGTTGGTTTTAAAAATTGGCTATCAAAGGAATTTGATATTACTTTAGATAGAATAGACTCTAGAAAATATAAAGATTCAAAAAGAATGACTACCTATTCATTGATTAAGGATAGCTTAGGTATGTTTGAGGATATATAGGAAATATTGCCTGCACGAGAAAAGCACACTTTTGCACAGGATAAGCACAAAAGTGTTACAACCTAACCTATTAAATTGCCTCAAATTTGTCTGTATAGAATTTTAAATATATACAGCAATGTCAGATAACCCAATCCAAATTCTTACCCTAGATCAGTTAAATGAATTGATGGAAATTCGAGAGAAAAAGATCTTTGATTTTCTTGAAAAAAATCTACAGCATCAATCAAGTACTGATGAAGAGCGACTTCTTACAAGAGAAGAAGCTTGCGAATTCCTTAGAATAAAGTCTACAACTTTATGGAAATGGACTGAGAAAGGCAGGCTTACATCTTATGGTATTGCAGGTAAAAGATACTACAAACGTAGTGAGCTTTTGGATTCTTTAATTCAGCTAGAGAAATAAATAGCATGATTCCCCAAAAAGATCTAAGCTCTAAATTCGAACCTAATTACCTCCAGGAAAAGATGCAAAATGACAGCCCCAATACTATAAATGAATTTAAAAGGAAAGAACTTGCAGAGGATCTATTGAATGATTTCGAGAAACGGATTGAAGCATCAAATAGTAATAATGGTACAATAGACTTGATTATAGCTAACATAAAGAAAACAGCTATAAAAATAAGTGATGAAATAAAGCCGCCTGAATGGGTTATAGAAGCTGTTAATACAGATGGTTCGGTTTCGTACTTAGGTAGTTTAGGAAATTTTATATTAATAACCGGAAAAGCTAAAGCTAGAAAATCTTTTTTTGTTGGTCTTATTTTATCTGCAACCGTAAGTAACGGTTTAATTACTGAAAGATATAGAAATAACCTTCCTGAAAATAAAAAGCAAGTAGTATATTTTGATACAGAGCAGGGTAAGTATCATGTGCAACTTGCTTTAAAAAGAGTTTCTGAACTGTCAAATAATCACAATCCAGAGAATCTAGATGTTTATGGGCTTAGGAGTTTATCGGTAAATGAGAGGCTTCAAGTTATAGAACATGTTATTTATAATACCCCAAATATAGGAGTTGTTGTAATTGATGGAATTAGAGACTTAGTCTCTTCTATTAATGATGAAGATCAAGCCACGATGATATCCAACAAATTACTCAAATGGACTGAAGAGAAAAATATTCAGATTATTACAGTGCTTCATCAGAATAAAGGAGATAACAATGCAAGAGGTCATTTAGGTACTGAATTGATAAATAAGGCTGAGACCGTTTTATCAGTCACTAAATCAACGAACAACCCAAACATATCAATAGTAGAAGCTGAACAGTGCAGAAATAAAGAACCTGAATCTTTTGCATTCGAAATTGATGAAAATGGATTACCTATAGCTGCAAGCAGTGAATCAATTCAAGGCTCTGAAAAGAAATCTAAAGATCCTTTCGACTATACACAAGAAGTTAATAGAAGTATAATTCAAGAAGTTTTTAGAAATGAGACGGAGATAAAGTATAAAGATCTTCAAGACAAAATTAAGTATATCCTAGCTACATATGATGTAAGCATTGGTAACAATAAACTCAGGGATTGGATTACATATTTCAAAGAAAATCAAATGATAATACAAGATGTGGATAAAGGTCCTTACAAACTTAATAAAGTATGTTGAGTTAGTTAGGTATGTTACCCCTTTATATAGGGGGTAACATAACACCATACCGATCAACAACATATTAACATACCAGTAACACACCTTACTAACACACCTATTAAATTTTAGTATAATGCTTGAAACAACTTATAAATACTCACTTGATTCAGGAAGTAAAAAATTCATTTGCCCTAATTGCGGGAAAAAAACCTTTGTGAGGTATGTTAATTCTGAGGATATGCAATATTTACCTGCAAATTATGGTAGATGTGATAGGGAAAGTAAATGTTCCTACCACTTGAAACCTGAGTCTAAGAAAGTCATTAAAAAAGTTTCTTTTGAAGTTATTCGAAATATATCTAAGAATGCATTTAAAGCAATTGATCAATTTGGTAAAACATATATAATTCCAAAATCTCAGGTTGTAGAACAAGAAAATGAATATTTATGGTTAACCGATTGGTATATTGAAAAAGAACAAGCTCTAAATGTTATTGAAACGAGAATTCTAAACGAAAATTCACAAATATTGAATACAATAAAATCTAAAGTCATTGAAGAGCCTGAACCAGACTATCACAGTTTAGAGCAGCTCGACCATTATTATAATACTGTTTATACAAAAGATAACCTAAGATCTTTTTTAGAAAATGAATTCTCTGAATCTGAGGTATTCTCAGTGATGCAAAAATTCTATTTAACTGGCACTAATAAGCCTTGGCTAAATTCAACAATGTTTTGGCAAATAGATGATAAAGAAAGAATTCACGCTTGCAAGATAATGCTATATAATGCTTCTAATGGCAAAAGAATTAAAGCACCATATAATCATATCAATTGGCTGCACAAAGTAATTAAAGCAAAGGATTTTAATCTTAATCAATGTTTGTTTGGCTTGCATCAAGTGATAGAGGATAAAACAAAACCTATTGCTATAGTTGAAAGCGAGAAAACAGCAATAATTATGAGTTTAGTGATGCCTGGTTTCCTTTGGATGGCTACCGGTGCGAAACAAAATCTAAAGCTTAATTTTTTTAAGCCTATAAATAAAAGGAAACTAATTCTTTATCCCGACAAAGGAGAATTTTTAAACTGGAAAGAAAAAGCTAAAAAAATTAATCAATACGGATATTCTATTCAGGTTAGTGACTTTTTAGAAAACAAAGAGGTTATCAATGGGTCAGACTTAGCTGACTATTATTTACAAAAATCAAATGCAATTTTAAATTAATAACAATGAACACAAAAAGAAAGTTAATCTACCAAGATGAAAATGTGCTGAAAGCCATGAAAAAAGATCTTCAGGATATGCAGCCACTACTAGAAGGGCTTAAAACCTCCTATGAAAATCTAGAATTAAGCAAATTTGACAATGCAATTTATTCTGAAATAATTAAAGAGGGAACAAGAAAAATAGAACAAAGATTTAAAAAAACTATTGAATCCCAGATAAAGAAGGCAGGAATAACTTCTAAGATTATACAGGCAAATATGCTTAAGGGTAATCATGAAATACTTCAGGAGTTTAAATTATCACTTGATAATCTAGAAAAATTCAAACCGATAAGAAGTAGTATAGACCACTCCCCTGTACTACCATTAGGTTTGATAACATACGAAGATCACTTTTTCATAATCAGTGAAGATGATGAAGAAAAAATTCTTGAAAATTATGATAGGATTTACCTGGAGACTGAAGACGAGTTTAAGGTATATGAAGACCTGCATAATTTAATCCAGGCTCATAAAAGAGTAACTGAGACTTTTACAGAATTGAAATACACAGCTACAAATAAGAATGTAGTTGATCTACCCAGGAGCTTTTTCAATTGTAAAGATGGTGAGTATTCGGTTAATCCTAAAATAATTAAGACAGTTGTTAATCACCATTCATGGAAGAGCGAAATGAAAGCGCAAAAAGCCGAATGGAATAACAGAAGAAAATAATTTAATAACTATACCCTACAATCTCATGCAAAATTTTAATCTAGACCCTACAAACGAAACTGAAGTAAAAGAGTTTCTAAATAACAAAAAGAAAGATCTTGTTGATAGTTATTACAAAGAATATAATGGAGACCGGCAAATTAGAAGTCTTCAAATAGGTAAACGTGCAAACTACAAACAAGGAAATAAAACAGTCGAAGCTGAGAAGCTTAAAATTAACTTTCAAAAGAAAATCGTTAATACAGCCGTTTCTTTCCTGTTTGGTGAGCAACCTGCAATAACTCCAAAAGATTCTAGCGATAAAGGCTCAGTTGAGATTCTAAATATTCTTGAAGAAAATAGAATTGGCAGTAAACTAATGGATTTTTCAGAAGCTGTAATGAGTTCAACTATAGGAGCTTTTATATTCAATATTGATGAAGATGGAAATATTAAAACAAGAGTTTACGGTTCTAAAAATGGAACTTATACACCCTTTTTTGATGTTTATGGTGACTTAAAGTTATTTTTCTGGGAATTTACAGTAGATGATGATACAACCTACACTTGGATTTTTGATGATAGCAATATTTACAAATATGAAGACAGTAAGTATGTAGATATTGAAGAGCATGGATTTGATGTTATACCGGTTGTATTTCTGGAGCAAGATGAACCTGAATGGTGGGAGGTTAAGGAAATGATTGACCGTGTAGAAATGATCATTTCAAAACTCGCTGGATCTAATAATTACTTTGCTTTTCCTATTCTTAAAATGTTAGGAGCTATGGAAAAAGATGCAGACGGCAATGAAAAAACTCTAATTGATATCGCTGAAGACGGCAAAGCTTTAATGATGGGTTACGCTATCAAAGAGGGGCAAATAATCAAAGGTGAGGCGGACTTCTTGCAGCGAGATACGGGAGTGGATTCTATAAAACTGGAAATTGAATACCTTAAAGAATTCATTTTTAATATTTCACAAACTCCAGATTTATCCTTTAATAATGTGAAAGGAATAGGAGCTATTAGCGGACGTGCTTTACTTCTTATGCTTCAAGATGCTATAAATAAATCTAAACGTAAGCAGGGGCATTATAAAACGGTAATTGAGCGAATTATATCAGTAATAAAAAGTGGATTAAGAAATACTAATTCTAAACTGAATACTGAAGATGCCAAGTTTAATATAAAATTCAATCTTTCCCTCCCTAAAGATTTGTCTGAGGAAGTTAGAACACTTGTTGAAGCTACAGGCGGAAGACCAATATTAAGTCAAGAAGCCGGGGTTAAGCATAGCCCTTATACTGAAGATGTAGAAAAGGAAATGGAAAACCTGACAAATGAAGAGGCGCAAAGAAACGGCAGAACCTTTAGAATAAATGAAGATGATTAATCCATGTGAAAGAAAGCTTTTCTCTTTGGTTAATGCTCAGGAATGGCATTTAGATAGGCTATATGCTGAGTATTCCAGAGAGTTTGCTTCTGTATTACGTAATTATAACGGTAGAATGACCGATTATAAAAAAGAAGAGCTTAACAGGATTTATTTAAGATTTAATGATGACCTGGAGCGGCTTTTTACAGAACAGATACAAAACAGCTTTAGTTTATCCAATGCCTGTACAGATGATTTTATACTGGATTATATAAAAGATATGGGAGTTTCTGAGGTCGAGGTAAATAAAATGCTTTCCAGAAATGCAGGAGCTGAAACCGCTTTTATTAATCGAAAGATAAAAGGTTTAGGACTTAGTGAGCGAGTTTGGAAGCTGACAAAGGAAACCCAAAACAGTATTAATATTCTATTGGAAAGCGGAGTTGTAGATGGCAGAAGCGCACCCGAAATGGCTAGTGATTTAAAGAAATATCTAAAGGAGCCTAATAGAAGATTCAGACGTATAAGAGACGAAAACGGAAAACTTCAATTAAGTAAGCCTGCTAAACGATATCACCCCGGGAAAGGTGTTTATAGATCTAGTTATAAAAATGCTCTTAGACTAAGCAGAACTGAGGTAAACATGGCTTACCGAGATAATGACTTTGAAAGAAGAAAGAATTTAGATTTTGTGATGGGTCAAAGAATAAGATTAAGCCCTAGCCATCCGGAAAGAGATATTTGTGATTTTCTTATAGGGAACTATTCAAAAGAATTCAAGTTTGTAGGCTTCCATCCGCAGTGCTATTGCATATCAGATGCAATTCTCTTACCTCGGAAAAAATTTAAAGAATATTTAGCCGGTGGCAGTATTGACAATAGGCACTTAGTAAAGGGAATGCCTAAAAAGAGCCTTGACTATTTAAATAAGAATGCAGAGCAAATTAAGGGATGGAAAAACCCTCCCTATTTCATTAGAGATAATTTCAAGGCTACTAAAGAGGGCTTTGCTTTATCTATTTAAAAAAATTTATAATAGTTTTTAATAAGTGTAACCGTTATGAAAAAAGAACTTACCCCAAAGCAAGAAAAGTTTTGCCAGGAATACATAATTACCGGAAGTAAATCTGAAGCTTACAGACAAGCCTATAATGCAGAAAATATGAAGCCTGAAACGATAAACGTAAAAGCCTGTCAGATGTTTGAACAGGATAAGATTAGGCTAAGGGTTGAAGAGTTAAAACAAGAGGTTGCAAAGCGTAATGAAATCACTATTGACGAGTGCGTTTCAAAGCTTGCTGCAATGGCTCGATTTGATATTGCAGATCTATTTGACGATAACGGCTCCCTCCTATCAATTAAAGATATTCCTAAAGAAACCCGATTAGCTATTGAAAGTATTGATATGGAAGAGCTAAGAGTTCAAGGCATTAAAATAGGTGAAATTAAGAAGGTCAAAACCTCTAATAGACGTGCAAATATTATTGAGTTAATGAAATATTTAGGAGGCTATGAAAAGGACAATGATCAAAAAAGCACAGTAACAGTAAGCTTTAAAGACTAATGAATATAATAATTGAAAAGCCAAAGTTAACTAGCTACCAAAAGGACTTTCTTTATAATAAGAGCAGGTTTACAATTACTGAAGCTTCAACTAAAATAGGTAAAACTTTTGCTCATATTTGGGGCATTTACGAACGCGCTCATGAACCCTGGAATAAAGAAAATTATAATCATTGGTGGGTAGCTCCAGTTTATTCTCAGGCTAAAATAGCATTCAATAGATTAAAGGCACGAATAGCCAGAACAGGTATTTATAAAATTAATGAAAGTGATTTAATGATAACCTGTCCTAATGGAGCTATTATTCATTTTAAAAGTGCTGACAAGCCAGACAACTTATACGGTGAAGATGTTTATACAGTTATCTTTGATGAAGCTCCTAGAGCTAAAGTAGAAGCTTTCTATGCTCTAAGGTCAACTATCACAGCAACCGGTGGTATAATGAAGCTTATAGGCAACTTTGGAGGTATTGCTAACTGGATGCACCAATTGAAAGAAAAGACCAAAAATGACCCTGAATATGCTTACTTCAAAATTACTGCCTGGGATGCCGTTAAGGAAGGTATTTTAACTAGAAAAGAAATACTTCAAGCTCAGAAAGATTTACCCTCAAAGATATTTAAACAGCTTTATTTAGCAGAAGAGCAGGAAACAGACGATCAGTTAATAACCTTTGATTCAATGCGTTCTTTATTCACTAATGAACATGCAGAAAAAGGTGAAAGATATATTACAGCCGATATTGCATTACATGGCTCTGATAAGTTCGCTTATGCGGTTTGGGATGGTTGGAGAATTATTGAGTTTTCAGAAGTTGCGAAAATGGAAGCTCCAGAAGCCGAAAAGCTTTTAAAAGATCTTGCAGTAAGATTTAAAGTAAAAAGATCAAATATAACTTATGATGCTGATGGATTAGGTGCTTTCTTAAGAGGTTATTTAGCAGATGCAAAACCTTTCAATAATGGTTCTACTCCATTTAAGCAAGCCGGTAAAAATCTTAACTATAAAAACCTGAAAAGCCAATGCGGTTATGAATTTGCAGAGAAAGTAAATGCAGGTGAAATAATGATAGATTGTGAAGTAGATAAATCTGAATTATTTAAAGAATTGGAATGCCTTCAAAGTTATGAACTTGACAAAGATGGCAAGCTTCAGTTATTGCCAAAGATTAAAATAAAAGAAATGATTGGGCATTCACCCGATAAACTAGACTGTCTAATTATGAGAATGATTTTTGAGTTAAAACCAGGTCTTCAAATATTCAAACCAAAGCCTGTAAGCGGTCTAAATTGGGGAGGTTAAGCCTAAATAATACAGATACCGTACAAATTAAGCTAAGATAAAGTTTGAAACCTTTGATATAACTGCATTGATAATTTTTAAAGGCGGTCAAATACAGTCCACTATGTTAATACCTAAGCTAACTACGCACCTATCGAAATAATTATAGTGTAATAAGTGTTACCCTATTTTATTTTAGCTAAAACATATCAAAATGAGCCTAAAGAAAGATGGAAATTTTGAGCCAGTAGTTTTCAATTTACATTCAGATCTAAAGATCAAATTAAAAATAGAAGCTGCAAAAAACAAAAAGTCAGTAACGGCTTATCTGACAGATTTAATAAAACATAATTTAAAATAATTGACATGGAAGAAGCACTTCAAAAAATTGCAGACGTATTACAAATTGTTGTTGAAAAGCAGCAAGAAATGGAAAAACAAATTACTGAATTGAATGGTAATAAAAAAGAGCCAGACAATCAACCTACAGAAGCAGAGAAAAAAGCTTTTGCCTGGTCTTCAAAATCCTAATTAAAAAAGTTTATGATAATATACCGATACATAAACGAGGTAAAAACTCAGATTCACGATATAGATGTAGATGAACAAACTGAGTTACGTCAAAAAATATCGGGTGAAGATCTAATATTATCTAGATTTACTTTACCAGAAAAGATAGATATTCAAATAGGGGATTTTGTTGAGTTTAAAGATTCTATTTATACTATTTTAGATGAACCTAGTGTAAAAAAATCTCAGGCTTTCTATGCTTATAACTTGCAGTTCAAGTCAGATCAATACATTTTAAAGAATGTAACCTTAATTAATCCAGATACAGAAGAAACCGAGTTTTATTTATTTGGAGATCCTATTGATATGGTTTCTTTGGTTATATCCAATATGAACCGTGTTTATAGTAATGGTAATTATTACGCTGATTATGTAGAGCAATTACCAGGTAAAAACCTAAGCTTTACTAATACCAATTGTTTAGCAGCACTTCAACAAATAGCTCAAGAGTTTGAATGTGAGTTTCAAGTTAAAGGGAAGAAAATAACTTTCCGTAAGAAATTAGGGAACCCCACAGGATTAACTTTTAAATATCATAAAGAGCTTAGGGAAATTGAAAGGGTTACAGTTCAGAATCCTCAGCTTGTAACTGTTTTATATCCTTATGGTAGTGATAGAAACATTACACATGACTATGGTTACAAGAGGCTTAGAATTCCAAAATTAGAACGCAATAAGGATAAATTTGGAACAATAGAAAGAACGGTAACTTTTGAAGATATTTACCCCCGTTTAGATGGGAATGTTTCAGCCGTTCAAGATGAACTTACTTTCAGAGATACCGGGATAGATTTTGATATAAGACAGCAATTAATCGGAGGTATTAAGGCAAAGGTAATATTTAACACAGGGGATCTTGCAGGGCGTGAATTTGAGATAGAACGGTACGACCACGATAATAAACAAATTCGATTATTACGGTTTACAGACGATGCGGATTTAACCCTGCCAAATAATATTCTGAAACCAAGAGTAGGAGACGAATATGTATTGATTAATATAGATATGCCTCAGTCTTATGTAGATGAAGCAGAGGCAGAGCTATTAGAACGCGCTACAGAACATTTAAATAGAAATTCATTGCCTAATGTAGTTTACAAAGTAAAACCTCATTATCCAGCTCTTAGGAAAGCTCAGACGCATTTAAATTTAGGTGATATTATAAGTATTGAAGATCAAGATTTTGAATTAGATTTTGATACCAGGATTATAGCATTAACTCAAAAAATTAATAAGCCTTTTGAATATAGTATAGAAATAAGTGATCAGGTAACAATCTCATATATTACTAGGGTTCTTAATGATGCAAGGGAATTACGAAACAATATTTATTTAAATGAGCGGTACTGGCAAGAACAGTTTAATAGAGTATTTAATAATGTTCAAGGCTTTTCAGCTCCCTTATACGTAAACAGAGGCTTATTTAATCCGGCAAACTACTATTATAATAATCAGAATAGAAGAGATTACGTTTACAGACTTGAGGGCGCTGAAGGTGAAGAGCGTAAGGTATGGTATTTTTATATAGGCGAAGATCACCAAAGAGCCGAATGGATCCAGGCAAACTGGCAATTAATAGGCGATCAATTTGAAATACTTGCAACTGAAACTTTATTAGCTTCAAATGCTAATATTGGAAACTGGCTTATCCAAAATGGAATGATAGTTTCCCAGTCTATTTATGCTAGTGATGATGAAACAGAAATAGAGCCAACCGTGCAACTTAATGGACGTGAAGGATATATAAAGTTTGTCACTCCTAGACTTGTTTGGGACAGGTATTTAGGCACTACATATGTTAAACAAACAATGATAATAGATGGGCGAACCGGTGAATTTTCGGTAGAAGCCCAGGGAGTGAAATCTGTATTTTCTATGGATGGGCTTTTCATTGAAACTAAAACAGGCCATCAAATAGAGACCCCCGATGGGGTGTTAGGTTTTTCCGGTGTAGTCTCTAAAGTTGAGAAAGAGCAAAGATATCGACACGGAATACATATACCATACGCAGTAACAGGAAGACCTACTTTTTTAGCTGCTGTAGTTGGGGTTGCAGAAAACACTTACGGAGGTGCAGATAGAGGTGGGGCAGCGCCAACTTACGGAGGGGCGTTTTGGGGGCTAAAGAGTGCCGGTAGGTATGTTGGTGTAAAAAGAATAAATGACGGGGGTACATATAACCTTCATATATATGATGAAGTTTTAAGTTGTTATAATTCACCTCAATTAAAGATTCAATTGCCTGAACCTGAAAACACTCCTGAAGGTAGAATTTTAAAGGTTAAAAGGCTTTATGGCAAAGTAGCGGTTCATGGAAAATTATATGCTGAAAATCAAAGAGAAGTTGAAAACATAGAGAAAGGGGATTTATGGACTTTTATAAACGATGGGAAATATTGGCTAATTAATTATCAAGGTAGAACAGACTAGCCCTAATTATATTACATCTTAACAAAAAATTCATTTATGATGATTGAAGA
Organism: Christiangramia sp.; assembly: GCF_029937855.1. Classification (GTDB taxonomy): domain Bacteria; phylum Bacteroidota; class Bacteroidia; order Flavobacteriales; family Flavobacteriaceae; genus Christiangramia. Next base: position 20,046 of record NZ_JAPYPC010000042.1, read on the forward strand.
TAAATTAAAAGAAAAATTAAGCAGCTTTTCTAACTACCATGAGATTGAATATCAAACTGGCAATGTTTTTATTATTTCTCAAGATGAAAACCTTACAAAGATAACTGAGCACTATATTAATATATGTGCTGAAGCAGACCTTCCAGTATATTTAATAGAAGATGATTCTATTTCTACTGAAGAATACGATAGAACAATGAAAGAGTTAGCCCTTCATTACGGTATTTATTAAAAAAATGTAGAAAATGTAATAAATGCACCTCTAAAAAAAACTTTTTATTTGTGTATTTTATTAAAAGCAGTCCACGGTTGTCTGCTTACCTATCAGGATAAATAAGCCTTCTAATCATATAGAGGGCTTTTTTTGTACGATTAATGTATTGTACTTTAAATTTCAGAAAAACATTGGTAGAACGAAACCTAACAAAAACCCAATTACCAACCCAGCAAAACCTAGGTATAATTTCATGTTTTGAAGTTGTAAATTCTCAGATTGCAAATTATTTATTTTATCGAGTAATTTTCGATTTGACCTTTGATACTCTAAATTCTCATTACTCAATTCTAAATTCCTAGTTTCGAGTTCGTTTTTCAACCTTGAAAAATCATCTCTTTGGCGCTCTCTTTCCTTTACAGCTTTTTTGTATTCAATCCATCCCCCCAACTCAGATACTTCAATTCCAAATGATGTAATATCTAAAATTTCATTTGTTCTTATTATTAGATTTTCTCTCTCTAGTTTATTTGCAATATTTTCCCGTTCATGTTTATCCAGGTAATCATCCCTATCTGCTGGATTAACTAGTTTATCAGACCACATTTGATGACCTGGAGAGTTGAACAGTAGTTGCAAATTTTCGTCAATTTCTTTATCGATTTTATTCATTCTCGTTTCCTTTTTGAATAATAAGAATCATTAAGTAAATCTACTCTAGCATGATTCAATTTATAATTAACAACATCAGAAGTAGAAAAAGAATAGTCCCCTCTTCCATTTTCCCTTCGAGGATCAAATAAATTTTTATGGTTACGCACCCAGTCGTCACTTCTTTTTAAATACTTAGCAACCTCTTTTGTAGTCATCCTTGGTTTGAATGAAACAACGCTTGATATATTAATTTTATAGTTCTCAAAAACCTCTTCTATTATCTTAATTATATCGTTCTTATTCATAATTGCTAATTTCTCCAATGCGGATAAATCTTCCATCTTTTCTTACGAATAGATCTTGTTTTTCTTTCGTTGAATAAAATAGATCTTTTATGTCTACATCTAATGCTTCTGCGAGTTTTAATAATAAATCCGGTTTAGGAAAAGAATGACCTTTCACAATATTTGTAATTGATACGGCTGAAACTCCAACTTTTTCAGCTAACACTTTCCCAGTCATATGTTTTTCATCTAGAACTTCCTTCAATCTTAATAATTGCATAATAGTAGTTTTTCACTCAAATATAACAAATAAAAGTGCAGCTTTAATTTAATATAAAATAATTTAAGTAAAAACTTGTATAATTAAACTTTTATTTTAATTTTACAAAATATTATTAAACTATCACTTTAATTAAAAACTAAATATTATGGTACTATCTCAAGAAAACTGGAAAAGAAACATTGAAAAAATGAAAACGAACCCATATAATTACATGGTAGTAGATGTAGAAATTTTACATTATGGTGAAGATACTGATAAGCTTGCCTTGTCTATAAATATTTTACAGTTTATAGCCTTTGTAAATTTTGCTAATGAATTTTATAAGAAAGAAGGAATAGATAAGAAATTCAATCCTTCAATTTTATACAAAGCTATTGAGGCAATACAATCAGAACGAAAGTTTAGCGGAAATGAGTTTGAAGAGTATATGAATCTATTAAAAAATACAGACTCATTTTTTGAAAATCTACAAAAGTTTAGCGATTTCTATGACCGAATAATACTTGAAAGTGAAATAGAACTAAGACTTTTAGGTATTACACAGGAGGACTTAATAAAGTTTAGTGAGCTTAAGCTAAATGGATGCGATGGGTTCCAAGATAATTATGGAGGTTATAGTTTAGATCATACAAGCGGAAAGATTGAATTTAAATCATTTATGATTAAGGTTAACAGACTTATTAAAGATACTTTTGAGAAAAAAGATAAATTAGAGAAACGTAAAGCTGCTTAGTTTAGAATAAAATAAATTAGACTTTTTTTTGCCCTACCCTCTTAGCTTTTGCTTGGAGGGTTTTTTATATTTATAACATGGAAGGATATATTAGTATAACAGAATTCATTCAATATCTACGTGAAAATGATTTAGTTATAACATCAAGAAGAACCGCTAAACAAGACTATCTCAAAGACGAACTTCTAAGAAAGAAACACGCTACCATAAAAGAAATAGCCGATTCTGGAATATGGGAGGTAGAAAGTAAAAGCGGAGTAAGAGCCAGACTAAAAAACTTAAAAGATAATGAATACTACCAGCACCCAAATGGTAAAACCTACGTCCTTATCTCAGCCGTCAAACGAGAAGCAGGACTATAATTAAATGTGATAAGCTAGAAAGGTTTACTTGTGAATTACCGGAAGAAATCAAAATAGGTTAACGAATAAACCTACAAGGTTTTCAATTGATTAAAAACAATTACGGTTAACCATAAAAAAAATATCAATAATTATTAGTAATTTCCACATTGAACCAACTAAGATAATGAATATGAAAAAAATAATACTATCCATCTTTACGCTGATCTTAATAGTAGGTTGCACTAAAGATGAATCTGACAGTAAAACTAATTTAACCGTAAGGCTATATTATGAATATGAAAATACAGATTATTTGATAGGAGAAAGCTCCACGGTTTACATTTTTGACGGCATAAATATACATCACGGTTACGCTCCTATTAGCAACGGCAGATTAATAAAAGAAAATACTGGCGAAGAAATAAGTTATAGTCAAAAATTTACAACTTCAAACGGTTCGGTTTTTATTGAAAATTTAGATAGGAAAACCTATGCCGTAATTGCAGATATGGAAGATACTTTTGTAGATGAATTTTCAGGTAATAAAATCATTTCAACATCAATCAATCTCAATAATCAACTTAATCAAGACGGAGGTAAGCTTGATTTTACTTTTGATATATGGCCATATGAGCCCTGGACTATATTTAATTAATGTAAAAAATGCACGAAATGCACCACTAAAAAAAACTTTATTTTCTTATAAGTATACACTCTTAAATAGTAAAAGTCTAATTAATTATAATTTCTATTAACCAAATAAAAAATAATATATGTCAAAAATTAAAGAGCAGAAAATTTACAACGTAGAGGTAGATAAAATCGACTTTAGCCAGCCAAATGCTATACACTCTATTTTAATGCACCGGCTTTTTGCAACTTGGACAGATAATTACATTATTAGGTCTGTAAGTCTTTTTCATGAAGAAAATGGGAATTATATCATAACCGCAGTAGTAGATGTAATGGAAAGCACAAAATCAACAGGAACAAAAACAACCGTATCCAAACCAATAAAACCTACCGGAATGAATTTTGGTTCGTAATTCTTCCTTTTTCATTAAATGAATTATGAATCGTACATTAATCGTACATATGCTAAAATAAAAATTCCGTAAAAGCCTTATTAACAGCTATTTACGGAATTTATAAGCGGAGAAAGAGGGATTCGAACCCCCGGAGGTGTGACCCTCAACAGTTTTCAAG
>NZ_JAPYPC010000043.1 GCF_029937855.1 Christiangramia sp.
ATAGGGGTTTGCAAACCCCTATATTTTCTACTTACACAGTTTTTGAGACAGTCCCAAAAATTTAAATTTTGGATGAAGTATATTTATCACCTTCCATAGTCGTTTCTCCATGAAAAATGTAATATTGCGACCTAGGATCTTGTAATTAGCTGATTTTGGCCATATAATGCCATTAAGAGCCCCAAAGAGCCAGTCCTTTATGACTATTCCTTTGTTGAATAGTCTTCTTAAATTAAAAGCTAAGGCGATAAGACCCATGTCTGCTGATGCAGCCTTGATCCCTTTCTTTGTCATGATATGGTCAAAGCCCCACTGTCTTTTTATTGTTCCAAAAGGATGCTCTACCAGTGCCTGGCGTTTTCTGTAAAGTGCTTCATTTTGGCGAACTCGTTTAGCATTGGCCTGTATATTATCCGCGAATTCAGTACGCCGTACTATTTTTCCCCGGGAATTTTGCCGTGGTACACTGTTTACGTACGGGCATTCTTTAAAGGCCTTGGTTTTGTATTGTTTAAATGTATAAACGGATTAGTTGTTTTAATAATTGGCCTCTAAAATAACAATTTTTGGCAAACTACCCGTTATTTGCGGTGAACCGTCTTTGTTGGCAATAGTATTTATTTTGCCTTTTCTATTGGTAATGTTTGGTAAACCTTAAGGGAGGCATCTAAAATTTGAAAATAATTGATTCTTGAATTTATTATATCAAACAAATTCATTGATTTTGATTCTTTTATATCAAAACTAACAGCTCTAGCTTTTCCAACTACACCATAATCAGTAGGATTTATTTCGTAGTTGATTATAATATTTAAATTTTCATTTTTGAATGAATAGATATCATTTTTTGGTTTTAAATTGCTTGAATTGAAATCCAAGATCATTGCTAAATTTCCTAGGCGTAAATCCCAATAATCATTATAAGTTGATAATTCGATCTCTGGAAATTTTTCCATCGTTTTTTCTACCGCAAATCGAAGGTTATCCAAACCGCCAAAAAGTTTAATTAAAAAATCAAAAATTAAGAATATAGGTGATTCTATTGTATGAACTTTGAAACTACCTCCTGTTTTTATTATGTTATCTTCTGGTTCATATTCAATATTTAGAAAGTCAACCAAAGAGCGCATACTTAATGTATTTGATTGAATAAAATATTGAAGCAAAAACGATAATTCTTTGGTATAATAACTGCCCTGGTTATTTATAATATATCCTTGTAGGGTTCTATTCTCAGATTTAATGCTTTTATAGAAATTTTTGAGATTTGAAATTATGATATTTCTAAAATCATATTTAAAAATTTCCAAGGAATAGAATTTGTCAATATAACCTGAAAAGTCAATATCTGTACCGTATCTGTTATGAAAAATGCCTCTTATATTTTCAATGTCACAGATTAATATCACCTTATCAAATCCAAATTTATTTTCATCTTTTAAATCATAAAAATCGAAATGGGCAGAAAAAACATTCAATATCCTGAAAATGTGTTCCGGATCAATTCTGTCCAGATCATCTATTACTAAAACAATTTTCTTTTCTGGATTATTTTCTTTTACAGTTTCTATTAAAATGTTTATTAATTCTGTTATTGAATTTTCTTCTCGAAAAGAACCTTTTGAGAATTTAAATTCTTTGAGAAAGCTCATTAGCTCTTCTTCTTGATCAACTTCGTGTTCTTTTTTAAATTTTTGAACTTTCTGCTTCAAATCTAAAATTGGCTGTACAATTGAGTTTATTTTATGGTCTATTTTCGAAAGTGTATTTATTAATGAGACAATTAACTCTCCAAAGTTTTGGCTTAAAAAAAATTCTGTTGCTAATAAGTTATTAAGTTTTACTTGATCAAAATCTGGTTTTTCTTTAAATAGTTGGTAACCAATATCAAATTTGATTAACTCAAAAATATCTTCATTTTGGGATACTGAATAATTCACCGGGTTCAGTTTAATTTCAATGAAATTCTCTGTGTTGCTCTCAAAAAACTTGTTTATGAAATAAGTTTTTCCTATTCCAAAAATACCGGATAGAATTATGCGACTATTATTTTCTAATGTAATGTGATTTAAAAATCGCTGTGATTCTTCTTTTACTGATAGGTTATTAAAATGCATTTTTTGAAATAAAATCTTTATTTAAATATTATTGCCAACTCGTTTTGTGCATAGTATCCCACTCAAATTATTCTTTAATATACCTTTTTCTAAATTCAAAAGGAGTCATTGCTGTTTTAGTTTTAAAATATCTTGAAAAATAAGCATAGTCTGTAAACCCCAAGGTCTCAGCAATTGAAAATAATGAACTATTGGAATGAACAATTAATCTCTTGGCTTCTAGAATAACTCTTTCAGAAATCAATTGGTTAGTGGTTTTATTGACTGTTTCCTTTGCGATTCTGTTCAAATGTTTAGTGGTAATGTTCAATTTATCAGCGTAGTATTTAGGCAATTTCTGTTTGTCATAATACTTTTCTATATGTTGTTCAAATTGTTCAAGAATTTTTAAATAATTAGGGTGAGAATAACTGGCAATATCAACATCGGCCGTGTACCTTCTGGCCAAGGTAATATAAATGTCATTTATAATATTTACAATTTTCAATTCCCTTAAGGGTTTAGAGTCAATATATTCTCTATATAAATTTTGAAATTTGTTATTTACCTCGGGATCATTTTGAGGAAGATCTAGCAAGGGTGGGTTTTGATAGGAATAATAGAAAGGGAAAGTTCGAAGCTTATGTGCTAAGTAATGCATATCATAAAATTCCTTTGAATGAAAAAATATGAAACCATCTGGTTGTGAATCAAATTTCCAAAAATGTGTTTGTCCAGGTGTTAGAAAGAATATTTTTCCTGGATTTATTTCGTAGGAATTAAAATCAATTTCGTGTACACCAGTGCCTTGTGTAAATAATACACACAAATAAAAATTATGGCTATGCGGGGTGAAAATTAGTCTCTTGTTTGTCTTAATGTGTTCCGAAAATGTATTTACGTAGAAGTCATTAAGTAGCCTTGACAATTTAAATTGATCAATATCTAGAACAGTTGTTTTCATTTGAATGTCCTAAAAGTACAAAAATGAGAGTGAAAACTGTATGGGTACTTCTTTCTTTGTGTTTTAATTTTACATATTAAAAATGTGAAAGATTATGACCACAGTTGTAGATGTTATAAAGGGAAAATGTCCTAATTGTAATAAGGCAGATATTTTTGAAACTAAAGGCAATATTTTTTTATTCCGGATGCCTAAAATGAATGAAAGATGTGAGAAATGTAATTTTAAGTTTGAGAAGGAAACAGGATTTTTTTTCGGGGCTATGTTTGTTAGTTATGCTCTAGCAGTGGCTGAAATGATTGCCAGTCTTATCATTTTTTGGGTATTAATAGATCTATCTCCCTTAATAGTATTTCTTATAATTGCTTTGGTAGCATTTATTAGTAGTACTTTTAATTTTAGAGTGTCCAGATCAATTTGGATATATCTTTTCTACTAGTAATTTAATTCGGCAAACTCCCAGGATATGCAGAACGGCTGCGGTTCGTATGTTAGATTTCTCGGGGTAATTTAGCTAAACATAGGAATTAATAATTAAACCAATGGAAGGGATAGTGAGGCTGCGATGGATACATTTTTAAATGATATCGTGCGATAGAAATTCTACCCTTACATTTTTCTCTGAAAACTTGAACAGTACCTGGATTCCTTAAATTGAGATCGTATCAAAAACGAGCAAAAGTGATGGAGAATACGGTTTAAAATTAAAGATTTATGAAGCACCACCTTTTAAAAGTAGCCCTGGGAGTAGATGTTTCAAAAGAGAATCTGGCCGTATGCCTGTGCCGTATAACGATTGACCTGGCAAAAGAGTAGTCTTTAGGGGGGCAACATAGTCCTGAATATCCGCTTTTCAAGCGTTGTTATTATTTTTCGAAATTAATTGTTTTTCTAATTCTTCCATCAATTCAAAATGTTGGTAGGGCATAATGTCCAATACCATTCTTAAGGTTTCGCTAACAGGAAATACTGGATTTGGAATGTGAGGATCTTCAATATGTTCTCCATCTTCCAAAGCCCGTATACATATTTTAATTAGGTTACAAATTAAATCCATCAATTGTTGAGGGTTTTCAGCACTTAGCTTAGCTGAATACTTACCTGTTTTAGTAGAATTAAGAAAATTATCTGAAAAGAATTCTTCTCCTTCCACCAATTCTTTTAGAAATTCTTTTTTTTTCATAATTCAGTTTTATTTAGAGTATTAATAGAAATATGAATAACGGTAATTTTAAAAGATGATTTTTCCTCTAATTAGTTTTCGAATAGCTTTCTCTTAAGCTAAATATTTAAGCCACAATTTGTGTCGACTATAATAAAATAATGTCTAAAATTTTAATTTATAGTAAATTTCCTTCCATTTTTAATAAGGTAATTTCGGTTGACCTTCTAAATTTAAATAGGGCTAGGCTAAAAATTCAATCCAAGGTAGAAAAAAGACTTTTTGGGCAAATTGCAATCTTTAAGGGCAAATACTTTTGATTAAAATGAAAACTAATGCCATGAATATATGATAAATTTTAAATGAGATCTATGCTTGGTTTTAAATAAAATAATATTAGTCAACAACAATACAATATTAGTCAACAACAATACCCTCAAAGCCAATTTCACACAGAATGATTGTGATTAATACTCAATAAAGATTAATAAATTATTTCTTTTAAGGATTAATCTGGCTAAAAGTTTGTCTGGATAGAAACCATTTTGGACCGGAGGGAAACTATTTAATTTTGTAGAGGAAGCTTTACATGCTTTGGTTTTTGTCACGGTCAATTTTTCTTATTTCATTTCAGAATAAATAACCTTGGTGATCGTATCTGGATCAATTTTTAAAAGTTTGGATAGCTTAACTATTTCTGCTATGGTAAACTTATCTGGATGACTAAGTTTAGCCATATATCTTCCATAATTAATACCGAGAGATCTCGCTATTTTGGTGGGATATAACTCGGAAAGCATATACATTTTCTTAATCCTACCTGTCTCAAACATTGAGCCTATAGAAAGAAGTGCTGGGTCTATGTGAGGATCGTCTTTTGTCATGGGGCAAATTATTAACCCTAAAATGACAACAAATTCATTTATAGTACTGAATAATATACGATTTATAATTTATAATTTGTATTTTTGTTATTATTACTTACTTTTAGTAAATTAAAAGTTATTAAAGGTCAATTTATGCGGGATTCTTTTAATCAACGAAATTTCCATTTATTAAAGAATGGAGATCCTATCGCTTTAGTTAATATATATGCAAGGTATCGCCGGCAACTTTTCTGGATAGGAAAGCAGAAAATGAGCGATGAATTTGTAATCGAAAGCCTCGTTCAGGATGCCTTCTTAAAATTATGGGAGCACCGGGAACGTATCGAGGATCCAGATCATATTTATTATTTCCTTCGCTATGTAATTAAAACGGAATGCACCTATTACTACTGTCGGCCAAAAAACCAGTTTTATCGTTCCATGGCGCGACTTGAAAATTTTGGGAATTATCAGGAGTTTATGCTGGGATATGATCCGAATATAGAAGATGAACACCTAAAAGACCAGTGTTTGGAACAAGAGGCCTTTGACCGGATTAAGGAAATATTACCGCTATTGAGCTCTGAGAAAAGCCATTTAATTAAACTCTGCTTGAAGCATGGTTTTCGGTATAAATACATTGGCCAACTCATGGGAAAAGGAGTTACCGAAACTAGCAACCAGGTAAAAAAAACGATCCAGGAAATTAAAGCTATCATCACCCATGGAAGTAGTTTAGAAAATTCATCAAATTCTGATAATAGAAATAAAGCAGAGGAAGAAATAACGGAGCAGCAGCAAAGAGTATTGCAATTGCGTTGCGAACAAAAAGAGTCCTTCAGTGCAATCGCCAAGGAACTGAACCTTTCTCAAAAAGAAGTACATAGCCAATTTATAGCCGCCTATAAACTGATGCAACAGAAACACGAGCAGCAACTTAAATCAGCTTAGTTATGGGAAAGTCAACGATGAAACTCACTCGCAAGATCCAGCTACTGGTAGACCTGTCTTCTAAAGAAGAGCGAAAGGAAGCGTTGGATAAACTCTATCAGTGGCAAAACAGGGCTTATCGGGCAGCTAATTTTATGGTCACTCATTTATACATTCAGGAAATGATTAAGGATTTTCTTTATTTATCTGAAGGTGTAAAGTATAAACTGGCAGATGAAAAAAAGGATGATCTCGGCATTTTAAATGGTTCCCGAATCCATACCACCTACCGGGTGGTATCAAATCGGTTTAAAGGCGAAATCCCTACCAATATTTTAACCAACCTAAAAAGCACTTTATATAGCTCTTTTAATAAGAACAAAGTCGAGTACTGGAATGGTGAGCGCTCTTTAAAGAATTTCAGGAGAGATATGGCCTTTCCATTCGATACCGAGGGCATGAGTAAAATAATTTATGATGAAGAGAAAAGAGCTTTCTGTTTTAGGTTATTCAAAATGCCTTTAAAGACCTATTTAGGGAAAGACTTTTCTGATAAGCGAGTTTTACTGGAAAGGGTTATGAATGGAGAACTCAAACTATGTGCATCGCATATAAAATTGAAAGATGGAAAGATCTTCTGGCTTCCGGTATTTGAAATAGAAAAGGAGAAACATGACCTCAAACCTGAAGTGATTGCTGAGGCTGCGCTATCTCTGGAATATCCTATAATAGTAAAAATTGGCAGGAAGAAGCATACTATTGGTACCCGTGAAGAATTTTTGTATCGACGACTTGCCATACAGGCTTCTGAAAAAAGAGCCAAACATGGAGTTACATATGCGAGATCTGGAAAAGGACGCAAAAGGAAAACAAAAGCGTTGACAAAGTTTCGTGATAGCGAGAGAAATTACGTTCATAATCGGCTTCATGTCTATAGTAAGCGACTCATAGATTTCTGCATTAAGAACAAAGCCGGAACCCTTTTGCTATTAAATCAAAAAGAAAAATCAGAAATAGCCAAAGATGAAGAATTTGTCCTGAGAAACTGGAGCTACTTTGAACTATTGACCAAAATTAAATACAAAGCTGAAAAAGCCGGGATAGAATTAATTATAGATTAAGTTTTAGTTGCGAGGGTGCTTGTACACCCGTAAGGAAAGGTCTTTAGGACACTCACTAAATGCATATTACATATACAACGCCTGTCATCCGTTTTTACTTTAAACAGCTTTGGATTGAAATTGTAAGTTCGAATTAATATGGAGGGTGCTTGTACACCCGTAAGGTGAGGTCCCCAACGGCACTCACTGAATGCTCTAAGCATATACAACGCGTGACTGACACTTATATTTATGATTTTCCAGGCTAGAACTGGTTATAGCCACCTGTTAAGTATTAGATTTATGATAAAAATTAAAACAGATTTACAGAATAAAATGAGGGTGCCTGTACACCCGCAAGGTGAGGTCAAGGAGACACTCACTGAATGCAAATAACATATACAGCGCGTGGGCTCACTTAATTAATTACTCCAGTATCTCACAACATATAAAACTATAATGTTTTATCAATTTGCGGCTTTAGAAATATTTGTTTGAAGCTCAAATTAAAAATTAAGGCTTTTGAATCTGAGCTATGCATGAATTTTTTGCAATTGCTTTAAACGATACTGATAATCTTGTATGTAATTTCGCTTAGTGGACTCCTCTAAAAAGGATGCCTCAGATAATCGAATAATTTCTTCCGAATTACCCAGCATGGTTGCCATAATCTGGTCCAGTTGTTTCGGCTTTAACTCAACCTGCTCTGCCAGAATATTGAACTGTCCTGCAACAGTTGTTTGGGCCATGTTTTTAGGAAGAAGTCCTCCATCCAGGGCAAATTCACTATCATTAACATGAATTCGGGTGTTCAGCAAATCATAGGCTGGGCTCAGCCGATGATCCCCCATAGGAGTTTCCAGGATAGCGAAATTTTTTAAATGGGCATCACCATTTGAAAAGAGGTAATTAAATACCAGAAGCTTAAATAGTTTTGGAGTTTCTATACGATAGGCCGGGATGAATTTTTTCATTAGCTGAAATAATTCCAGATAATTGCCTTCATATTTATAATGTTCACCGTGAGTCTGAGGTGTTTTGCCGGCAAGGCTTGCAAAATCCTCCTTGGCTTTCTTCGAGCCGTCCGGATTTACATCAAATCGTTTGGTTATATATGCTGGAGCTTCATTTTTAAAAAAAATAAGAGCATTTTCGGCAGTTTCAATATTATATACCTGCCGGGCGATCTGCATGGTTAGATGCTCATTGGCGGGCATTTGATCACGCCTCTGCCCTGCATGGGGAATCGGTTTAAGGATATAGGTTCCATGTTCCCCTTCTTTGATGAGACGAAGCTTATTTTTCTCTAAGAGAACGGAGAATTTTTCCTGTACTCCTGATATAGAGATACGTTTTTGATTCTCTTCAAAAAGTTCATCGGTTTGTCGGTTCGAGTTTGGCGCATCATAGGGTAGCAAATGAGAAACCTTGCGACCATCAAATACACGGTTTAGACATGTCCTGCTATAAGTGTCATATCCTTCTGCTAAGGTTCCGGGGCAATGGTCTATTTTCATTTTTAGCTCTTTATCTTTTTTACTGTGACCGCCCCAACCGTATCATAACGGGCAGTGGTCATAAGGATGCCAAAATAATCATTTGAATCTAATCTATTGGCCTTACATACTGTTTGCCGATTGGTTCCTTCCGGAAGCATATTGTAAAAAAAAGGGAATAGATAGTCCGATTGATATTCGGTTTGGGATCGGGGCAGTGTAAGACTTATTGAAGGATTTCCCGGATCGGCCAACCATGTATCCAGATACTGGAAGCTAAAGCTTCCATCATTATGCTGTTCCAAAATCCCAGCTTCTTTCCCTTTATAAAGTATCTTAGCTTGTCGCATCTAAAACTTATATTTTTTTAACCTGCAGTGTGATTTCTAAGCCCAGAATATCTGTTATCTTTTGTAAGGATTCGAGGGTAGGATTGGCCTGCCCGGTCTCGATCTTGTACAATGTATTGATCCCGATATCTGCCATTTCAGCTAAGTGTCTCTGGGTGATGCGCATATGATCGCGGCGCTCTTGAATTATCCGACCAATCTGTTGGATCGCTGTCATAATTATTTATTTTCCTCTCTTAACCCACATTAAATTGTGGAATGTAATTACAAAATTAATCAGAAAACCAAAAATACATTAATTTTCACAATTTAATGTGAATTACACTGCATTTTTATTCCAGACTCTAAAAATTACATTTAAAATCCCACTATATTGTGTTTTTAAATGGTTTTTTCTTATTTAATTTGATAATCGATGCAATTGCATATAATTCAATTCCAACATTCTGATCATTAGTATCCTATTTTAACGCTAACACCTACTTTTATCAGGCTTTATATATTAAATACCCGTTTAGCCCATTCCCCTGCATTTCGCAAAAGCTCCATTTCGTGAAAAGCGCTTCTCTTAAAAGTTCTTGAACACCTTCAAAAATTTCGATTTCCATTACGCTAACCCGATAAAGAAAACAGAACACTTCATTTCCATCGAAGATTTTGGAAGGAGTTCGCGGCTGAGAATATGTACATAGAATTGAATTATTTGTACATGTCCCACATTACCTGTACATAAAATAACCTTGGTTGTACTTCCCATGGTTGGATGTTGCTACCGATTCATACAACACTTTTTATACTTTTTACCACTACCGCATGGACAGGGATCATTACGTCCTGGTTTTTTCGAGTTTACAATCGGATCATTATCAAAAGGGCTGACACTCCACTCATTATAAATTTCGCTAGCCAAATCTTCATTAAATTCCAAATCATTGATTTCTTTCTCATAACTGTGCAACTCTTCGTATTGCGCAAAAATATCTTTTTCAATGAATCTTATGCTTTTCTCTACAGGATCACCCATAATCTCGGTTTCGACCTCCGTAAGTGGGCCACATATGGAGGTATCCACAAGTTCCAGGTCAAACAATTGTTTGATTTCGGGCAATAATTCATCATAACCTAAGTCCATGAGATCACTGACAATAAATCCAATCGCATCAGTATCAGCGAAATTTTCATTTTCAGCATTTCCGATATAAAGATTCAGGACCTGCCGGTATTCATTAATAAAATCAGTTCTTCTTCCATCTGTTTTATTAATAATTTTTACCAGAGACTCTCCTACAATGCATTTACCCCCCGCATCGATATTTGGCAACTTTAAAAATTCAAACAATCGAAGGATTTGATCTTTTCCACAGTAATATAGGGAAACTTCCATGATATCAGTGATAATATCACCAAACCAGAAATCTATGAAATTCCTATCCTGTTTTAGCAACTGTAGAATGGCGGAAAGAGAATCTTTCTTCTTAAAGTGAGCGAGCAACAGAAGAGCATGGATGGGAAAGTCAAGTATTTTAGTGTTATATCCTTCAGTGTTGATCTTGGCTACAAAGAAATTAAACCGGGCAATACTATCCTGCAATACTTTTTCCAGATCTTTAATAAGTAGAGAAGAATCAAGATTCAGGAGTTGCTGAATTTTCTCCCGGTCGATACTCAGATCATTTTGGTAGAGCCAGTTGATTTCATCTTGAAAATGGAAATTAGGGCGTTCGCTCGTCTGTAGATGGGATCTGGTGTCTTTAAGAAGTACCTCCTTTCGGTTGTGACGTTCTCGTTCCCAACGTTCTGAAGCCTTGGCGATATACCATTCTTGAAGTATCTGTCGGGCGTATTGTGTTTTTGAATGCTCCGGATCTATATCTTCCAGTAGCTTCACCCGTAATTCGGCCTGTTCAATTTCGTCAATAGCCAGAAAATACTGCACACTCACCGTGTGGAAACCAATAACTTCTTCCAGATGAAACACCTTGCGCTCAGGGCATAATTCACTAATTTCCATAGTTTCTCCCAGAATGGCAGGGATTTCTTCTGGCTGATCCTTAAAAAGTAATTCTACTGCGAGATTAATTTTTCCGAACAGATAATCAGGATGTTCTTTAACGATCCATTTATTTACGGCGTAAGCTTGTTTGGGATTTCCATTTTTCTGATAAACTGCAGAGAGAAAATTTTTAAAAATGGGTGTTTTTGGATACTTCCTAGAAAGGCTGTTCAGCTTTTTAAGAAGATATTTTCTTCCCTTTTCTACATCGGGTCGCAGCTCTTCAATAATACGGCGTACCTCAGGCGTAATATGATTTTGCTCATCCAGGATCGTATCATCCCCTGTAATTTTATAATTCTTCAGTTTTAATCCGTCTCGTTCCATACTCAAAAATAATTTTTCTAGGCTGAAAATTTACAATGTATTGACGATTTATAATTTCAGATAACTGTTTATAACCCAAATAGGAATAGTATGATAACAAATCCCGATGTAAAGGACATCGGAGCTGAAGAATATTTATAGAAGTATTCATGGATGTATTGAAAAATAAAAACTCAAAAAAAGAATTGATAAAATTCTGGTTAAAAGCATTCGAATCATCTACAATAACAAAGGGTTTTAAAGAACCCTGAAAAAGACTTCTTTAAATTAAAATTACAACATGCTTTAACTCCTTTAATCCAGAGAAACGATCAATCTTGACAATGTAGATCCACAGGTACAACAGCCCTCCTGTAAACCGGAACATCTTCAAATATTCTGATTTTAGCTTGCTCTTTATTCACTCATTGTTCCCTTTTCAACTTCTACTTCCCCGTTATGCTTTCCTTTTTTCTTTATGCGAAATACCAGGATATAGAAGTTAGCCGGGCTGCATAAGCCGGTCGGCTGCGCTCTCCCTTTTATAATCCCTCTCTAATTCTATATCCTGAATCTGTATCTGCATCAAAAAAGGAAATAGCAAACGGCTCTATAAGAAGTAAATCAAATTAGAATATCATGAGATTACTCCATAGAAACATATCCGCAATCAGAACGAAAAATCAAAAAGGGAAAAGCGACGGATATAAAAAGTAAATCAATTTTTATTAATCAGGTCTGTTATCAGGCCATAATACTAAACCTTATGAGTACTATCAGAAACAAAGTGCAGCTAATCGGAAATGTGGGAAATGCTCCCGAAGTCAGAAACCTCGACAGCGGTAAAAAAGTAGCCTCCTTCTCCATTGCCACCAATGAATTCTTCAAAAATTCCAAAGGAGAAAAAGTGCAAAATACTCAGTGGCACAACATTGTAGCCTGGGGTAAAACTGCCGAGATTGTAGAACAATACGTAGGCAAGGGAAAAGAAATTGCTATCGAGGGAAAACTTACTTCTCGATCCTATGAAACCAATGAAGGTGAAAAAAGATTTGTTACCGAAGTGGTAGCCCATGAAATTCTTCTTTTAGGATATGCGAGTAAAGCGAATGAATCAGATTCATAGAAAAAAATAGAGGGCGACCATAGTTTACAGCCGGCGCCCTCTTATTCTTTTCTAAACTATTAAACATTAAAAGTTAGAAAACATGAAAACCAAAGTTAACGAAATATCGATAAAATATCAGGGGCATTTTAAAATTAGTCAGGCTCCTAAAATAACTTCCTCTGAGAGCGCCGCAGCTATCCTGTATAACCGCTGGGATAAGGACCAGATCGGACTACAGGAATGTTTTAAAGTATTACTCCTGAACAATGCCAACAAAGTAAAGGGCATCTATGAGGTATCCAAAGGTGGAATAACTGGAACCCTTGTAGACATCCGAATTCTCTTTGCCGTCATCCTCAAGTCCTTAACGGTGTCAATAATAATCGGACACAATCACCCATCAGGAACCCTTCGTCCAAGTACCGCAGACCAAAAAATAACGGAAAAAATTCAAACTGCCTGCAGGTATTTTGATATCAAACTCTTCGATCACCTGATCTTAACCCCGGATGGGGACTACTATTCCTTCGCCGATGAAGGAATGCTATGATCCTTTTTTGTCCCAATTTTAAAAGGTGGTCTGTTTAGATCACCTTTTTCATTTTACAAATTTTCCAGCAGATCCGAAACCTCAAATTTTTGATCATTTTCTACCCTGCAAATCTGAAAATCTGCCGTCGCGAAATTTTCAAATTGACATAAATGGAGATTTTTATATCAATTGACTATAATATGCAACAATCTAAATGGATATTTCAGTTGACTGGAATAGGCAGAAACAGTAACTTAAAATGGTGATCTTCTCTAAGTTAGAATTAGGAAAATCCACCCTGATTTGATTTTCGTTTTTACATCACAAAAAGGATTTTTTAAATCCTAAAAAGCAGTTGGTGCAAACCAACTTGTATGAAAATTTTGTCCCGCCAGCGGGACGAAATGGAAGAGCAAGACGGTAACACGTTTCACGGTGTTATTCGATTGATTTAATTCTTAAAGCCCCATTTTATAAGGCTTTTTGAATTATGGTTATGGGGAAAGTATCCACCCTGGTGGATATACCCCTCTTAAAAGACCAGTAAAATCAAGATGGCTATAGCCAGCATTTGTAAAAATAGTATCCATGACGGCAAAATCAAGACTGCAGCTTAGAGCAAAGACGGCAAAGAGGTTTCGGGAGTTTTCCAAGAAAAACGATAGCAACCTTTCCGAAACTTTAGACTTGATGCTGGACTTTTTTGAGAAAAATAACCTCTCTCCCTTTGAAACTTTAGTCCCCTCCAAAGTAAGCCTCGAGCAACTCGTCAAAAAAAGAATCGATGCCGTGATAGCCATCCTTAAAAATATTGAAAAGACCCAAACCAAACCAGGTCTACTCATGCTGAATTTACTTCTGGAAGAACGTTCCATTTCCAAACCTGCTATGGTGGAAAATAATAAGGTTCTTTCCTCCGATGTAAAGAGCCGGGAACAACTGGTATTAGAAATCTCACGCCTGGAAGATGTACTGAACTCTACCACAAAAGATCTGGAGTACTTGCTTGAACATGTCGAGGAAAAGAGTAACGCTTTTGGCGGGGATTATTTAAAACTGAATATCCCCCGTACGGAATTTGAACAATTTAAAATAGCCCTAAAACGTAAGACCTGATGTATATCACCATCTCCCCTCAGAAATTAGGTGGTGCTTTCTCACAAAGCGCCGGGGATTTTGTGAGCTACCTGGAAAAGGAAAATCAGGGAAAAGGTTCATTGGATAAGGAATACTTTTTTAATCAGTATGAAGATAAAATTAAACCTTACCAGGTAATTAAAGAGATCGATGGAAACACCGCTAAATTAAAACTCAAAGAACCCAAGTATTATTCCATCACCATCAATCCCAGCCCATACGAGTTAAAACATATTCGTAATAATCCGGAAAGACTCCGGGCTTTTGTCCGTGAGGCCATGAAAGAATATGCCAGTTCTTTCCATCGGGAGATTAATAGAAAACCTATCAGTGTAGATGATATTAAATATTTCGCCAAGCTAGAGCATGAGCGGACTTATAAATCGAATGATATGGCCGTTAAGGAGAATAAACCTTACAGCAATCAGATCGCGCATTTAAAAAATGAGATTCGGAAAGTGGAGCGTGGGGAAATTCCTGGAAATACCCTGCAACTTGAAAATGAGATCCGAAAGCTGGTACGCGATGCTCCCTTTAAGATTCGGGGACATGTGGTGGAGCCTGGGATGAAGAAAGAGGGCCTGCAAAGCCATATCCATATCATTGTCAGCCGAAAAGATGCTTCTAATTCGTATAGCCTTTCCCCTGGTAGTAAATACAAAGCCTCAGAAGTGGAGATGCATGGTAAAATGGTCAAGCGGGGATTTGAGCGAGATCGCTTTATTCAGAATTCTGAAAAAACTTTTGACAAAATGTTCCAGTATAACCGGAACTATGTGGAAAGCTATGCAGCCAGAAAACTGCTAACAAAAGATCCCAAACAATACTTTGTTTCCTTAAGCAACCTGGGAATTAACGAGAAAAAAATAGCTTTTAAAATGATCCGTCAAACGGGGCTACAACTACCCGTATTACATCTACCCCAGAATAAAGTGGGGTTCGCTTATAAACAACTTAAAAAAATCATTGAAGCTGGTATTAAATCAAGTTCTATCAGTTATTAAAATTATGCGTTATGAATGCTAATCTCCTTTTAATCCTATTTTTAAATGCTGCCATGGGTGGCCTATTTTATTTTACCCTGAAAAATACCTCCTGGGGGTTTATCATTAACTTTCTGATCCTCTTTTTACTGCTGGTAATTAGTTTCCCTTCGGGTTTTGATTTTGATCTGTTCGTGGTACTCTCTATCCGCTATTTTATTCCGCTTATAACCATCAATATACTACTTAATGAATGGCTTTTGAAGATGGAAAAAGAAAAGATAACCAGGCAATATGGTTTTCGGATGCCACTCTCTTCCGGTTCGATAAAGTTAAAAGATATCCGGCGGGGAGTTTCCATCATCGGGGCTGCGGGGAGTGGGAAGACAGAAAGCGTCGTGGCTCAATTTCTCCGGTATTTCAGCCAGCGAACGTTCTGCGGCATTATCCACGACTATAAGAACTTTGAACTCTCCAAGATTGCCTATCCCCTATTCAAAGAAAGTAAAATGCCATTCTACATCATTTCCTTTGACAGGATCTACCATAAGGTGAATCCCATAGCGCCGCGCTATATGGAGGATGAAGAAAGCGTGAATGAGATCTCCCGGGTCCTACTGGAGAATTTATTAGAGAAAAAAGAAAGTAGTTCTTCCGGGAGCTCGAAGTTTTTCAACGATGCCGCGGAAGGCATCATTGGAGGGCTTATCTGGAAACTTAAAACCGATCATCCCGGCTATTGTACCCTGCCGCATCTGATCTCCTTATTTCAGCAGGCAACTACCTATGAATTAGTAGATTTTTTAAGTTCCAACTACACCTCCCAGGCGATGGCCAACTCTTTTATCAATGGGGTGGATTCTGAAAAACAAACGGCTTCAGTAAAAAGCACCCTCTCCAATGCTTTTAAAAAAATCAGTACCCAGCGGATCTTTATGGTGTTGTCGGAAGATGAGATTCCCTTGGATATCAATAATTCAGAAAATCCCGGGGTGATTTCAGTGGTGAATAATCCTAAGTTTGAATCGGCCTATTCACCTATCGTAGCAACCATTATTCATAGTATCACCAAGCAGATGAGCGTTCATGACCGGCTTAATTCTTTTATCCTCATGGAAGAAGCCTCCACGATCCGTTTGCTGAACATGCACCGTATCCCAGCCACGCTGCGCAGCTATAATATCGCGACGGTGTACGTCATCCAGGATAAGATACAGAATGATATCCTCTATGGCAGAGAAGCAGGAAAAGCCATCCTTAGCAATCTTTCCTATCAGTTCTTCGGAAAAGTGAATGACCCCGACACCGCAAAATATTATGAGAGTTTTTTCGAGATCGTAAAGAAGAAAAGCATCAGTGTAAGCAAAAGTGATAATCTGAATTTCGATACCCGTACCACCAAAAGTGAACGGGAGGTGGCCAAGATAAGGGCCGACGTTTTCTTCCGATTAAAACCGGGGGAGTTCGTGACCTTTGCCGATGGGAAAGACCGGAAAGTGAAATACTCCACACCGAACTGGACTAAGGAATTACCGGCACCCAAGCACGAGTTTTCTCCAGATGATATGGAATTGAATTTTCAGAAAATATACCAGGAAGCCAAAGCCATCTATAAATCTGAAAGAGTAAAAAAATGAAAGAGGTCAATTACATAATTCATCTAAACGGAGTATTGCGAAAATTCTCCGAAGACGACCGAATTACTGCCTCCCATCGCAGTTTATACCTGGCCTTTTTTGAGATCTGGAATCAAAAACATTTTCCAAAAACATTCATGGTCAATAGAAAACAGGTGATGGCACTAGCCAAAATGCGCTCCAGGACGACCTATCATAAACTACTGAGGGAGCTAAAAATGTGGGGATACCTGCAATACCATCCCAGCAGTAGTCCAAAAAATGGATCATTAGTGGACATGTTCAGATTTGATACACTACCTGATCAAAAAATGGACAATACTTGTTCAGAAACTGAACAAGTACCTGTCCAAAAAATGGTCTCTTTTAATAAACATAATAATAAACATATTATAAACTCTTTTAAACAAACAAGTCCAGAAAATGAACACGTAGTTATAGCATATTTTGAATCTGCAAAAAGAAATATACTGGAGGCTAAAAGTTTTTATTTTTTTTACGAATCCATAGGCTGGAAATTAAATGGTAAAAAACCGATCACGAATTGGAAAGCCTGTGCCCGAAATTGGATGAAAAAAGCTGATGAAATAAAAAATGATTAAAAGTTTTATTCACCGTCCTTTATTAGGGATAACCTGAATACCAGTCAGGATAAAAACTATGGAGAGCCATTATAGATTTTACAAGAACGCCAAATTATATTTCTATTACCCTCTTTTTATTTCACTGAGCGGAAAACTATTGAAGCATAAAGAATGGGTATAGGAAAGAAGTAACTCTAAATTTTAAGAGTTATTATACCTTACATTAGTTTACAATTAGATATATTTGTGAATATTTGTAAACCCAACCTTATGCAAGCTATTTTTTCTAAACGTCTTAAAAGTGCCAGAATTCTTGCCGGAATGTCTCAGGACGATCTGGTGAGAAAAATAGATAAACTAGTTTCTAAAAATGCTATTTCCAAATATGAAAAAGGGGAAATGATGCCTGATTCCAGTGTGTTAATTCAACTGGCAAAAGCCCTCAATGTAAAACCCGATTATTTTTTCAGGAGTTATAGTGTGGAAATCGATAAGATTGAATTTCGCAAGAAGAAAAAATTGGGGACCAAAAAACTAAACGCAATCCAGGAACAGGTGAAGGATATGGTTGAACGATACCTGGAACTCGAACAATTTCTGGAAATTAAGTCTGAATTTAAAAATCCATTTCAAAACTTAATTATTAATGATGGTGATGATGTCGAAAATGCGGTAAACACTCTGTTAACTAAATGGAAATTGGGCTTTAATGCCTTGCCAAACGTAGTGGAATTTTTAGAAGAAAAAGAAATAAAAGTAGTCGAGATAGATGCGCCCCCCGCATTTGACGGTTTTTCTGGTTGGGCCGATAAAGTATACCCGGTGGTGGTATTAAATAAAAACTATTCCATAGAACGTAAACGCCTTACTGCATTACACGAATTGGGGCACCTTCTTTTAAATTTCAATAAAAATATAGAACATAAGGATATTGAAAAACTGTGTTTTAGGTTTGCCGGAGCGATGTTAATACCTAAAGAAACCTTTTTTAAAGAAATGGGAGAAAAGCGTACTTCCATTAGCCTTAATGAACTTATAAATATCAAAGAAGAATATGGTATGTCGGTACAGGCGATTATGCGCCGGGCTAAAGATTTGGGCGTTATTACCGATTATTATTATCGGGGCTTTTGTATAAAAATGACTAAAAACAAAGAAGAACAAGGTCTAGGGCAATATATAGGGGTTGAAAAATCAAATCGTTTTAACCAGCTTTTATTTCGCGCAGCTTCCGAGGATATCATATCCTTGAGCAAAGCCGCTAATCTGGCTAATTTGAAATTAGCAGCCTTTAGAAAAGAATTTATCGCTTTATGAGAATAGTTGTTAATGATGCAAATATTCTTATAGACCTCGTTGAGCTTGCCCTTCTTCCTCATTTTTTTGATCTCCAATTTGAATTCCATACTACGGCTTTGGTCTTGGATGAATTGTTTGAAGAACAACAAGAAGCATTAACTCCATACATAGATCAGAATCTCTTAAAGGTGTCGGATATTTCTGCAGAAGAATTAGTGGAAATTTCTAAATTGCAAATAGCAAAGCCAAAGCTTTCTGAGCAGGATTGCTCAGCTTTTTTCCAGGCCAGAGCAAAAGGAGGTACTTTAATTACAAGTGATAAAAATTTGCGAAAATATGCTGCCGAACAAGCTTTAGAAGTACACGGTCATCTTTGGATTTTTGACAAAATGGTAGAAGCAGCAACAATATCACCTCAAAGAGCTTCCGAAAAGCTCATAGAGCTTTGTGAAGTTATAAACCCCCGCCTTAATCTTCCCCAAAAAGAATGTGAAAAGCGGCATACTGCCTGGCAAAATCTTTAAGCCACTATTCCTTTCACAAGCCTTTAACAATTACTTAAATTTTCCTAAATTGTACCACTATTAACAAGCCCTACCTTGTTAGTATTACAAAGCCTTTACCTGATAAGGTTGTTTGTAATGCTTTTTAATTTGATAAAGATTCCACAACCAGAATGAACAAAAAAGAATTCCTCGATAAAGTAAAAAGCCTAAATGGCCTTTCTGAGGCCAGGAAAAGCGCGATATTAAAACTATCCACTAATAATAGAGCTTTCGGCACTTTTTCCGATAATAACTTTTTAGCTTCCCTTTCCGGAACAAGAATTTGATAAAAAATTCTTATTCTAAAACTTTATTGTGTATTCAATACAAACAATACATTATAAAATACCGGGAGAGCCCGCAAAGTTTGTTCAAAAATCAATAATTAATAGATATTAAGAAATAAATGACAAGTACAGCACAAAGAGCCGAATTACAAAGTCAAATCTGGAAAATAGCCAATGATGTTCGTGGTTCGGTAGATGGATGGGATTTTAAACACTTTGTTTTAGGAACCCTATTCTATCGATTCATTAGTGAAAACTTTACCAATTACATTGAGGGTGGTGATGATAGTATAGACTATGCCAGTTTATCAGATGAAGTTATTACTCCGGAAGTAAAAGAAGATGCGGTAAAGACAAAAGGCTACTTTATCTATCCCAGTCAGCTCTTTGTAAATGTGGTTAAAGACGCAAATACCAATGAAAATCTGAATACCGATCTGGCCGCTATTTTTTCTGCAATAGAAAGTTCAGCTAATGGTTATCCTTCCGAAGAAGATATTAAAGGCTTGTTTGCAGATTTTGACACCACAAGTAGCCGCCTGGGCAGAACAGTTGAAAGTAAAAACAGCCGTTTGGCGAAAGTATTAAAGGGAGTTGGTGGCTTAAAGTTTGGCAGTTTCGAAGATAATAAGATCGATTTTTTCGGGGATGCTTATGAGTTTTTGATCTCTAATTACGCGGCGAATGCCGGTAAGTCCGGAGGGGAATTTTTTACGCCTCCTAATGTTTCTCAACTCATAGCAAAACTGGCATTACACAAACAGGAAACAGTTAATAAAATTTACGATCCTGCGGCAGGCTCGGGTTCCTTGCTTTTGCAGGCCAAACCACATTTTAAAAAACACATTATTCAGGAAGGCTTCTATGGCCAGGAAATTAACTATACTACCTATAACCTGGCACGTATGAATATGTTTTTACACAATATCAACTATGATAAATTCCATTTGGTACACGGGGACACCTTGATACATCCTGAGTTGGGTGATGAAAAACCTTTTGACGCTATTGTTTCAAATCCCCCCTATTCTGTTAAATGGATTGGTAATGACGACCCTACACTGATCAATGACGATCGTTTTGCACCAGCCGGCGTACTGGCTCCAAAATCTAAGGCAGATTTCGCTTTTGTGCTACACGCTTTAAGCTATTTGTCAAGTAAAGGTAGAGCGGCTTTGGTTTGTTTCCCCGGTATTTTTTATCGTGGCGGTGCTGAACAAAAAATCAGAAAGTACCTGGTAGATAACAATTTTGTAGAAACGGTGATCTCTTTAGCTCCCAACCTATTCTTTGGAACTTCTATAGCTGTAAATATTTTGGTGCTTTCAAAAAGTAAGACCGATACCAAAACACAATTTATAGATGTTAGTGGCGAAGACTTCTTTAAAAAAGAAACCAATAATAATGTGCTGTTGGATTCGCATATCGATGAGATTATCAAAATGTTTGATAACAAAGAAGAAGTAGCGCACATCGCGACTACTATCGATAACTCCAAAATAGCAGATAATGATTATAACCTATCGGTAAGTTCATATGTGGAGGCCAAAGATACCAGAGAGAAAATTAATATTAAAGAGCTAAATAAAGAGGTGTCCCAAACCGTAAAAAAGATAGATAAGCTTCGTTCTGAGATTGATAACATTGTAAAAGAGATTGAAGGATGAGCTATTTAGATAAAATACTGGAAGGTGTTGAGGTTGAATGGAAAACTTTGGGTGATTATACAAATTATGAACAACCGACAAAATACCGCGTAAAATCAAAATTTTATAATGATGAATACGAAACGCCAGTATTAACCGCAGGAAAAACTTTTTTACTTGGTTATACTGATGAGACCAACGGTATATATAAAGCTTCAGAAAATCCCGTAATTATTTTTGATGATTTTACTACCGCAAATAAATGGGTTGACTTTGATTTTAAAGTAAAATCTTCGGCTATGAAGATGATTACTTCAAAAGATGAATCAAAAGCTTTATTAAAGTATATATACTATTGGTTAAATACCTTGCGAAGTGGATTAGTTGATGGAGATCATAAACGACAATGGATTAGCAATTATGCTAATAAACAAATCCCTATCCCTTGCCCCAATAACCCAGAAAAATCTTTGGAAATTCAACAAAAAATAGTTGATATTCTCGATACGTTTACCGAGCTTACCGCAGAGCTTACCGCAGAGCTTACCGCAGAGCTTACCGCCCGTAAGAACCAGTTTGAGTATTACCGAGAAGAATTATTAAGTTTTGATAAAGAGGAAGTGAAACATTTACCAATGGGTGATGCAAATGTTGGTGAATTTATACGAGGTAAAAGATTTGTAAAAACTGATATTCTTGAAGAAGGAGTTCCGACAGTTCATTACGGTGAAATGTATACCCACTATGGTACTTGGGCAGATCAGACAAAATCTTTTGTCAGTAGAGAATTAGTAGATCGAAAAAAGTTAAGACGTGCCGAAAAAGGAGACGTTATTATAGTCGCAGCTGGTGAAACTATTGAAGATATAGGTCAAGGAACAGCCTGGTTAGGTGATGAAGGAGTAGTAATCCACGATGCTTGTTTCTATTACAAAAGTGATTTAAACCCTAAATATGTAGCTTATTTTACCCGTACAAGACAATTTCACGATCAAATTAAACCACATATACGAACAGGTAAAATTTCTGCAATTAATTCAAAGGGTTTAGGCAAAGCTATAATTCCCGTCCCTTCACCAAAAGAACAAGAACGTATTGTTTCAATCTTAGATAAATTTGATGTGCTTACTACCTCTATCAGCGAAGGCTTACCCACAGAAATTGAATTAAGGCAAAAACAATATGAGTATTACCGGGCAGTTTTATTAGACTTTCCTAAAGAAAATGTTGTATGAGCCAGTCCTTATCCGAAATAGCACAGAGGCTCATAGATGCTGACAAAAAAGTTCAGTTGATCTATGCGTTTAATGGCGCGGGTAAAACTCGATTATCTGGTGAGTTTAAAAATTTAATCTCGCCAAAGGAAGCCGATTCAGAAGAAGAGTATCAATCTAAAGTCCTGTATTATAATGCCTTTACAGAAGACCTATTTTATTGGGATAATGATTTGGAGAATGATGAAGATAGAAAAGTGATAATACAACCCAATAGTTATACTAACTGGATTTTTCAAGATCAAGGTCAAGAACCCAACATAACTACTCATTTTCAGCGATATACAAATAATAAGTTAACACCTAGTTTTGACCAAACTTTTTCTGAAGTTCGATTTTCATTTGAGAAAGGAGATGATTCGGGTTCTGAATATGTAAAAATATCTAAAGGAGAAGAAAGCTGTTTTATATGGAGTATATTTTATAGTTTGCTGGAACAGGCTATTAGTGTGCTGAATATTGATCAGGAAGAAGGAGATAGAGAAACAGATCAATTTAATCATCTTGAGTACATCTTTATTGATGATCCGGTAAGTTCCTTAGATGATACACACCTAATTGAACTAGCAGTAGATATAGCTAAGTTAATAAAGTTAAGTACATCAGACTTAAAATTCATTATTACCACCCATAATCCATTATTTTACAATGTACTATTCAATGAATTTAGTAGGGTAAAGAACACCAGAAAATGGAGATTAGAGAAATTAACAGATGGTACACCGACACTATCCCGTAAAGTGTGTAAGTTTTAAATAAAGGGGTTTGATTCTATTATT
>NZ_JAPYPC010000065.1 GCF_029937855.1 Christiangramia sp.
TAGCCCAGCAAATGAGCTGAACCCAGATATAAGGCGTAGTTGCTCGGACGGATACTTAACCAAAGCTCAAGTTACCTAACGCAGAACATTATAGTTCAAAAAATAAGCATTTAAAAATGAAGCTTATATGAATTTTTGAACTCTGGTATTCTTTGTAAAACACAGTTTCCAACTTCTTGTTGATCAGTTAGTCTAACTTCATATATCTAAAAGCGAAGCGGTCTAGTTTCTTTAGCCGTACATGAGTGTATTTAAATCAATTCAGGCTGTTGGGATATTTCTCCTTTAATAACTCAAGTTTCGGTTCAATATATAACCTACAAAAAGGTCTTTCTGGATCTGTTTTATAATAATTACGAATTTCTTCTCTGGATTCTTTAAACTCTACGACTGTATAGGCTTTAGTAATTATTTCTTTCTGTTCATCTTGTTGAAGTTTGTTCAGAATATGCGCTACCCGGATTTGCTGAGGTTCATTAAAGGTATATACCGCCGAAAGGTATTTTGAACGCATACTGTGGTTCGATAAACTTTGGTGAGTTTCGAGATGAATTTTTATAAGCTCCTCCAGATTAATTAATTTCGGGTTGAAATAAACCAGAACCCCTTCATAAAATTTTTCAGGTGCTGCATTAATTGAAATATAGCCCTGGTCTACCTTTTTAATACCTTTCACAACCTGAAAAATAGCCTCTGTACACCAATGGCAACCACCTCCAAACCCTATTTTTTCTAAATTCTCTATATTCTTATTCTATAATTGTTCCATTTTCTCTGAACATAACATCCATATTTTTACCCTTTTGCTTGAATTCCACATCATAGAATTTACCTTTTTCGGCACTATCTACCTGTTCAACTTCTGCAATCTCATACTCGCTGTATTTTTCCCTGATCACTTTTTTAATGGCTTCAGGTAATTCCTTCTTTTTAATATCATTTTCGGTCTCAATCCAGGTTCCGTCTGCATTAAAATCGGCCCTGTATTTTTCTCCATTCATTTTAAAATGTGATTCCCAGTACCCATGATCATCCTGTTTCCAATCCGGATCATTTTCTCCTGGATATTTCTTCTGAAAATTCCTTTGAACAGCCTCAGGAACTTTTTCCCTGTTCTTTTTACGCTCCTGACAGCTTATTAAGCTTATAGTAAAACAGGCGAGGATCAATACTGCAATTTTTCTCATGATTTCAATTTTATATAAAATTATAAAGGATAGAAAATTTAAGCCGCCAAGGAAATCATAAATTTACATTAGCGTAAATTTAGTTTTTGAATATTGCAAACCAATAAAATTTTTATTCTCCATGATCACTATTAAAAGGACTAATTCCAATAATCCCGATTTTATAAATCTGGTTAGAGATTTAGACAAATATCTTGCTATTACAGATGGAGAGGAACATGATTTCTATGATCAATTTAATAAACTTGATCGCATAAAACACGTGGTTTTAATTTATAATGACCGGAAAATCATTGGCTGCGGAGCTTTAAAACATTCCACACCAAATAAAATGGAGATTAAAAGAATGTATGTTAAACCAGAATTCAGAAAGAGCGGTTACGCGAGTAAAATTCTGGAGATTCTTAA
This sequence comes from Christiangramia sp., assembly GCF_029937855.1. Lineage (GTDB taxonomy): Bacteria > Bacteroidota > Bacteroidia > Flavobacteriales > Flavobacteriaceae > Christiangramia. The sequence continues at coordinate 1,596 of NZ_JAPYPC010000065.1, forward strand.
GCAATGGGCTATTGAATTAGGCTACCAAATATGTGTTCTTGAAACCGGTTCAAGACAAACAGAAGCTATTGCCCTTTACTATCGAAATCATTATAAAGTGATTCCTAACTATCCACCCTATGAAAACAGGCAAAATAGTCTTTGTTTTGAAAAAAAATTGCATTCAGTTTAAATTAATCTGAAAACTCTTTTTTACTGAATAGAATTCCATAAGGTTTTAAGTCTTCTATATTTAGAAGAACCACTGTGATAATTCCCATGATCGGTATGGCCAGGATCATCCCAATAATACCCCAAACCATATTCCCCAAGATCACAGTAATAATGACAAAGAACGGATGAACGTCCACCCTCTCTCCTACTACGTATGGTTGTAAAACATAACTTTCCACAAATTGGGTTATGGTAAATGTAAGAGCAATTCCAATAAGAACGGTGGTGTCTCCTGACGTCAAAAACCCAAAAGCTACGGCCATCATAAAACCTAAAATGTTACCTACATACGGAATAAGAGTTAGGATAGCAGCTATAACACTTACCAATATAAAATTATTAACTCCCGAAACACCCAACCCTATAGAATATAGAATAGCCAGCAATCCCATCAAAATCAATTTTCCTAATAAATATTGAGGAGCTACTTTTGCAGATTTTGTAATGATAGATTTCACCTTTTGCTTTTTTCCATCGGGAAAAACCCTTATCAGAAAATTTTTAAAAATATCCCTGTAATTGAGCAGAAAGAAAATATATACAAAAGTTAATAAGTAATTAGCTATAAAGCTTGATAGTCCGCTCATAAAAGCCGTAATCTTTTGAGGGGCAGAACTTATACCGGTAGAACTATTTTTCGCTTCTTTTATATCTTCCTTGCTCAGGGGTGAATGCTCCAAAGCAAATTCTTTAACCTGCTCTATTTTTGGTTCCATAGTATTTTTAATCATGGGCCAGTCTTCAGCAAATGATCTTAATTGCAAAGAAATGATAGCCATAAAGCCTATCGATATTAGAAAAAGCAGGATACTATTGAGTAAGGATGCAATAGGCCTTTTCATCTTTTTCTCCATTTTCTGAGATAAAGGCAAAACAACCAGGCTTAATATGATCGCAGTAAATAATGGCGCAAAAAAACCTTTAGCCTTACTTAAACCGAGAAATAGAAAATAAATAGCAATAATTAAAGCTGTGCCATAAAATAGAAGCTTTTTCTTAGCATTCATGTGATTGAGTTTGGAATATGGTTATACCAATATCGTAAATGTTTTGCCATAATCTATTAAGGAAATCTAAAAGCCTTTCTAAATGCTAATTAAAATTTTTTCGAATTCGTTATATACTGATAATTAATCATCTATAAATACTTGTTTTCTAGCATTTAAAAACCAGGAATAAAAAAGCCATCTCTAAGGATGGCTTGTAATAAGAAAAAAGGGAAACTAATTAATCAATTAGTTCAACGTTTATAGCGTTTAATCCTTTTTTACCTTGCTCAGTTTCGAACTGAACTCTATCATCTTCACGTATATCATCGATAAGTCCACTTGAGTGAACAAAGATATCTTCGTTTGATCCTTCAGCCTGAATAAAACCAAATCCTTTGGTATTATTAAAAAACTTTACTTTACCTTCTTGCATTACTATACTTATTATATTGTTTAATTGCCGTTTTAGATTTATAGATCGCACGGCAGGCAATCATTACAATTCATTAAAACCAGCTTGGCTTTAAGAATTAGTCAATTACTTCAACGTTAACCGCGTTTAGGCCTTTTTTACCTTGCTCTACTTCGAACTGTACTCTATCGTCTTCACGAATTTCATCGATAAGACCACTTGAGTGTACGAAGATATCTTCGTTTGAATCATCAGCTTTAATAAAACCAAATCCTTTGGTATTATTGAAAAACTTTACTTTACCTTCTTGCATTACTATACTTATTAATTATTATAAAATTGTCGTCTTTGTTTTGAGATCGTACGACATCCAATCTTCATCATTTTCAGATCTCGAAAGAATTCTGATAATAATTAGTCAATTACTTCAACGTTAACGGCGTTAAGGCCTTTTTTACCTTGCTCCACTTCGAACTGTACTCTATCGTCTTCACGAATTTCATCGATAAGACCACTTGAGT
>NZ_JAPYPC010000012.1 GCF_029937855.1 Christiangramia sp.
CCTGCGGCCTCCTGCTCCCAAAGCAGGCGCGATAACCGGGCTACGCTACACCCCGTAATTGCTTACGCAATTTCAGGTTTTATATTTGAAATCCAGTCAGAACCTGTACTTATCTTTTCGATATTATATTCTGAAATGGGCTTTCAACCATAATTGGGCGGCAAATATAAGAATTATTAGTACTCCACAATAAAAACTTTTATTTTTTTATATCTTAGTTCGCTTATTGCTATAAATATTCTTAATACAAATGCTATGAAAAGAATCTTATTGGTATCTGGACTTGTTTTCGGTCTCATTTCCTGTGGCGAGAATGACAATAATTCTGAAAAAGCTCAGATTGAAGACTCTACAGAACAAATACCTGAAGAAGGGCAACAGGAAGCCGTGGAAGTTCCAGATCCTATAGACGCGGAAAGTTCAGACAACTACTCCTATGAGATGGTAGTGGAAGGCCTGAAGATCCCCTGGGGTTTCACCTTTCTTCCAGATGGAAGTATGTTAATAACCGAAAAAAATGGAGATATCATTCATTATAAAGAAGGTGAAAAAACCGAAATTCAGGGAGCTCCTGAAGTGTATGATCGTGGCCAGGGTGGTCTATTGGATGTCGTCACACATCCCAATTATGAATCTAATGGTTGGATCTATTTCACATACGCTTCTAAAGAAGGAGATGGGAATGGAGGAAATACGGCTTTGATGAGGGCCAAATTAGAGGGAAACCGATTAACCAATAAGGAGATTTTATATAAAGCCTCTCCAAATACCACTAAAGGCCAGCACTTTGGTTCAAGGATCGCTTTCGACAAAGAAGGATATTTATATTTCAGCGCTGGCGAACGTGGTGAACGTGATAAGAATCCTCAGGATATAACCCGTGATAATGGTAAAGTTTACAGATTAAATGATGACGGGAGCATCCCCTCTACCAATCCTTTTGTAGGTAAAGAGAATGCCGTTGAGGCGATCTACTCGTATGGTCATAGGAATCCCCAGGGCATGATTTTAAATCCTGAAACGGGTGAAATTTGGGTTCATGAACATGGCCCTAAAGGAGGAGACGAAATTAACATTGTAAAGAAAGGAGCCAATTACGGCTGGCCTGTGGTCACTTATGGAGTGAACTACAGCGGAACTTCCATTACAGAGGAAAGAGCAAGACCAGGCATGGAAGACCCTATTTTTTACTGGTTACCTTCTATAGCACCAAGTGGATTTGCATATGTGACTTCAGAAAAATTCCCTGAGCTTAAAGGAAATCTTTTAGTTGGATCTCTCAAATTTCAATATCTTGAACTTTTAGAACTCGACGGGAAAAAGATTACGAAAAGAACTAAATTGCTGGAAGATTCAGGAAGGATGAGAGATGTAAAACAGGGGCCGGACGGAAATATATATGTTGCCATTGAAGGTAAAGGAATTGCTAAATTAACTAACAATCAATAATAATGAAAAAAATACTTTTTATTTTCGCTATGGGCGCTTTGGTGGCTTGTAAGTCAGACAAAAAAGAAAATGATAATGAAGACGAATCCTATGTGATCCCCTCTTCAGAAAAATCAAGTGAACAATCGCCGCTAACTGCAAGTATTAAAAGAGGAAAAGATATCTATTCAGATCTTTGTGTTACCTGCCATTTACCTACCGGAAAAGGTATTCCTGGCACCTATCCCCCGCTCGATGGTTCTAATTGGCTTACTGAAAAAAGAGAAGAAAGTATTAGAGGTGTAAAATATGGAATGCAGGGTCCAATTGAAGTAAATGGTGAAGAATATGATAATATCATGACCCCTATGGGATTGAGCGATCAGGAAGTCGCTGATGCCATGAATTATGTCATGAATTCCTGGAGCAACAATATAGATGACATGGTTACCGAAGAAGAAGTAGCCGCTATTCAGGAAAAAACAGAATAACTAGCTCTTAGTATAAAAAAAACCGGATTGCTTAAACAGTCCGGTTTTTTTATTTAAAATCCATTGATCATATCTAAAAGTAAAAGGGTCTGGTTTCTTTATACGGAAATGAGTGTTTTCATATATAAATTGAATAAATAATCTTCAAAAACATTTTAAAAACTAATATTATCTTTGCGGAAATTTCAAGATCATGCTAATTATTGGGATTGCCGGTGGCACAGGAAGTGGGAAAACTACCGTTGTTAATCAAATTACAGAGGAATTAAGACACGAGGAAGTAGATGTAATTTCTCAGGACTCCTATTATCAGGATACCTCACATCTCTCTTTTGAAGACCGAAAAAAAATAAATTTTGACCATCCAAAATCAATAGATTTTGAGCTTTTAGCGGAACACCTAAGACAATTAAGATCTGGAAAGTCCATACAGCAGCCGGTTTACTCTTTTAAAGAACATAATAGAACCGGCGAAACCATAGATATACATCCTCGAAAAGTAGTCATTGTAGAGGGGATCCTAATTCTCACCCACCCCGAAATTCGGGAATTGTTCGATATTAAAATCTACGTACATGCCGATAGTGACGAGCGCTTAATAAGAAGGCTAAAGCGTGACATCGCTGATCGTGGACGTGATCTGGAAGAGGTGCTTTGGCGATACCAAACGACGCTTAAACCAATGCATCAGCAGTTTATTGAACCTACCAAAGAATTTGCAGATATTATTATCCCCACAAATCGTTACAATACGGTAGCTGTTGATATCGTTCAAACGATAATCAAAGATCGCTTAACCTAATTTTGTATCTTTAAAGCCTATGAAATTTAAAGACCTGCGCAAAAAACCCTGGTTTAGGTTCATTAGCAACAAATATGTGCTGATAAGTCTTGTATTTGCAGGCTGGATGTTCTTTCTGGATACAAATTCATGGTTTATTCATCATGAACTGGATCAGGAAATAAACGAGTTGCAGGACAATAAGAATTATTATCAAACGGAAATTGCAAAAGATAAAGCTGTTATTGAAAAGCTTCAGGATTCGGTAGAACTTGAAAAGTTCGCCAGGCAAAAATACTATATGAAAAGACCTAATGAAGATATTTACATTATTGAATACGATACTGTAAATTAAGATCTTCGCTAACCTTCCAAGTCAAAACTTACTCATAATGAAAAAATTGTTATTTCAGGAATTTCAGGAAGTTTCTGCAAAACAATGGAAACAAAAAATCCAGGCCGATCTTAAGGGCGCAGATTATAACGAAAAACTGGTTACAAAAACCCTTCATGGGATAGATATCAAACCTTTTTATTCTTCAGAGGATGTAGAGGAAACCTTAAAAGTTTCAAATCCGGCACACTGGAATATTTGTGAAAAGATATATGTTACTTCTGCTGAAACTGCCAACAAGAAGGCTTTGGAAAAACTTCAGAAAGGAACTGAAGCGATCTGGTTTATTTTGCCTTCGAAAGAAAACGATTTCGCAATTCTGTTTAAAGAACTTCCGAAGGAAATTTGTATTTATTTACAACCTGAATTTTTGGATGCTGAATTTGTTCTGAAATTGAATGAATTTCTTTCAGATAAAGAGTACAGAGTTTTTCTTCAGACAGATATTATGGGAAACCTGGCTAGATCTGGAAACTGGTTTAAAAATTTACAGGCAGATCATTCTGAATTTGATGATATTTTGAAGTATTCATCAAATTTTGAATCGATTATCAGTATTGATCTTAGCCTTTATCAAAATGCCGGGGCAAACATTCCGCAGCAGTTGGCTTATACTATAGCTCATGCTACCGAATATCTTAATCATATAAACCAATTAGAACTTTCAGAAGAGCAACGAAAAAATCTCAAATTTCAATTTAAAATCTCGGTGGGATCAGATTATTTTTTTGAAATTTCTAAAATAAGAGCATTACGTTGGTTATTCGCGACGGTAGCTAAAGAATTTGCCTCCACTCCTACCTGCCATATAATTGCTGAACCTACGAAAAGGACTAAGACATTATATGATTTTAATGTGAATTTACTCCGTACTACCACTGAAAGCATGAGTGCTATCCTTGGTGGGGCCGATGCTGTTTGTAATATGCCTTACGATGCTATTTATCATAAAGACAATGATTTTGGAGATCGAATTGCGCGTAACCAGCTGCTTATCATGAGAAATGAAAGCTACCTGGATAAGGTAGGTAATGTAACTGAAGGCACCTATTATATTGAAACGCTAACCAGACAACTCGCAGAAAAAGCCCTGGATATTTTTAAGGATATCGAAAAAGGTGGCGGATTTCTGAAAGAATTGAAAGCGGGTGTTATTCAGAAGAAGATTAAAGAAAGTGCAAAGGAAGAACAGGAGAAATTCAACAATGGAGAACTTGTACTTATAGGAACAAATAAATATGAAAATGAGCAGGACAGGATGCAGGATGATATTGAGTTGTATCCATTTCTTAAGAAGAATCCGCGAAAGACATTAATTGAACCAATTCTCGAAAAACGGCTGAGTGAAGAAAGTGAGCAGCAGAGATTAAAAGAAGAGAAACAAAACCAGCCAACCCAATAAAATCAAGATTTATGCAGCGCAAAGATCTTCAAAATATAAAATTAGCCGATAAAGGATTTTCCAAAAGAAAACCTGATGCGGAAAAAGAAAGATTTAAGACACCGGAAGAAATTGAGATAAAAACTTCTTATTCAAAAGAAGATATATCAGAAGCTGAACATTTACATTTTGCTGCGGGAATCCCACCATATCTACGGGGACCTTACAGCACTATGTATGTGAGCAGGCCGTGGACCATACGGCAGTACGCCGGTTTTTCTACTGCTGAAGAAAGTAATGCTTTTTATAGGAGAAACCTGGCTGCAGGCCAGAAAGGACTTTCCGTAGCTTTCGATTTACCAACGCATCGAGGTTATGATTCAGATCATGATCGCGTGGTTGGAGATGTTGGCAAAGCCGGAGTCGCCATAGATTCTGTTGAAGACATGAAGATTTTATTCGATCAAATCCCATTAGATAAAATGTCAGTTTCCATGACCATGAATGGTGCAGTTTTACCGATCATGGCATTTTATATAGTAGCTGCAGAAGAACAGGGAGTAAAACCTGAATTACTTTCAGGAACTATTCAAAATGATATTCTGAAAGAGTTTATGGTTAGAAATACGTATATCTACCCTCCTACTCCTTCGATGAAGATCATTTCAGACATATTTGAGTACACCTCTCAAAATATGCCGAAATTCAACAGCATTAGTATTTCCGGTTATCATATGCAGGAAGCAGGCGCTACCTGTGATATCGAACTGGCTTACACGCTCGCCGACGGACTGGAATACATCAGAAAAGGTCTGGATGCAGGAATGGATATTGACAGTTTCGCACCAAGATTATCTTTTTTCTGGGCCATTGGAATGAACCATTTTATGGAGATCGCTAAAATGCGTGCCGGAAGGATGCTTTGGGCAAAACTGGTAAAACAGTTCAATCCTAAAAATCCGAAATCTTTATCTCTTAGAACCCATTCACAAACCAGCGGCTGGAGTTTAACCGAACAGGATCCTTTCAATAATGTTGCGAGAACCTGTATTGAAGCTGCCGCAGCAGCGTTTGGTGGAACCCAGAGTTTACATACCAATGCTCTTGATGAAGCTATTGCTTTACCCACAGATTTTTCCGCCAGAATTGCCAGAAATACACAGTTATACCTTCAGCAGGAAACAAATATTACCAAAACTGTAGATCCATGGGCTGGGAGTTTTTATGTAGAAAAACTTACGGAAGAAATTGCTCAGAAAGCCTGGAAGCTTATTGAAGAAGTGGAAGAACTCGGTGGGATGACCAAAGCTATTGAGGCGGGAATTCCAAAAATGAGGATTGAGGAAGCTGCAGCTAAAAAACAGGCAAGAATTGATAGTGAGACCGATGTGATTGTTGGGGTAAATAAATACCGACTGGAGAAAGAGGATGAACTGGTTACGCTTGAGGTAGATAACCAAACCGTAAGGAAACAGCAGGTAGCCAGACTTGAAAATATAAGAACCGAAAGAAACGAAGAAAAAGTTCAGAAGGCACTTGAGGATCTGAGAAAAGCTGCTAAAGAAGAAAATGGTAATTTACTAGCCCTTGCTGTAGAGGCTGCCAGGGAAAGAGCCAGTCTTGGGGAAATAAGCACTGCCCTGGAAGATGTCTACGGAAGATATAAGGCGAAAATCCAATCATTCAGTGGAGTATATTCAAAAGAAATGAAAGATAATAGTTCATTTAATAAAGCCCGTGAAATGGCCGATAAATTTGCTGAAATGGAAGGTAGGCGACCAAGGATCATGGTAGCCAAAATGGGACAGGATGGGCATGATCGTGGAGCAAAAGTAGTGGCAACCGGTTATGCCGATCTTGGGTTTGATGTGGATATTGGTCCGCTTTTCCAGACTCCGGCAGAAGCGGCCCAACAGGCAGCGGAAAATGATGTGCATATTTTAGGGGTTTCCTCTTTAGCTGCCGGTCATAAAACCCTGGTTCCGCAGGTAATTGAAGAATTAAAAAAACTTGGAAGGGAAGATATCATGGTGATCGTAGGAGGTGTTATCCCTTCACAGGATTATCAGTTCCTGTTTGATGCAGGTGCCGTAGCGGTCTTTGGTCCTGGAACTAAAATTAGTGATGCGGCCATACAGTTACTGGAAATATTAATAGATGAAGAGTGAGAAGTGAGAAGTGAGAAGTGAGAAGTAAGAAGTGAGAAAATACATTTGATAATTTGAATTTACAATTGCAGTTTTTCTTGGGTTTAAAATTGATTAAAACATAAACTATAACTAACAACTAAAAGCATGCATCAAAAAAGAAAAACTGATCACTGCTACTGAATACTGAAACTATGGATCTAAAGAAAAAAATGCTTCGGGATGATGCTCTTGAAGGGAAAAATATCATCGTAACCGGCGGAGGTAGCGGACTGGGGAAATCAATGACCAAATACTTTCTGGAATTGGGAGCTAATGTTGCCATCACCTCCAGAAATCTGGAGAAGCTGGAGAATACTGTAAAAGAACTTGAAGCTGAAACCGGCGGAAAATGTTTTGCTGTTCAATGTGATGTAAGACATTATGACCAGGTAGAAACCATGCGTGATGCTGTGGTTTCTGAATTTGGATCTGTGGATATTCTACTGAACAATGCCGCAGGAAACTTCATCTCTCCAACGGAAAGATTGAGTGCTAATGCTTTTGATACCATTATCGATATTGTGCTAAAAGGAAGTAAGAATTGTACGCTGGCTTTAGGAAAGCACTGGATCGATAAAAAGGAAGAAAACAAAACAATCCTGAATATAGTTACAACTTATGCCTGGACAGGTTCGGCATACGTGGTTCCAAGTGCGACAGCAAAAGCAGGTGTATTGGCAATGACACGATCACTGGCTGTAGAATGGGCCAAATACGGAATAAGATCCAATGCGATCGCTCCGGGGCCCTTCCCTACCAAAGGCGCCTGGGACAGATTGTTGCCAGGTGATCTCAAAGAAAAATTTGATCTTGCAAAAAAAGTTCCCCTAAAAAGAGTAGGTGATCATCAGGAACTGGCCAATCTTGCCGCGTATCTGGTTTCAGATTTTTCAGCATATATGAATGGTGAAGTGATTACCATAGACGGGGGAGAATGGTTAAAAGGTGCCGGCCAGTTCAATTTACTGGAAGCAGTTCCTGAAGAAATGTGGGACATGCTGGAGCAAATGATTAAATCGAAGAAAGGAAAATAGAATAAACGTGTTTTTATTTCAAAAAATTAGCCGGATAAAATTATAGAAATTCTATCCGGCTAATTTTTTATGTTGCACCGTTAAGTTTATTCATTAAAAATATCTGATTTTCAGGCTGTTCTTTTAAATAAAATTTATCTTAGGAGCTTATTAATTAACACCTATATAAAATTTTATGAAAAATTACCTGACCAGCCACCTTTGGGTGCTGTTTCTTGTGGTTACCGGCTATGCCGTAGCTCAAAAGCAAACACCAAAAATCCCGACCGATCCCAACGTAAAGATTGGCAAACTAGAAAATGGCCTTACTTATTACATTCGGAACAATGGAAAACCGGAGGACAAGTTAGAATTAAGACTTGCCATTAAAGCCGGCTCAATTCTCGAAACCGATGAACAACAGGGATTAGCTCATTTCATTGAGCACATGAACTTTAATGGAACGAAAAACTTCGAAAAAAATGAATTGGTAGATTACCTGCAAAGTATCGGCGTGAAATTTGGCGCAGACCTAAATGCATACACCAGTTTCGACGAAACCGTCTATATTCTTCCTATTCCCAGCGACGATCCTGAAAAACTTGAAAGCGGCTTTACCATTCTCGAAGACTGGGCTCATAATGCTTTGCTAACTGAAGAAGCTATTGATGGTGAACGCGGTGTGGTACTGGAAGAATACCGTCTTGGACTGGGACCTGATAAACGTATGATGCAGGAATACCTTCCAAAGGTGATGTATAATTCCAGATATGCTGAAAGATTGCCCATTGGTAAAAAAGAGGTGATTGAAAATGCAGATTACGAAACTATCCGTCGCTATTATAAGGACTGGTATAGACCAGGACTTATGGCAGTTATTGCCGTGGGAGATCTTGATGTGGAAACCATTGAAAAAAAGATCAAAACGCATTTCTCAAATCTGGAGGCGAGAAAAGAGCCTGTTGAAAGAAAGGAATATGGCGTACCAAATCATGATGAAACCTTTGTGGCCATCGCAACAGATCCTGAAGCAAATTTCAGCAGGGTTCAGATTTATTATAAAGATCTGGAGGAATCTGTAGATGTTGTAACTATTGAAGACTACAAAAAGCAATTGGAAAAAAATATGTTCTCTTCCATGATCAACAATCGTCTTGAAGAACTTGCCAATAGCCCTGCGCCTCCGTTTACCTATGGATTCTCTTATTACGGCGGAACTTATTCCCCGCTGAAGGACGCCTATCAGTCTTTCGCAATGACAGGGGAAAACGATCAGCTTTCGGCTTTAAAAGCACTGGTTACGGAAAATGAAAGAGTAAAAAGGTATGGATTCAATGAAAATGAATTCAAACGGGCCAAGCAGGAATACCTGGCGAGACTTGAAAAAGAATATAAAGACAGGGATAAGCAGGAAAGTAACAGGATCGTAAACCAGTATGTCTATAATTTTCTCGAAAATTCTCCTATCCCGGGTACAGAATGGACTTATAATTTCGCCACAGAAAACCTGGATGATATTAGTCTTGAGAACATCAATGCACTTATTAATGACTTTATTCATGATGAAAACCGGGTAATAGTATTAACCGGGCCTTCTAAGGAATCTATAATGAAAATAACCGAGGAAGAAGTCCTGGCTATTCTTAAAGAAGTTGAAAATTCTGAAATACAGGAGTATTCTTATGAAGATGTTCGCGAAAACCTTATTACAGAATTACCCGAAGCAGGTTCTATTGAAGAAACCAGTAAGAATGAAGAACTGGCTGTTACCACATTAATTTTAAGCAATGGGGCTAAAGTAGTTTACAAGAAAACAGATTTCAAAAATGATGAGATTCTGTTTTCAGCTTATAGCGAAGGAGGTACTTCTTTATATTCTGATGAAGAATATCAGGCTACGGTTTTTGCCAATGGCGGTCTAACCGAAGCCGGAATTGGTGGTCTGGACAAAAATGAGCTTAACAAAATGATGAGTGGTAAGATCGTGAACGTAAGACCTGGAATAAGCTCTTATAGTGAAGGTTTAGATGGAAGCTCTACACCTAAAGACCTTGAGACAATGATGCAAATGATACATCTGTATTTTACCGGTCTTAACAAGAATGAAGAAGCTTATAATTCTTTTGCCACTAAACAGAAAAACTTTCTTGGCAACTTAATGTCTAATCCAAATTTCTATTTTCAGAATGAATTGGGAAAATATAGATATGAAGGAAATCCAAGATATGTAGGTTTCCCTACACCTGAAAAATTTGATGAAATGGATTATGCCCTGGCCTATCAGAAATACCAGGAAAGATTTAAAGATGCTTCAGATTTTACCTTTTATTTCGTTGGCAACATAGATGAAGCTAAACTCAAAGATTTTTCGGCTAAATATATCGGCAGTCTACCTGCAAACAATTCAGATGAAGAATATAAGGAACCTGAATTCCGGGAAAAAACTGATTCTTACAGAGAGAAAACGGTTTACAAAGGAACAGATCCTAAAAGCCGTGTAAGTATTATCTGGACAGGAGAAACTGAATATGAAGAAGAAGACGATCTTGCCATCACTGCCCTGGGAGAAGTTTTAACCATTAAACTTGTAGAGGAATTACGTGAAGAAGAGAGTGGGGTTTATGGTGTTGGAGCACGTGGAAACATGTCTAAGATCCCTTACGAAAGCTATAACTTCTCCATATCTTTCCCATGCGGGCCTGAAAACGTGGAAAAATTAACTGATGCTGCTATTGCTGAAGTTCAAAAGATCAAGGAGAATGGTCCTACAGAAGAAGACCTTGCCAAGGTCAGGGAAACTTTTAAGTTACAACGCAAAGAGAAACTTAAAGAGAATAAATTCTGGATAGATCAGCTCGAAAAAGCAGAAAGAGAAAATAATGATCTTTCTAAGATGAATGACTATAATGAGATGGTTGACGAGCTGGAAGCAGACGAGATTCAAAAAATAGCCAAAAAATATCTCACAGAAAATTATCTTTTAGGAGTTTTAATGCCTGAAACTGAAGAAGCGGCAAACTAAGAAAGAGGATTTATTTTTTTATGAACAGTCTTTAAAACCGGTATTTCCGTGCTAGTATGGAAGTACCGGTTTTTCTTTTCCGGCTGTTAACAATTTCATTTTCTAAACCTATAATAAATTGTATTTTTACCTTTCAAAAATCATACGTTTTTAATGGGTAAAATCATTGCTATTGCCAACCAAAAGGGAGGTGTGGGGAAAACCACAACATCTGTGAACCTTGCAGCTTCGCTGGGCGTTCTGGAAAAAAAGATATTATTGATTGATGCAGATCCACAGGCAAACGCTACTTCTGGCCTGGGAATAGATGTTGAAACGGTGGAATATGGCACTTATCAGTTATTGGAACATTCCATTAAGGCGGAAAAGGCCATTATGGAAACCAGCTCTCCTAACCTGGATATCATTCCGGCACATATAGACCTGGTGGCGATTGAAATTGAACTGGTAGATCAGGAAAACAGAGAGTCTATGCTTAAAAAAGCGATAGAACCATTAAAAGAAAAATATGATTTTATCCTGATAGACTGCGCCCCATCCCTGGGATTATTAACTTTGAATGCGCTAACCGCTTCAGATTCGGTAATAATTCCAATACAATGTGAGTATTTTGCACTGGAAGGTCTGGGCAAATTATTGAATACCATTAAAAGTGTTCAAAAGATTCATAACAAAAAACTGGATATTGAAGGCTTATTATTAACCATGTATGATTCCAGGTTGAGACTTTCTAATCAGGTGGTGGAAGAGGTTAAAAAACATTTTGATGAAATGGTATTTGAAACAATCATTCAGCGGAATGTACGTTTAAGTGAAGCACCCAGTTATGGAGAAAGCATCATCAATTATGATGCTTCGAGCAAAGGAGCCAGCAATTATTTGAGCCTGGCGCATGAAATTATAAAGAAAAATTAGTAACAATGGCCAAGGCGACCAGGAAACAAGCATTAGGAAGAGGACTTTCAGCCCTACTGAAAGATCCCGAGAATGATATAAAATCTGCTGAAGATAAAAACGCCGACAAGCTTGTTGGCCATATCGTGGAATTAGAATTATCTTCTATTGAAGTCAACCCATTTCAGCCGAGAACCAGCTTTAATGAAGAATCTTTAAAGGAACTTGCTTCCTCAATTCGGGAATTAGGGGTGATTCAACCTATAACGGTTAGAAAACTGGATTTTGACAAATACCAGTTAGTTTCAGGAGAAAGAAGGTTTAGAGCTTCCAGGCTTGTGGGATTAAAAACGATTCCTGCTTATATCAGGATTGCGAATGACCAGGAGTCTCTTGAAATGGCGCTGGTTGAAAATATACAGCGGCAGGATCTTGACCCAATAGAAATTTCATTATCATACCAACGTTTAATTGATGAAATCCAGCTCACACAGGAACAATTAAGCGAACGAATTGGTAAAAACCGTTCCACCATAGCAAATTATCTTAGATTATTGAAACTGGATCCCATTATCCAAACCGGAATGCGGGATGGGTTTCTAAGTATGGGACACGGCAGAGCTCTTATCAATGTAGACGACACTCAAAAGCAATTGGAGATCTATGAAAAGATCATTCAAAAATCACTTTCTGTAAGAGAAACAGAAAAATTGGTTCGGGAATTAAATTCAGACGGAAAACCGACTACAGCAAGTAAAAAATCTACAGTTCCAACTACCTATAAGAAAGGCATCAAGGAATTTACCGAATACCTCGGAACTAAAGTTGATGTAAAGCTTACCAAAAAAGGAAGCGGAAAATTAACCATACCATTTTCTTCCGAAGAAGATTTCGAAAGGATCAAAAAATTAATTCGGGGTGAAGCTTAAATTCAACTTTTTCTTAATTTGTTTTCTAGGATTTTTTTCAATTGCTACGGGACAACAGGATTCCCTTGCGGTAACTTCAGAACAATTGCCAAAAGAGGAAACAAAAGAAAAAGATTACGAACCTTATAATGCTTTGGCACCTGCAAAAGCAGCATTTTATTCCGCTATTCTGCCGGGGCTTGGTCAGGCATATAATGGTAGCTACTGGAAAATACCTATTGCCTACGGAGGTCTGGGTACTGGTGTGTATTTCTATCTGAAAAACGACAAGGAATATGACAAATACCGGGAAGCCTATAAAAATCGCCTTGCTGGAAGACCAGATCAATTTGAAGGGAGGATAACTACTTCCGGATTGATAAGAGCCCAGGAGCTTTTTCAGAAAAACAAGGAGATTTCAATTCTTGTAACGGTAGGAATTTATATCCTGAATATAGTGGATGCGAACGTGGAAGCTCATCTTAGACAATTTAATGTTGACGAAGATCTTTCTGTGCAACCAAACCTGGATTTCGACGCATTATCAGGTAAAACAAATTACGGACTCACTCTTAATTACAGATTTTAAAATGAACATAGCGCTATTAGGTTACGGAAAAATGGGAAAGACCATTGAAGATATTGCGGGAGATCGTGGCCATAAAATTGTTTTAAAAGTTGACGATGATATTGAAAACCATGATTTAGGTGCTTCAGAAATTGACGTAGCTATAGATTTTTGTGTTCCTAAAGCCGCTTTTAAAAATATCACTACCTGCTTTAAACATAAAATCCCAGTAGTTTCAGGGACTACCGGGTGGCTGGAAGAATATGAGAAAGCCCGAGAAATATGCCAAAAAGAAGATTCAGCATTTATCTATGCTTCCAACTTCAGTTTAGGAGTGAACGTATTCTTTGAACTCAATAAAAAACTTGCCGGCATGATGCAGGGCCTCGAAGATTATTCTGTAAACATAGAAGAGATACACCATGTTCAAAAGCTGGACTCTCCAAGCGGGACAGCTATAACGCTGGCGCAGCAAATTCTCGAAGAAAACTCTAAATTAAAAGGCTGGCAACTTGACGATGCTGATGAAGATGAAATTCCCATTCATGCCAAAAGGGAAGAAAATGTTCCCGGAACACATACCGTTAGCTACGAATCTAACATAGACAAAATTGAGATTGTCCACACGGCAAAATCTCGCCACGGATTTGCCCTTGGAGCAGTAGTTGCCGCAGAATATCTTAAAGATAAGACCGGAATTTTTACGATGAAAGACGTATTATCAGATCTTTTTAATAACTAAAATGTAACAACTTTGGGCATATCCTGCCTTATAGTGTAAAGACTTTTAAATATGACATTTACCGAATGGTTTATTTTTTTCCTGCTTATCCAGGTAGTCCATTTTCTGGGAACCTGGAAACTGTATCAAAGAGCAGGTAGAAAAGCCTGGGAGGCCGCTATACCAGTTTACAATGCAATAATTCTAATGAAGATCATTAACCGCCCGAAATGGTGGGTGATCTTAATGTTTATACCCATTGTAAACCTTATTATAATTCCTGTGATCTGGGTAGAAATCATTCGAAGTTTCGGCAGAAATTCTACTACGGAAACCTTTGCGGTCATCCTTACGCTTGGCTTCTATATTTATTATGTGAATTACGCTACAGATAATGCTTATATCGTGGATCGCGATCTAAAACCAAGAACAGAAGCCGGCGAATGGATAAGCTCGATTTTATTCGCGGTAATTGCAGCTACCATTGTGCATACATATTTTATGCAACCTTTCACCATTCCGACTTCTTCACTGGAAAAGACGCTTCTGGTAGGTGACTTCCTTTTTGTAAGTAAATTCCATTACGGAGCAAGGGTACCAGGTACAGCCGTCGCATTTCCTATGGTGCATGATACAATTCCGGTTCTCGGGGTAAAGTCCTATTTAAATAAACCCCAAATTCCTTATTTAAGATTTCCGGGATTTGAAAAGGTGGAACGAAATGATATTGTCGTTTTTAACTGGCCTGTAGATACCGTTAGAAAATTCTTTGATAGATCTGGTAAACACTACAAAAAACCTATAGATAAAAAATCAAATTATGTAAAAAGGGCTGTAGGAATTCCGGGAGATTCGCTCTCTGTAGTGAATGGATACGTTCATATTAATGGAGAACAACTGGAGCTTCCAGACAGGGCGAAACCACAATTCTCATACGTTGGGCAAACTAAAGGTCAGCCGTTTAATCCACAGAACCTTTATAAGTTATATGATATTACTGACGGCTACAGATATAACCCCAATAACAATGCTTTCTTTATTCAGTCGTTATCAGACGAAGCTTACGAGCGTTTCAAAAATCATCCAAATGTAGCTTCCATTAGGAAATATGTAGATTCTGCCGGAGTTAAAAATCCAAGTCTCTTTCCCAACGATCGCAAGCGGAATTGGAACAACGATAATTTAGGGCCTATATATATTCCGAAGAAAGGAACCACCGTAGACATTAATCCTGAAAGCATGGCTTTCTATAAGGAAATTATTGAAACTTACGAAGGTTCAGAATTTGGGCTGAATAATGAGCTAAAAGTTAATGGAACACAGGTTCTTTTGAATGGCCAACCTATAGATAGCTATACCTTTAAGCAGGATTATTACTGGATGATGGGTGACAACCGCAACAACTCTGAAGATAGTAGAACCTGGGGCTATGTTCCTGCCAATCACATCGTAGGAAAGCCTGTATTTATATGGCTAAGTTGGGACGCAAATGCCAGCGGTTTTGACAAAATTAGATGGGAGAGAGTCTTTACTACTGTAAAAGGAGATGGAGAACCCACTTCTTTCCTACCCTATTTTCTAATTGTCCTGGTAATCTTCTTTGGGTGGAAATATTTCAAAAAACGTAGAGAAGCCTAGACCAAATGAAACCTGTTTTACTACATCCCTCCTATTTTGGGCCTATCAGCCAATGGGTAGCCTATATAAATGCTGAAAAAGTTGTGTTTGAGAATGAAGATAATTATCAGAAACAAACCTATCGCAACCGGATGTATATTTATGACGCTAATGGAAAACTTACACTTAATATTCCTATAAAACATAGAGCAGCACTAGGCCTCAGTACTAAAGGCCATCAAAAGTACAGGGATATTCAAATTGAAAATGCCTTCGATTGGCAAAAGCAGCATTGGCGGGCTTTCAAAGCTTCCTATCAAACTTCTCCTTTTTTCGAATTCTATGAAGATGAATTATTTCCTCTTTACCACAAGGAATTTAAGTTCCTCATAGATTTGAATTACCAGTGTATGGAGTTTGTTGCAGATTGCCTTCAAATTGAATTTGATTATACAAAAAGTGATGAGTTCATTCTGAAGCCGGAAAACAAATTGAATTATCGAAATCTGATAAATGCCAAATCTAATGAAGGTTTTAAGAATATACCTTACACGCAGGTTTTCGAGGATAAAGCCGGGTTCCTGCCAAATCTGTGTATTCTGGATCTCCTCTTTAATGAAGGAAATGCCGCTTTAAGTTATTTACAGGAACAGGAATTAAAGTCCTATTTTAGTTAAGACAGGATAGTGGTCTGAATAATCGACTTCATACTTTTTAAAGGCGTTGATCTTCATATTCTCATCGATAAGAAGAAAATCTATGCGCAGCGGAAAATAATTCAGTTTAAAGCTTTTACCAAAACCAGAACCCGCTTTAAGAAAAGCATCATTAAACTTCCCATCCTGCTTTACCAGATTATAGATATAAGAAAAACTGGTATTGTTGAAATCACCGGCAATAATCGTCTTATAGGGAGAGCTATTCAATTCTTCCACCAACATCTCTGCCTGTTCCTGCTGAAGGGAAAAGCCATAGCCAATACGCCCCAGCAATTTCTTGGAATCTTCTTTTTGAAGTTCATCTATGCCTGGTTTAATATTTAATGACTGAAAATGCACATTGAATACGCGTATAGTATCTGTTTCATTTATAACGATATCGGTATAAATCGCGTTGTTATTTCCATCATGAGGAAAATCCAGGGAAGCCTGATTAATTATAGGATATTTGGAAAATATGGCAGAGCCAAATTCGGCACTCTTAGCCTTTAGTTTCACATATTCATAAGGATAAACTTCAGCGAGTTCCGCCGCGCCTATATAATGTTCCTGAACACATAAAATATCAGGATCTTCTTTGGCTATAAAACCGGTAATCTTTTCAGGAATATCTTTTCTTTCAGACCATTCATAAGCATTGAACATCCTTACGTTGTAACTCATCAGGGTAAAATCTGAAACATTCTTTTCATCCGTTTCAGCTGGAGAAAATTTTACAAAGCCAAGGACATAATTATAACCTAATAAAAGGATGATCAAAGAAAGTAAAAACTGTCTTCTTAAACGTAACACCCAATAAACCAGAAAAACTAAGTTCAGAATAATAAGTACTGGAACTCCAAGACTTAGTACAGAAAGTAACGGAAATGATTTTGGGGGGATATGGGGCAATAAATAAGAAAAAAGCAGCGCTGTCGCTGCCAGGGAATTCAAAATAAAAATGAATTTATCTAAGATTCCTAACTTCTTCATTTAATCTTCTTTACCTGCCTGAAATAAAAAATCCTTCTCAGCTTTGCTTAAACTTTCATAACCACTTTTACTGATCTTATCCAGGATTGCATCTACTCTTTTCTGTTTTTCGTCTTTATTTATACGCTGTGTTCTGCCGGAACGAGAAGTATTTTTAGAAGTTTTACCAGTGCGATACACGGTTTTCATCTTTGCTTTACGCTCTTTTGGCTTAAAAAGAGATGCTACAGAATCCATAATATTTTCAAACCATTTACCTATATCATTGCCTTTCTGAAGTTGAGTGGTATAAAAATAACCAAGTGCAGCCCCACCAAGATGGGCCAGATGCCCCCCGGCATTACCCATAGGGATTTGAATGATATCCAATACCAGCAGAAATGCTGCTATCCACCAGAATTTTACGCTTCCAATAAGCATTAATCTTACCCTCATATTGGGTACATGAGTCGCTATCCCAATTAAAACAGCCATCACACCGGCAGACGCCCCCATAAGGTAAGATCGTCCTGTTCCCTGAAAGGCAGGAAATAAGTTATAACTCAGCATATAAACCAGCGCTCCAATGATTACACCCAGAAAATAATAGTTAAGCAATCTTTTAGGTGAAAAATAATTCAGAAAATAAATTCCGGAAAAATACAGGATTAGCATATTCGATAAAATATGCCATATCCCACTATGTAAAAAGGAATAGGTAATGATAGACCATGGTTTCATCAAGAACTCCATAGGTTCTTTAGGGAAGACAAACCATTCCAGTAAGAAATTAGATGGGAGCTGAAAAAGAAAAGAAATCGTTCTTAGTAGAAAGAATAATACAAAGACCAGCACATTGATCGCAATGAGCTTTTCTGTGACCGTAGCGGTCTGGATCTTGTATCTAATTCTATCTGATGACCTCATCAATACCAGCGATTATCATTAAACTGATTCTTTTTCCAGTAATACATCATTAAAAAGCCAAATAAGGCGCCGCCAATATGGGCAAAATGCGCAATAGAACCACCAAATAATGAATAGCCCGTAAAACCGGAAAACAAATCTAAGGCAATTAATCCGGGAATAAAATACTTGGCTTTAATTGGTACAGGAACAAAAAGTAAAAATAATTGCACGTTTGGAAACATCATCCCAAAGGCCACCAAAACGCCATAAATAGCTCCGGAAGCCCCCACAGCAGGATTAGAAAAAGCTTCCAACATAGAACGCAAAGTTCCCTCTTCTATACCTTCGGGGATCCTAAACCTGTTAGAAGTATAAGCCTGTTCTACAAAATTCATAATTTCAGGTGGAGTCCAGCCTAATTCAAGCAACCCATTAAATCCTTTCTGATAAGCAAAGAAATTAACCAATGTATGAAGAAGCGCTGCCCCGATTCCGGCAGAGAAATAAAAAAATATAAACCTTTTTTGGCCTAGCATTTGCTCAATAGGACTACCAAAAGCCCACAAGGCATACATATTGAAAAGTATATGCATAAAACCGCCATGCATGAACATATGAGTTATAATTTGCCAGTATTGAAAATTTGGATTTTTAATGAACCAAAGAGCGAAATACTCATAGGCCACATCACCAATCAACTGGCTACCAATAAAAAATATTACATTAATAATCAGTAGAACCTTAACGGTTTCTGTCATTCTTCCCATCAGGCGAATTTTTTATCCAGCTCATCTACCGTTAAGGTAGTGAACACGGTTTTATTAAAAGGACTAAGTGCCGGCTCTTTGCAGGCAAATAATCGGTTAAGTATATGTTGTTGCTCTGCCGAATTTAATAAGGTACCAGAACGTACGGCCATGGAATTCGCCAAGGATTTTGCGAGAAGATCGGTTTGAGAAAATCCGTTATCTGGCACGTCTTTTTCAAAATCGGCTAAAAGCTGTTCCAGTAGAATCTCCACTTCACTTTCAGAAATTAAAGTAGGAATTCCACTAATTTCAACTTCATCTTTATTAATGGCTGAAAATATAAACCCTGTTTGTTCCAGGGAATCCTTTATCTCTTTTAGCATCTCCACTTCATGAGCATTAAACTGAAGTCGCAAAGGAAATAGTAGTTGCTGACTCACTGCAGAGGAAACTGTAATGTTTTTTAGTAATTCTTCGTAAAGCACCCTTGTATGGGCCCGGTGCTGATCAATAACCAGAATTCCACTTTTTAAAGTGGAAACTATATATTTTTTCTGAACCTGGAAAGTTGATTTTTCAGCCTGCTCTTCTTTAGCACCGAATAGATTCCCCGTTACCTCTTCACTTTCAAATTCGATCTGCCGTAGATCAACATCAGTATCAGTTTCAGATTGCATTCCTGAATAAAGGCTTTCCCATTCAGCAGGTTTTTCTTTTCTGAAATTAGTCCCTCCTGAAAATTGCGAAGCCCTACTGCTTTCATTCTGAAAAGGATTAAAATTTCTATCTACTTCCACCTGAGGAACATCGGCTTGTTTGTTTTTGTAATCATAGGGAGTGTCCAATTCAGAATCCCTTTCAAAATCTAATACCGGAGCTACATTAAACTGTCCCAGGCTGTGTTTGATAGTGCTTTTTAAAATCGCATACAAAGCATGTTCATCATCGAACTTGATTTCGGTTTTAGTAGGATGGATATTGATATCAATAGATTTTGGATCTACTTCCAGATATAGAAAATAACCCGGATAACTTTTTTCCTTCAGCAAACCTTCAAAAGAAGCTGTTACGGCATGATTGAGGTACGGACTTTTAATAAACCGGTTATTCACAAAAAAGAATTGTTCTCCCCGACTCTTCTTGGCAAATTCCGGTTTGCCTACAAAGCCAGAAATCTTAACAATTTCAGTATCCTCCTCTACCGGAACCAGCTTTTCATTGGTTTTTCCTCCAAGAATATTGGTAATGCGCTGTCTGAAATTGGTAACAGGCAGTTGAAAAAGCTCATTTCCGTTGTGGATCATTGAAAAGCTAATATCTGGATGTGCCAGGGCTACCCGCTGAAATTCATCAATGATATGACGAGTTTCCACGTTATCTGATTTCAAAAAATTACGCCGGGCAGGGATATTATAAAAAAGATTCTTTACACTAATACTCGTGCCTTTGGGAGTTACGCAGGCATCCTGTGAAGTTACCTGGCTTCCTTCTACTTTTAAACAGGTGCCCACTTCATCATTCTCTGTACGCGTTCTTAATTCCACATGGGCAATAGCAGCAATAGAAGCCAATGCTTCGCCCCTAAAACCTTTGGTTTTCAGAGAAAATAGATCATCGGCTAATTTTATTTTAGAAGTAGCATGTCTTTCAAAACTCATTCTGGCGTCGGTAAGGCTCATGCCCATACCATCATCAACCACCTGAATTAAGGTTTTACCGGCATCCTTGATCACCACCTGAATACGGCTGGCCCTGGCGTCTATTGAATTTTCGAGAAGTTCTTTTATTACTGAAGCCGGCCGTTGTACCACTTCACCCGCAGCGATCTGGTTGGCAACATGATCGGGCAACAGTTGAATTATGTTACTCATTTAACGGGGATTCGAGAAAATGGATAAATCAAAATCTAATATCCACAGACATATAAAAAGCAAAATAATGATAATATATACCACGCGCCTGTTAATGCTTCGGTTTCCTCTGGTACGGCTGGATTGTCTCGCCTCTGCCCAATGAGAACCAAAATCTATCGCGTTGGTAGCCTCTTTATATTTATTGAACTTATTATCAAAATCATAGATATTACCGGTATCTTTCCCCTTATAGTAGCGCGGGGTGTAGTTATACCTGGTATTTTTCCTGACTCTGTTAAGATTGATTTTCAAAACTGTAGATTGTTTGCTGATTCAAATTTACTCAAAATGCTTCAAAAATCCGAAGCTAGAATGTATTAATAATGAAAGCAATAACAATGCCGTTCTGAAAGGTTTTAGAGAAGTGAATTATCCCTTATAAAATTTAGCATCCTTACGTAGCTGCGCCATTTTAATGGCAGCAATGGCAGCCTCGGTTCCTTTATTACCATGTTTCCCACCACTACGAGCACGGGATTGCTCAATATTATTATCTGTGAGCACACAAAATATAACAGGAATATCGGCTTGAACATTCAGATCCTTTATCCCCTGGGTTACGCCATCACACACAAAATCAAAATGCTTGGTCTCGCCCTGAATAACATTTCCCACTGCAATGATCGCATCAAGCATCTCGAAGCTTTCCTGCATTTTCTTGCAACCATAGATAAGCTCAAAACTTCCGGGAACATTCCAGCGGACGATATTTTCCTTTTGCACCCCATTTTCAATCCAGGCATCAAATGCACCCTGAAAAAGTCCTTCGGTTATCTCATCATTCCACTCAGAAACAACAATCCCAAACCGAAAGTCTTTCGCGTTTGGGATTGTATTCTTATCGTACTGTGAAAGGTTCTTACCTTCTGTAGCCATATTTTAATTTTTCATTGCGCGCGCCTGTCCAAGATAAACCGGCACTTTATCTGCTTCAGGAGCATCAGGATATTCATCCTCTATTTGTAGAAGATATTCTTCTGCTGCAGCCGCATCACCTACCTTAATCGCAGTGATAGCCGCTTTCAGTAAAAATCTTGGTGTGGTAAAAGAGTTAGATCTCATTTTCGCAGCTTCTTCATAGTAGCCTAAAGCTTCTTCTGGCTGCTCTAACTGTAGAAAAGCATCTCCAATTCCTCCGGTTGCCAAAGCTGAAAAGATCTCATCATCACTTTCAAATTCTTCCAGCTGCTCTATAGCTTCCTGATATTTACCTGTTCTAAGGTAAGCAAATCCAGCGTTGTAATGCGCGAGGTTGGCAGCATTGGTTCCGCCGTAGTTTTCAATAATATCTAAAAAACCATACTTACCCTCACCACCATTCAGTGCAAGATTATATAATGAATCACTTTGTGCCCCATTGGCTCTTAATGCAGAAGCCATATAGTTTTCTGCCTGTGCCATTTCATTCGCAGCTTCATTTTGGTTTGGCTCATTTATAAAACGATTATACCCCAAATATCCTAAAACGGCAACAATGGCAACCCCAACAATGATATAGATGTACTTCTGATTATCAGCGACCCAGGTTTCCGTCTTACTTGCACCTTCATCCAGGGTGTTAAAAACTTCTGCAGTAGTAGACTCCTGCTCTGTGGTTTGCTCTCTTTCCTCCTTGTTGGAAGGCTTGTATCCTCTTTTCTTATACGTTGCCATAAAAAATTTTTAATGCGTGGCAAAAATATAATTTTTTGTGAAAATTAAAAGAGAAAATATTTGTATTTTTTGAATAATTTAAAGTCCTTTTAGGGCTCAAATTTACTTCAATCCACTAATCAAGTTCAAGCTGAAACACAGCGACTTATGCATTTAAAGAATCTTAGCCTCCTTAATTATAAAAATCTTGAGTCGGCTGAATTTGATTTCGATGAAAAGATTAACTGCCTGGTAGGGAACAACGGGGTAGGAAAAACGAATGTACTGGACAGTATTTATCACCTCTCTTTTGGGAAAAGTTATTTTAACCCCATCACTTCTCAAAACATCAATCACAATTCCGACTTTTTTGTGATCGAAGGTGAATTTGAAAAAAACGATAAATCGGAAAAGATCCTTGCCAGCGCCAAAAAGGGTCAGAAAAAGATCATAAAGAGAAATAATAAAACGTATGATAAACTAAGTGATCATATTGGTTTTATTCCCACAGTCATTATTTCCCCGGCAGATAGAGATCTGATTATTGAAGGATCTGAAACCAGGAGAAAATTCATGGACGGCGTGATCTCTCAGAGTGACCAGGTTTATCTTAATATGCTCCTACAATACACCAAACTGGTTTCCCAGCGAAATTCACTGTTAAAATATTTCGCCGCAAATAATACTTTTGAACGCGATACGCTAGAAGTGTATAATCTTCAAATGAGTGCACTGGGGCAGGATCTATTCGAAAAACGAAAAAAGTTTTTAGAGGAATTTATTCCTATTTTCAACAACCGCTATTCAGATATTACCAATAATAAGGAAATTGTTGACATCAATTATAAAAGCCAGCTTTTTGATAATTCACTTTCCGGTTTACTGGAAGAAAATCTTCAGAAGGATATGGCTTTACAATATACTTCAGTTGGAACGCATAAAGACGACCTGAGTTTTGAAATTGAAGGCCATCCCATTAAGAAATTTGGATCTCAGGGTCAGCAGAAATCATTTTTAATCGCCTTAAAACTTGCTCAGTTTGATTTTATCAAACAAATAAGCAAAGTGAACCCAATTTTATTACTGGATGATATTTTTGATAAACTCGATGAAAACCGGGTCGCCCATATAGTAGCTTTGGTAGCAACAAATGAGTTGGGACAAATTTTCCTTAGTGACACGCATGCAGACAGGACTGAAAAAGTAGTCAAAAGTAGCAATCAATCGTACAAAATTTTTAAGCTTTGAAAAGACTGATCTTCATATTTTCAATTTTCGCCCTGGTTTCCTGCTCTCAGAATGATCCACAGGAGCAATTAAAGAACCTCAACGGATACTGGCAGATTGAAAAAGTGGAAATTGAAAATGATTCTGTGGTAGAATACAGCCTTAGCCAATTTATAGATTATATTGAAATTCAGGATTCCACGGGATTCAGAAAAAAATTAAAACCAAAGATTGATGGTGGATTTATAAAAGCATCGAATGATTCAGAAAAAATCACCGCAAAAATCGAGGATAACAAATTAATTCTTTACTATTCCACTCCATTTGATGAATGGCAGGAGGAAATTTTAGAAGCTAACGAAGAAGAGTTGGTAATTTTGAACAAAGACAATAAAAAGTATTATTATCAAAGATATAAACCATTAATAAGCCAGGATGAAGAAGAGACGAAAGAATGAGGAAATGAAACTGGGCGACCTGCTTAAAAGTTTCGTAGATGAAAACAAACTGGACAAAAAAGGTCTCAATCAGGTCAAGGTTAGAGAGGTTTGGAATAGCCAGATGGGACCGGCAATTCAAAAATACACCACGGGGTTAAAACTGAAAAATGATACGCTTTTTGTACAATTAAGCTCTTCAGTACTTAGGGAAGAATTAAGCTACGGAAAAGAAAAAATTATCAGGAATCTTAACGAAGAGATGGGACAGGAACTTATTTCGAAACTTGTGTTGAGATAGAATAAGTCAATTTAAAGCACATTAGAATCATGAATCATACTTTAAAATTGTTTATCATCTACTTCATTGCTTTTTTTACACTTTTTGCCGGCAGTCAATATATTGTAGACTTAATATTTCCTGAATTGGACCACCTTTATAAACTGATTATTTCAGGTATTTTCACCATAATTCTATGTCCAAGACTTAACAAAGTGGAGACAAAAGATGGAACCAGGTTGCAATTAAAATGACTTTTACGAAAAGAACCTCTTCTAAAATAACCTTCTAAGCAAGAGACCCTGAAACAAGTTCAGGGTGAAGTATAATTTAAAACGTCACTGCGAAGGAACATAGTGACTGAAGCAGTCTTTTGTTTCAAGTTCCAGTGTTTGCGATTACTTCGCTCCGTTCCACTCCGCTTGTATTCACTCTTATCCAAAAACTAATCGGACTTCGACAGGCTCAGTCCGGCAGGCTAGGTGGTCTGGCAGACCTCTGACAGGCTTGATCCGACAGGTTCCCCCTGAAAGTCTTCATATCTCAATCTAAGAAAAAAGCATAAAAAAACCGGACTTCGCTAGGCTCAGTCCGGCATTTTTATCATTATATATTCTATTCTTAGAACATCTCTCTTCCTGCAAAATGAAAAGCACCTTCAATTTGTGCATTTTCATCGCTATCACTTCCGTGAACGGCATTTTCTCCAATGCTGGTAGCATATTTTTTTCTGATAGTACCTTCAGCAGCCTCTTCCGGATTGGTAGCCCCTATAAGCGTTCTGAAATCTTCTACTGCATTATCTTTTTCAAGAATAGCCGCAACGATAGGACCACGAGTCATAAACTCCACTAATTCTCCAAAAAACGGACGCTCTTTATGGATTGCATAAAAAGTTTCAGCATCTCTCTGAGTCATTTGAGTAAGCTTCATCGCTACAATTCTAAATCCTGAAGCGGTGATCTGGTCTAATATTCCACCAATATGCCCGTTCTCAACTGCATCTGGCTTAATCATGGTGAATGTTCTATTATTTGCCATTGTATGGTTTTTAAATTTGGTGCAAAAATAATTAATTCCTTTCCATATACAAGTCCTTTAAGCTTTTATGTTCCGTCACTAAAATTCAACTATATATTCCTGCTGTAATTTGTTCTTCTTCCCTCTCATTTCCATTTGCACCTTATTTTTACTGAAATCAAATTTTAAAATTCCAAAACTCCTTTCCTTAACCACGGCTCCTACTCTATGCTTATTGGGCTCTCCGCTAAATTCCTCATAAGTGTGAGTGAGTCCGCTGGATGTGAAATCGACTAAGGGATAATTTAGGCCTCCTACTTCTGCTGCTGAAAATTCAGAAATATGGCGGTCGCCGCTTAGCAGCATCACATTGCTGGCTTCTGAAGAAATGATGAGCTCTTTTAATTTTTCTACTTCAGAAGGGAAATTTCCCCAGGTCTCAAAACCGTGTTCTGCTGAAAGGATTTGGATACTGGACAGGATCACGTTAAAATCTGCCTCGCTGTTAAATAGTTCCTGTTTGAGCCAATTCCATTGCGCTTCACCAAGAATTGTTCCTGAAGAAGGCCTATAACGTCTGTTTGGATCTCCACTCTTAATTAGTTTATCTCTAAAATATCGGGTATCCAAAAGGATCACTTTTACAATTCCTTTCTCCGTTTCAAAAACTTCCGAATGATAAACGCCATCCCGCTCTCGTCTTTCGCTATTTTCCGGAACTTCAAGAAAATCTAAAAGCAATTGCTGACTTTCTTCTTTAAAATGCCATTCTTTACCACCATCATTTAACCCGTAATCATGATCGTCCCAGGTACCTAAAACCTTCATTTTTTTTACCACTTTTTGATAATCTTTATTCCGGGATTGATCTTCATAAGCATTCTTCATTTTTGCAGCATTATCTGTATCTGCATAAATATTGTCACCTCCCCATAGAAAAACATCGGGTTGATTCTTCAAAATAGAATTCCATAAAGGCTGTTCCTCGTTTTGCCGGTTACAACTTCCGAAGGCAATAGTAAAGTCAGCTTTCTTTTTATCCTCTTTCTTAACAGAACTTCCGCAGGAAAGCACCAGAAAAAATATTGGCAAGAACTTAAATAATATTTTCATTCCTTAATTTTTGAAAAACAAATTTAAAGCATCCTGTATTTCTTAAGTATTATTAAATTGTATATTTAGCCCTGATTATGATAGATACAAGAATACTTGAAATAACGGCTGAACTTGCCAAAGCTGACAATATCGTCATTGTTCCACATAAAGGTCCAGATGGGGATGCCATGGGTTCCAGCCTGGGACTTCTACATTTTCTCACGGACAAAGGGCACCATGCCCAGGTAATCGCCCCAAATGATTATCCGCATTTTTTAAAGTGGTTACCGGGGAGCGAAGAAGTGATCATTTATGAAAATGATAAGGAAAAGGCAGATCAATTAATCTCGGAAGCACAGATCGTTTTTACGCTGGACTTTAACAACCTTTCCAGGTGTGGTTCCATGCAGGATTCGCTCCTGGCTTCAGATGCGGTATTTGTAATGATAGACCATCACCAGGAACCATCAGACTATGCTCACTATACCTATAGCGACGCAACGATGAGTTCTACCTGTGAAATGGTGTATAAGTTCATTGATAAACTAAGGGCAAGTAAAAAGATCACTCCGGAAATTGCTACCTGTCTTTATACAGGAATTATGACCGACACCGGTTCTTTTCGGTTTAGCTCCACATCCAGTGAAACCCATAGGGTGATTGCAAACCTTATTGATAAAGGAGCAGAAAACGCACTGATCCATAACAGTATTTTTGATACTAATTCTGAAAATAAACTTCAACTATTAGGTACCGCTCTTCAGAATTTAAAGGTCAATAAAGAATTAAGAACCGCATATATAAGTTTATCCCAGGAAGAACTGGACCGTCATAATTTCAAAAAAGGAGATACAGAAGGTTTTGTGAATTATGGTCTTTCCCTGGATGGTATAATTTTCGCGGTAATTTTCATTGAAAAAGAGAATGAAGATCTGGTTAAAATTTCTTTCAGATCTAAAGGAGATTTTGATGTTAATAAATTTGCCCGCGCTCATTTTGAGGGTGGCGGTCATATTAACGCTGCCGGAGGAAAAAGTAATATTTCCCTGAATGATACGATTGTAAAGTTCAATGAAATTCTACCACAATATTCTGAACAACTAAAAAGATGAGAATTTTAGGCCTGTTAATGTTGATTTTATTTGTTACTTCCTGTAAATCCCCGGAAGCACGACGTCCTGTTTCTCAGAATTCCGGTTCTTATATAGACGAATCTGTGGAAAGAAATAAGGAAATGATCTCTAAAGAAGAAGATTATATCAAACAGGTGATGGGTCAGGAGCCAGAAACCGAATTTCTTGCTTCAGCTGATGGGTTCTGGTACTATTATAATGAGAAATCAACAGACAGTTTGAACACTGAGATGCCTGAATTTGGCGATGTGGTGGTTTTTGATTATTCCATTTCCAGTATAGAAGGAGAATCCATATATGCCGAAGGTGAAAAACCCACCCGCGAATATGCCATCGATAAAGAAAAATTATTCACCGGATTAAGACAGGGCCTAAAATTAATGAAAGAAGGAGAAACAGTCACTTTTCTATTTCCTTCTCATAAAGCTTTCGGATATTACGGCGATAAAGAAAAAATTGGAAGTAATGTTCCAATTAAAGCAAAGGTCACTTTGCATAATATAAAAGAAGAATCTAATAACGAACCCAACAATTAAGAATGAAATGAGCCAGGAGCAGTTTCGGTATATACTGAAATGAGCTTTGGCAAATTGCGTCTGACAAACAAATAATCAACAATTACAGATGAAAACAAAAAGCTTTTTTTTATTACTTACAATGGCCATAGGCCTGTTCTCATGCAATGAGGAATACCCTGAATTAGAAGATGGCATGTATGCCGAGTTCAATACTTCTTTGGGTCCGGTTGTTGCCGAACTATATTTTGAAGAAACACCCATGACTGTGGCAAGCTTTGTTTCCCTTGCAGAAGGAACCAGTAAAATGGCAGATAGTACTTATAAGGATAAAAAATATTATGACGGCCTTATTTTTCATAGAGTAATTGATGGTTTTGTGATCCAGGGTGGTGATCCTACCGGCACGGGAAGTGGCGGCCCGGGTTATAAATATCCAGATGAATTTGTAGATTCTTTAAGCCACGATTCAAAAGGAATCCTTTCTATGGCCAACGCTGGCCCGGGAACAAATGGTAGTCAATTTTTTATCACTTTAGGTCCGGTTCAACAACTGGATGGAAAACATACCGTCTTTGGAAAAGTGGTTAAAGGTCAGGACGTGGTAGACTCTATTGGTAAAGTAGAAACAGGCCCTCGTGATCGTCCAACCAAGGATGTTGTAATGAATGAAGTAAATATTATTCGAAAAGGAAGTGCCGCAAAGAATTTTGACGCTCCAAAAGTCTTCGAAAATACTTTAGCCGAAATCGATGCTGAAAAAGAAGCCGAAGCAAAGAAAATCCAGGAAATCAGAGATCAGCGTGTGGAAGAATTTGAATCTATAAAAGAGAAAGCTGATTCCCTGGAAAGTGGTCTGAAAATTTACTACGAAACAGAAGGTGAAGGTGAGAAACCTAAAATTGGACAGACTGTAAAAGTGAATTATGAAGGTTATTTTACCGATGGATCTATCTTTGACACCAATAAAATGGAACTGGCGAAAGAGAGTGGCGTTTACGATCACCGCAGGGAATCCATGAATGGATACGAACCTATGGATGTGGTTTATGGACCGGAAGCACCAATGATTCCAGGCTTTAAAGAAGCTGTGCAACAAATGAAAATCGGTGATGAAGTAGTAGTCTTTATCCCCAGCCATCTAGGTTATGGAGAAAGAGGTTATGGAAGAGCAATCCCGCCAAATACCGATCTAATCTTCAGAATTGAATTGGTAGGAATGGCAGATACTCCATCTCAGCAGTAATTCTGAAGCATATATAAAAAAAGCCCCGTGAAAAACGCGGGGCTTTTTTATTTTTAACAGTTCAGAAATTAATTCTCAGGAATATTTTTTAGAACTTCCAGTAGAAATTTCCAGTATTTTTGAGCAGATTTTATGCTAGCCCTTTCATCTGGAGAATGCGCCCCTCTAATAGTAGGCCCAAAAGAGATCATATCCATATCGGGATAATGGCTTCCGATGATCCCGCATTCAAGTCCGGCATGACAGGCTGCAATATCGGCTTTTTCCCCATGCATCTTCTGGTAGATCTCATCTAAAGTTTTTAGAATAGCCGAATCACTATTTGGCGCCCATCCTGGATATTCACCTGAAAATTTCACCTCGAAACCTGCCAGTTCAAAAGCAGCTGTCAGGGAATTAGCAAGATCATTTTTTGACGATTCAACTGAACTTCTGGTAAGGCATTTAATATGCACCTCCCCTTCTTTGAGCCTTACATTTGCCACATTATTTGAAGTTTCCACAAGACCCTCAATCTCCGGGCTCATCCTGTAAACTCCATTATGTGCCGCAGCAAGTGCCAGAAGTACCTCCCGCTGAGATTTAAGGTCCATTAAAGATTTCTGTGAAACAGACCTTTGAAGCTCTATAGAAAGATTTGGCTCCAAAGATGCGTATTCAGTTTTAATATCTTTTATACGCGCTTCCAATTCCTTTTTAAAACTTTCTTCTTCAGTTTCTGGTAGTGCAATAATCGCTTCACTTTCTCTTGGAATGGCATTTCTAAGACCACCACCGTTTATTTCAGATACTCTTAATTTTAATTCTTCCGAAGTATTAATGAGCAAACGGTTCATTAATTTATTAGCATTTCCAAGCCCTTTAATGATATCCATTCCTGAATGTCCCCCCATCAAACCTTTTACTTTTAAATTATAGGTTCTATAGGCCTCAGGCATTTTTTCTTCTGCATAATTTTTAGTAGCAGTAATATCTACTCCCCCGGCACAACCAATTCCTATCTCATCATCTTCTTCAGTATCTAGATTAAGTAAAATATCGCCTTGCAGTAAATCCGGGCTTAAACCTTTGGCTCCGGTCATTCCGGTTTCCTCATCTATAGTAAATAAAGCTTCGATCGCAGGGTGCTCTATATCATTACTTTCCAAAATCGCCATCATCGTGGCCACGCCAAGACCATTATCAGCACCAAGTGTAGTTCCTTTAGCTCTAACCCAATCGCCATCTACATACATATCTATTGCCTGTGAATCAAAATCAAAATCTGTATCATTGTTTTTTTGATGCACCATATCCAGGTGAGCCTGCAAAACGATCTTTTTTCGGTTTTCCATTCCTTTAGTCGCAGGTTTGTAGATCACTACATTTCCAACCTGATCCACCGTAGTCTTAAGATGAAGATTATTTCCGAAATCTTTAATGAATTTTATAACCCGTTCTTCCTTTTTAGATGGTCTCGGCACCGCATTCAAATCGGCGAATTTATTCCATAAAACTTTGGGTTCCAAACCCCTTATTTCTTCATTCATTGGTTTATTTTTTGGTGTCTTCACAAAGGTATTCGATTTTACCGAACTCTAAAATTTGAGGTCGGCCGAATATTTGTATTTTTAAACCGTGAAGAGAAAATCTGTACTACTGCTGACCATTCTTTTACCGGTACAAATCCTGGGTATTAATATACTTGCCGGCCACTCTAATTTTGTTGAAAAATATTATTCCCTTGGCTTATATCCGGTTATTTCTAAAATAATGCGCTATAGCCTCGGCTGGATTCCTTTTTCCCTTGGAGATTTTCTATATGCTGCCCTGGTTATTCTTTTAATCTGGTGGCTTGTTAGAAGAATTAAGCAGCGATTTAGAAATCCGAAGCTTTGGATTCCAGATGCACTGGCGAGCCTTTCCGTTATTTATTTTTGTTTTCATCTTTTCTGGGGCTTTAATTATTACCGGCTTCCACTGCATAAAAGCCTGGAGATTGAAAGCGACTATACCACGGAGAAACTTATTAAATTAAGTGAAACCTTAATCGAGAGGTCCAATAAGATTCATTCAGAACTGGCATCAAACGACTCTACTAAGATTGAATACGAATACACTAAAAATGAGCTATTTGAAATCACTCTGGAGGGTTATGACCATATTGAAAAAGATTTTCCTGAACTTGCGTTTAATGGTAACGCTTTAAAAAGATCCCTCTATAGCTTACCGCTCACTTATATGGGATTCAACGGTTATCTGAATCCGCTGACGAACGAAGCGCAGGTTAACACTCTTATTGTTCCCTACAAAATACCGACAACAGCAAGCCATGAAGTAGGCCATCAGCTGGGATTTGCCAAGGAGAACGAAGCCAATTTTATAGCATGTCTTGTCACCATGAACCATCCAAATAAAAAATTCAGATATTCAGGATATACTTTCGCGTTAAGTTATTGTTTGAGTGAACTCTACAGGCGTGATCAAGCCAAAGCCGAAGAATTGATAAAAACAATAAAGCCTGGAATCCTGGCAAATTACAGGGAAGTTGATGAATTCTGGAGGCAGCATACCAATCCTTTCGAGCCCCTGTTTAAAGCTACTTATAACCGATATTTAATAGTTAACAATCAATCTGAAGGGATGAAAAGCTACAGTTATGTGGTGGCATTACTGGTGAATTATTTTGACGATACCCGAAACGTCCTATAATTACCATTGAATTAATCAAAATTTAGTACTTTAAGCCTCTTAAAATTTTGAGCAATCTTATTTACTTAAAACAATCCGTTTTTTATGAAATTAAAATTATTGATTTTGGGAGTATTCCTCGGTGTCTTTTCGATGCAATCCCAGGAATATTTTCCCAAGAATGATGGTGTTCAAATGCGAAACACCAATTACACTGTCTTTAAAAATGCAAAAATCCATGTGGATCCACAAACGCTGATCAATAACGGGATGTTTGCCATTAAAGAGGGAAAAATTACTGCGGTGGGTAAATCCATTAATATCCCGAAGAACAGTATTGTAATAGATTTAAAAGGAAAGGAAGTCTATCCTTCTTTTATCGATCTTTACAGTGAATTCGGAATCCAGAAGCCTAAAAGAGCTGAAGGCGGTAATGGGCCCCAATATGATGCTGCCCGTGAAGGTTTTTACTGGAATGACCATATTAGGCCAGAAACCGATGCTGTGGCCCATTTTAGTTTTGATGCTAAAGAAGCGGAAAAATATCACAAAGCTGGCTTTGGTGTAGTAAACACCCATGTTCCAGACGGTATAATTCGAGGAACCGGAATGCTCGTAGCCCTTACCCCTGAAGTGAGCGAAGGCGATCGTATTCTTAGCGACAGGTCTTCGCAATATTTGTCTTTCGATAAAAGTGTGCAATCCAGGCAATCCTACCCTACTTCTATCATGGGAACCATGGCACTTATTCGCCAGGCCTATTTAGATGCCGACTGGTATTCCAAAGGAAATGCAGATAATAAAGATCTGGCACTTGAAGCCTTAAACAAGAATAAGGATCTGGTACAAATCTTTACCACAGATAATCTTCTTAATGAGTTAAGGGCTGATAAGGTAGGTGATGAATTCGGGATCCAATATGTAATTGTTGGTAGCGGAAATGAATATCAACGTCTCGATAAAATAAAAGCTTCCAATGCGACTTATATTGTACCGCTAAATTTCCCTGAAGCTTACGATGTAGAAGATCCTTATCTAACAGGTTATTTGAGCCTGGAAGAAATGAGGGAATGGAACCAGGCTCCTGCTAACCTAAAAATGCTTGCGGAGAAAAATGTTCCGTTTACTATTACCACTCACTCTATAGATGCCGAAAAAGATTTCAAATCAAATTTATTGAAAGCCGTAGAATATGGTTTACCTAAAGAAGCTGCCCTGGCGGCGCTAACAACAGTGCCTGCAAAAACTATAGGTCTGTCTGAAAAATTGGGTGTACTTAAAGAAGGTGCCTGGGCAAACTTTATCATTACCTCAGGTGATTATTTTGATAAGGAAACTACCTTGTATGAAAACTGGATCCAGGGAGAGAAAAAAGTGCTTGAAAGCATGGACGTAACAGATATCACTGGTAAATATGATTTGAATATTGATGGCAAACAGTATGAACTTGATATCACCGGAGAAGCTTCCAAGCCTAAAGTTGAAGTGAAAATGGGAGAAACAAAGATTGGTTCTAAACTGAATTTTCAGGAGAACTGGATGAACCTCCTCCTATCTTCTCCAGATACCACTAAAACTGAATTCATCAGGCTCGTAGCTAATGTACCTGAGCCAAATAAGACCATTTCAGGAAAAGCTATTCTTCCAAATGGAAATGAAACCTCTTTTCAGGCCACTAAAAAGACCGGTTCAGAAAAAGATAAAAAAGAGAAGGATAAAAAAGAGGATAAATTACCTAATATAATGCCGGTTACCTATCCAAATATCGCCTACGGTTTTAAAGAAAAACCAAAACAGGAAAATGTACTTTTTAAGAATGCTACAGTTTGGACGAGCGAGGAGGAGGGTGTATTGGAGAACACAGATGTACTTGTAAAAAATGGTGAGATCGTTCGTATTGGTGAAGGTATAAATGCCGGAGGAGCAAAGGTTATTGATGCTACTGGCAAACATTTAACGGCCGGTATTATTGATGAACATTCCCACCTTGCCGCTTCAGATATTAATGAAGCCGGACATAACTCTTCTGCCGAGGTAAGCATGGAAGATGTGATAGACCCAACAGATATTGGGATTTATAGAGATCTTGCCGGTGGGGTTACCACCATTCAGCTTTTACATGGTTCAGCAAATCCTATTGGAGGGCGTTCTGCAATCCTGAAATTGAAATGGGGAGAATCTGCTGAAGATTTAATATTTGAACAGGCGCCGCCCTTCATAAAATTTGCGCTTGGTGAAAATGTAAAACAGGCAAACTGGAGCGGAAATCGTTTTCCGCAGACCCGTATGGGCGTAGAGCAGGTTTTTATAGATTATTTCAGCCAGGCAAAAGCTTACGA
Source organism: Christiangramia sp. (assembly GCF_029937855.1). Lineage (GTDB taxonomy): Bacteria > Bacteroidota > Bacteroidia > Flavobacteriales > Flavobacteriaceae > Christiangramia. The sequence goes on from NZ_JAPYPC010000012.1 coordinate 34,243, forward strand.
ATCTGAAAAGAAACAAGGTGGAGATTTCAGAAAAGATCTTGAAATGGAAACCATTGTTGAAATTTTAAATGGCGAACGCTTTGTTAGCTCTCACTCGTACATACAGAGTGAAATAAATATGTTGATGAAAGTCGCAGAGCAATTTGATTTTAACATTAATACCTTTACCCATATCCTTGAAGGCTATAAAGTAGCCGATAAAATGAAAGAACACGGAGTTGGAGCTTCCACATTTTCTGACTGGTGGGCCTACAAATACGAAGTGAATGATGCCATTCCTTATAATGCCTCTATTATGAATGATGTAGGAATTACCGTGGCCATTAATAGTGATGACGGTGAAATGAGCCGAAGACTAAACCAGGAAGCTGCGAAAAGTGTGAAGTATGGTGGAATGAGCGAAGAAGACGCCTGGAAAATGGTCACTATTAACCCTGCCAAGCTTTTACACGTAGATGATCTTGTAGGAAGTATAAAAACAGGTAAGCAGGCAGATCTTGTGCTATGGAATAATCATCCTCTTTCTATTTATGCTAAGCCAGAGAAAACAATGATTGAAGGCGTGATCTATTTTGATATAGATCGTGATGAAAAAATGAGAAACGAAATTAAAAAAGAAAGGAATGAGCTTATCGGTCAAATGTTGAAAGAAAAAAACAGCGGGGTCAAAACCCAGCCTGTAACGAAAAAGGAAGAGCAACGTGTACATTGTGATCTTTTAGAAGAGGTTCAATAAATTTAAAGGAATATGAAAAAAATCAATATATACAGTTTAATAGTTTTAATAATAGTTTCCGCAAGCAGTTTTGCACAGCAAACCCCTGCCGAAAAACAGTCGGAACCAGTTAGCATTGTGGGTGCAACGGCACATTTAGGAAATGGGGGGGTTATAGAAAACAGCCTAATCATTTTTGAAAATGGAACTATAACCGAGGTGATTGCGGCAAATCTTACCAAACAGCAATATCCCGGAAAAATCATAAATGCGGAAGGCAAGCATGTTTATCCCGGATTTATCGCGCCAAATTCAACACTTGGACTTGTTGAGATCGCTGCTGTAAAAGCTACGGAAGATGAAGATGAAATGGGAGAAATGCTTCCAAATGTACGAAGTTTAATCGCATATAATGCTGAAAGTAAGATCGTGGAATCTATGAGACCCAATGGAGTTCTGATAGGGCAAATCGTCCCAAGAGGCGGACTCATCTCAGGTACTTCCTCTATTGTGCAATTTGATGCCTGGAACTGGGAAGATGCTGTGGTAAAAGAAAATGATGGTTTACACATTAACTGGCCAGACGCATTTAGAAGAGGTCGTTGGTGGAGAGATGAAGATCCCGGCTTGAAATCAAATAAAGAATATCAGGAAGATGTTCAAAAATTGGCAGATTTCTTTGCTTCCTCCAAAGCATATCTTGCCGGAAACAGGGATTATAAGAATCTTCCTTACCTGGCAATGGAAACCGTATTCAAAGGTGATAAGAAAGTATTTGTTCACGTAAATGGCGAAAAAGAAATACTGGACGTGATCGAATTCAAGAAAGATCAGGGGCTCAAAAATCTGGTAATTGTAGGTGGTTATAATGCGCTTGGAGTTGCAAAAGAGTTAAAGTCTGAAGAAATCCCTGTGCTGGTAAACCGTCCGCATAGTACTCCAAACAAGTCTTATGAAGATTATGATTATCCTTATAAATTAGCAAAATTATTGCAGGACGAAGGTGTTTTAGTCGCAATCGAAGGTAGCGGACAGATGGAAAGGATGAATTCAAGAAATTTACCTTTCTACGCTGGTACGGTTGCCGGTTTTGGTATGGATAAAGAAGATGCCCTCAAACTAATTACCTCCAACACGGCAAAAATCCTGGGGATTGATAATACCTACGGAAGCCTTGAAAAAGGAAAATCGGCTACCTTATTTATTTCTGAAGGTGATGCACTGGATATGAGAACCAACATACTTTCCCACGCCTTTATAGACGGAAGGGAAGTGAGCCTGGAAACTCATCAAACAGAACTTTGGAAAAGATATTCCAATAAATATAAAAATCAGGAGAGCGAATAATATCGCTTAAAATTTAAAAGCCCCTGAAATTTCAGGGGCTTTTTTTATGGCCAATATCTCCGTACTTTTACGCGCATGTTTAAACAGATCACCAGCCCTCAAAACAAGGAAATAAAATGGCTGCTTCAGTTGCAGGAAAAATCCCGTAACCGCAGAAAAGAGAATGCTTTTATTGTGGAAGGCAAACGGGAAGTAGGCCTGGCCATCAAAGGCGGATATATCCCACTTCACCTCTATTTTGTTCCTGAATTGATCAGTTTTCAGGATGTTGTTGAAATTGCTAAAACCAACAACGAAAAAGCAGCTGAAATAACAGAGATTAGTCAGGAGGTTTATAATAAAATCGCTTATCGCGGCAGCACTGAAGGGATCATAGTTGTTTTTCGCTCTAAAGAACATAAGCTGGAAAATCTTAATTTTAAAAATACTAATCCATTGATCCTTGTAGCAGAATCTCCTGAAAAACCAGGAAACATTGGTGCTATTTTAAGAACAGCCGATGCTGCGGCGGTAGATGCCGTGATCATTGCCAATCCTCAAACAGATCTGTACAATCCTAATATTATAAGAAGTAGCGTTGGCGGTATTTTTACCAATCAAATCGCCATCGGAAGCACTTCAGAAATTATTGAATTTTTGAAAAGAGAACATATTCAAATCTATTCTGCGGCTCTTCAGGCTTCAAAACCTTATTATGACATAAACTTTAGAGAAAGTTCAGCAATTATTATGGGAACTGAGGCAACGGGACTTAGTGATGAATGGCTGGAAAATTCTACTCAAAATATCATCATTCCCATGCATGGCGAAATAGATTCCATGAATGTTTCTGTAGCCGCAGGAATTCTTATTTTTGAGGCTAAACGTCAGCGCAGCATAAAGAGTGAAGCGTGAAGCGTGAAAAGTGAAGAGTTAAAATTATAAACACCAAACAATAAACAATCTTGAATTCAGAAAACCTATTTTATATCATCATTGGAATTATCATAATAGATTTTGTAATAGATAAGATCCTAGATGCACTTAATGCCGGGCATTTTGATGATCCTATTCCTACGGAACTCGATGATGTTTATGATGCGGAGGAATACGAAAAATCTCAGGCCTATAAAAAAGAACGGTTTAAATTCGGAATGATCACTTCCACTTTTTCGGTTCTCTTAACGCTGGGGTTTATCATATTTGACGGATTTGAATTTGTAGATGAGATCGCCAGAAGTATCAGTGATAATTCAATCATTATTGCATTAATTTTCTTCGGAATAATCATGTTGGGAAGTGATATACTGATGACTCCATTTTCATGGTACAGCACCTTTGTGATCGAGGAAAAATATGGTTTTAACAAAACCACAAAAGGCACTTTCTTTCTGGACAAACTTAAAGGTCTGGCGATGGGTGCCATCATTGGTGGTGGAATCCTGGCGCTTATCGTATGGTTCTACCAATTTGCCGGAGATGATTTTTGGTGGTATGCGTGGATCCTCATTTCCATATTTTCAGTATTCATGAATATGTTCTATGCTAAGCTCATTGTCCCGCTGTTCAATAAGCAAACTCCGCTGAAAGAAGGCTCTTTAAGAACTAAAATAGAGGAATATGCAAAAAGTGTAGGTTTTAAACTGGACAATATCTTTGTTATTGATGGTTCCAAAAGAAGCACCAAGGCCAATGCCTATTTTTCAGGCTTTGGAAGCGAAAAAAGGATCACCTTATATGACACGCTGATCAATGACCTGGAGGAAGAAGAGATTGTGGCGGTTTTGGCCCATGAAGTAGGTCATTATAAAAAGAATCATACTATTGTGAATATGGCTGCTTCTGTTTTAACCACGGGTTTTACCCTATGGCTGCTGTCCCTTTTCGTAGGAAATCCGGTATTATCTGAGGCACTTGGAGTGGAGAACCCAAGTTTTCATATTGGCCTTGTAGCCTTTGGAATTCTATATAGTCCTATTTCAGAAATTACTGGTCTTATTATGAATTATATTTCCAGAAAATTCGAATATCAGGCAGATAATTTCGCCAGGACAACATACGCTGGTAAATTTCTTATATCCAGTCTGAAAAAATTATCAAAAAATACCTTGAGTAATTTAACTCCGCACAAAGCCTATATTTTTGTACATTACTCTCATCCCAGTCTGCTACAGCGATATCGGAATTTGAAGACTGGAATTTAGTTGTTTGCTTTTAATCTTAATTGTATTTTTAACCTATGACAGAGGCGGCTATAGAAAAAGAAAACAAGCAGATTGCCAGGCAGTATAAAGAACTGCTTCGTATAAGTTATCAAACCCTTACCGAAGATGATAAAAAACTGATTCGAAAAGCTTTTGATACTGCTGTAGACGCGCATAAAGATCAGCGTAGAAAATCCGGGGAAGCTTATATTTTTCATCCCATTGCCGTAGCCAAGATCGTAGCTTCAGAAATAGGTTTGGATGCTACTTCCATCGCTGCTGCCTTACTTCATGATGTGGTAGAAGATACCAGCTACAGCCTAAAATATGTCGAGGAGACGTTTGGAGATACGGTAGCTAAGATTGTAGACGGTCTCACAAAGATCTCAAGCCTTAAAAAGGATAAGGACGTATCACTTCAGGCTGAGAATTTCAGAAAAATGCTCCTCACCTTAAATGATGACGTTAGAGTTATCATTATCAAGATCGCAGACAGGTTGCACAATATGCAAACGATGGATGCGATGCGACCGGATAAACAGGTAAAGATCGCTTCTGAAACCCTCTATATTTATGCGCCTCTTGCCCATAGAATAGGCCTCTATAATATAAAAACAGAATTAGAAGACCTGGGCTTAAAATATACCGAACCGGATGTTTACCAGGAGATTCTCACCAAAATCAAGGAAAGTAAGGAAGAGCAGGATCTGTATATAAAAGAGTTCAGCAAAATAATTCAGGATTCGCTGGATAAGGAGAACCTGGAATATGAGATAAAAGGAAGGCCTAAATCCATTTATTCCATTAATAAAAAGATCAAGACTCAAAATATTAGTTTTGATGAGATCTATGATAAATTCGCAATTCGTATCATTTACGAAAGTGAGCCATCCCAGGAAAAATTCCTTGCGTGGAAAATTTATTCTATAGTGACAGATCACTTCAGGCCCAATCCTACAAGATTAAGAGACTGGATATCTTCTCCAAAATCTACAGGATATGAAGCCTTGCATATTACGGTAATGGGCCCTAAAGGACGATGGGTGGAGGTACAGATACGGAGTGAGCGAATGAACGAAATTGCTGAAAAAGGTTATGCTGCTCATTATAAGTATAAGCAGGGGAATGACAATAAAGAAGAAAGAGGCTTTGAAGAATGGGTAACCCGTTTGCAGGAAGCTTTAGAAAGTTCAGATGTAAGCGCGGTAGATTTTGTAGAGCAATTTAAATTAAACCTTTATTCGAAAGAAATCTTTGTTTTTACTCCACAGGGTGATCTAAAATCTTTACCAAAAGGTTCTACTCCGCTGGATTTTGCCTTTAGTATTCATACAGAGATTGGCCTGCACACCAGGGGGTCCAGAGTTAACAACAAGCTGGTGCCTCTAAGTCATGAGTTGAAAAGTGGCGATCAGGTTGAAATTATTACTTCAGATAATGCTAAACCCAATATTAACTGGCTGGATTATGCAAATACGGCAAGAGCCAGAGCCAAGATAAAATCTTCGCTAAAAGATGAGAAAAAGGAAATTGCCGAAGAAGGAAAAGCAGTTCTGGCGAGGAAGCTAAAGGCTCAAAAAATTCAGTTCAATGAAAAGTCTATAAATGAGCTGGTTGTATTTTTCAATCTTAAAACCAGTCTGGACCTTTTTTATCGTGTTGGCGTTGGCAAGATAGACAATCAAATGCTGAAGGATTTTGCCTCCTCGCGAAGTAATTCCCTGGTAAGTTATTTTAAAAGTAAGATCAAAAAACCACAGGTAGCATCAGATCTCAATAAGGATGAGATCACCGCAAAATATGATCAATTGGTTTTTGGGAAGGAAGAAGAAAAACTGGAATATAAATTATCTAATTGCTGTAATCCCATTCCCGGTGATAATGTCTTCGGTTTTATCTCTGTGAACGACGGTATAAAAGTTCATAAAAAAGATTGCCCTAATGCCTTACAGCTTCAAAGTAATTATGCCTATAGAATTATTCAGGCAAAATGGATAGACAGTTCCCAACAGGACTTTAAGGCCGTAATCAGGCTTCAGGGAATAGACAATCTTGGATTGGTAAGTGAAATTACCAAGGAGATTTCCAGCAATATGCATGTGAATATGAAAAACCTGAATTTTGACAGTTCAGATGGTGTTTTCAGTGGTCGTATCACTCTCGTTGTAAAGAATAATAATATCCTGAACACCATCATCCAGAGGTTGAAAAAAATTAACGGGATAGACAAGGTTAGCCGTGAATAAACTTTTACCTTTGCTAAGCAAATTATGAGTAAGAAAATTGTAAATAAAAACGATCAGGCGGTCGTTAAAAATGTTTTCACCAAGTATCTGGAAGATAAAGGGCACCGGAAGACTCCGGAGCGTTTTGCCATACTTCAGGAGATCTATAATTCAGACGATCATTTTGATATTGAGTCTCTTTATATAAAAATGAAGAACAAGAAATATCGGGTAAGTCGAGCTACTTTGTACAATACTATTGAATTATTGTTAGAGTGTGGTTTGGTTAGAAAACATCAGTTTGGTCAAAACCAGGCGCAATATGAAAAATCATATTTTGACCGTCAGCACGATCATATCATACTTACAGATACCGGAGAGGTAATAGAATTCTGTGATCCACGAATACAAAGTATCAAACAAACCATAGAAGAAGTCTTTGATATTGAGATTAGCAAACATTCTTTATATTTCTACGGAAATAAAAAATCAACCAATTAAGTTTAGAAATTCATGGCAGTAGATTTACTACTAGGTCTTCAATGGGGTGACGAAGGGAAAGGAAAAATAGTTGACGTTCTCACCTCCAAATACGATATTATTGCCCGTTTTCAAGGGGGGCCAAATGCCGGCCATACTTTGGAATTCGATGGCCAAAAGCACGTTTTACATACGATCCCTTCAGGAATATTTCATAATAACAGCATTAACCTCGTAGGAAATGGTGTGGTTATAGATCCCGTTATCTTTAAAAAAGAACTGGATAACCTATCAAAACATGATATAGATTATAAATCTAAGCTGATAATTTCAAGAAAGGCGCATTTAATCCTGCCAACGCATCGTTTACTGGATGCAGCTTCAGAAGCTTCCAAAGGAAAGGCTAAGATTGGTTCTACCTTAAAAGGAATTGGTCCTACTTATATGGACAAAACCGGAAGAAACGGTTTACGTGTAGGTGATCTGGAACTTGAAGACTGGAAAGATAGATACCGGGCTCTTGCTGATAAGCATGAGAAAATGATCGCATTCTACGATGTGGATATTCAATATGACCTAAAAGAACTGGAAAAAGAATTCTGCTTCGCAGTAGAAACATTAAAAGAATTAAAATTTATAGACAGCGAAGAATATCTTCACCAAGCCATGAAATCTGGTAAGAGTATTTTGGCTGAAGGAGCTCAGGGATCCTTACTTGATATAGATTTTGGGACATATCCATTCGTAACTTCTTCCAACACTACTGCTGCCGGAGCCTGTACCGGTTTAGGTGTTGCTCCGAGAGAAATTGGGGAAGCTTTTGGAATATTTAAAGCTTATACCACAAGGGTTGGTAGCGGCCCCTTTCCTACCGAGCTTTTTGATGAAATTGGAGAAAGAATGGGAAAAGTTGGAAATGAATTTGGAGCTACCACCGGAAGAAAAAGACGTTGTGGGTGGCTGGATCTTGTCGCGTTAAAATATGCTGTTCAGGTAAATGGGATTACGCAACTTATTATGATGAAAGGCGATGTGCTTAGCGGATTTGAGACTTTAAAAGTTTGCACTTCTTATAAATATAAAGGGGAAGAAATTAAGCACCTCCCTTATAATATTGAAGCTGAAAACCTTGAACCTGTTTATACAGAAGTTGAGGGATGGAAAGAAGATCTTACCAAAATGACCGACGCTTCTTCACTACCAAAAGAATTTAATGATTATGTAAATTTTCTAGAAAAGGAATTGGAAACACCTATTTCAATTGTTTCTGTAGGCCCGGATAGAAAACAAACGATTCATAGAAAATAATAGTAAAATTATTTCTATTGAATAAAAAAAGGCTGCCAAATGGCAGCCTTTTAATATTTATAATGGTTTGCATTGGAACCTATCCATCGCTACCATCGTCAGAAACGATAAAGAATCCTCCAATAGCAAGCACTTCCTCCATAGTTAATGGCTCATCAAATGCTTCCTGAATGGCTTGATTTCCTCCAAAATCATCAAACATTCCGGAAAGATCTACGCCTCCCTGAACAAGATTAGATTCTGGTGTTTCTCCAGCATAAATTGGATCGAACACTCCTGGAAGACCATTGCTCGCTGCATCACCACCGGTAACCCATCCTTTTTGACCTCTCATTCTTCTTACTTTAGAAGCATGTCTGGCTTCTACGGAATGGATCTGTAAAGCGTATTCTAATAAGGTATTATCATTAGCTAATGCTCCTGCCTGTCCTTTATAAGCACGTACACCAGTATCTTCAAATCCCTGTGATAATGCCATAAAAGTCGCATAGTTTTCAAAAGTGTCTAAGTTAAGACCTCCCGGACCTCCTGTGAAATCGAAGGTTGGTTTCTCAACTGCATCATCTCCCAGTGCAGCCAATAAGAAAGCAACATGATCGTCCTCATGCTTGGAAATTAATCCAAAAACATCTCTATCTTCTTCAGGGATCAAACCATCAGTATCTAAACCAATCTGGTAAAATTCTTTTTCAAGATATTCCAGTGTTAAGGCAAAGTTCAACACATCTGTTGGTGAAGCCTGCATTGCATTTGTAGTAAAAGCAGCATTCGCAGCTTTTGTAGATTTACTCATTCCTGCTAATCCAAATGGGATGGAAGCCATAGCAGCTCCTTTACCAAAAGATTTAAATTGTTTAAAAACGTCCCTTCGCGATGCTTTTGCATCGAAAGAAGCATTATCAGACATTTTATCTAATATTTTTATAAAACTCATTTTCTTCGTTTTTTTAAAGTTAGTTAATTACTCAGTGGGCAATTGGTTTGCTGTAAACTCAGTAGTGATAAATCCACCGGCTGCTGCAAGAACATCTGCAGGAGGCGTTGCTTTATCAAAAGCAGGACCAACACCACTAATAGATACTAATACTTCATCCCTTGCAAATGCTGTTGGTGTACCTAGCGCAAGATCTGCAAATGCAGAGGCATGTCTGGCCTCAACAGAAACGATTTTTCCTGCGAGTAATAAATACGTACCGCCCATTTCTGCGTCCACGTCAATTAACTTTCCTGCTCCATTATAAGCAGAAACCCCTGTGTCTTCAAGAAGAAGTGCTGTATCAAGAACAGATTGCCTGTCATCAAAATTTACTGAGCTAAAATCAAATTCAAGATCAGGTAAGATATCATCAGGAGCTACTGCACTAATTGCAGTTTTAAAAAATTCCCTGTGAATTACTTCATGATACCAGGTATCTTCAAGAATTTGCTTTTCTTCAGAATCATCTGCTAAGCCTGTATAATAAGCACCTTCAGTCATTCTGGTATAAAACTCAGCTTCTAATTGTTCTAAAGCATAAGCATAATTAAGGATACCTAAATTTCCAGATCCTAAGTCAAACGCTTCTGGTTCTGGTTCTGGTTCTGGCTCTGGTTCCGGCTGTGGGTCTGGACCAGCGACAGGTGCATTCGGATCAAACATATCGTCTTCGCTACATCCGTACAATAGGAAACTTGATCCTGCTATTCCAAGACCACTCAATTTAATGAATTTCCTACGCGAATTTTTTGAATCTTTGGAAGATGCATTTACTACATCTACCTTGACTACGGGTTTTTTCATAATTAAAATTTTAGTTTTCTACCGAAACTTACGAAGGAAAACCTCTTCAGGTTTGGATTGGAGAGTTAAGTTTATCTTAAAACGTCAAATTTTTAGAAAGGTTTAGGATTTGCAGAGAATAAATGAGTTCTCTTTAAGTTTATTTTTAGGACTGGAATATTTCAAAGCCGCTTAGAACAAAACCTTTTCCATGTATTTTAATTACTTTTGAAAAAAATTCAGATTGAAAAATTTGTTATCAATTTTAAGTTTTATTATCCTGTTTATTTCAGCATTTAGCCATGCACAGAATAATCAGGAAATAAATTATGATTCCGATAGGACTTTAAAAAATGAGCAAAGATATCCAGGAGCTCTTATTTTAAGTAAAGTAGATAATCAGGTATATTTTGACCATGATGGGATTGAAGTATGGTGCGATAATGCTGTTTTCTACAAAGAAGCCAATTTCTTCAAGGCTTATGGAAATATTCGTATGCAACAAGGGGACAGTGTGAGTATGACCAGCAATTACGCTGAATATAATGGAGATACCGAGTTTGCTTTTGCCAGTGGTAAAGTGAAAATGAAAAGACCGCAAACAACGCTTGAAACCGACAGTCTTTTTTTTGACCGGGTAAAACAACAGGCATATTATAGAAGCGGCGGAAAAGTAACCGATACAGCCAGTGTACTTACCAGTACCATTGGCAGGTATTTTATGGAGGAAGATAAATATAGCTTCGTAAATGAAGTGGTGGTTACCAATCCTGAATATAAGATCAACTCTGAACAATTAGATTTCTATTCTGAAAATGGACATGCCTATCTATATGGTCCTTCTACCATTGTTAGTGAAACAAGTACCGTTTATTGCGAACGCGGATTCTATGATACACGGGCAGATAATGGGTATTTTGTAAAAAACTCCCAGATAAATTATGATAATAGGATACTTAAAGGAGACAGCTTATATTTCAATAGAAAAAACAGTTTTGCTTCTGCCACCAATAATATTATGGTCATTGATACCATTAATAATAGTAGGGTTAGTGGTCATTATGCGGAAGTCTACAGGGATAAGGATTCGGTCTTCATTACTAAAAAAGCCCTTGCGGCAAGTCTTCAGGAGCGGGATACGCTTTTTATACATAGCGATACAATCATGATCACGGGAAAACCTGAAAGACGAATTTTAAGGGGATTCTATGATGTTAGGATGTTGAAAGAAGACCAAACTGGGGAAAACGCTATGAGCGGCCGTAGCGATTCCATTTATTCAGATCAGCAATCGGGTCTCACCAAACTTATAAATCTAAGTAGTAAAAATAATGGAAATCCGGTTTTATGGTCCGGGGCCAATCAAATGACCGGTGATAGCATCCACCTCCACAGCAATCCCGAAACAGAACAATTAGACTCACTACTCGTTTTTAACAATGCATTTCTTATTCAAAAAGATAGTATTGAAGGATACAACCAGTTAAAAGGAAAAATTCTTACAGGTTATTTCCGTCAAAATGAACTTTATGAAGTTGTTATAGATAAAAATACCGAGACCTTAAATTATATGCGCAATGATGAAAATGAATTGATAGGCATCAATAAAACCCTGGCAAGCTCCATTAAAATATATTTTGAAGATCAGCAAATCAATTATATAGATTACCTGAATCAGGTAGACGGAAAATTAACTCCTGAAGCTGATTTTCCACCGAATGCCAGAAAATTACAGGGTTTTAACTGGCGAGGCGAAGAAAGGATACTTTCAAAAGAAGGTTTGTTTGAAGGTCAGGAAGAACCTGAATTAACCAAAATTAAAGGAATTCCCTTGCCCGATGAACCCGAAGAGTTTTTTGATGAAAGAGAAGAAGACGATTTATTGCTAGATAAAAATTCAAGGCTGAATCCTGAAGTTTTGAAGAACAGAAAAAAAGATTCCCTAAAGTTCAAATCTGAAAAACTTATCGATTCTTTGAGGCTTGAAACTCCTGTGAAAGCAGATTCATTAAAAACCCCGCAGAACGAAAAGGAGAATTAAATTGAAAGAAGATTTCCTAAAATATCAGGCACAAACAACTCCGCACCCCTTAGCCCTGGAGGTTTCTCATGCGAAGGGAAGCTATATAATCACTACAGACGGAAAAAAACATCTGGATTTCGTTGCCGGAGTTTCAGCCTGTAGCCTTGGACATTCACACCCTAAGATTGTAGCAGCTATCCGGGAGCAGGCAGAAAAATATTTACACGTGATGGTTTATGGGGAATATGCCCAAAAACCGGCAGTAGAGCTTTCCAGATTACTAGCCAGTCATTTGCCTGATCCAATTAATAAAACCTACCTGGTAAATTCAGGCACCGAAGCTATTGAAGGAGCGATGAAACTCGCCCGAAGAGCCACTGGAAGAACCGAAATTATTGCGGCCAGGAATGCCTATCATGGAAATACCATGGGCTCGTTGAGTCTAATGGATTTTGAAGAAAGGGTAAAACCTTTTAGACCTCTCTTGGCTGACATTTCTTTTATTGAATTTAATAATGAATCCCAACTCTCAAAAATCACCTCCAGAACGGCAGGTGTGGTGTTGGAAACCATTCAGGGTGGCGCAGGCTTTATTCTGCCCGAAAATGACTATCTAAAAAAAGTAAAGGCTCGTTGTGAAGAAGTAGGAGCACTTCTGATATTAGATGAAATTCAGCCTGGCTTTGGCCGAACAGGGAAACTCTTCGGATTTGAAAATTTTGGAATGGTACCAGACATTGTTGCACTGGGAAAAGGAATGGGAGGCGGTCTTCCCATTGGCGCCTTTTCATCTTCAGATAGATTAATGAACCTTTTAATGGACAATCCTAAGCTGGGACATATTACCACTTTTGGTGGAAATCCGCTCATTGCAGCCGCTGCGTTGGCAACTTTAAAGGAAATAACGGAGACCGACCTTATTCAGAAAAGCCTGGAAAAGGAAATTTTATTCAGAAAACACCTACAGCATCCACTAATAAATGAAATTAGAGGGAAAGGATTAATGCTTGGGCTTATTATGGAATCTGCCGAAATTGCCGATGCACTTATCCTGAAAGCAAAAGAAAAAGAATTGATACTTTTCTGGTTATTATTTGAGAAACGCGCGGTACGGCTTACTCCGCCCCTAACAATTTCCAATGAAGAAATCATGAAAGGATGTGGCATTATTGTTGACATACTCAATGAAATTGAACATTGAGGCTACCGGGTGTTAATTAATTTGTTAACAACAATGTAACGAATTACCCAAAATCGCCTTTAATCATTTATAACTTTAGTACAGAAGAAATCCCTTAATCACTCTCTTATGCAGCTAAGCCATAACGAAGAAGATAATTTCTCACTTGCTCGTTTCGAATCTATGCTGAAAACAAACGATGTTTTGTTCTTCGATTCTAACGAGTTTGAAAATATTATTCATCATTATCTTGAAAATGGTAAGATTTCCCTTGCCAAAAAGGCAGTTAAGATGAGTCTGGCGCAACATCCTACTTCAGTAAACCTAAAACTTTTTAAGGTTGAGATCCTGGTTTTTGAAGATAAACTGGATCTGGCAGATGGAATTTTAAACGAATTGAAGGAGTTGGAATCTTCTAATGAGGAAATTTATATTCAAAAAGCACAGATTTATTCTAAAAGGGATATGCACACAGAAGCTATAAAAATGCTTCAGGCTGCTCTTGAAATCACCCTCGAAGATGCTGAAATATTTTCGCTGATGGGAATGGAATACCTATTCCTGGAAGATTTTGAAAATGCGAAATATAGCTTTATGAAATGCCTCGAAGCAGATGAGGAAGACTATTCGGCATTATATAATATTATGTATTGTTTTGATTTTCTTGATCAGAAAACCGAAGCGATAGATTATTTAAACCTATACCTTAATAAGCATCCTTATTGTGAAGTGGCCTGGCACCAGGTTGGGAAACAGTATTTTGATCTAAAGGAATATAATAAAGCTTTAGCAGCATTCGATTTTGCCATTATTAGTGATGACAGGTTCGTGGGTGCATATCTTGAAAAAGGTAAAGTACTGGAAAAACTGAAGCGCTATAATGAAGCCATTGAAAATTATAATATCACCCTTGAACTGGAAGATCCTACTTCTTTCGCATATCTGCGTATCGGAAAATGTTTTGAAAAAATAGGTTGTGAAGATCTGGCTCTTAAAAACTATAAGCAAACAGTACATGAAGATCCTTTATTGGATAAAGGTTGGATAGCCATTACTGATTTTTACATCAAAAAACTGAATTTTCAGAAAGCTCTTTATTACATAAACAAGGCGATAAATATCGATGAAGAAAATGTTCTTTACTGGAAGCGATATGCCAAAATAAATAGCCGACTCAATTTCTTCGAAGAAGCCGAACAGGGCTATAAAAAAAGTCTGGAATTGGGCAATTATGAATTGGAAACCTGGATTAGACGTTGTGATATTCTTATAGGGCTTGGTGAATACGAAACAGCGATCACCAGCATGTTACAGGCAATGGAATTCTATGCTGGTTCAGCAGAAATTGAATATCGACTCGCCGGTTTATTTTTCTGCACGAATAAAGGAGAAAAAGGTTATTTTCATCTTAATAATGCCCTTAAAATAGATTCAGAATATTATATCATCATCGAGGAGCTTTTCCCTAATATCTTTGATCGAAAGAGCGTCAAACAAATTATAAATTCCTTCGTTAAGCTCTCTTAGTAATTTTGCTACCTTTGGGCGAATTCATAAAAAAAGAAGATGCAGCGAAGTTTTTCGGATTACCTTAAGGTGACCTTAAAAGGAATGGCGATGGGCGCCGCAGACGTAGTTCCCGGGGTTTCTGGCGGTACCATCGCATTTATTTCCGGCATTTACGAAGAATTGATTTCTACCATTAGCGGAATTAAACCCTCCCTATTATCTACCTGGAAACAGGATGGTTTTAAAGCCATGTGGAAAGAGATGAACGGCAATTTTATCCTTGCCCTCTTCTGCGGAATTTTAATCAGTCTTTTCAGCTTAATGCGTTTGGCCAATTATCTATTGGAAACCCACCCCGTTTTAATCTGGTCTTTTTTCTTCGGCCTGGTACTCGCCAGTATCTGGTTTGTAGCTAAACAAATCCCCAAATGGAATTATAAGATAATTCTTGCGCTTATTATTGGCGCTGCGGTAGCTTCTTATATTGTGAGCCTGCCGCCTCTTTCAGCTAGTTCAAGTTCTCTTTTTCTATTTTTTGCCGGGGCCATAGCAGTTTGCGCCATGATCTTACCAGGAATTTCGGGGGCTTTTATATTAGTATTATTAGGTGCTTATAAATCGATAACTGAGGCCGCCCATGATTTCGATCTTAAAACTCTTGCCATTGTTGGAGGTGGAGCAATATTCGGATTATTAACTTTTTCAAGGATCTTAAAATGGCTCTTTGTGCATTATAGTAGTATCACTTTGGCTGTATTAACCGGTTTTATTGCTGGCTCCTTAAATAAAATATGGCCGTGGAAAGAAACGCTGGAAACCGCTATTTACGGAGATAAAGAAGTAGTTTTAAAGGAAGCTTCTGTCCTGCCCTGGAATTTCAGTGGTGATCCACAAACCTTATGGGCTATCTTATTAATATTTGCCGGATTTTTCCTTATTATTATTTTAGAATTGGTGGCCACTAAAAAACCTGATCCTGCCGATGCAGCAAACTAGAACGCTTACAGATAAGGTCCTCCTTGTTCTTAAAGGGCTGGCCATGGGCGCCGCAAACAAAGTTCCGGGGGTTTCTGGTGGTGTGGTTGCGTTCGTTGCCGGTTTTTATGAAGAATTTATTTATTCCCTGCAAAAGGTGAATATCAAAGCTTTTAAACTTCTTATTTCAGGAAGATTTAAAAGTTTCTATCAATACATTAACGGGAAGTTTTTAAGTCTTTTGATCCTGGGAATGCTCATTAGTTATTTCAGTGTTTCCAAAGCACTGGACTATCTCATCGTGCATTACGAATTATATGTTTGGTCTGCTTTCTTCGGAATGATCATAGGTTCTATTTATTATATAAGTAAGGATTTTGATGAATGGGATAAAAACTCCATTCTTTTTGCAATTTTCGGTATTGTTGCAGGAATCGCCATAAGTTTCCTGGAACCAGCCAGAGAGAATGATAATTTATGGTTTGTATTTGTTTGCGGAATGATAAGTGTTTCGGGAATGACCTTGCCCGGCCTTTCCGGTAGTTTTATCCTTATCCTGCTCGGTAATTATGTACTTCTACTGGTAGATTCTGTAAACGCTTTATATGATACCATTGCTGAAATTATCATGCTGGATTTCAGTTTTACCGGAGAGCCTGAAAGACTGCGAATGCTTCAGGTGTTAATAGTATTTGCAGTAGGTTCCCTCGCAGGCCTTGTTTCTTTATCACACCTTTTAGGTTATGTGCTCAAAAAAAGAAAAAAAGAAACCTTTGCCGTCATTATTGGTTTTATCACAGGCTCCCTTGGTGTGGTATGGCCATGGAAAGAAAAGATATTCAAGATCAACGCTGCGGGAGATACTTTAATAGACAGGGAAGGAAATAAAATTATTGATAACTATGACAGGTACTGGCCCTCTTTTGAAACATTAGAAACCTGGCTGGCTATTGTATTCATAATAGTTGGAATATTTATCGTTTTAGGATTGGCCTGGTATGAAAACAGAAAATCTAATCTATGAGGACTTTCGGATTAATTGGAAGAAATATTGATTACTCTTTTTCCAGAAAATATTTTGCAGAGAAATTCCAAAGCGAAAACATCAACGCTGAATATCGCAATTTTGATCTCTCTCATATAGAAATGTTTCCTGAAATCCTGAAAGAAAATGTGGTGTCTGGTTTTAATGTGACGATCCCGTACAAAGAAGTTATTATCCCTTACCTGGATCATCTCGATTCACATGCTGAAAAAATTCAGGCCGTTAACACCATAAAATTTGAAAAAGATGGTAGCATCTGCGGTTACAATACAGATTACTGGGGATTTCTGGAATCCCTAAAACCACACCTTGAATCTCCTCATTCCAAAGCAATTATCCTGGGAACAGGCGGAGCTTCCAAAGCTATTGCCTATGCACTTAAATTACTGGAAATAGATTTTAAATTTATATCGCGAAACCCGGAAAAAGGGCAATTCTCCTATGCAAATCTGGATGAAAAAATCATCGATTCCCATACTCTTATTATTAATTGCTCTCCTTTGGGCACCTTCCCCGATACTGAAAAACATCCGGAAATTCCTTTTGAATTTATTTCAGAAAAACACCTCATCTACGACCTTATTTATAATCCTGCGGAAACACAGTTCATGCAACTTGCAGCGGAACAGGGCGCCAAAACTGTGAATGGTTCTGAGATGTTAAAGCTTCAGGCAGAAAAATCCTGGAACATCTGGAATTCCTGATTCTGCAATATAAATTGCGTATTGCTGCTTCATAAATAAAACCAATCCCTTGTCCAATTTTAGGGGAGTTGTTATCTTTCAGAATTAATAGAATATGAGGAACCTTAACATTGAAAGATATGTCACAGCAAGAAAATGAGAACAAGAAGAACCTTTCCCCCGAAGATTTAGAGAAGAAAGAAAATAAGAAGACTTCAGAGGAAAAGACTTCAGAGGAAAGCACAGCGGAAATGACGGATAAGCCTGTGGATGAAGTAAAAAAGGAAGACTCAAAGGAAGTTTCTTCCGAAGAAAAGGCTGAGGAATCAACAGATCATGAAGATGCGATGCTTCATGAATCGGCTACCGGGAAAGCCACTTCAGATAAAATTTTCAGAGAAAAGAAAAATCCGGATGAAGATCCCTATACACATATGGAAGAAACGGAGGATGTAGAGAACCCATTTTTTAAAGAGCCTGAATTTAAAGGGGATCAGACTGAAAAAAAGGAAAAGCCTAAAGAAAAATTATCAGATTCTACAGATCATGAGGATGCCATTATTTCAGAATCTGAATCTAAAATTCAAAAAAGTGAAGATTCAGAAGAAGAAACAGAGAGCGATATCGGTGATGCCGTGGTAGGTGAAAGTAAGAAATCTTCAGGAAACCACGAGGAAGATATTAACAGTGCCGTAGCTGAAGATAGTGAGGATGAAAGTGCCACCGAGCGCCATAATATTGAGAAAAAGGACTATCATTCTATGAGCAAGGAAGCCCTGGCAGATGAGCTAGAGAAACTTCTGAAGAACGAGAAAATCCAGGCGATTAAAGAACATGTAGCTGAAATTCGGGCAGAATTCAATGCAAAGTTCGATGAAGAGATGGAAGAGAAAAAAGAAGATTTTCTTGCCGATGGCGGAAATATTATTGACTTCCATTATTCTACTCCGCTGAAGAAAAGGTTCAACTCAATTTATTTTGATTACAAGGAGCAAAGAAATAATTATTATAAACGCCTGAAAAAGGATCTTAATGAAAATCTTCAAAGGCGACTGGAACTTATTGAAGAACTAAAAGGCCTTATTGATGTTGAAGAAAATATCAATACCACGTATAACCATTTTAAAGAAATTCAGGAAAAGTGGCGTACGGCCGGTCCTATTCCCAGAGATCGCTACAATAATGTATGGAACACCTACCATCACCATGTAGAAAATTTCTATGATTTCCTTCACCTCAACAGGGAATTCAGGGATATGGATTTTAAACATAACCTGGAACAAAAACTAAAGGTGATAGATCGTGCTGAAGAGCTTCTTCAGGAAAAAGATGTAAACCGTGCCTTTCGGGAACTTCAGATGCTGCATAAAATGTGGAAGGAAGAACTTGGTCCGGTTGCGCGGGAGTATCGCGAAGATATATGGGAAAGATTTAGCACTGCCACCAAAAGAATTCATGATAAAAGACAGGAATATTTTAACAGCCTGGATGAACAGTATGAAAAAAACTGGGAGCGTAAGCAGGAGATTATAGAAAAAATTAAAGAAATCGCCGATCAGGATTTTGACAGCCACAATAAATGGCAGCAAAAGATAAAGGAAATCGAGTCTTTGCGTGAAGAATTCTTTAATGCCGGCAAAGTTCCACGCAACAAAAACCAGGAAACCTGGAATGCATTTAAAGAAAATGTTCGTCGGTTTAACCGGAAGAAAAATGCTTTTTACAAGAACCTGAAAAAGCAACAATATGAGAACCTTGAAAAAAAGAAAGAACTTATTAAGATAGCTGAAGATAATAAGGATAGTGACGATTTTAAGACCGTTACCCCTTTGATGAAAAAAATTCAGACTGACTGGAAAAAAGTGGGGCATGTTCCCAGAAAAGACAGTGATAAAGTTTGGAAACAGTTTAAAAAAGCCTGTAACCATTACTTTGACAGGCTGCATGCTCAAAAGAACGAAGACAACAAGGAAGAGGTAGAAGCTTTTGAAAAGAAGAAAAATATCCTTGACAAAGTGAAGGCCATTGAACTTTCCGGAACCAAAAAAGAAGACCTTGCCAAGATCAAAGAACAGATCAATGCCTGGAAAGAGATTGGAAAAGTACCTTATAACAAACGTTTTATAGAAGGGAAGTTCAATAAAGCTTTGGATCAACTATTCAAGAAAATGGATATTGATAATACCAAGGCTGAAATGATGAAGTATGAAAATAAGGTACAGGCGCTGGATAATGCTGATGATGATAAAAGAATAAGGAATGAACATTATTTTCTGACTAAAAAGATTGAAGAAACCAAAGCTGAAATAAGACAGTTAGAGAATAATCTTCAATTCTTCTCTAACGTTGATGATGATAATCCTTTGGTAAAGGAAGTACATAAGAATATTGCTAACCATAAAGCCGATCTTGAAGTTTGGAAAGAAAAACTGGAAAAGATCAAATCGCTTTATTAATTAAAATTCCATGCCTTGCAGCTTATGCAATTGCACCACCCGGTTTTTTGAGAGTGTTCAGGAACGGGAATATGTGCAGTGTACAGGTTGCAGGGCAATTTTTCTCTCCCCTGAATATTATTTAAGTCCGCAGGCAGAAAAATACAGGTACATTCTGCACAATAATGATGTAGATGACCCCGGATATATTCATTTTGCGAGTCCGATTATTAACCAGATCAAATCTGATTTTGACAATGATTCAAAAGGTCTGGATTTTGGATGTGGTACGGGTCCCGTGATCACTTCAGAATTGGAAAAATCAGGATTTAATTTAACACTTTATGATCCCTATTTTCAACCGAATAATAAAGTTCTGAAAAATACCTACGATTTTATTATCTGCTGTGAAGTCATGGAACATTTTCAAAATCCATTGCAGGAATTTAAGCTTCTTCGCTCTTTGCTGAAAGATAGGGGGAAACTATATTGTAAAACCGGGGTCTGGAATAAGAAGATAGATTTTCAGGGCTGGCACTATAAAAATGATCTAACCCATGTGATTTTTTATAGTAAAGAGACCTTGGAATGGCTTAAGACAAGTTTGAATTTCTCAGCCTTGAATATATGTGATGATCTTATTGTTTTTAGCGCCTGATCACTGTTTTTTGGCTTCATTCCAGAAAACATCCATTTCGGTCAGCGTCATATCTTTCAGGGCTTTATTATTCTCCTTTGCTTTTCTTTCTAGATACTGAAATCTTTTTATGAATTTTTTATTGGTCCGTTCCAGCGCATTTTCCGGGTTTACATTAAGAAATCGGGCATAATTGACCATAGAAAAAAGCACATCCCCAAATTCAGCTTCTATTTCATCCAGGTTATTTTCATTGACTTCGTGCTGAAGTTCTTCCAGTTCTTCCTTAAGCTTTTCAAACACCTGTTGCGGTTCTTCCCAGTCGAAACCAACTCCGGCAACCTTATCCTGTATCCTGTTTGCCTTAACGATCGCGGGTAAAGATCGGGGCACACCCTCCAAAACACTTTGCTTACCTTCCTTTAATTTAAGATTTTCCCAGTTCCTCTTTACGTCCTCTTCATCTTCAACTTTCACATCACCATAGATATGGGGATGCCTATCGATTAACTTATCACAAATACTATTAGCTACATCGGCAATATCAAAATCATTGGTTTCGCTTCCAATTTTGGAATAAAAAACCAGATGCAGTAACACATCGCCAAGTTCTTTTTTAATTTCCTCCATATCCTTATCCAGGATCGCGTCTCCAAGTTCGTAAGTTTCCTCTATGGTAAGATGTCTAAGGGATTCCATGGTTTGCTTTCTATCCCAGGGACACTGCTCCCGGAGCTCATCCATAATAGTTAATAATCTATCGAATGCTTTAAGCTGATCTTCTCTGGAATTCATGCGGAAATTGATTTTGGTAAAAATAAGATTTAGAGTCCTGAAACTTGAATTTAAAACACAAAAAAAGTCCTTCATTTCTGAAGGACTCTGCTTTTGGGTGGAAGACCGGTTTCGAACCGGCGACCTCCGGAACCACAATCCGGCGCTCTAACCAGCTGAGCTACAACCACCATGTGATTAGCGGTTGCAAATGTAAGTTATTTCAACAATTTCGCAAAGAAAAAAATTCAATTAAATAAGGTCAAAGATCGAATCTACCGCTACATTTCTTTCAACGTTAAATCCTTCAGCATGCTCTGTATTGATTAATCTTCCCATGTCCTGGGCACGGTAGGTAATGCTATCCAGAAAGTTACTGCTAGAAATAGGTGTTGCCGGCTCGCTATTTTTTTCATCGTAAAACTGGGATTTGTATGCTAAAACCGACTCTAGTTTTTTATCTAAATATCCCGTAATATCCACTACAAAGTCAGGTTGAAGATTCTTCCACTGTATATAATGAAACACATGTTTTGGTCTCCAGGCAGCTTGTTTATTGCCATCCATGATCGTTTCTATTTTCCTGAGTCCGCTTAAAAAACAGGCGTCACCTACTAATTGCGCAGCTTTACCGTGATCTATATGCCGGTCTTCAACAGCATTGCAAAGAACGATCTCAGGTTTATATTTTCTTATGATCTTGATCACTTCCAGTTTATGAGCCGTATTATTTTCAAAAAAGGCATCACTGAATTCAAGATTATGCCGCATTTTAACACCGAGAATTGCAGCTGCGGCCTGGGCTTCTTTATCCCTTATCTCCGCAGATCCCCGTGTTCCAAGTTCTCCCCTGGTAAGATCCAGGATTCCAACTTTCTTACCGCGATCTACCTCTTTTGCTATAGTTCCTGAGCAGCTTAACTCCACATCATCGGGGTGTGCACCTACTGCCAGTATATCTAATTTCATATAAAATTCATTCTAATTCTTAGCTTTTTTAATCGCCTGCTTAAGATCCTCTATAAGATCTTCATTTTCTTCAATTCCCACAGAAAACCGGAGTAAATTATCCTTTATCCCCTGATTGTTTCTTTCCTCTTCGGTTAACAAACCATGAGAGGTTTGAGAAGGAAGTAAAATGGTACTTTCTACTCCTGCAAGGCTCATGGAAGGTTTAATAAGTTTTAAAGCCTTCATAAATGCGGAAGCATTGATCTTTTCATTCAGTTCAAAAGATAACATTCCGCCAAAACCGTGCATTTGTTTTTTTGCCAATGCATGATCTGGATGAGACTTCAGGCCGGGATAATAAACACTGGAAACATCTGAATGTTCATCTAAAAATTCTGCCAATTTCATCGCGTTTTCATTCTGGGCTTTTACTCTAATTCCCATGGTCTTGATACTACGTTCCAACAGCCATACCGTATAATCACTAAGACTTCCTCCAAAATTTTTAGCCATCTGAAAGATCCTTTCAATATTTTCTTCCGAAGAAATGACCGTTCCAGCAAGAATATCACTGTGACCACCCATATATTTTGTTGCCGAATGCAGCACGATATCAATGCCAAAATCTATTGGATTTTGATTTACCGGTGAGGCAAACGTATTATCTATCATACTCACCAGGCCATGTTCCCTGGCCAATTTAGCCACCGCTTCCATATCTGTAAGTTTCAGTAAAGGATTGGAAGGAGTTTCAATATAGATCACCCTGGTATTATCTTTAATTTCAGCTTTTAAAGATTCGGCACTGGCATCATTTGCAAAGCTGTATTCAATTCCGAATTTATTAAACTCCTCTACTGCCAGATTACTGGTACCACCATATAAAGAATCCTGGAATACCACATGATCTCCAGAGCTCAGAAATGCCATAAGGGAAGTACTCACTGCGGCCATTCCACTCCCAAAGATCAGGGATGCTTCACCATGTTCCAGCGCTGCCATCTTTTTTGCAAGCGCCACCTGATTTGGCGTGTTAAAATATCGTGGATAACGTTTGGTTTCAACATCTTCGAATGCATAAGAAGTAGACATATATAAAGGAGAAACTGCGCCCTTAAATTCTTTATCTTCTAATTCCCCAACGTGGGTGCAAATGGTATTGATACCTTTAGAATTACTCATAAAGTTTTTTTTAGAAAATTGAGCCCTAATGTACTAAGAATTCTATTAAAATCAGTTCTTCTCTGTAGTTCTGGACAATGCATAAAAACAGACGTTAATTAAAGTTAAACCTTGAGCCCTGCCTCTGCTGATGCCTTTCTTTTTTGGTATCTTGACAATTGAATAAAAAATTGACTTAATGAAAAATATAAACGCTTACGCAGCGAAATCGAATGACGCAGAGCTAGAACCATTTGATATTGAAAGAAGAGAAATTTTAGCAGATGATGTAAAAATTGAAATCGATTATTGCGGAGTTTGCCATAGCGATATTCACCAGGTAAGAAATGACTGGGGAAATAGCAAATATCCTGTTGTGCCAGGACATGAGATAATCGGTCGGGTTACAGAAGTGGGAAAAGATGTAAAGAATTATAAAAAAGGAGATTTGGTAGGTGTTGGTTGTATGGTAGATTCCTGCCAGGAATGCCAGTCCTGTAAAGATGACCTGGAGCAGTATTGTGAAAATGGAATGACCGCTACTTACAACGGAAAAGATAAACATCTTGGAGGCCATACCTTTGGTGGCTATTCTGAAATGATCGTGGTTAAAGAAAAATTTGTACTTAAAGTTCCTGAAAATCTGGATACAAAAGCTGTGGCACCCTTACTTTGCGCAGGTATCACCACCTGGTCACCCTTGCGCCAGTGGAATGTAAAGAAAGGTAATAAGGTTGGTGTTGTAGGTCTTGGTGGTCTGGGACATATGGGTGTGAAATTTGCCAGCGCCCTGGGTGCTCATACGGTAATGATCACTACTTCTCCCGGAAAAGCTGAAGATGCTAAAAAACTGGGAGCAGATGAAGTTCTTATTTCCAAGGACGAAGACGAAATGAAAAAGCACCAGGGCACTTTTGATTTTATACTGAATACGGTTCCTGTTGGTCATGATACCAACCCTTATATCGGATTATTAAAAAGGGACGCAACCATGGCATTGGTGGGCGCTATTGATGAAATAGATATACACGGTGGCGGACTTATCATGGGCAGAAAAAGACTTGCCGGTTCCTTAATTGGGGGAATTAAAGAAACCCAGGAGATGCTGGATTTTTGTGGAGAGCATGATATCGTTTCAGATATCGAAATGATCGATATTCAAAATATCAATGAAGCTTACGATCGTGTTGTAAACTCTGATGTGAAATATAGATTTGTAATAGACATGAAATCTTTAAAAAATTAATATGAGTATCCTTTCTTCATTATTAGGCAACGCCGGTGCTATCGAAAAAGAAAAGCTTCAGGAGAAATATGGCAAATTATTAATCCCTTCTGAAGAAATCGAAGCTGGTTTTAAGATCATAAGGGACACCT
This sequence comes from Christiangramia sp., assembly GCF_029937855.1. Classification (GTDB taxonomy): domain Bacteria; phylum Bacteroidota; class Bacteroidia; order Flavobacteriales; family Flavobacteriaceae; genus Christiangramia. The sequence continues at coordinate 59,010 of NZ_JAPYPC010000012.1, forward strand.
TTATATTTACTAATAAGAGGCTAATTCTCGTGGATGTTCAGGGATTAACGGGCAGTAAGATTGAATATTTTTCAGTTTTATATAAAAGTATTACCAGGTTTAGTGTGGAGACTGCCGGAAGTTTTGACCTGGATGCTGAGCTAAAAATATGGATCTCAGGAGAGCAAACTCCTTCTATTTCCAAGCGTTTCAATAAGAAAGTAGATATTTATGAAGTTCAGAAGTTATTGGCAGAATTTACCTTGTAAATATTTGCAATAATTTTAGAATCATTGTGATGTACAATGATCATCTAAGCCACTTCCCAATCAAAGGATAAGTGGCTTTTTCTTTAAAGATATTAGGATCACAAGTTTTCTTAGCTGAGTTCCTATCTTTGTTTTTAGCATTTGTTGAACAACCAAGGAAAAAATATATGAGCATACTTTTAACCAATATAAAGGAACTACTACAAGTTAGAGAACCTAATTTTCTGAAAGTTTCCGGAAGTGAAATGAAAAAGCTTCCTACCATTAAAAACGCCTGGCTACTTATTAAAAATGAGAAAATTGCAGATTATGGATCGATGGACGAATTACCTGATATCAATGCTGATGAAACGATAGATACTAGCGGGAAAATTGTAATGCCCACCTGGTGTGATTCGCATACTCATATCGTGTATGCCGGAAATCGTGAACAGGAATTTGCCGACAGGATTAATGGGCTAAGCTATGAGGAAATTGCCAACCGTGGCGGTGGCATTTTAAATAGTGCAAAAACGCTGCAGGAGACTCCGGAAGATGAAGTTTACTTGCAGTCGGCCGAAAGACTGGAAGAAATAATGAAGCTCGGGACTGGTGCCGTCGAGATTAAATCAGGATATGGTTTAACTGAAGAGGCCGAACTAAAAATGCTTCGGGTGATCAAAAAACTACGGGAAAATTACAGTTTGCCTATTAAATCAACTTTTTTAGGCGCTCATGCCATTCCTAAAGAATACAAAAGCAAGCCTGAAGTATATATGAAGCTGGTAATAAACGAGATCTTACCAAAAGTTGCTGAACAAAAACTGGCCGAATATATAGATATATTTTGTGAAAAAGGATATTTCAGCGTAGAAGACGCTGATATGCTCCTAACTGCTGCAAAAAAGTATGGCCTTAAACCAAAAATTCATGTAAATCAGTTCAATGCTATTGGAGGCGTAAAAGCCGCAGTGGAACATGACGCGCTTAGTGTAGATCATTTAGAAGTGATTACAGATGAGGATATTGAGGTTCTAAAAGGCAGTAAAACAATGCCGGTGGCACTTCCCTCCTGCTCTTTATTCTTAAGTATTCCCTACACTCCAGCGAGAAAAATTTTAGATGCGGAATTGCCTCTGGCACTAGCCACCGATTTTAATCCTGGAAGTACTCCAAGCGGGAACATGAACCTGGTAGTTTCACTTGCCTGTATAAAAATGAAAATGACTCCAGAGGAAGCTATAAATGCTGCTACCATTAACGGGGCCTATGCTATGGAGTTGAGTGATACTCACGGTAGCATTACTAGAGGAAAAATGGCAAATTTTATTATTACCAAAGAGATTCCTTCTTATACTTTTCTACCTTATGCCTTCGGAACAAATTCCATAGAATCTGTATACATTAACGGAAAAATAATCTAAAATGAAAGGTTTAAAGCTCTACAGGAAGTCAGATGTTGAAAGATTGATTTCAACCAGAAAAGGAGAAGTAAAATTCGGCGAAAACCTTCAATTTATTTCCAAGTTTGAAGAACTTGAGATTCATCCTGCCGAATATGTCTTACTGGGTATCCCAGAAGATATAGGCGTGAGGGCAAACTTTGGGAAAGCGGGAACTTCAAAAGCCTGGAAAGCGGCTTTAAAATCCCTGGTCAATATTCAGGTAAACAGGTTTAATAATCCTGAAAATGTAATTTTACTGGGAGAATTGGATTGTGGAGAGTTCATGAACAAGGCTTCGCTTATTGATGAATCTGACCCTAACTATCACTCCAAACTGGGAGATTTTGTAAAAGAGATTGATCAACTTGTTTCAGATCTTATCCAGTTCCTTATTTCAAAGGGAAAAGTCCCTATTATTATTGGAGGAGGCCACAACAACGCCTATGGAAATATTAAAGGCGCAGCCAAAGCCCTGAAAGATCCCATAAATGTTATAAACATAGATGCACATACAGATCTACGGCAGTTAGAGCACAGGCATAGTGGGAATGGTTTCAGTTATGCCATAGAAGGACAGTTTTTAAGAAAATACTGTGTTTTTGGACTTCATAGCAATTATACTCCGGAATATATTTTCACCCAAATGGATTCTACGGAAAATGTAAAATATCATTTAACTGAAGATCAATTGCCTTACTCAGATGAGCTTACAAGCGGTTTTCAAAAATGTCTGGAAGAATTTGAAAGTTCGAAATTCGGGTTTGAACTGGATTGCGATGCAATGGCAAATTTTCCAAGCAGTGCCCAATCTCCTTCAGGTTTTTCTGTGGATCAGGTAAGGAAACTTGTTAGCCAGGCCGGAAAGAGAAAAAACTGCTGTTATTTCCATATTTGTGAAGCTGCGCCTAAAGACGGGAACGAAACACAGGTAGGCAAAGCCCTCGCTTATTTTATCTCAGATTTTATCAGGTAACTTCTAAGGATTTTTATCCAGCTTATTTTCTGAAGCCTGGCGCTGCCACGGAAACTTCCCTTCTATTTCTAGCTCTATAGACAAACTTAAGAATGTTCTTATCAATACGATAACTCCCAGCGTTAGCACTTTATCCATGGTTGGTTCTGTTACTACTGTTGCAATAATATCTGCAGCCACAAGAATTTCCAGGCCTAAAAGAATGCCTTTTCCCAATTCCTGACGCAGTAATTTATACGAACGCTGTTTTCCTTTTTGCACAGATAAAAGGAATTTACCCAGCGCTAAGATAGTTCCCACTAAAATAATAAGCACGCCCCCAACTTCAATTAGCCGGGCAATGTACTCGATATATAATTTTATATTTTCCATATTCTATTCTTCCGAAGACAATTTTTGATAGACCCCATTGGTCCATCCAAAGCCATCCTGAGTGGGGTACTCTCCTCCTCCACTTTCTTTGGTAAGATCTTCTACATTATATTTTTCCAGCATCTTATATGTTCTACCGTAAACATCCTTATTTAGTTTCAGCCAACCTGAACTTATTTTTTCAGCTAGTTTATTCTTATTATAGCTTTGAAGTCCCTTGATAGTAAGCCACTGTAAAGGTGCCCAGCCATTGGGAGCATCCCATTGCTGTCCCGTATTATAAGGTGTGGTTACAACTCCGCCAGGTTTTAGGAAAACTTCTTCAATTTTTTCTGAAACTAAATCGGCCTGTTGCGCACTGGCGATCTCGAAGAAAAGGGGATAGACGCCTGCCAGGGATAAACGCTCGGTTTGCTCGCCCTTTTTAAAGTTATAGTCCATAAAATATCCTTTTTCATTATTCCAATGATATTTTAAGATTGCATTTTTTCTGCTTTGGGCTTTCTGATTAAACTTTTCTGATTTTTCAGAATCTCCGCTAATTTCGGCAGCTTTTGCAATAATATTTTCCAGATTGTACATTAGAGAATTGAGATCTACAGGTACAATATGGGTCGTATGAATACTTGAAAGATCAAATTCACCTGCTTCATTCTTATTTAACCATCTACTGGAAAAATCCCAGCCAGATTCTGCTCCGGCTCTAAGATTTCTATATACTTCTTCTTTGGTTAGTTCAGGATTATCTGCTATTGCACTTTCTGCGGTTGCTACATCTTCCCGGTAACTCTCCGGTCTTGGGGTAGCCTTATCATCCCAATATCTGTTTAAAATTTCGCCATCCTGCATTTTAACCACTCGTCTATGCGTTTTTTCCTGATTGAGCTGTGAAGCTCCGTCCATCCAGAAATTATATTCCCTCTCCAACTCCGGTAGATATTTTGCATAAACCTGTTCTCCTTTAGATGTTGCAAGAACCTGCACCATCATAGCAAAAAAGGGCGGCTGTGATCTTCCTAGATAATAAGTCCTGTTTCCATTTGGAATAAAGCCGTATTCGTTGATCAGGTAAGCAAAATTATCTACCATATTCTGAATAGTTTCTATTTCTCCATCTTCCTGTAATCCCAGCATCGTAAAGTAACTATCCCAATAATAAATTTCCCGAAATCTGCCTCCCGGAACGATATATGGATTTGGCAAAGGAAGTAAAGTTCCGGAAATTCTCTCATCTGCCGGACGCTTAAGCACCTGCCAAAGATTTTTTATATGAGAATTAATGGAAGAAGAATCGGTTTCAAATTCAAAATCATTTCCGGGAATACTAAAATGCTGTTCCACAAAATCTGTGATACCCTCTGTGGTGGTATCCTTTAGCATATTATAGCGTTGCCTTATCAGGCCCACATTATATTCTGGAACCACATCTACAAAAGTTTTACTGTCTTTAAAAATCTCTTTTGTTTGTACATCGTAGAAAAGCTCGCCATATAGTTCTCCCGGCGGAAGTATTTCGACTTCATCTTCAATTATTTCCAATTCCTGTTCTGGATCGGGACCAATTTTACAGGAAAAAAATAAAGAGATTATTAATAGATAATTCAGAAAGAAAGGAATACGATGTTTCATAAATTCAATTTGATATGATAAATATAAGAGAATATAGGATTTCTCTTGTGTGGTTAATTCTGGAAAGTATTTAATAATTTTGATCTCAAAATAAAATGAAATGCAAATAGTTTCCTGGGAACCGAAATATTCCGAAGATTTTAAAGATATGAATCTTTATTGGTTGAAAGAATTTTTCTGGGTAGAACCACATGATGAGAATGTACTTGGAAATCCTGAAAAATATATCATAGAACCTGGCGGGAAGATTTTTTTCGTTAAGGAAAGTGAAGAAATCATCGGCTGTGTTGCCCTGATGAAAATAAAGGATGACATTTTTGAACTCACAAAAATGGCGGTTAAACCTGAATATCGTGGCAAAAAAATAGGTCAGCAATTAATGAATTATACCCTTGAATTTGCCAGAAAAAAGGATTGGGACCAACTTATTATATATAGTAACCGCAAATTGGAAAATGCCATTCATCTCTACAGGAAATATGGATTTGTAGAAATTCCCATCGAAGAAAACAACCCTTATTCCCGCGGCGATATTAAAATGAAATTAAACCTGTCTTAAATGTTTACTAATAAGACAACTACTCCCCCAGGCCTTTTATACATTTAGATAAATTATATCCCTATGAAGAATATTATCACACTTATGGCTATTTGCCTCTTGCTGATAGGTTGTAAAAACGAAAAGGAATCTAATGAAGATAAGGCCGAAACAAAAGTAGCCTCCAATAATTCTTCAACTAAAATGGAGACTGATTCTATAGAAATTGATATCACTCCCGTTTCGCATGCGACCGCAGTCTTTAAATGGGGAGATAATGTATTTTATACAGATCCGGTTGGCGGGGCAGAAGCTTTTAAAGGCATGGCCAAACCAGACTTTCTTTTGATCACCGATATTCATGGTGACCATATGAACGCAGAGACATTAAAAGCTTTAGAAATTGGGGACACAAAGATAATAGTTCCTTCTGCTGTTAAAGAAAAACTACCTGAAGATTTACAAACCAATCTGGTGGTAATGAATAACGGGGATTCTAAAAACTTTATGGGTTTTAATATTATGGCAATACCTATGTACAACCTTCCACAATCCAAAGATGCCATGCACGTAAAAGGACGCGGAAATGGATATGTAATTGAAAAAGATGATGAACGCCTATATATTTCCGGAGACACTGAAGATATTCCAGAAATGCGAAACCTAAAAAATATTGATGTGGCTTTGGTTTCTATGAACCTTCCATACACCATGCCTGTAGATCAGGCGGCCGAAGGTGTTCTAGCTTTTAGTCCTAAAAAAGTGATTCCATACCATTACCGGGGTAAAGATGGCTTTGCTGATGTGGAAAAATTTAAGTCTTTGGTAAATGAGGGTAATAAGAATATTCAGGTTGAATTAATGGACTGGTATCCTGAGAATGACAAATCCTAAACTTTAGGAAATACCAGCTCAGTTAATAGCAATATAATTGAAGATTTTAATTTTTCTTATTCCTGGTAGAAAAAACTAGACCTTTTCGCATTTAGGGTATAAGAAGTCAGATCTGAACATAAAAAAGTAGTCTGAAATTTTGGTTTTTAAAGAATACAAAATCCAAATATTTGTAAAAGCTGGGTATAGAATTTTTTTGGAAACCACTGATTTATTTTAATCACTTTGCAGATTAAATAACTGTAATGCAAATTATTCTCTAAAGCTTTTATTGCTCTTATGATCGGTTTGGTTTTTAATATTAAATCCTATGCGTGACAGCAAACTTTGGCTTTTATTGAACAATCCTTTAAAATTTCATTTTTATTGAATCGCAATGAGTTCACCTTATATTTAAAAAATTCATTCACGTGATCTGCTTTAATTTCTGTAGATAGCGCTGCATATTTTACCTCCCTTACCGGAATAAAACTAACTTTAGCTGCAATGCTAATTAATATGATGGCAAAAAGGAAAAAATGAATTCTTTTCATAATTATTCGTTAGTGGTTCTATATAAAAGACGACTTTAAAATTAAATCGTTACACTAATCTTAACTGTTTAACATTTTGATCTTGTGAACAGTGCCAAATAAAACGAAAAACATCTGGTTTAATTGTATAAAAAAACCTGACATTTCTGCCAGGCTTCTCTAATTATATAATGTAAAATACTAGGAAAGTACTTCCTGTACTTTATCTGCAGCTTCCTGAAATTGTACCGCACTGTACACCTTCAATCCGCTATTATCTATAAGTTCTTTAGCGATATCTGCATTAGTTCCCTGTAAACGAACAATAATTGGCACATTCATAGCGTCACCCATATTCTTCGATGCATCTACAATTCCCTGAGCTACACGGTCACAACGAACAATTCCTCCAAAGATGTTTACTAAAATAGCTTCTACTTTATCATCTTTAAGAATTAGCCTGAATGCTTCCTCTACTCTCTTTGCATCTGCAGTACCTCCAACATCAAGAAAGTTTGCAGGTTCTCCTCCGGCTTGTTTAATAAGGTCCATAGTAGCCATCGCAAGTCCGGCACCATTTACCATACATCCAACGTTTCCATCAAGGTCTACATAGTTAAGGCCTACTTCCCTGGCTTCAACCTCAGTTGGGTTTTCTTCACGAACATCACGCATTTCAGCATAATCCTTATGACGGAAAAGGGCATTATCATCTAAAGTAACCTTCGCATCTACCGCCATGATAAGATCATCACTGGTTTTCAACACTGGATTGATCTCGAAAAGAGAAGAATCAGACTTTTCAAAAGCCTCATAAAGGGACATTACGAATTTTGTCATTTCCTTAAAACCTTTTCCGCTAAGTCCAAGGTTAAAAGCGATACGACGAGCCTGGAATCCCAGTAAGCCAGTTGCAGGATCTATTTCTTCAGTGAATATAAGGTCTGGAGTTTCTTCGGCCACAGTTTCAATATCCATTCCACCTTCAGTAGAATACATGATCATATTACGACCTGTAGCACGGTTAAGCAAAACAGACATGTAATATTCTTCCGGCTCATTATCTCCCGGATAATAAACATCTTCGGCTACAAGTACCTGATGAACTTTTTTCCCTTCAGCAGAAGTTTGAGGAGTTACCAGGTTCATACCGATGATATTCCCAGCAATTTCTTCAACCTCTTTAAGGTTTTTGGCAAGTTTCACACCGCCACCTTTACCACGGCCTCCGGCATGTACCTGAGCTTTGATCACGTGCCAGCCAGTCCCGGTTTTCTCAGTTAGCTCTTTCGCAGCTTCAACTGCTTCTTTGGCGTTTCTTGCCACAGTGCCACGTTGAATGCGGACTCCGAAGCTGTTTAAAATTTCTTTACCTTGATATTCGTGTATATTCATAATCAGCTATTTCTTCTGTATTAATTATGGAAGGCAAAAGTAACAAATACATACTATTGTACCAATCTTTTTTGAGCTTCTTAACGCTTGCTGAAATTGGGAATCACAGCAACCAGCCGGGTTTTTAAAATTGAGTCCCTGTTACGAAAAGGTTATCGGTTAAAATTACTTAAATACTGTCCTAATAGAATCAGCTCTCGTAAATTGTACGCTTAATTTCGAATAATGAGAAAGGCATTATTAGCATTGGCAATTGGAGGCTTTGGCATTGGAATGACAGAATTCGTGATCATGGGTATCCTGCCGGAGGTAGCAGAAGCTTTAAATATCACTATTCCGGAGGCTGGTCATTTTATTTCAGCTTATGCCCTCGGTGTGGTTGTTGGAGCCCCTTTGCTGACTATCTTCGGAAATAAATTACCACCACAAAAAGTTTTACTGGGTTTAATGGTATGGTTCACCGTTTTCAATACCTTATCTGCATTTTCCAGCTCCTATACGCTATTATTGATCTCCAGATTTCTTTCAGGATTGCCACACGGCGCTTTCTTTGGAATTGGAGCCGTGGTTGCAGGAAAACTTGCAAAGCCAGGAAAAGATGCGCAGGCTATTGCCATGATGTTCACCGGTCTCACCGTAGCAAATGTAATAGGAGTTCCCCTGGGAACATGGCTAGGTCAAAACTTTGAATGGGGAGTTGCCTTTCTTGCTGTTGGAGTCGTAGGAGTATTCGCCGTGCTAAGTGTAAAGTTCTGGATGCCGGAGTTACCGGCTGAAGCCTCAAATGGACTGAAAAAAGACTTGCAAGCACTCAAAAAACCAGAATTATGGATGGTAATACTGTTAACAACCATAGGAACCGGAGGTTTTTTCGCCTGGTATAGTTATATAGCTCCATTAATTACAGATGTGGCAGGGCATAATGAAGAAATTGTTAGTTACGCCATGATCCTTGCCGGACTTGGAATGGTTGCCGGAAATTTTATAGGAGCGAAACTTGCGGAAATGTTTAGCCCAATTAATGCAGTGATCATTGCGCTGGTGCTCATGGTAATCGCACTCCTTTCTAATACTTTTCTGGCCTATGATCAAATTGGGGTGCTGGTAATGAGCTTCATTCTCCCGCTAATAGCCTTTTGCATCGCCACACCCATACAAATGGCGGTGATCAATTCAGCGAAAGGTTCAGAAATGCTTGGTTCCTCATTAAATCAGAGTGCTTTTAATATGGGAAATGCCAGCGGGGCATATCTCGCCGGACTTCCTATTGCTTATGGCTACGGTATTGTTTCTGCGCAATATGTTGGGGCAGCGATGGCCGCAATAGGTATTTTCATTGGATTAGGAGTTATAATGGTTAGAAGGCAGCAGGCTGCACAATTTGAAGTTAGCAGTTCCTAGAGATATTCATCTAAAGGAAATAACAAAATTTATAAATCCGTTATATTTGATATAATGCTTCTTCATACTTAGGGAAGTAATTTATTTTTGCTCAAAATATTTTAGAAAAAATGACCCAGAAAGATCTGCTTTCCATTACTGAAGAATTCGATAGTCCGGTGTATGTTTATGATGCCGATAAGATAATTTCGCAATATCAAAGATTGACCGATGCCTTTAAAGTAAATGAACTTCGAATTCATTATGCCGTAAAAGCATTATCTAATATTTCTATTCTGAAACTTCTGAATTCCCTGGGATGTGGACTGGATACCGTATCTATTCAGGAAGTTAAATTAGGATTAAAAGCAGGGGTAGATCCCTCCAAAATAATTTATACACCAAATGGAGTTTCTTTAGAAGAGATTGAAGAAGTTGTAAAATTGGGTGCCCAGATCAACATCGATAACCTTTCGGTGCTGGAACAATTTGGTAGTAAGCATCCGGAAATCCCTGTTTGTATTAGAATTAATCCGCATGTGATGGCGGGAGGGAATTCTAAGATCTCTGTTGGTCATATAGATTCTAAATTCGGAATAAGCATTCATCAAATGCCACATTTATTAAGAATTGTTGAAAATACCGGCATGCATATTAACGGCATCCACATGCATACCGGAAGTGATATTCTTGACATTGGTGTTTTTCTCCATGCTTCTGAAATACTTTTTGAAGCTGCCAGAAATTTTAAGGAATTAGAATTTATAGACTTCGGAAGCGGATTCAAGGTGCCTTATCGCGAAGGAGATATAGAAACAGATATTGAAGACCTTGGTGCCCAACTGACCAAAAAATTCGAAAAATTCTGTAAAGAGTACGGAAGGGAGTTAGCCCTCGTTTTTGAACCGGGGAAATATCTTGTGAGTGAAGCAGGAAAATTTTTGGCTAAAGTGAATGTGATAAAGCAAACCACTTCTACCGTTTTCGCAGGAATAGATACCGGTTTTAATCATTTAATAAGGCCTATGTTCTATGGTTCACATCATGAAATTTCCAATATTTCTAATCCTAATGCCAAACCCAGGTTTTATAGCGTAGTAGGTTATATCTGTGAAACCGACACCTTCGGAAATAATCGTAGAATTTCTGAAATCAGGGAAGGTGATATTTTATGTTTCAGTAATGCAGGGGCTTACTGTTTCTCTATGGCCAGTAACTTTAATTCCAGATATAGGCCGGCAGAAGTGCTGTGGTACAATGGTAAAGCTCATTTAATAAGGGAACGGGAAACTTTTGAAGATCTTACCCGCCACCAGGTAGAATTGACTTTTCACACTTCCCCTAAAGAGCTTGTAGGTGAATAATGAAATCCTGGTTATATACCTGGAATCCTTTAAAAAATCATTGAACCGAAAAATAATGCATTCATAAAGAGTTTATGAGTACCAAACATCATTGCTCTAAAATTTGGATCATCACTAAACATAATTACGGCACCCTTACCTTTCTTTTCAGCTAATAAAGCAGCTGAATTTTTTATGAGTTCAAGATTTTCAGGATGTATATAACCGCTCAGGTATGGTTCGTTCTTAAAAACCATAACCTTATTGAAGGGGTTTGTACCCGGCTTAAGAAAAACGGCACTATTTTTATAAACTGGCAGGGTTCTACTGGAATAGCCAAATCCTAAAGGATGGGTAATATCCAAATCAGCTTCATAGAAAGATCCTCCAACCGCCCGGGAGCCATAATAGTCATCTGAACGGGCATAGTTCATCCTTGCGGTACTATCTTCTTTCTTTTCGCCAGCTTTCAATTCAGATTTTACCAGATCATTCTTAATAATCCATTCACTTGCGGTTCGTTGAGTGATCAAAACACCTCCATTCTTCACCCAATTGGCAATACTTTCCTTATCAATTTCAGAATAATTACCGGAAACCATTATTAATACATCATAATCATTCAGATCAATCCTATCAAAATAGCGCTTATCTACTTTGGTGACTGGCATATCTACATAAGTATCCAGTGTAAACCAGATCTCCCCAGCTTCGTATCCACTAATTCCATCTCCTGTAAGCATCATTACATTTGGCAGCTCGACATTCTTAAAATTGGGACTTCCCAAATCAATTCCCCGGGCGCTCCTTCCTGAAACCACTGAGTTTACCTTTACACCTGTTTTTTCAGAAAACCTGCTCAGCAATTCATATAATCGTTCCTGTTTCAATGGCTGATCTACAGCTGACACCATTAAACTTCCATATCCAAACTCCTGAGACCCCTCTGCAGTCTGAATTGAAAAAGGACTAAAGGCTACCTTCACATTTACATCATTTTTCAAAAGTTTATAGAGCATTGCCGGAGCTTTAAGTTGTGCCCAGTCGATCAGGTAAGCATATTTAGATCTTTCAGGTGCTTTGATGGAATTTTCCAAATTTTCCTCGGAGACCTCCTTATTCAGATTAATTTTTCTAGAGGAAACTGTCCCATGTGGCATTCCATATGCCAGCGCCATAGACCAGGCCGAAGTATCGTAAAAAACACTATCGGCGAATTTGCTAACCTTATCAAATATAGATTTCACCATTAAGTTCTGAGCCTGAGCTTCAGGTACCAGATATGAAGATCCAGGTTCAAACTTATTCCCATCTGCAGTTACTTCATTATTCAATTCGTATATCTTAATTTGGTGATCGAGTAATAATTTGGTGAACTTTCGGGTTAGACCAGGTTTATCCTTATCACCATATACATGCACTTTTTGTTGCCGGCTACCTTCAGCACTAACATCTTTAAAGAATTTGCGTTGCCAGTTCAAAAGCAACTCCTTATTTTCCACGCTAGCTTTAATAGTTGCCAGACTGGTTCTAAGATGGTTTCTTATAGAAAAAGGGAAGGTGATGTTTTCACTTCCAGTTGATTGTACATGTCCTCTAGAACTGGCCTGCTCAAACACAATACCCAGCCCGCCATGAAGGTCTGGATAGGTAGAACCATAACCAGGATAGGAATTATCGAATCGCTCCCCCGTAAAATATAATGAGCCTATCTCATCCAGTGATTCCTGATGATATTTGGCAAAAATCGCATTCAAGGTATCATAATTAAACCTTGGAACGATTGGATTTTCAGATCCGAATTGTTTAGTAGGTTCAAAAAAATAGGTGCTGGCAGATCCCATTTCGTGGTAATCTGTAACCATATTTGGTAACCACTTGTGATAAAAATTCACCCTGTTCCTGCTTTCTATCTGGGTGAGAGGTAACCAGTCACGGTTTAGATCAAACCAGTAATGGTTGGTCCTTCCAGACGGCCAGGATTCGTTATGCTCCCTATCCCATGGATCGGCTACGGGAGGGTTTCCCTTGTTACTATTTACCCAGGTAGTATGGCGGTCGCGACCATCTGGATTCAGTGTGGGTTCTATATGAAAAATTCCATTTTTAAGATATTCATTTACTTCAGGGTTTTTAGCGGCTACCAAATAATAAGCCACCAACATGGAAACCTCACTGCTGGAAGGCTCATTCCCGTGAACGTTATAGCCCAGATGCACAATGACCGGCATCTCATTTATATTTCCCCGCTCATTCTGAGGATCTGCATTTTTGAGATGTTTTTTGCGAATATTTTCGAGGTTATCCAGATTCTCTTCAGACGTAATTGTTAATATTATCTGGGGTCTTTTTTCATGAGTATACCCAATAGTTTGTATTTGAGCCTTAGGTGATAATTCCGCCAATTTTTCCATATAATTTACCAGGCGTGCGTGGCGGGTATGCCATTCTCCAATCTCGTAACCCATAAATTCAGAGGGACTGGGAATATTTTCATCAAATTCAAGATCGTCTGGAAAATAATAATCAGTTTGGGAAAAGATGTTATTGGTTAAAGCAATGAAAAATATACTGAAAAGTAAAAATCTTATTCTCATGTAATTTTATTTGGTAGATGTTAAAGATAAAAATTATTTGGAAGGCATAGTCCTAAAGCAACCTACTAATAAGATATAAAATCACCCATGTCTGGTTAAAGAACCTAGACCGCTTCGCTTTTAGATATTAGACTTGGACTTAACTAACTGATAAACAAAGTAAGTTTAAAATTGTTTTTTTCAAAGAATGCCCCAATTCAAAAATTTGTAAAAGCAGGGTCTGGATAATAGTAAAAAGTTTTGAGCCATTGAAAATACTGGGTTCAGGTTTGTTCTTTAAAATTTTTATCGGACACCACTGATTTAAAAATTTATAGCCATAAAATTATTACAGAATAATAGTTAAAATTAGCAGGTTAAAGATCTTGTAGGTGAATAAGCCAAAAGTCAGAGTATTTTAATCCTGAATATGTCTTCTAAAATTCATTAAATATTACTTTTATAAAGAAAATTCAGCTTAAAAGGAGATCAAATAAATTCCAGATCCCTGTGCTAAATTGAACAGGGATTTTTTAATAAAACTCTAACCTTTTCTGTTCTTCCAATTAGGTATCTTAATTGGAAAATAAAAGTATGGTATATAAACTCGATAAGGATAAAAATATAGTGAGTAATATTTCCCGGATTGCCAATGAAGAAGTAGTAGCCTGTCTCACTTCCTTAGAAACTTTAAATATCCACGAAGCAATACATGATATCCGTAAGCGGCTAAAAAAGCTTAGGGCGCTCTCCAGGCTTGTACGGGATGAGCTTGGTGAAGAAAATTACAAATCGATCAATATTTACTTCCGTGATCTTGGCAGGGAAATTTCAGAATTTAGAGACCTTACGGCACATCTTGAAACCATAGAATTATTAAATCAGCGTTATGGAAAATACATATATGTAAACTTTTTCAAAACTTTCGAAAAGCAAATAGAAGCTGAAAGAAACGAGATGGAAGAAACATTAAAATCCCGGAACTTCTTTTCAGATCATCTGGTGGAAAAACTTAAAAAGGCGCAGGAAGAATTAATCCATTGGCCGGTGGAATCGAATAAAATAGATATTATTCTCCCCAGCATAAAAAGAGTATATAAGCGAGGTGTAAAAGCACTTAAGGAGGCTTATAAAAATCCAACCCCAGAAAATTTTCACGAGTGGCGGAAAAGGGTGAAATATCTTTGGTATCAAACTTTGTTACTTCAGGAAATCTGGCCGGATTTTTTTGATACACTTGAAGCAGAAATTCATCAACTGGCAGATTATCTGGGAGACGATCATGACCTGATGGTTTTAAAGGATAAAATAGCCATGGACGATTTCAGCGTAAAAGATAAAAATAAGGAAGAGCTTATGCTGGCAATGATACATGAATATAGCGAGTATTTAAGGGAAAATGCCAAAACTAAAGGACAATTGATATATGCTGAGTCCCCCAAAGATTTTAAGAAAAGGATAGGAAAATACACCGAGATTAACTGGAATTGAAATCTAAATTTCTATCAATCCTAAAATTTTGATATTCTATTACACTCATGTCCGGCTAAGAACCTGGACCGCTTCGCTTTTAGATATTAGAAGTTAGACCTGGACATAACTAACTCATAAACAAAGTAAGTTTAAAATTGTTTTTTCAAAGAATGGCACAATTCAAAAATTTGTAAAATCAGGGTCTGGATAATAGTAAAAAGTTTGTAGCTATTGAAAATACTGGGTTCAGGTTCTTTCATTAAAATTTTTTATCCGATACCACTGATTCTATTATAGAAATAAGCATTTTGAATTTAAGCAAACAACATCCTTTATATTTTATTGCCATTTTACCTCCCCTGGGCATTAGAAAAGAAATAGAAGGTTTTAAAGAAAAGATAAGGGAAGATCATGATATAAAACATGCTTTAAAACTGCCTGCCCATATTACCATTCAAATTCCTTTTAGAATTTCTAAAGAACAAGAGCAGGAATTAATAAGCAAACTTCATATTTTTTCGAATGTTACACATCCCTTTCCAATCAACCTGGATGGATTTGGGAAATTCGATAAAAGTGTCATTTTCATCAAAATAAAAAATCACGATCCGGTGATAAAGCTTCATTCGAAATTAACAGAAATGATACGATCGTTTATTCCGCTAAAAAGTCACGAAATTTCTTCTAAGATACATCCGCATGTTACTATTGCTGTTCGGGACTTAAAGCGCAGCAATTTCCAACCGGTATGGGAAGATTTTGAGATAAGGGAATATAAAAATTCTTTTATTTTTGATCAGTTGGTATTGTTTAAACATAATGGCAAAACCTGGGATTCTATAAATAAATTCAGCATACAACAATAATGACTTCTTCACATTTGAAATTATACTTCTTAAATAGGCAATTTTCAAAAAACTACCCATCCAATTATATATAAAAACTACCAGAACATATAAATTCCGACCCTAATCATTCTAATCTTTTTGGAAAAATTAGCCGTAGCAAATACGAGCTCAAGAAAGTATATAGAAATAAATACTCACAAAGTGAGAGACAGTACCAAGTAAGACGAAAATGTGAAAAATAGCATGATTATAAGGTATTTTATTCTGCATAAAAAGTATGGCGCCGAGTGTATAAGAAATACCACCCGCAAATAACCACCATAGCCCTCCGGTTGATAAATTTTCAATAAGCGGATTTATAGCAAAAATAATAAGCCATCCCATAGCTACATACATAATGGTGGAGATTAACTGGTACCGGCCTGCATAGAACAGTTTGAGAATCACCCCTACAAGGGCCATACTCCAAACGATCCATAAAATCGTCCATCCTGTTATTCCTTCCAGGGTAACCAGGGCAAAAGGTGTATAAGTACCGGCAATAAGAATATAAATGGCCGCATGATCCAGAATGTTCAATCTTATTCTTAACCTGTGCGTTTTGGCACTGTGGTAAAATGTGGAAGCGGCATACACCAACACCATACTGGCTCCAAAAATTACAAAGCTCACCAGATGTTTGGCTTCCCCTAATTCATTGGCTTTAAGGATTAACAGTAACAGCGCCACCAGGCTTAAAACGAATCCTATTCCATGTGATAGTATATTAAGTTTCTCCTCCCGGGACGAATAATATTTAGGTTTCCTGAACTTACCCATAACCAATTAAAAGAAAATTTAATCTAATTGAAAATAATATTAAATACAATAGAACAATATATAATTTCAAGCTAATTAGGAAGATGAATACGATTTAAAAATCTTCGGAATTTTAATCGGAAAAGAGCGAGAGCAGAAATGTTTCAAAATGAACTGGATCAATTCGAAAATTAATAAAAGTGTTATTTCGTTAAAAATGCTATTGGGGATTTAAACGCAGCAATTTCCAACTGGCCTGGAAGATTTTGCAAGTAAGGATTATAAATATTTCCCTATGGCTAAAGTTTATAATATTTCTGAAGTATCATAATAAAACCAGGGATATTCATTATGATTTAGTTTTCGGAATGAAAAAATTAACCTGCTCTTATGAAAAGCAAAAAGTTAACGCATTCAATTTCTTAGTATCTTTTCAATAGTTTTCCAGAACAAATCTGAAATTTTAAAATTTATCTGAACATGTCTTCCAGGTTTTCCATAGCAATTCACGGCGGCGCCGGTACCTTGATAAAAGGACAGATGACCGAAGAAAAGGAAAAAGCATATCGGGCTACCTTAAAGGAAGCAATGGATAAAGCTTATTTAATACTCGAAAAGAAAGGTAGCGCTCTGGATGCGGTGGAGCAGGCAGTAATTGTACTGGAGAATTCTCCCTTATTCAACGCTGGGAAAGGTAGTGTTTTTACGGCCAAAGGTGATCACGAGATGGACGCCGCTATCATGTGTGGAAAACAAATGGATGCCGGTGCCGTTAGTCTTGTTAGCGGAATCAAAAATCCTATCTCACTTTCAAGAACCGTGATGGAAAAAAGTCCGCATGTTTTTCTTGCCGGGTCCGGTGCCATGGAATTTGCAAAAACCCAGGATTTTAAGCTCAAAAAAGAGGAATATTTCTATGATGAATTTCGTTACCAGCAGTGGCAGGAAATAAAAGATACCGATCTTTTTCAACTGGATCACAGTGAATATAAAAAGTCTAAATTCGGCACCGTGGGAGCAGTAGCCTGTGACCAGGAGGGGAATGTTGCCGCAGCGACCTCAACCGGGGGAATGACCAATAAAAACTGGGGAAGAATTGGTGATACCCCTTTAATTGGTGCCGGGATCTATGCCAATAATAAAACCTGTGCGGTTAGTTGCACCGGCAGTGGGGAATATTTTATTCGTGGCGTGGTTGCCTATGATGTTTCCTGCCTGATGGAATATAAAAATTTCAGTCTTGAAGAAGCAGCGAATGAGGTAATCCATTCCAGGTTACCTAAAATAAATGGTGACGGCGGCCTGATTGCCGTGGATGCTAAAGGCAATATAAGCATGCCATTTAATACCGAAGGCATGTATCGCGGCATTCGGAACTCAGAAGGAGAAAACAGAGTGGCTATTTATGAAGATTAGTTCTTTTCAAGAGGAGCTACCCGAAGTATCCTTACCTGGTGCTTTTCAATATTAAAGGAATCGCCTTCCGCCAGGATATGGGTTTTTAAATTGGTAAGGGACATGCGCTCCCCGTTTTTCACATTAGCCTCGGTATTGAATTCGAGTTCCCCGGGATCAAAAATAATTACCATCGCAGAACCAACAATTTCAACCCTGTTACATTCCTTGATCACCAGGCCTGTATCCTCTGCCAATCCAATCCCAATTAAATGGGGAAAGCGGGCGACAGCTTCGGCCAATCTACCAAAACGTCCACGTCTTATAAAATGAGAATCTATCACGACGTTTGGAAGAAAGCCCATACCTTTACTCATACCTACCGCACCCTTCACAAAATTTTCTTTATGCCGCCCCCCGGTAATCATTTCTTCAGACATGCACATGGCACCCGCACTGGTCCCTGCAATCACCAGTGAACTGTTCTGATAACGATCTATTAATATTTTATGAATAATGGAGTCTTTAATCTTATTAATAATCTCAGACTGATTTCCTCCTGAAAACATAACACAATCTGCCTCCTTTATAAGCTTTATATATTGGGGATTCTCGCAATCTTCTCTTTTCCTTATATCTGCAACTTCTATATTTTCACACCCCAGCTTAGAAAAAGCCTGAATATAATTTTCACTTACGGTATCGGGAATACTGGAAGCAGTTGGGATTACCACAATCCTCGCCTCTACTCCACCACTTTCCACCACTACACGGGAAAGAATACTGGCATCAATATCTTCTGTATTAAATTTTTCACCGGTTCTTAAACCTTTTTTTTCATTTCCGCCGATGGGAATTAAAATTCCTTTAGAATTCATTAACGCAATTTTTAGAATACTAAAATACAGTTGTTCATTCAAAAAGGCTAATTTTATTTAAACCATTCTAAATCAATTAACCATTACGGATGAAAATCAAAGAAATCACCACCATGCGTGGACCAAATTACTGGTCTATAAAACGACATAAGCTTATCGTTATGGTCCTGGACCTGGAAAAAATGGAGTATTTCCCCTCCAATAAAATTACCGGTTTTAATCAGCGTTTAAAGAATCTGCTTCCCGGTCTGGAAGAACATTATTGTTCTAAAGGCAGGCCTGGGGGTTTTTTAATGCGCCTTGATGAAGGCACCTGGATGGGACACGTCATTGAACACATTGCACTTGAAATTCAAACTTTAGCGGGCATGGATGTTGGCTTCGGCCGAACCCGTGGGTACGGTGAGAAAGGAGTTTACCATGTTGTTTTCTCTTATGTAGAGGAAACTGCGGGACGATATGCCGCAAAAGCAGCAGTGAAAATATGTGAAACTCTTATTGCCGGAAATGATAACTATGATATTGAAAATGACATCAATATTCTCCGAAAATTAAGAAATGACAACCGATTAGGCCCCAGTACAGAATCTATTATTACTGAAGCAGAAGCACGGGGAATACCCTGGATGCGTCTCAACGATAGCTCGTTATGCCAATTAGGTCATGGAGCAAACCAACGCAGAATTCAGGCGACGGTGACCAGCAATACAAGCATGATTGGTGTTGATATTGCCTGTGACAAAGCAGAAACAAAATTCCTTCTCCGCAAGGCTGCCGTAAAGGTTCCGGATGGTGAAATAATTACCGATGTTGCTGAATTAGAACAAGCCTGCGATTTTATTGGATATCCTGTGGCGATTAAACCCATCGACGGAAACCACGGGCGGGGAATTACTTCTGCAATAAAAAATATCGAACAGGCCCGGGAAGCATTTAACCATGCTAAAGAAATTTCCCATAAAGTAATTGTGGAAAACCATATTTCGGGAGCCGATTACCGTATGCTCGTAGTGAATTACAAATTTATCGCGGCTGCAAAACGTTCCCCTGCAAAGATTACCGGGGATGGAAAATCTAACATTGAAGAATTGATCCAAAAAGAAAACCAGGATCCAAGACGGGGTTATGGCCATGAAAATGTACTTACAAAAATTGAAGTAGATAAGATAAGCCTTCAGCTTATGGAAAAGAGAGGTTACAATTTACAAACCATTCTTCCTGAAAATGAAAAGCTGATCCTAAAAGACACCGCAAATCTCAGTACCGGTGGAACTGCAACAGATGTTACCGATATTGTACATCCCTCTAATATATTTATGGCGGAAAGGATCGCTAGGCTCATAGATCTTGATATCTGCGGAATTGATATTATCGCCCACGACATAAGTAAACCTATAGAAGAAACCGGCGGTTGCGTTATTGAAGTAAATGCAGGGCCTGGTTTTAGAATGCACCTCTCGCCTACCGAGGGACTGCCTAGAAATGTAGCAGCGCCCGTGTTGGATTCCCTTTTTCCGGATAAAAAAAATACAGGAAAAATCCCAATAATAGCCGTGACCGGCACCAATGGGAAAACTACCACTACCAGGCTCATTGCCCATATCGCAAAGTTAAGCGGGAAAATGGTAGGATATACCACTTCTGATGGGGTGTATATTCAGAATAATATGATTCAGAAAGGGGATTGTACGGGCCCGGTAAGTACAGAATTGGTTTTAAGGGATCCCACCGTAAATTTTGCAGTACTTGAATGTGCCCGGGGCGGACTGCTTCGAGCGGGGCTTGCTTTCCAGACCTGCGATATTGGGATTGTTACCAATGTTAAAGGTGATCACCTGGGGTTAAACGGAATTAATAACCTTGACCAGCTGGCGCGGGTAAAATCGGTGATTCCGGAAACGGTAAAAAACGATGGCTATGCGATATTAAATGCTGATGACGATCTGGTTTACGATATGCGATCCAACTTAGATTGTAAAATCGCCCTGTTTTCCCTCGATGAAAATAATCCGCGAATCAAGCGTTTTCAGGAAGAAGGCGGTCTTACTGCCATTTTAGAAAATGCTTATGTGACAATTACTTCCGGAATCTGGAAGATGAGAGTGGCAACAGTGGAAAATATTCCTCTTACTTTTGGAGGGAAGGCGCGATTCATGATTCAAAACGTCCTGCCGGCAGTTCTTAGTGCACACATTAGTGGATTTAGTAAAGAGAATATAAAAGCTGCCCTGGAAAGTTTTGTTCCTTCAGATATACAAACTCCAGGTAGATTAAATTTCTTTGATTTTAAAAAGTTCAGTTTTTTACTGGATTATGCCCATAATCCTGCCGGAATGAGAGCACTGCAAAATTTTACAGATTCGCTGGATTTCAGTTACAAAGTAGGAATTATTGCCGGGATAGGAGATCGTCTGGAAAAAGATACAGAAGATATTGGAATGATCGCCGCTGAAATGTTTGATGAAATTATTATTCGCAATGATCGGGATCTAAGAGGGAAATCTTCTGAAGATCTCACAAATCTGCTTCGAAATGGAATCAACAAGAAAGATCCCAAAAAGCTGATCACCCTTGTCCCTTCAGAAACCCAGGCAATAAGATATGCCGTGCAAAATGCGAAAGAAAATTCACTAGTGGTGTTGTGTAGTGATTCTGTGACAGATTCAGTAAAAATTTTGAAAGAGCTTAAACGGAAAGAAGAAAAAGGAGAGTTGCATTATAACAACTTCATAAAATTAGGCATCAATTAAAGTAGCATGTAAAATGACAAGGGCAAAAAGATTCTAAAATTTTATTCAGGAATTTTAATAATAGTCTCAACGCCCTTGCCATCTTTTTTATTTCGTATCTCAAAGAAATATTTATTTTTATAAAGATTATGTAAGCGGTCATTGATATTTTTTAGGCCCACTCCTTTTTGCATCAATTGCGTATGGGTCTGCGATACTGCCGTTCCATTATTTTCAACCTTTATCGCCAGCATATTATCTTCCTGATAAACAGAAACATCAATTTTGAGATTTGTATGATCGTATGAATACCCATGTTTTATAGAATTCTCTATAATAGGCTGGAGGAGCATTGCAGGTACTTTTTTCAGCAGTAAAGATTCATCTATATGTTTATTAATTCTAAGATGATCTGAGAAACGGACATTTACTATATTTAGATAATATTCCAGTATTCTCAGTTCTTCATCAAGGCTAATCCTGTTACGATCACTATTGTATAAGATCTCCCTTAAAAAATCGCTTAGATCTGCAATGGTGTCCTTAGCCTTATTAGCATCCATATCGGTTAAAACCGCAATAGAATTAAGCGTATTAAAGAGAAAATGCGGTTGTAATTGGGAAGAAAGCATTTTCATCCTTGTATTCACTAATTGTGATTCCAGCTTTGAGTGTCGCTTCTCGGCCTCTTTTATCTGTTTGAGATAATAATAGGTATAAATAATAAAGATCATCGCAAAATAGATGAGGAAATTAAGATCTATAACATATATAAAAGCGTTGATACTCTTTCGAAGATTGAAATCTGCTATATCAATTCTCCCTGCTACAATAGAATAGAAATCAAAAATTAAACGGATAATAAGCCCGATTAAGATTGAAAAAAGTGTATGAATAGAAATGATCTTAACCCAGGGATAGTTTTTATTTAGAAATCGCTTGGTGCTAATAGCTATAAGCGTCATATAACTTACCACAATCACGTAATCAAAAAGAAGATTGTGTACTAAAAACTCCGACCAGCTAAAATTTTCAACTCGTTCATTTACCTGCATATAGGTTCGCATATAAGCCACCTTTACAATCAGTACAAGGTCAAATAACAAATAAAAACCAGCCAGTAATAATACCAGCTTAAAATCTATATATTTTTTTTTAAGGCTTGAAAGGCTCATCTTAAATACCTATTTTTTCCAGAAATTCCTTTTTGTGGGTTTTACTGATATGTAATAATTTCCCATCAGTCATTTTAGCATCAATTTCAGAATAATCTGAATGTATAATCTCTTTTACATAATTGAGGTTCGCAATGGTTGACCTGTGTATTCTTACAAAAATATTACTGTCCAGAATTTCAGCAAGATTGTTTAAAGACTCCCTGAGTACGTATTTTTTCGAGTCTACATAAATCTCGGCATAATATCCGGAAGCCTGTATATATAAAATATGTTTAGGATCTACCAGGGCCGTCTTATTGCCCTGCTTTACCGGTATTTTGGCTACAGAGTTAAGCCGAAGCGCACCCCTGGAATATTCATGAAAAAATTCAATCAGACGTTTCTCAAAATTAATATTAGCTTCTGTTTTTGTAGTTTCTAACACTTTGCCAATGGTTTTAAAAAATCGCTGATCTTTAAAAGGTTTTAATAAAAAATCTACCGCCTCCACATCAAAGGCCTTTAAGGCATAATTATCATAGGCAGTCACAAAAATCACAATAGGTTTGGGTGAAATTTCGATATGCTTCAGCACTTCAAAACCATTCATATCTTTCATATTGATATCGAGGAAGATGAGATCTGGCTTATCGGTATTTATTCTTTCAATTGCGGTACGCCCGTTGGAACACTCCCCTATCACTTCAATTGCCTCTACTTCTTCCAGCAGATTTAAAACCCTCTTCCGGGCCAGTTCCTCATCGTCAATTATAAGCGCCTTCATATTTATGACATGTATTTAACACCTAATTTAAAACTATTTGAACATTATTCTTAAAATTTTATATTTTTCATCATCTTCTGTTTATCTATAGAATATCCTAAACTGAAAAAATCGTTATTCTAATCTTGTTTCAGAAACTCATTTTAATATAAATCAAATTCCTATTAAGATCATGATTCGGCGGAGTCAGCTAAATTCAGGGTAATCAAATATTTTTCAGCATACAGAACGTATATAATTAAAAATTTCACCAACTCGATAGTTTTTTCTTACCAATAAAAGGCTATCAAAATTGATATTTTGATAGCCCTGTATAAAACTCAACAACTAAATTGATAATTCAAACTAACTAATTTACTGCTACCGAACTTCCTGCAACCGATCTTGGATCGATCTTAACTGAACGTTTTTGATTGCCGTTGTCAAGTTTTATTTTATAAACTTCTTTTTCAATCAAATCTCCCCTTCCCGAAGCGATATATTTATTTGAAGTCATTGTCCAGCCTTTATTAGCCATATACAATTCCCTTCTCACATCAAGGGGTAAAACAATGTCTTTAAACTTTTGATATGTTCCAACCAGTTCACCTTTATGATTAAAGTCGGCTGATAAATATCCTTTACCACTTGTAAAAGTTAAGAGATAAGAATTGTGTGCTCCCTCCCCAATTTCGGCAATGAAATTATGTATATTGAAATTAGCCTTCATAAACGCGATAGGATTGCTGGAAAATTCTCCAGTGTATTCCTCCTCTACGGTGTAGGAGAAACTGTCTCCAATTTGTGTGATTTTAACATCGAGCGGCGCAAAGCCTACTTTAGCTTCTTCCAGGGTAATTTTTTGTTCCTGTGCCTGTCCTACAATACCTACTGCAATTAGCAATAAAGAAAAAATTAATGTTTTCATGATGAATGTGTTTTAAATGAATAATGATTTTTTACCTGTCAATCAATTGATTAATGAAATAATTATAGCACTAAATTACAGGAGATCTCCCTTCATTATTGTAAAATGATCCAGATGGCTCAACAATAGTATCGAGGTATATAATAAGAGCGTTAAATAAAGATCAGGGGGCTAAAAAGCATGTTTTTGCCGGCGCTGGACATTCGCCAACTTCTAATAGTACTTCACCGCTTAAAATCAACGATCTATAGCAATCAGCTTGCAATTCTAATTTACCGCAAGCATTTTGAAAGGTTTTTTTATCTTCCCATAGAATTTTGAATTCTTAACACATTTTCCCGAAACCTGGATGAGTACCACACAATTTATAGAATCAGCTTTTAAAAGATTGATCCCTGCCCCCTTCACATTAGCGGTGCTTTTAAGTTTATTTACCATCGCGATCGCTTTTTTATTTACTGGCAGTTCAGATGCTAAATCCATGGTTCAGATACTAAGGTACTGGCAGGAAGGAATGTGGGATCCGGCTTTGCTTGTTTTTGCGGTTCAAATGATGTTGATCCTGGTACTGGGGCATGTACTTGTGCTAAGTAAACCGGTATCCTGGCTGACGCAAAAATTAACCGGCCTGGTTAAAGATAATGCCAGTGCGGTGATCATGGTTTCGGTTTCCACCATGCTCGTAGCCTTTTTTAACTGGGGCCTGGGATTGATTTTCGGTGCAATTATGGCCAGAAAAGTTGGAGAAGCAGCCAGGGACAGAGATTTTAAAATCAATTATCCTTTAGTAGGGGCTTCTGGTTATGTGGGCCTTATGGTATGGCATGGAGGAATTAGCGGCAGCGCCCCCTTAAAAGCTGCTGAAAATGGACATATAGCTGATCTTTTTGCGGGAAAAGCCAGTCAAAATATCCTAAGCAGTTTACCCGATAATATCCCTACCGCAACTACTATTTTTGCAGACTGGAATCTTATCCTCTTCGGAATTTTACTTCTTCTCGTTCCCCTGGTGCTCTGGGTTATTAGCAAAAAAACCAGTGTTTCCAATGTTGAACTTCCACCTACAAAAACCAGGAAAAAAAGCTTACTTCCTGAAGGAGCTGAGAAACTCGACCATTCAAAATACCTCAGCCTGGTATTTGGGATCTTACTGATGGCTGCTTTTTTAGCAAGTTATGGTGCTAATCTATTAAATGCTAACCTAACTCCCAATATGCTAAATTTTGGTATGCTGGCACTTTGTATCCTGCTCCATGGCTCCTTTGTGTCTTTCTTAAATGCCCTGGATGAAGCAATTCCTGGCGCCGCGGCCATCTTAATACAGTTCCCATTATACTTTGGAATTATGGGGATTATGCGGGAAACAGGAATAGTGGGCGATATAGCCGGTTTCTTTTCTTCTATAGCAACCGAGGTTAGTTTACCCATCTATACGTTCTTTAGTGCCGGCCTGGTAAATATTTTCGTGCCTAGCGGAGGTGGCCAGTGGGCTGTACAGGGGCCCATTGTATTAGAAAGCGCTTTAAAATTGGGGGTACCTCTCAATAAAGCTATTATGGCTTTTGCGTACGGAGATCAGATCACAAACATGCTACAACCATTTTGGGCGTTGCCCTTACTGGCGATTACAAAATTAAAAGCACGGGAAATCCTCCCATATACTTTAATTCTAATGCTTGTAGGGATGTTGGTCTATATTACGGGGCTTTTAATAATTTAAATTATTCATGTGCGGTTAAAGAAGTTAGACTTGAATTTAACGAACTGATAAACAAAAGAAGTTGGAAATTCTGTTTTTCACATAATACTATAATTCAAAAATTTTTAAAAGCTGGGTATAGATAATAGTAAAATGCTTCGAACTATTGAAAATAATGGGTTCAGGTTCGTTCTTTAAATTTTTTATCTGCCACTGAATTTAAATGGATCTCCAAACTTGATCTATAACTGAAATTAGGATCTCCTCACTTGTTTCAGTACCTATAATGAATTGAAAATCAATCTATTGACTTTTTGAGACATCTGAAATTATTTTAGGTAAGGTCGATTAGATTATTTGTGAATACTTTGTTTATTCAAAGGGAAGCATAAAAAAAGGCTAACTAGAATATTTAAACCATTTTCCAGTTAGCCCTCGCAACTATTGTTTAACCAATAATTACTCTATAAATTTAAGCATAGAAATCCATTTTTATAGTTAATAAAAAGTGAAAATTGCTGATAAAAAAAATAGAGGCTGTGATTTCATTTCAGAATGAAGCCTTTAATTCTTTTCTGGCTATTAATCTAATTGAGCTCCAAAATGCATTTCAACTGCTAAACATGCATATTTAGGGTAGGACAACAAATTTCCTGGTATTTCTCAGGTTTTATTTCAGCCACCCGACCAAAAACTCACCGCGAACTGCGAAAAAGCAGAACCGATCTCTCCCAGGGAAAAGGTGAGGCAGAAACCCCGAAGCAGAGCCGTCGGGAATTTAAGGTTAAAATTGATCCTAATACAATACCCTGAATCTAATGGTTCCCTGAATTCCCTTTAATTCTTTGATCACCTCAGCATCATAGGCCTTATCTATATCTGTAATCACATATCCCACCGTTTCATTTGTTTTAAGGTACTGCCCCACAATGTTAATATCATGTGCGGCTAAGATCTTATTGATATGAGCAATGATCCCCGGTTTATTATGGTGAATATGTATAAGCCTGTGTGCATTTTCTAAAATTGGCAATTGCAGGTTTGGGAAATTCACAGAATTTGTGGTTCCGCCGGTATTGATATAGTTGATGATCTTTCCGGGAACAAAATTCCCAATATTCTCCTGGGCTTCTTCTGTACTTCCTCCAATATGCGGAGTAAGGATTAGGTTTGGCAAACCCCTTAAAGTAGATTGAAACTCATCATTATTTGTTTTTGGCTCCTTCGGAAAAACGTCTACACCAGCGCCTCTAATCCTTCCGGCTTCCATATGCTTTCTTAATGCATCGACATCTACCACCTGCCCCCTGGCGAGATTCAGAAAAATAGATCCTTCCTTCATCCAACTGAATTCCTTATCGCCAATCATATTTTTATTCTCCTTCCTTCCGTCTACATGTAAGGTTACGATGTCTGCCTTTTCAAATAATTCCTGAAGGCTGTGACATTTTGTAGCATTTCCAAGAGCTAGTTTTTCTACCAGATCGTAATAATATACATCAAAGCCAATAGCTTCAGCAACTACCGAAAGTTGTGCGCCTATATTACCGTAACCAACAATTCCAAGTTTTTTACCTCTTATTTCATAGCTTCCTTTGGCAGATTTATTCCATTCCCCCTTGTGCATTTCGGCGATTCGGTCTGGGAGGTTCCGCATTAATAAGATGATTTCACCAATAGCAAGTTCTACCACACTTCTGGTATTACTGAAGGGTGCATTAAAAACAGCCACTCCCTTTTTAAGGCAGGCTTCCAGATCTATTTGATTGGTGCCAATACAAAAAGCGCCCACAGCGATGAGCCTGTTGGCATTCTCCAGCACTTTCGCAGTAAGGTTCGTTTTAGACCTGATTCCCAGTACAGAAACATCCTTAATTTTTTCTGCTAATTCATCTTCATCTAAAGCTCCTGAAATTGTGGAAACATTATAACCTTCATTTTTCATGATGGCCACGGCATCTGCATGTACATTTTCCAGTAATAAAACTTTTATCCTGTTCTTAGGGTAAGAAATTGCTTTGTTCATTTTATGAAGGTATAGGAATTCATCAAGACTGGGAGTAATATGGTCTGCTTTATCTAAAATATCATCACGTTCTATATTTTCAGTAAAAGCATAAAATTTATTGGCCAGGCCAGCGGCTTTTATTTCATAATCATTATAACCATCCCCAATAACATACACATCACCCTTAAGGCCCATTTTTTTCAGAAGTTCTACTTTTCCATTGTTCGAAGAAAGAACATTATCCTGATCAAACCCGGTAATATTTCCGCTTTCATCATAGACAAAAGTATTGGCATAGACATTTTCTTCCTTAACACCCAGTTCTTTTACAATGGGAACAATGATCTCTTTAAATCCGTTTGAAATAATATAAATACTATCCTGGTGTTCCTTGAAGAATTCTTCGTTCCTCACAAAGGAAACAGACACTTTTTTCTTTAGATTTTCCACCAGTTCCGGGATCGCACTTTTATTCGCTTCCAGAATCTCCAGCCTTTTTTCCAATGATTCCCGGAAAGCCAGTTTGCCACCCATAGCCAAATCTGTAAGGTCTTTTAATTCCTGGAGTTTTTCTTCCTTCTTTGCATTACTTGCCAGAGAGATTTCCCCAAGCACATCCAGCGCCTCTACCTGGGTAAAGGTACTATCGAAATCAATCACAAAATGTTTTTGGTTGCTCATATCGCTTTGGAATATTCTAAAAATAAAGAAGTAAAACTAAAGCTTTTTGTTTCATAATAAAAGATTATATGGAGGCTAAAATATTAGAATTATGCATTCATCAATAAAAGCCTTTAAAACTTTTAATTCGGGAATTATAGAGAATTCCAGGGCCTTTTTTTGAATAAAACTCAGAAAGTAAAATAAATTCAATTTTCTACTGAATCTTTCTTAGGAAGTTCAGCTTGCTTTTGGTGGCAAAAAAATGGATATAAATAAGAGGCTGTCTATAAAGTATTTATTTCGTCAAGCTGTCACGAAAGCTTTCGGGACAGGATGACGTTTTCTCAACTTTTTAGACAGCCTCTTGTTGTGGCTAATTCAATGATTAAAAATTAATAATTGAACAAATCTTTTTAAAAACATTTACTTCTTCATCCATACCTCCTTTTTTTTAAATTCATTAAAATATACGTCAAAATATAATCCGGAGTTTTGTGAAAAAGAGCACTATAGGTTAAATCATTAACTTGATTCATGTATTTATTAAATCTTTAAACTTTTATTGAAACCCAAAATTGTTTTTAGCAGAAGCAGTTGGTTACCGGCCAGACTTAGTATATTTATAACATCAATTATCTTCCTATGGAAAAAAAGATCCTGATCCCTACCAACTTCTCCAAGCATTCCTGGAATGCGCTCATCTTTGCGATGAACCTTTATAAAAAATATTCCTGTACTTTCTATTTGATAAATGTCTATCATTCCCAAAGATTTTTAAGCGAGGCTATTCCTTTGTCTAAAAATGAGGACAATCAGCCCAGCGCAAAAGAAGCTTCAGAAAAAGGCTTGGAAAGAATCATGCAGGGGCTTAGTTTTAGAAAAGAAAATTCCAATCATTCCTTTGAAACTATTTCTTTCCAGGGAAGTTTAGTAGACGGTATTCAGGAAAATGCAGATAAGTTTAGAGTAGATCTTATTATGTTAGGTGCTCAGGGTGATTCGGTTCACATAAATAGCTCTGAAGATATTGCAAAAATCGCCGAAGATATTGAACAACGCCCTATCCTGGTGGTGCCAGAGTTATATACCTGGAAAGAGCAGATAAATGCAGAAATCGTATTTCCTACCAATCTTAGAACTCCTTTTAAAGAAAAAGAACTTCTCGCCCTTATTGATTTTTCGAAAAGTATGGAGGCTTCTATTCGCGTCTTATATATCAATAGCGAAAACAGAAAACTCAACGAGGAGCAATTAAAAAATAAGGAAGAACTGGAACAAATTTTTAAAAATGTAAACCACAGTTTCCATACCTTAACCCAAACCACACCTGCTACAGGAGTACATTTATTTATAGAAAGCAGGGATAGCAACTTTCTGGCTTTATACCAGAGAAAGCAAGGCTTTTTCACCCGGTTATTCTCCAAATCGGTGATAAGTGAAATTGCTTTTGATCCTAAACTGCCTGTATTAATATTAAAAGAAACTCCAAATAAATAAAATTGGTTTATTTATAAAGTATACTAAACTGAAAAATAACCTCATTCTGGCAATTTCTTTCAGAAGCTCCTATAATAGTAAATAAAGCCATATAGAGACCCGGAAAGATTCTCCGAAGACCCATAAATTCAGGGTAATAAAAAATTCTTAGGACATAAAACAGATATTCTTTAAAACGCTTAGGTCCGGTTAAAAAACCAGACCGCTTCGCTTTTAGATTTAAGAAGTTACTCCTATAAACAACCTAAGTTTGAAACTGTGTTTTTTGAACCACAATTCAAAAATTGATAAATCCAGGGTATAGATGGTAATAAAAATTTTGAACTAGTAAAATACTGGATCTCAGCTTCGTTCTTTAAAAAATAAAGGCTTGCCTTGTGTATAGTCGGTTTTATAATACTTGTTTATACAGAGAATATTAGTTATCTATTGCAATCGGTTGTATGTGAATTCTTCTTCCTAAATTCATTTGGCGACATCTTGTAAGTCTCCTTGAATATTTTGGAAAAATAGCTTTTACTGGTAATCCCAATCTGATCACTAATTTCAGCTATAGTAAGATTACTCGTGCTCAAAAGCTTTTTGGACATTTCCAGTCTTTTATCTTTTACATGCCCGTTTACCGTAGTTTGATACATTCTTCTAAAACCGTCCTGAAGCTTATTTGAATTTAAGCCCACACGATAAGAAATTTCTTTGATGGTAGGCAAATTAGCAATCTCATTCATAATAATTAAGTTAGCCTCTTCTATCGCCTTTATCTCGTGTTTTTTAAGCAGAACCTTTGCATTTTCCCCGCTTACCTCAATATCAAATTGAGTGACTTCCTGCAGTAGCATTTGTTGAACTATACTTTCCAAAAAGATTTTTCTGAATGCTTCCTTACCTTCAAAATCTTCAATTTGTTGAAATATATCTGCAATCTCGAGGCTATAATAGCCTTTATGATAAAAAGCCTCCTTAGCCAAAACATCCTTAAAAAGATCCTTTAATTGCTCATCCATTTTTTCTATGGAACAGGACATCAGTGAATAATATATTCGGCGGTCTATCTCTAAACTATTGAACATCAAGGTTTCGTCCTTCGAGAATTTTATCACATGACCAAAACTGGATTGGCTGGCAAGTACACAATACTGAAATTTCTCCAAATCCTGTTCTTTTTCCGTTTCTTCAAACTGATGGACTAAGATCCCGTCCAGGGTGTAAATAAATTTCAGGGGATGCACCCTATTCCTAATAAAATTAATTTCCACATCCTCGTTAAAGGTACAGGCATAATTTATAAATCCCAGTCCGTTTCCAAAAGCAACACCCCTTATGTAACCGGAACCGAGACGTTTGGGGATACTTAAGGTAAACTCCTTACAATCCTCTATTATTTCCGCTTCTAACAAATCTGCCAATTCCAGCATTACTTTATCTATGGGAATCGATTTAATATTCAATACTTTCATGTTGGATAGGTTTTAAATGTTGGCGCCTGTAATGGGATGGCGAAATATGATATTTGTTCTTGAATATTTTTGAAAAATAACTTTTGCTGGTCAGGCCTATCTTATACACCACATCAGAAATATAATATGCCGGGTCTTCTAATAATTGCTTAGAAAGTTCCAGGCGGGTATTCAGGATATATTCATTAACCGTTTGGTTAAACATTGCTTTAAAACAATATTGCAATTGGGATGGACTCATAAATACCATTTTGGCAATTTCAGGAACTGTATAATTTTCGGTTAAATTGTCCTTAATAACGTCTATTGCCTGCCAAACAGCATCCATTTGGTTTTTGGTTAAGCCAGAGCTATAGGGTTTCTCCCTGTCTTTTTCCAGTTGCGAAATATAGGCCACCACCAGTTCATTGCATTTTGCCTTTAAATAAAGCATACGTAAACCTGGCTGGTTAGGTACATTTCCAAGTTCTTTATGCAGATCATTTAATTTTAAATTGTAATTACTTAAATGGGTGAAAAAACCTCCTCCATCTGTAAGTTCCTCATAGAGCTGGTAATAAGTATCTGAAAAATTTCCAGGAGATTTCTTATTCGCCCTCCTGAGAAAATTGATCATCGTGAACTCATATTTTCTCCCAGATTTAAATTCCAGGTCTGTTTTACCTGATTGAAAAGACCGTAATACCCCCAATCGTAATTGAGGTATTAAAAGATTAGATTTTACATCCCTGATTTTTAAATCACCCTTGCAACTAAAGAAAAAATGAAATAAGCCAAATGGAAAAATATTAGGTGAAAAATTAAATTTTTTAAAGGCAAACCAGTTGAATTTTAAAAAATTTATCTCATCCTGTAAAACTGCTATTTGAAGTTCACCCTTTACTATTCCTGAATCTATATGAATAATATAAAAGGTTTTTTTAAGGTTGGAACTGCCAAATATTTTAGCTAATTCCTGGTTTAATTCATCTAAATTTGTAACCTGGATATTGATTTCCCTGGCACTCCTAACGTTTTCTTTAACAATTGAATCGTCATTTCTCCCCCCCCATATAATTTTTTTTTTTGGTCCTTACTATGCCAGCATAAGTGGCGATTATATTAATTTTAAAATAAATATTGTTTTTAATTAATTTAACCAAAATAAAGGGGAAGTTTCTATTTTGTCTATTATTAATAGTTATAAAACGACATTATTTTTAATCTATATCTTTTTTTGTTTTCTATTCTGAAAATCCTTTCCCCAGCCTCATAACAGTGATAAAAAAATTACCTGACATAGGAAATTGCAGTTTTTTAGTATACCTCATCAGATGCTGGAACAAGTTACCAATGACATATTCCTGAAATTAGTAATCATAAATTTAAATACATAATTTTAAGAGCCTCCATTTTCCCGGCCTATCGGAAATTTATCGTAAAATTTGAAGTGTCAGCACCGTGAAATTTTAGGCTGTTTGAGCTAAA